>CAJFII010000019.1 GCA_904381285.1 uncultured Clostridia bacterium | reverse complement strand
CTATTTGTTCTTGTAGTGCTGTTTTATCTCCTTGTGCTTGTTCTAATTGTCCATTTAAATCTTCTATTGTTCCTTCTAATTCTGTTTTCGTATTTGTTAGGTCTTCTACTGTTTGTTCTAGTTCTTTTATTTTTTCCTCTAATGCTGCTATTTCTTCATCACTCGCTCCACTTCCAGGATTACTTGTTCCTCCTCCTGGTTTATATATTTCGTCTATCTTTATTTCATATCCTTCATCTGTTTTTATTGTGTTTCCATCTTCTTGTAGTTCTCCATAATTCCCTGCTATTTCTTCTAATTCTTCCTGTGTTAGCCCTGTTCCTCCTTTTTCTAGTTCTTTATCTAGTATTGCTAGTTGTATATCTTCTTTTATTGCTGCTATTTCTTGGGCTTCTTTTGCTTTCTGCGCTTGTGTTATTATTCCGTTATCTCCTAATGTTAAGCTCAAAGTTACTCCTGCTAATATTAGTAGTATTATTATTGTTATAACCAACGATATTAATGTTATTCCTTTTGCTTTTTTTATTATTTTTTTACTTACATTCTTTTTCTCTTCTTTTTTCATCTGTTCCTCCTATTGGTTTTATTTTTATTATTCTCTTTTTTATCTTAAATATGTAATTTATTTTTTCATTTAGGTTATTTTTACAAAATTTTATCTTACGTTGATATTTTATAATTACAAATATTACTTGTCAAGTATTTCCATTTTTTTCTTCAAAATATTTTTTTAATATTTTGAAACAAAAAATGACGAACTTTCTTTTTCGTCATTTTATCTTTGTCATTTTCCATTTGCAATAGTTTGGACCGTTTTTGATTATCACTTTTTTACATAAAAAATGGGACGGAAATTCTGAACTTGTCAAAAATCTCCGTCCCCACTGACAACTTAAGGTTTACTGCCTATACCATGAACCTATATTATAGAATATGTTATAGTTGTTTGGTGTTATTTCTCCTAGTAATTTTAGGCTATATACTAATGTTTTTCTATTTGTATATAAATATATATATGGCATTTCTTCTTTGTATATATTTATTAATTGATTGTATTTTTCTTTTAATAATTTTTCGTCTGTTATGTTATTGACTTCTTTTATTATGTTATTTGCTTCTTGGTTATTGAAATTTGCTAAATTGTTTTCTCCAAAATATGTTGTTAGGTCTGGACTATATGGTGTATATATTCCTGTTAAAATCATATCATAGTTTTTATTTTCTAAGTATTTTTTATATTGTGAATCATTTGCTTTTATTATGTTTACAGTTATTCCTAGGTTTTCTAAACTCGCTTTTATGTTCTCTGCAACTTGAACTCTTTTTTCGTTACTAGAATTTACAACTAGGTTTAATCTTAACCTGATTGTTTTATAATCTTTTGTTTTTTGCCATGTTTTTTTATTATATGTCCAACCATTATCTTGTAATATCTTTCTTGCATTTTCAATATTGTATTCATAACTTACTTTATTGTCTCCATATAAATAGTTTCCATATTCAAATGGAAAATTACATGTATAATACTTTCCACTATATATTGCAGATACAATATTTTGTTTATCTATTGCATAAGAAATAGCTTGTCTTACTTCTTTGTTTGATAATACATTACTATTACAATTAAATGCTATAAAATCTAGTTCTCTTCCCATATATTCTTTAGTGTTATATCCTATTGTTCCTATATAATTTTCTATCTCTAAACTACTAGTAGTAAATAGGTCTATATTTCCTATTTTAAAAGCATTATATACTTCACCCATGTTATTGTATTTAACAATATATATTTGCGTTAATTTAGTTGTTTCATTTTGATTGTTCCACCAATTTTGATTTTGTTTTAACACAATATTATCATTTTCTAAAGTTACTTTAAATCTTCCTGTTCCAACAGGTGTACTATTTCTTGTGGTATTTATGAAGTCCTCATTTTCAAAATATCTATATGACATTATTGGAAATGTTAAATTATATTCAAAAAATGGTATTTCTTTATCTAAGTTTATTCTTATAGTATTATCATCTATAACTTCTACACTTATTACATGTTGCACATTATACGCATATATTGAATTTACATTAGCATCTTTTAATTTGTCTATTGTAAATTGAACATCTTTTGCAGTTAACATATTTCCATCTTGCCATTTTACATTATTTTTTAATTTAATTACATATGATGTAGTTGTTGTTTTTGACCATTCACTAGCTAAGCATAATTGAATTTTATAGTTTTCATCAATATTTAATAATGGTTCATATACAAGCCTAGAAATGTCTTGAATATTTTGATTTTTACTAAGAATAGGGTTTATTGTATCAAAATTTACTACTGGTATTCTTATATTAGTTATTACTTCTGGTTCTTGTTCTGTTTTTACTGTTTCTACTTTGTTTTCAGGCTCTTCTTTATTTCCATATATTATATATGCTGAATATATTACCAAACCTATTACAATAGCTATAAATATATATTTAATAATATTTGATTTCAACTTCTACCTCCATATTAATATTTACATATATAATATAGTAAATATTTAAAAGTTTCAATACCTATTTTTTTGAAAAAAGAGAGCATATTTGCTCCCCTAATCTATTTTATGCATTTTATTTAAGCTCTTGATTCAACAACAATTTTAATCCCTGTTCTGTCTTCACCCTCAACTTGTACTTCAGCAAATGCTGGCACACAAACTAAATCTACTCCTGTTGGTGCTACGAATCCTCTTGCTATTGCCACTGCTTTTATGGCTTGATTTAATGCTCCTGCTCCAATCGCTTGCATTTCTGCTCTTTCATTTTCTTTTACCAATCCTGCGATTGCTCCTGCTACTGAATTTGGATTTGATTTTGATGAGATTTTTAAAATTTCCATTAATTTTTCCTCCTAAAATTTAATTTTTGTTTCATTTTGAACAAATATATTTATATTATATTTTAGGATTATTGTCTAGTATTTTCTGGAAAAAAAAGGAAGTTTTCATCGTCTTTTTTTTCTATTTTTTTACAGTTTTACTCGTTCTATATTCTTAATTCGACATGTATTATCATCTATATCAAAAATACATCCATTTAATACACATTTCCCTTCAGCAAGTTTATATCTTTCTGGTAGGGTTGTTATAAATCTTTTTATAGATACATCTACATCCATTCCTATAACTGAATTTTTAGGGCCTGTCATTCCTATATCAGTTATATATGCTGTTCCTTTTTCTAAAATTGTTTCATCAGCTGTTTGTACATGTGTATGTGTTCCATATACAATATTAACTCTACCATCTAAATAGTAACCCATTGCAATTTTTTCTGCTGTTGCTTCCGCATGAAAATCTACTATTATGATATCTGTTTTTTCTTTTATTTCTTCTAAAATTTCATCTACTAATATAAATGGATTTTCAGATAATATATTCATATCTGTTCTTCCTATTAAATTAATAACTGCTATATTTTTATTTTTACACTTTCTTATTATATAGCCCTTTCCAGGAACTCCTTTAGGATAATTAGCAGGTCTTATTAGTTGTGGATCATCTATAAAATTAAAAATATCCTTTTTCCCCCATGTATGATTTCCCATAGTAACTACATCTGCACCTATTAATAACATTTCTTTATATAGTTTTTGTGTAATTCCCATTCCTCCTGCTACATTTTCTCCATTTATAATTATAAAATCTATATTTTGGTTTTTCTTCAAATTTGGTAATTCCTCACTTGCTTTTTTTAAGCCATTTTCACCAATTATATCTCCAACAGCAAAAATTCTCATTTTTATTTCATTCCTTCCTCAGTTACAAATTTAGTTGAAAAATAAATCATAATTATTTTTCAATTTTTTCCCTTTATAAAACTGTAAATATTATACACTACTATAAAAATAAAAACAACTAGCCAAAATGCTAGTTGTTTTTATTTTATTTTGCATATTCTATTGCTCTTGATTCTCTTATAACATTTACTTTTATTTGTCCTGGATAATCCATTTCATTTTCTACTTTTTTTGCAATATCTCTTGCCATAAGTGTCATTTCTGCATCAGATATTTTTTCAGGTTTTACCATAATTCTTATTTCTCTTCCCGCTTGTATAGCATATGATTTATCCACACCTTCAAAAGAATCTGCTATTTCTTCTAATTGTTCTAGTCTCTTTATATAAGCTTCTAGAGTTTCTCTTCTTGCTCCTGGTCTAGATGCACTTATTGCATCAGCTGCTTGTACAAGTACAGCCTCTAGTGTTTGTGGTTCTACATCACCATGATGTGCCTCTACAGCATTAATTACTAATGGATTTTCTTTAAATTTCTTTAATACATCTACACCTATTTCTACATGAGTTCCTTCCATATCGTGATCAAGTGCTTTTCCTATATCATGTAGTAAACCTGCTCTTCTTGCTCTTTTTGCATCAAGCCCTAATTCTTCTGCCATAATTCTTGCAAGGTTTGATACTTCTATTGAATGATTAAGAACATTTTGTCCATAACTTGTTCTATATTTTAATTTTCCAATGAGTTTTATTAAGTCTGGATTTAATCCCATTACTCCTGTTTCTAATGTTGCTCTTTCACCTTCTGATTTTATTGTTGCTTCCACTTCTTCTTTGGCTTTCTCTACCATTTCTTCGATTTTAGCAGGATGAATTCTTCCATCTTCAATTAATTTTTCAAGTGCAATTTTTGCTACTTCTCTTCTTAATGGATCAAAACCTGATATTATCACAGCTTCAGGTGTATCGTCGATTATAAGGTCAATTCCTGTTAATGTTTCTAAAGCTTTAATATTTCTTCCTTCTCTACCAATAATTCTTCCTTTCATATCATCATTTGGAAGAGTAACTATTGAAACAGTAGTCTCTGATGTATGGTCAGCTGCACATTTTTGAACAGCATATGTTAAAAGCTCTCTTGCCTTTTTTCCTGATTCTTCTTTAGCTTTAGCTTCTTCTTCTCTAATAATTGCTGCTGTTTCTGTCTTTATTTGCTTTCTAGTTTCATCTAACAATAGATTTTTTGCTTCTTCTATTGATAATCCAGATATTTTTTGTAATTCATCTAATTGCTTTTGCATTAACTCATTTAATTGTTCTTCCTTTTCATCTATTGCTTTGTCTCTTTTGTCAATTTCCCTTTCCTTACGTTCTAAACTTTCTTCTTTTCTGTCTAAGTTTTCTTCTTTTTGTATTATCCTAGATTCTTGTTTTTGTACTTCGCCTCTTCTTTGTCTAATCTCTTGTTCTAGCTCTTGCCTTTCTTGCACAATTTGTTCTTTTGCTTTGAATATTTCTTCTTTTTTTCTATTTTCTGCTTCTTTGTTTGCAAGTTCTAATATCTTTTTTGCCTCTATTTCTGCACCTTCGATTTTAGATTCAGCTATTTTCTTTCTGATTGCTACACCTATTGGTATAAACACAACAGCTGAGATTAGAATTGTGGCGATAATGATTAATATTTCCATAATCATACACCTCTTTCTATTTAATTTTCAATGTTCGATAATAATATATCTATATAATTTTTTTAATATTAATATATTAAACCTACCCTTTTATTTTATATGTATTATTGTAAACTGTCAAGTCATTGGACAAAAAAAAATAGACCCTCGGTCTATTTCTATTTTATTAATTATTCTTTTTTTTACCAAATGTAACTTCTTGGAATAAGAAATCTTTAAAATCTTGCCATGTTATTTCCATATGTAAAAAGTCATTTAAATCATCTTCAAATTTTTGTTGAGCAGGTGTTAATTCAACTTTTATTTCTTTAAATAAAAATGCTTTTACTTTTGGCCATACTCCTACTTTTGCAGGTAATGTTTGTTCTGCTACATTAGTTTCTACACCACCCATTATTTTTTCACTCATTTATTGTTCCTCCTTTGTAATTTTATTAACAACTTTAATATACTTATACTATATAAATTTAGAATTATCAATAGTAATTGCTATTTTTATTGTTAAATATTGATTACAAAATCGTTACATTTCTGTTACATTTTACTTATTTTTCCAATTAGTCCCTCATTATATGTGTTTTCTATTTCTACTTTTACAATGTTATTTTCTAAATTATCTTTAACATTTTTTACGTATACTGTAATATAATTTGTTGTATGCCCTTTTATATATACATCTTCTCTTTCTTCTAATAAAACTTCTACTGTCTTTCCTATATACTTTTTATTATGTTCTAATTGTTTTTTATTAGATAATTCTATTAATATTGCACTTCTTCTTTCCTTTTCTGAATTAGTAATTTGATTATCCATTACAGCCGCTTTTGTGCCTTTTCTTGGTGAATATTTAAATATATGCATTTTATAAAAGTCTATTTCATCAAGATATTTATAAGTTTGTAAAAATTCTTCTTTGGTTTCTTTTGGAAAACCTACTATAATGTCTGTTGTTAATGCTGCATTAGGATAATTTTGTTTTATTAACTCAACACTTTTTTTGAATTGTTCAGTTGTATATTTTCTATTCATTCTTTGTAAAGTACTATCACATCCACTTTGTAATGATAAATGAAAATGATCACATATTTTATTTAATTTTATTAGTTCTTTCATGAATTCTTCGCTTATTATTGTTGGTTCTAAAGAACCCAATCTAATTCTTTGTATTCCTTCTACTTTATTTAATTCTTTTAATAGGTCAATTAAACTTATACCATTTTTAAAATCTTTACCATATGATGCAATATGTATCCCTGTTATAACAATTTCTTTTATTCCTTTTTTTGCTATTTCTTCTACTTCATTTTTTATATCTTCTATAGTCCTACTTCTTACTCTTCCTCTTGCATATGGTATTATACAATATGAGCAAAATCTATCACATCCATCTTGTATTTTTACAACAGCTCTAGTTTTATCTGTATATGCTGTTGTTTCAAATTCTGTAATATGTTTTTGCCTCATTATATCTGATACTTCATTTTGTTTTTCTTTTTTTGATATAAATTCTTCTACATATTTGGTTATATCTTTTTTTTCTGCATTTCCTAGTATAATATCTATATCTTTAATTTTGTTTAATTCTTCTTTTGCCACTTGTGCATAGCACCCTGTAACTACTAGTATTGCATCTTTGTTATTTTCTTTTGCTCTTCTTAAAATTTGTCTTGATTTTCTATCAGACATATTAGTTACTGTACATGTATTTACTACATATATATCTGCTTTTTCTTCAAAGTTTACTACTTCATATCCCTTTTCTAAAAATTCCTGTCTAATTGCATTTGTTTCATATTGATTTACTTTGCATCCGTAATGTATAAAAAGCTACTTTTTTATTCTCCATTTATTACTTCTCCTTATTAATATTGGGCGGAACTTATTTTCCGCCCATTTTCTATATTCTTGCTTTTCCATCTAATGAATCTAAGTTGTCTAATGCTTTTCCAGTTCCTAATGCTACACATGATACCGCATCTTGAGCAATCATTACATTAATTCCTGTTTTTTCTTGTAAAAGTTTATCTAGTCCATCAACCAAGCATCCTCCACCAGTCATATAAATTCCTTTATCACTAATATCTGCTGCTAATTCAGGTGGTGTTTTTTCTAAAACTGAATGTACAGCATCTACAATCATCATTGCTGGTTCAGTTAATGCTTCCATCATTTCACTTGAATATATTGTAATTGTTTTTGGTAAGCCTGTTACTAGATCTCTTCCTCTAATATCCATTTCAATGTCTTGAATTTTAGGATGTACACAACCTATATTTACTTTTAAATCTTCTGCTGTTCTTTCTCCTATCATAACATTGTGTTTCTTTTTTATATATTTTACTATTGCTTCATCAAACTTATCTCCTGCCACTTTTAAAGATGTGCTTACAACAGAACCTCCAAGAGAAATAACTGCTATGTCAGTAGTTCCTCCACCAATATCTACAATCATATTTCCACATGGTTTTGATATATCAATTCCAGCTCCAATTGCTGCTGCAATTGGTTCTTCTATTAAATATACTTTTCTTGCTCCTGCTTGAGATGCAGCATCAATAACAGCCTTTTTTTCTACCTCTGTTACTTGTGAAGGAATACATATCATTATTCTTGGCGCAAATATAAGTTTACCACACACTTTGTTAATAAAGTGTTTCAACATTTTTTCTGTTACTGTATAATCAGAAATAACTCCATCTTTTAATGGCCTTGTTGCCACAATATTTCCTGGTGTTCTACCAAGCATTCTTCTGGCTTCTTGTCCTACTGCTAATACTTCACCTGTATTATTATCAACTGCTACAACAGATGGTTCTCTTAATACAATTCCTTTTCCCTTTACATATGCTATAACTGTTGCAGTTCCTAAATCTATTCCAATATCTTGCCCAAAACCGAACATTATTCTCTTCCTTTCTTAATCTATCTTGTTTATTATTTCTTGTTCGTTACAAAATCATTACAATTATATTACATGTTGTAAAAAATATCAAGTAGTTTTTATAACATGTAACACATTTTTGTAAATTTTGTATTTGAAAATAGTGTATCAATTTCTACATTAGAAAATCAATACACTATTTTCATAATTTTATCTTATCTTATTTAATTCATCTTATCCAAGAGGTCCTAAAGCTTTCTCAGCATGCTCTATTTTATATTCCTAGCTCATATGCTTGTGCTTCTGAACTTCCATCTCCTCCGCCTATTACTTTGACATCAGTTCTTAGAGAAATACAAGGACGAAGGCCGTACTTAGTCGAAACCCCTTCACCATAGGGGGCATTATGCCAGTCATCATCAAACACATAGCACATGCTGTTGCTGGTGCTCAAGTTACCGCTGCGTTTTTGAACAGCACGCACATAGAAATAGCAATTATACGACTTAGAATCATCCACATAACGGGATGCTAACCAGTACCACTCTTCTGTTTTTAATATGTTTGGTACTCCTGACTCTTCTAATGCTTCCATTGTGTCATAATCTATTTCATAATTCGAATCTTCATCTTTCATATTATTTGCTCCTTCTACACTAGATGTAAATTGCAATTCTACTGGTCCTACATTTTCTGTATTCTTTGCATTAAATGATCCATCTGTTCCCACTGTTGGAACACTTCCTACACATCTTCCATCTAGCGCATATGGACTACTTTCTGCATATCTTTCTGCTTTTTGGTTTAATGTTTTTATTGCACTATTATAACTATTTCTTGTAGCTACCCAACTACTTGCTCCTAATGTTACGTCTTCTACATTTTTATCTGATATTATTTGCAATCCATATGTGCCATCATTATATAATACTCTAAATGTTATTATTCCGTCTTTATTATCTCAAATTCCATCTATCCCAGTATCATATTTCACATAATCTCCTGGCTCTGCTATTGTACTTAGTAATTCTTGTACTGTTACTGTACATGTTGCTTTTATTCCGCTTCCATCTGCTGCCTCTGCTGTTATAGTGGCTGTTCCGAAATTCACTGCTTGTATTGTTCCATTATTAACTGTTGCTACATTTGTATTACTGCTACTCCAATTTATATTTTTATTACTTGCATTTTCTGGTAGTACTGTCGCTGTTAATGTGTCTGTTTCCCCACCTAATAAAGTAATATTAGTTTTATTTAATGTAATTCCTGTTACTAATTGGTTTACTGTTACTGTACATGTTGCCTTTATTCCACTTCCATCTGCTGCTTCTGCTGTTATTTTTGCTGTTCCTAGACCCACTGCTTGTATTGTTCCATTATTGACACTAACAATATCTTCATTTGTTGTACTCCAATTTACATTTTTATTGCTTGCATTTTCTGGTAGTATTGTTGCTGTTAATGTGCCTGTTTCTCCATTTTCTAATGTTAGTGTTTCTGCATTTAGTATAATTTGTGTTACTTTTTGTTGTACTGTAGTTATTATTGCACTTTCCTTACTTGTTGTTCCATTTGCATTTGTTGCTTCTATTTTTATTTGATATTGATTATCTGGATCTAAGTTACTAAAAATATATTCATTTGTTTCTAATGTTTCTTTAAATATATATTCTTCTCCTTTTGTTATATTTTTTATATAATATGCATATTCTCCGTTTTCCATTCTTCTTGCATCTACTCTTATTGAAATAGAGGTACTTTGTATGTCAACTACTTCTATTTGTATTCCTGGTAATAAATTTTCTATTTTTCCTTGGTATTCTATCTTAATATCTTTGTCTATTTCTTCTATTAAATAAACATATTCTCCTTCTACTGTTATATATCTTGAATTTTCATTCCC
>CAJFII010000018.1 GCA_904381285.1 uncultured Clostridia bacterium | reverse complement strand
ATCTTTGTCTATTTCTTCTATTAAATAAACATATTCTCCTTCTACTGTTATATATCTTGAATTTTCATTCCCCGTTTCTTCTATATCTTCTTGTGTTATGATTCCTTGCTCAATAAGTTCCTCTAAATATTTGTCTAGTACTGTCATTCCCCTATTATCTAATTGTACTGGTAATTTTGCTAGTTCTAATCTTTCTGTTATTTCGGATATTTTATAGGCTTCTCCTGCTTCTTGAGCTGTTCTAAATATTCCATTTTCTCCTAATGTTAGGTTTATTGTTACTCCTGCCAGTATCAGTAACACTATAATAGTTATAACTAAAGCTATTAATGTTATACCTTTACTGTTATTAATTAAGTTCATGTTTTTTGTTGTTTTTGGTTTTTTATTTTTCTTACTCATTCTTTTGTGTTCCTCCTCTTTTCTTTCTTTATCCTTTTTAATATTTTGTACATGTTAGCTATTATTTATTCGCACTTTTTTATTTAGCATTTTCAAAAACTAAAACTTGCAAATTTTCTAAAAACATGTATTTGGACAAGCTTTTTTGAAAATTAAAAGTTTGTTTTTGTAAAATGCTTTTTGCTTTATGTCTTTATTTTATAATTACAAATATTACTTGTCAACTATT
Organism: uncultured Clostridia bacterium; assembly: GCA_904381285.1. Classification (GTDB taxonomy): domain Bacteria; phylum Bacillota; class Clostridia; order TANB77; family CAG-508; genus RGIG8482. The sequence continues at coordinate 11,034 of CAJFII010000018.1, read as the reverse complement.
TTATATATCTTTTCTCTCTCTTTTTCAAGTACTTTTACAGTTTTTGGTAATCATTTGTTGCCATAAATTAATTCTGTTATAGATTTATTTTTTATTTCATTACATCTATTAAATTATCTTGACTCATACCTTCTAAATTATAATATGCTTCTGGGATTTTACCAACAATTATATTTTCTGCAATTAATACTTGGTTTGATATGCTTTCATTTATGGTATTATATGGCGTTAATATATTAATTTCACAGTCTACTTGTAAATATATTCTGTGTATAGTTTGATTTATACCTGCTGATTTAAATTCGCTTCTTAAGTCTGTTTGTACATTTCCTACTGTAGATAATTTTATTGGAATAATTGGTCCTACTCCTGAAAGTATCCTACTTCCTATAAAACTTCCAAGCCTTATTCCAATTTCATCTTGTTCTACTTCATTTATCCTTTTTTGTATTTGTTCTGCTACATCTGATATTATTAAATTTATTGGTGTTATATTAGATTTTATCATTGTTATATTTTCATTGCTATCTTTATAAATGGTAACTAAGTCTTCATATTTATACTTTTGAACTACTTTTGTTGATTCTTCATTACAAATAATTGTAGCTATACTTTTTGCCTTATCTTTACACAAAGTTTCAAAAATTGGTGTAATTGAATTAATGCACGCAGTAAAAGTCATAGTAGCAATAGTTATTATTAAAATAAATTTTCCCATCTTTTTGCTATTTTTGGTATTTGATATATTAAATTTTTTTAACATAAATTTAGGTAGTTTTATTCTCTTTCTAGAATAAATTTTATCCATATTATTCTCCTTAAAAAAGGAACTGCTATTATAGCAAGTTCCATATATATTATGCTGTTTCTTTACTTCTTGTGTATACATATTTAGGAATAAACAATTGTTGTCCTGCATAAATTTTATTCACATCTTCTATATTATTCACTCTAGCTATATCTGATATTGTACTCCTAAACTTTTTTGCAATATTCCATAGCGTATCACCTGGTTTTACAAAGTAAATTACCATACTATAAATTTGTCTATCTCGTGTTTCATCTATATTTACTTCATCTATAATATTTATTTTTATAGTATTTGACATATTTAGACTAAATTCTAAATCTATTTTACTGTCAATAGCACCATCTGAACCCACAATGAAATCTTGATTTATTATTTCTACTTTTGTATCTATATTCATATTTTGATTTATATCTTGTGCATCTATATTAAAATTAAATGGCAATTTCACTTGTTTTACATCAATTCCTGCTACATTTTTTGCAGCAAAAATAAAGTTTACTTCTATTTCGCCTTCATACATAACTTTAGAATTTGTTATGTTTTTATTTAATATAATAGGCTTTATATCTACATCATATATCTCATTCCCATTAATTTCTGGAACCATGATTCTTTCTCTTATATTACATACATCTTTAATTCCACATTTATTAGACATAGTATTTACACTTCTTTGGTTAAAACTTAAACATTCACTTGGGCTGTATAAATCTTGTATAAGTTTTATTTCTTTATTTTCATATACTCTGCAATATAATTCAACTTCAACTTCTATATAAACTGAATGTTCTTCTACTGAATTTGGTTTTACAACTATATTTTTTAATTTATACTTCATGTCACATATATTACTTTCATCTATATTTTCTATATCTACAAATCCCATTACTGGAATTTTGCTTTCTACCATTTTTATTCTATTATCTTCTGTAAGATACATCATTTTAACCGCAATATCGGCTTTTCCAAGTACTTTATTGTAGCTTATTTTAATATCTTTATTTACAATACATAAATCCACTTTTAGTATTTCAGCCAAATTATCAATATTTTCTATTACTATAGTATCCTTAGCATATGCTTTTGAACATCCCTCTCCCACTAATGAATTAATTCTTAAGTCAGACTCTAATGATTGTATATCTTGAATATTATTAATTTGTTTTATAATATCTACATTTTCATTTGAATACACTTCCATTTCAAATTGTAGTGTTGCTTTTACATTAATTTTTCTTCCATTTAATATTTTACATTCAATAGATTTAACAGAAACGTTTTCATCTACACTCATGTCTGAATTACAACCTTCAAAATCTAAAACTTGTGTAAAATCTATGTTTGTATTTAAACTTCTTATACTCTCTTCTTCATTATCGGCAAGATATATCACATATACATTTACATTTCCATCAATTCTTACTTTTCCATCTAATACTTCTTTTTTATATATACAAACATTACCTGTTGTATTAATAGTATTTAATATGTCTGGCTTTACATCTGGTACTATTAAATCTCCTTCTACCATAATTGTTTCATTTTTTTGTCCCACAATTTTATTTAATACAACACTCTCCTTTGTCACGTCTACCTGCATTGTTAATTCCTCCTCTTTTTTAATTAATTTATATATTAATGTATATTATGGGGACAAAAAAAAATTCCTAAAAACTAGGAATTTTATATTTTTTTTATAAATTTTTATGTTTTTTTGTTTCTACTGGTGGAGGTATTATTGGATTATATGTTTGTCCATCAAATAGTTTTACTTCTACCGTTCTTGTTAATACATCGGTGTAACTATATGTCACGTTTCTGTTATTTTCATCATATTTAACTATGAATAAGTTTGGATATGCTTTTTCTATAGTGGCTTCTTTTTCAAAAAATTTACTTCTTCCCAATGTACCTTTTACAATTACTTTTTGTCCTATGTTTTCTTTAATGTCTGTTTTTAAATTTGTGATATCATCCTTATAAATCATTTTACCACCTACTTCATAATTATGTCGTAATTATATCATTTGTGTAGTAAGATGTCAAAAAATAAAAAGGCTGATAAGGCTTCATTTTTCCCTATTTTTGAGCACTTCAAAGTCAATATTTCTTTTTTGTAACATTAATATTACAAAATTGTTACATTGGCATTTTTTGCCAATTTTTCTTTTAAAAATACTTGTAAATATTGTATTTTACAAGTATTTTTAAAAATTTTAATATATATTATATATGCATATTACTTACTTTCTTTCCTCTTGCTCCAATTCCATTTATTCCTTTAGTTCCATCTCTTAATTCATCTGCTATATCATTTATTGTAATATACTTATAATCCTCAGTTGTTGCTACTTTTTCAGCGACTACTAATGGATCCATAAAATCTATTAACACTCTTGCAGGTGAAGATGCAAAATTTGCTCCTGCAGATACTAGTGCTTCATAATAACTTTGACACGCTCCTGCAAATATTACTAAATCTTTTCCTGTATTTTTCACCCATTTTTTTGCTTCTTTAACTGTATTTATAAAATATTTTGAATTTCTATAATTATATATATCATTATATCCTGTTCCATTTTTTATCATTCCATCATGTCCAGTTATTACTAATATATCTGGGTTATACCTATTTAATAAATCCATTACTACGTATTCTTGTCTATTTTCTGCTACATTTCTTACAATAGCATTCAATCCCAACTTTTGATAATATCTTAATGATTTATCACTATATCTTTTATCTCCATCTAAGTGTAGTATCTTACCATTCTCCTCTTCTTCACTGCTTCTTCCGAGTAATTTTCTTTTTCCTATTTTTGAAACTCCAACTTTATTTTTTGCACACTTTTTAATTTTATCTTCTAACTTATTTTCTAAACTTCTCATATTACTTTGTACTTGATGTTTTTCCATCAATACAAGATCTTCTATCTCAGCATCAGCCTCAATACGAATAATAATTCCTTTTAAAATTGCTATTTGTTTTCCATCAGCTTTAGTTATTATTCTTTCAACTGTAAATAGAATATCTTTGCCATGAGAAATTCTTCCTACAATATCACCCTTTTTTATTTTATGCATAAACTCACCTCATTCCAAGTAGTTCACATATATATAATATGTCGATTTTTGTAAATTGGTGAAAAAAAAGACGGTATACTAATCCGTCTTTTTCTATAACATATAAAGTTATTTTATAATTCTAATCCATCTTCATCAGGTGTAATTGGAGTTGTTTTCATTTCTATTCTTTTTGGTAATGAATTTATTGTATCTTCACTTACCATTTGCATAGTATTTTCAATTCTTTTTGTATCTGCCTCTTTTACCATTTCCCATAATTTTTGGTCTTCTTCATTTTCTTGTTCACGTCTTTGTATATTGCTTCGTATATTTTCTATAGCTTCAGGTGTTAATTCTTGTAGCAACTTTTTATATTTTATTTCTAGCATACTTTTGTACTCATTATATGTATGTACTTGTTTTCCTTTATATATATCTTTGGCTCTTAATTGTGAAATTTGTTCATTTATTCCCGCTCTTTTTCTTTTTTCTATTTCTTCAGGTGTAACAGGTTCTATCCCATATCCGCTTCCTCTTAAGATTCTTTCTTTTACCAATTTCAAATACACATCCATACATTTTTTATTTGTAAAAGTATTAACATATTTTATTACTACCTCTGGTAGTGTTTCATTTGTTATCTCTTTTTTATTAAATGTTACTGTACCTTCTCCTTTTTTCTGCTTTGAAATATTTATTGGGTTAGTAAGTGCCCAAGATTTTGTTGGAATTCTCTCTGGATGTTGATAATAAAAATTCAATATTTTTTCATATATAGCTTGTTGCCTTTCTTTATTATCACCTTTTAGTAAATTTCTTTTTCCGTCTTCACTTAAGAAATAAATCATATCTTTATGTTTTGCTCTTAAACCTTTAATTTTCTTTAGCGCTTTATTATCATCATCTATTCTACCTTTTTCTATTGCTTCTTTTACCATGCTTTCTATAGAATTTTCTATTCTTTGACTTAAATTGCTTTGTTCAAAATACACCATTTCTTGATCATTAGGATTAATTTCAAAAAAGCCTCTAAATTCTTCAAGATCACTATTTATATATTCTATTTTATCTGTTTGTCTTATAATTTGTGCTATTAAGTCATTTGGTACTTCTGGTACTCTGCTAATACTATGTGATAATATTCCATCTATTATTCTTTCTTTATCTACTCTATCAAATTCTTCATCATCAAATATATTATTAAACTCTATTGCACTTTGTTCATTATGCTCAAAACTTAATCTTCCTTCAAATCCATCTGTATGGCCTTGATTTTCTTCATATTCTTCTCCGAAATACATTTTTTCTATGTTCCATAATTCTTGCAATTACATCTTTGTCTATAATTTTTCTTAAAAATTCATTAACAATTTCTTCTCCAGTATGACCAAATGTTGTGTGTCCTAAATCATGTGATAATCCCATAATCTCTGCATATAATTCTGCTCTTTTTTTATTTAATTTAAAACATTCAGTGGCTGATATTTGTTCTATAGAACATGAATCATATATTCTTCCAATAATTCTTTTGGCAATATTAGCTACATTTACAGTATGGTCTTGTCTTGATCTTACATTAGGTCTATTTTTATCATATACCATTTGTGTTTTTCCGTCTAATACCTTAAAAACTGCTGAATTCAAAATTTTTTCTTTTAATTTTTCTAATTGGCTTATTTCTTCTTTTAAATCGCTTATATCATCATCTAATTGAATTTGTAATTTTTCTTTATAAATAATCATTTTATTCTCCTTTTCATTTTACATAACTAATATACATTTTACCATTTTTTGTCTATTTTTGCAATGCTTTGCTTTAATTTTTACTAAAAAAGTAGAGAAAACTCCCTTTTAAAGTTTTCTCTACTTTTCTAACCTACAAAATTATTTCTTTGATGACTGTACTTTAATTTTGTTGCCATTCCGTCCTCTTATATGCCTTTCGGCTTTATTCTCATCTAATATTTTTCTTACCTCTAAAGCTAAAACTGGGTTTATCTTCTTTAGTCTTTCTGATACATCTTTGTGTACTGTGCTTTTACTTATTCCAAATTTTTTGGCCGCTCCTCTTACCGTATCTCCACTATCTATTATATAATGTGCCAAATTTACTGCACGTTCTTCTATATATATTTTTCCCAAAACGAAAAACCCCCTTATGAATACGCTTTTTTGTACATTGTATTCATATTGGGGTTATATTAGAACAAAACCTATTTTTTAATTTGAATATGGCTTGTATTCTCCATTTACATATTCAAATACATCTCCTTGCTTAGCTGAATTCAGCAAATCTTTTGGAAATTTTAGTTCCTCAAACACATCAAATGCAGTATTTGTATTATTTTCTGGAGTATTTTTATCTATCAACCATACTCTATTTCCAGAGCTTTCTACAAATTCATATAAATGTCCATCTATTCTTTTAGATTGCATTTGTATTTCTTGTTCTTTTAATAATTGGTTAAATTTTTCTTGCATTTTTCCTTGTAGTATTTGTGTTGCTGTTTTATCAAGAAAATATTCTCCATTTTTTAATCTTAGTACACTATCTACACTTGCCTCTTCTGGTAAATCATTTTCATTAATTTTAATTACTTCATGACTTTTTTCTTTATCACATATTGATAAAAGGTAATTATTATCTTTATCTATACCATATATATAATACATTTCGCCTTCATTGTATGTCTGGTTTGAATAATCACTCAAAATATTGTTTCTTTCTATGTACATTTTGTCTCTATATTCTGTTGTTATCTTTTCTTGTTTATATAGCTTATCTAATAATGAGACATTATTTTTTTGTTTATCTAGAATTTTGCCATCTGAAGTATTATTTTCTAAACCTTTACTTAGTTCATTTATAAAGTTCTCTACTATATTACTTTCTTTAACTGTATTAATTAAATTATTAAATAGGTCTAAATTCAATAAACTTCACTCTCCTTAATTTTCATAAGTATTACCTAATTTGAACTTTCTCCTGTTTCATAATTTATTGTAATTCCTGGTTGTACATTATAGATATATACATTAAAACATATACCTTTTCCCTTATCTTCTACAGAATAAGCTTCAATTTGCACACCGACTTGCAAGAAGATTGTTTTCCTCAAAAACTGGTGTAACTCTATATAAAACATGGTTGTTTTCATTTTCTGGTTGATTTTTTATATACTCTGCAACTTGATTTTCAAATGGTAACATTCCAGAAACATTAAAATACCTTGTCCCTGTAATTAAATTAGATTCATTTGCATTTTCATTAGATAATTGATATCCAATTAAATGACATCTATTGTATAAATATTCTCCATTGTATTTTTTCTGTTTCCAACCTGTTGGTGTTATTGAGCTAATATCTCCTCTTTCGTCATCTTCCTGTGGCATTATATCTTTAGAAATATTAGCAAACGCCACTCCACATCTTCCCAAACTATCTAACTCTGAATATTTTTCAAAACTTTTTGTTGTATAATCTTCTTGGCTAAAATTCGGTATATTATTATTTATAACTACATATGGTGTATCACTATATTGTGGAATGTGCCCTAAATCATAAGATATTACACTTCTAGTTTGTACTTCATTTTCATTATTTAAGCTATTTACTTTTTGTCGAATTTCTGGATGAAAATATCCTACAATTACAACTAAAATTGTAAATACGCTTCCTATTATAATTTGATTAAGCTTTTTTTTATTTTTTCTTCTGTTACTTTTTCTTGACATATATTTTTACCTTTTTTCTTAAATTTTTAAATTATATTAACTCTTTTGCTAGTTCTTCCATTTGTGATTTTGATGTTTCATTCATCCTAGACCTAATTGTAACCATTGGCTCACAAATCGTTATGTCTTTCATATTATCTAATATGCTTTTTATACATTTTCCTGCACTTGGTGCCCAAGTTCCATTTTCTATTATTCCAATTTTTCTATTTTGATAATTCTTTCCTTCTAAATGATGTAAAAATTGTTCCATTGGTGGAAATATTCCTGAATTATAGCTAGAAGATGCAAGCACTATTTTACCAAATCTGAATGCATTTGATATAGCTTCTGCCATATCTTCTCTTGTTAAATCTGCTAATACTACTTGTTTTACTCCTTTTTCTTCTAATAATTTTGCCATTTGTATTGCAGCAGCTTTTGTATTTCCATATATTGAAGCATATGCAATAAAAACACCTTCATCTTCTGGTTTGTAACTACTCCAAATGTCATATTTATTTATATAATACTCTAAATTTTCCTTTAATATTGGTCCATGTAATGGGCAAATCATTTTTATATCTAAATTTGATGCCTTTTTTAACAATGCTTGTACTTGTGCACCATATTTTCCTACAATATTAAAATAGTATCTACGTGCTTCATCTACCCATTCTTCATCTACATCTAATGCACCAAACTTTCCAAAACCATCAGCTGAAAATAATATTTTTTCACTTTGTTCATATGTTACCATTACTTCTGGCCAGTGTACCATTGGTGCCATAAAAAATTGTAGTGTATGTTTTCCTATATTTAATATATCACCTTCTTTTACCATAACTTGTCTTTCTTCTAAATTTGATATATTAAAGAATTGTTTTATATACATAAAAGTTTTGTTATTTCCCACTATTTTCATTTCAGGATATTTGTTTGAAAGTAATTCTATATTAGAAGCATGGTCTGGCTCCATATGTGATACTACTAGGTAATCTACTTTGTCACCTTCTAATGCTTCTTCCAAATTATTAAGCCAATCTTTTGTCATTCTACCATCTACTGTATCCATAACTACATTTTTTTCATCTCTTATTAAGTAGGAATTATATGAAATTCCATTTGGCACTTTATATTGGCTTTCAAATAAGTCAATTGTTTTATCATTTACCCCTATATATTTTACATAATTAGTAACCTCTATATTATTCATTTTTTCTTTTTAAATATACTTTTTTTAATTGTATATTTATTTCTCCTTTCTTTTATTTTTATACGACATACATTATATCATTGTTTTTAAAATATTTATACATTTTTTCTCTTAAAAATTTTTCTCCTTCTTTTTTGATATATTCTTTATACATATATTTACCTCTTCCTCTACCTGTCATTAAATCTTTATCATATAATTTTATAGCATTCGGAAAAGCTTCTTCATTTATCGCATTATGAACAAAACTGTATGTCATAAATATTATTTCAAAAAATGCATTCTTTTTTACCTCTTCTGTCAAATTTTCGTATAAATACTCTATTAATTCTCCATATAGTTGTTTCCAATTTTCTACAAAAATTACTGGTGCTATTAGAATTCCTATCTTATATCCTGCCTCTTGTAATTTATTAATTGCCTCTACTCTTTTATTTAGTCTTGATGTACCAAATTCTACTTTATTTATTAATTCTTCTGGATTTACACTCATTCTTATAACTATTTTTCCTTTATGATTTAATGGTAGTATATCATCTACCATGTCAAATTTGGTTGGTAAAGTTAACATTCCTTTATTTGTATTAGAAAAATTTTCAATTGTCCATACCAAGTTCCCAGTTATACTATTTTCTAATATTAAATCACTATTACTTCCTATTTCAAATACTAAGTTTCTATCTGATTTTTCAGCTGTTCTTATTATTTTATCTAACATTTCTTCTCTATTTACAAATAATCTTAAATATGCACATTTATTGTAATTGCAAACTAAATAGCAATACATACACATTGCAGTGCAACCAGATGAAGTATATGGTACAAGATAATCTGATGTTTTATGGTTTTCCACAAATTTATGTGTTTTTCTTATTCCAATAATTAAATTTCTTTTCATATCTGGAAAATCTGAATTCTGTTTTTTTCTCATTTCTTCAATATTATTATGATTTTCTATTACATATTTAGGTACATCTTTATATTTTTCTAACAATTCTTGTCCTAATACATAGTTTTCAATATTCTTTTCATAATATATTCCTTTTGGTTTAAACATTCTATCACCCCAAAATATATTGCTCATTTTTTTATAAAATTATTCTAATATGTAACAAATTTCAAAAATACGGTTAAAGATTTATTTCTTTAACCGTATTTTCTAATCTATCGTTGTCGCTGTTCTTCCAGTTCCCACTACATTTTCTTGTAATGAACGCCATGTATTACATCCAATTATTCCATCTACTGCTAAACCTCTACTTGCTTGATAATTTCTTACTGCTGTAGTAGTTCTTGAACCAAATATACCATCTAATCCTCCTGTTGTATATCCTAAAGTGTTTAAATCATCTTGTGCTATTAATACATATACGCTTAAACTTCCTTGTCGTAATACTGGATATCCACCTGAAGAACATGCTGGCGGTTTTTGTCTTCTATCAAAATGTACCCATGTAGGTGATATACTAACAGGTTCAATATAACTCCATAAGCCAGAATTTTCTGCACTATTTCTTAGTCTTGCTCTTTTTTCATTGTCCCATAACTGGCCCACATCAAATGCTGTACCTGCATAGTGTTGTGACTGATTTCCATGACCACCTTCCCATGGTCTTTTAAATGCAAAGCCTACTGGTATAGGTAATCCAAATATATATCTTTGTGTGTTCCATGAGGTCATTGTTCTTTTAGTAGTCCATAATGTGTTACTATTACTAGAGCCTCTAAATTCTCTTACTTTTAGTGTTCCATTTGTATTATATGGCATACTATCTGATAGATCCCTATAATATGTTTCTATTCTATCTGTATCATTATTATAAACCAATATTTTAGCCATAACAAACCTCCTCTACTTATATTATTTTATGAGGTTTTATTATGGCTTGTGCATATTTTTTGTCTCTATTTTATTCATTTTCATAACTTTCTATTAATTTATCAAAATCAGATTTATATAGTTTGTCTTGTATAACTCTATATTTTTCAAATTCTGAAATAGCTTTTTCTTTTGCTATTTCGTGAGATATTTTACCTGCATCTTTTAATACATCTCGATCATCTGATAATAAATATTTATCTATTCTATTTGCCCAGTCTTCCATAGTCATTGGAATATTTCTTTTTGCTCTTGCCTCTGCTAAATCTAAGAAAGCTGAAACAATAAGTTCTAATTGTTCTAGTTCTTCTTTCTTTAAATAATTTTTAGCAGTAACTACATCTGTTT
>CAJFII010000017.1 GCA_904381285.1 uncultured Clostridia bacterium | reverse complement strand
CAAAACAATCAACAGGAAATGCAACAGTGGCACAAGTATTGCAAGGAGCAACGTTTTCTAACTCAACAAGTGTAGGACTAACAGGAGAAATGCCAAACAGAGGAGCAATAAATCAAACATTAAATGCAGGAGGAAGTTATACAATACCAGCAGGATATCATAATGGAAGTGGAAAAATAACAGTAAATTCACTGGCGAGCCAAACTGCAGCAAATGCAGGAGCAGGACAAATATTAAGTGGATACACAGCATGGGTAAATGGAAATAAGATAACAGGAAACATGACCAATAGAGGAGCATTAAATTGGAATCCAAGTGGTTCAAGCACATATACAGTACCGGCAGGATATTATAGTGGAGGAACTCTAAATAGTTCAGGAGCATATAATGCCGGAGTATCAGCAGCAGATAATAGAGTAAATACAAATAGTGCAAGTTATAAAAATGGATACAATGCCGGATATAGTGCAGGAAACGCAAACTTTCCGTGGAGAACATTTACTGTTCGAGCATATGGTGAAGGAACAGGAACAAAAAGAAATCCAGATGTATGGACTTTTACAGCCCCAGCAAATGGAATATATTTAATAGTGGGAGCATCTTCTGGAACAGGAGATAAAGTTGAAAGGTATGCAAATATTACTGTTAATGGTACTGTATATTTATCAAATCACATTAATTCAGTTAATGGATCAGCAACTCAAGATCTAGCTACAAGACACCATCACCATACAGTTATTGCTTATATGAATAAAGGTGCAACTGCTACAATTAATGTATACTCTAATTATAATGCGGCTACATCATATTATGTATTACAAATAAGCTAATGAAAAAATTGAGCATTATGCTCAATTTTTTATACAATTTTTATATAATTATTGACAAAAACATAATATATTGTTACTATTAATTTGTTCATTCAAGAATTAAATTATAATCTAATAAAGATTTTAAAATCTTAAAATCAAAAATTTCCAAACAAATTTAATATTTATAAAAATAAAAGTAAGAAGGTAGAAAATATATGTTATCAATTATAAAAAGTATGTCCTTACATGGGTTAGAAGGATATTTAATTGAGGTACAAGTTGATGTATCTGCGCGGTATGCCAAGTTGGGAAGTGGTAGGGCTTCCAGATGTTAGTGTGAAAGAATCAAAAGAAAGAGTAAGAACAGCAATTAAAAATTCTGGATATGAATTTCAAAGTAGAAAAATTGTTGTAAATCTTGCACCAGCGAATACGAAAAAAGAAGGTTCATTTTTTGATTTACCAATAGCCATAGGTATATTAATGAATTTTGGAGAAATACAATGTGGAAATTTAGAGGATACAGTATTTATAGGTGAATTATCACTTGATGGAAAATTAAATAAAGTAAAAGGCGTTTTACCAATGTGTATAGAGGCTAAAAACCTAGGAATAAAAAGAATAATTGTACCAAGTGAAAATAGAAAAGAAGCATCAATTGTTAAAGGAATACAAGTCATTGGAGCAGAGCATTTGAAAGAAGTAGTTAATTATTTAAATGGTAAAGAAGTAATAAAACCAGAAAAATCTGATATAGTTGAATTATTTCATAAAAATAAAGAACATATATTAGATTTTTCTGAAGTAAAAGGACAAGAAAATATAAAAAGAGCAGTAGAAATTGCAGCAGCACGGCGGACATAATCTTTTACTAATAGGAAGCCCTGGTTCACGGAAAAACAATGATAGCAAAAAGAATTCCATCTATACTACCAGATTTAACATTTGAAGAATCACTAGAAGTAACTAAAATTCATAGTATTGCTGGAATCCTATCAAAAGATACACCAATAGTAACCACAAGACCATTTAGATCACCACATCATACGGTGTCACCAAGTTCACTTGTAGGAGGCGGAAAAATTCCGAAACCAGGAGAAATTAGTTTAGCACATTTTGGAGTACTATATTTAGATGAATTACCAGAATTTAATAAAAATACGTTAGAATTATTACGAGGTCCATTAGAAGATAAAAAGATAAGCATTAGTAGAGTAAATGCAAGCTTAACATATCCGTGTAATTTTATGTTTGTCGCATCAATGAATCCATGTCGGATGCGGATATTATGGTTCAAAAATTAAAAAATGTACATGTACAACAAAATCAATTGAAAGATATATGGGAAAAATTAGTGGCCCATTACTTGATAGAATAGATATACAAATTGAAGTTACACCTGTTAAATATCAAAAATTAGATTCAAATACACCTGTGGAAACGTCAGAAGAAATACGAAAAAGAGTAAATTATGCAAGAAAAATTCAAATACAAAGATATAAAAATTATAACATTTATTCAAATTCTGAATTAACCCCAAAATTAATAGAAGAATATTGTAAATTAGATGAAAATGGAAGAAAAATATTACAAAATGCTTTTCAAAAATTAGGATTAAGTGCAAGAGCATATGGAAGAATTTTAAAGGTTGCAAGAACAATAGCGGATTTAGATTGTAAATCTGACATACAATCCTATCATATAGCAGAAGCGATACAATATAGAAGTTTAGACAGAAAATATTGGAAAAATTAATGAATGATAGTACGCTTAAAAATAAATAAAGGAAAAAATATGGAATGTATAAAAATAGATTATAAAGATAAAAGATATCCACGGAAGGTTATTAAATATTAAAAATTATCCAAAAGAATTATATGTTATAGGCAATTACGAATTATTAAATAAAACGAACATAGTTGCAATAATAGGTTCTAGGGATTGTACAGAGTATGGTAGAAAAAATGCTACATGTTTTGCACAGGAGTTATCGAAAAAAGATATATGTATCATAAGTGGAATGGCAATTGGAATAGATACATCTGCTCATATTGGTGCAGTAGAAAATATGCGGAAGAACAATAGCTGTTCTTGGAGGAGGGTTTAATAAAATATATCCAAAAGAAAATGAGTGGCTATTCCACAAAATACTTGCAAATTGTGGATGTATCATTAGTGAATATCCTCCAAATGTGGATGCAGACAAGAATAATTTTCCAAAACGAAATAGAATAGTAAGCGGTATTTCAGATGCTGTGCTAGTGGTAGAGGAGGAATATAGAAGTGGAACATCAATAACAGCAAAATATGCAAAAGAACAAGGAAAAATACTTTGCTGTTTACCTAGCAATATTGATAATAAATGTGGAATAGGGACTAATAGAATGATACAAGAAGGTGCAAAATTGGTAATAAAACCAAATGAAATAGTAGAATTTTTGAAATATAAAGAAATTAAAAAAGAAAACATGGAAAGCAATAACAATACAAGAAAGCAAGAAAGTTCACAAATACAAAATATGCCCAAAGAATATGAAATGGTGTATAGCATAATAAAAGAAAAACAAGTACATATAAACGATATATGTAAAATTTCTAAAAAAGATATATCACAAATAACACCAATATTAACCATGTTAGAAATAGAAGGTTACATAGAACAATTAGTAGGAAATCAATTTAAAATAAAGGAAAATTAATATGTATATAAGACATGAAATAGGAAAATTAGGAGAAGACTTGGCAGTAAAATATTTAAAACAAAAAGGATATAAAATAATAGAAAGAAATTTCACATGCAAACAAGGAGAAATAGATATTATTTCTATTGATAAAAAAGAATTAGTATTTATAGAAGTAAAGACAAGGAGTAATGACAAATTTGGTAGACCTATAGAAGCAGTGGACACAAATAAACAAAAACATTTAAGTAAAGCTATTAAATATTATTTATATTCAAGAAATCTAGAAAATGAATATATAAGGATTGATGTAATAGAAATATATTTATATAAGCAGGGTTATAGGATAAATCATATAAAACAAGTTATATAAGAGGTAAAATATTGAAATACATAGAGAACTAGATGGAGAAAAGTTGGGAAAATATAAAGATAAAATAGATATGGTAATATTTTTAAAAAAATCTTGGATAATACAAAGAATATAATAGTTATAGTAAAATTAAATACAGAAATTAAAGAAATAGAAATGAGTAATTCAATATTAACATTTTGGCAGATTAGAAATGTCAACTATGAAAAGATGATTAAAAATAATATAATAGTATATAAATCTAGACATAGTTGAATAAATATAGTATAATAAGTATACATTAAGGATGGATATATGTGGTGGTAAAATATTGTGCCGACCACACGCCGATGGCAAACAGGGGAAACCCGAGAGATGTAAGTTATGGCATGCTTACCATATATCCAAATAGAACAAAAAATAGAAAACTATGTTTCATAGTTTTCTATTTTTACTACGTGAAAAACATTTAATTATAAATTTCATGCCTTATAGTTTTTATATAAAATTTATGATATAATGTGAAAAAATATTAATATAAAACAAACCAAATTGGAGGGAAATATGGGATATTTAGACGAAGTTAATGACGAGATAAAAAAATATTATAAAATATTATCACCAGAGATACCAGAATTTTTACATGGATATATTGACACAAAAGCAATGAGAAGGATTGGAAAAATTAGTTGTTGGTGTGGGACAGATTGGACAAATGTTTTTGAAAACAAATATCCATATTCTAATTTAGAACATAGTATAGCAGTTGCATTAATAGTATGGAATTTTACAAAAGACAAAAAGCAAACTTTAGCAGGACTATTTCATGATATTGCAACTCCAGCCTTTAAACATTGTATAGATTTTATGAATGGAGATTATAAAAAACAAGAATCAACAGAAGAACAAACAAGGGAAATTATTGAAAATTCTGAAGAAATAATGGCTTTATTAAAGAGAGATAATGTAAAAGTAGAAGAAGTTATGGATTACCACATTTATCCAATTGCAGATAATGATACACCAAAATTATCATCAGATAGGCTAGAATACACATTTACGAATGGCATATATTTTGATAAACCAGTTTGGGATTTAAATACAATAAAAGAAATTTATGAAGGTATAGAAATATTAACTAATGAAGACAATATACAAGAATTAGGATTTAAAAATATAGAAATAGCAGAAAAATTTATAGAAGGTGCAAGCAAACTTTGGCCAAAATGGATTAGTAATGAAGATAAAACTACAATGCAATTTATTGCAGATATAGTAAGAGAAATGAACCAAAATGGATTACTAGAAATAAAGGATTTATATAAATATTCAGAAAAAGAAATAGTACAGAAAATCAAAAATTGTGGAATTCCAAGAATACAAGAAGGATTTGATAAATTTCAAAAAGCCACAAAAGTATATGGAAGCGATAAAACTGTACCAAATAAATATTGCGTAAGTATTGAGGCAAAAAGAAGATATATAATTCCTTTAGTGAAACAAAAAGATAAAGCAAGAAGGATAACAGAAGTATCAAAAGAAGCAAAGGATATAGTAGAAAATTATTTAAATCATAAAACAGAAAAATATTCATATTTTGATTTTAATTTTTAGGAGGAATAGTGGAAAAAGTATATAATGAAACAAAATTTTTAATGAAAAAATATGGAATAACAGCAAATAAAAAGTTGGGTCAAAATTTTTTAATAGATGAAAATGTATTAGATACAATAGTAAATTCATCCGAAATCAATAGTGATGATTTAATAATAGAAATTGGACCAGGACTAGGTACATTAACAGCAAAGCTATTGGAAAAAGCAGGTAAAGTAATATGTGTTGAATTAGATGATAGAATGATATCTGTTTTAAAAGATAGATTTTTTATGTATCAAAATCTTGAAATTATTAATGAAGACATACTAAAAATAGATTTGAATAAAATAATAAAAGAAAATAAGGAAAACAATAATTTTAAAGAAGTAAAAATTGTTGCAAATTTGCCTTACTATATAACAACACCAATAATAATGAAACTATTAGAAGAAAAGTTGGATATAGAAAGCATAACTGTAATGATACAAAAAGAAGTAGCAGATAGATTAACTGCAATTCCTGGAGAAAAAAATTCTGGTGCAATAACATATACAGTATACTATTTTTCACAAGCAGAAGAAATACTAACTGTACCCAATACTTCATTTATTCCTGAGCCTGAAGTAGCCTCAGAAGTAATAAAGTTAACAATAAGAAAAGAACCAATAATAAAAATAAAAGATGAAGAGAAGTTCTTTAAAATAATAAAATATGCTTTTATGCAAAGAAGGAAAACTCTAGTTAATGCTTTGTCTAATTCTAATTTATTTGAAAGTAAAGAACAAATAGAAAATTTATTAGAAGAGTTAGGAATTGATAAAAAAATAAGGGGAGAAGCATTAACAATAGAGCAGTTTGCAAATATTGCTAGGGCAATATAATCTAAAATATATAAAAGCTTTACAACCATGAAATTGTAATATAAAATATAGATGTAACTGTTAACAACTGTCGTTTCTATGGGGGAAAAAGAATGAAGAATAGTGAGCTGAAATTTTACACACCGGGATATCAAGCAGCTGTATTTATTAGTCGGAATTATGATGAATTGCTTAAAATGGACACTTCTACCTTTGAAAAATGGTTAGAAGAAAGTTTTAAAAGTAAAGAAATAAAATTGACAAAAAGTAAGCTGTCTTTGAACGAAGAGTGGAAAAGAGCAAGTTTACACTTTATTGCTCATTGGTATTATTTAAACAAAGCCTCATAAAATTTGCCTATAATTTAAGGCAAAAATTAACAATAAAGAGAATGTCGTTATGATATTCTCTTTATTGATTTTTTAATAAAAAATATTAGTTTTTACCTAATATACATTGACTTTTGCTTAAAAAGAATATAAGATATTATTACTAAAAAAAGATTTATAAATTACGCTAAATGTAGTTTGAGGAGGTATTTATGGGAGAAGTTATAGTTATAACATCAGGAAAAGGTGGAGTAGGAAAAACAACAACAACAGCCAATTTAGGATCTGCACTCGCAATGCAAGGAAAAAAGGTAGTATTAATAGATACAGATATAGGACTAAGAAATTTAGACGTTGTTATGGGATTAGAAAACAGAATAGTGTATGACATAGTTGATGTTGTTGAAGAAAAATGCAAATTAAGACAAGCCCTAATTAAGGACAAGCGTTTTGCTGAACTTTTTTTACTTCCAGCTGCTCAAACAAGAGATAAAAGTGCCGTAAATGAAGAACAAATGAGAGAACTAACAGGAAAATTAAAAGAAGAATTTGACTACATATTAATAGACTGTCCTGCAGGAATAGAGCAAGGATTTAAAAATGCAATTGCAGGAGCAAATAGAGCAATCGTAGTAACGACAGCAGAAATATCAGCAATAAGAGATGCTGATAGAATTATTGGATTATTAGAGTCATCTGAAATAAAAAATCCTGAATTAGTAATAAATCGTATAAAACCAAACATGGTAAAAAGAGGAGAAATGATGGATGTTGATGACATAATTGATTTGTTATCAATAGAACTTATAGGGGTTGTACCAGATGATGAATATGTAGTAACACAAACAAATAAAGGAGAACCAGTTGTACAAAATAGAAAAGCTCCCTCTGGAAAAGCATATATGGAAATAGCAAGAAGAATTTTAGGAGAAAATATAGAAGTAACTATACCAGGTAGAGAGAAAGGATTTTGGGCAAAATTAAAAAGATTATTCGGAATAAAATAACTTAAAAGAGTGGAGGGAAGCAAAGGATGTTTGAAAGCATAATAAATTTTTTCAAGAATGTATGGAAATCACAAAATGAGCAACTAAAATCTAAAGATGCAGCAAAAGAAAGATTACAGTTAGTTCTTATGCAAGATAGAGCAAATGTATCAGCTGATTATTTGGATTTAATGAAACAAGAAATAATAGAAGTAATAAAAAAATATATAGATGTTGATGAAAATGCAATAGATGTAAGACTTACTAATACAGCAAATGAAGATGGAACAACAGGAGCTCCAGCTTTATATGCAAATATTCCAATTGTTAGTGTAAAAGAAGATGTAAGAAATATGATGGCTGCAAAAAAGGAACAAGACAATAAACAAGAAGAAAATAAAAAAGAAAAACAAGAGGAAGAAAAAATAACAAAAGAAGTAAAAAAAGAGAATGAAAAAACACAACAATCAGAGGAAAATATAGAAAATAAAAAAGAAATTGAAGAAAATAAAGAGAAAGAAACAAAAACAGTTTCTGATTCAAATAAAAAAGAAGAAAAGCAAGAAGAGAAACATAATGAAACAAAAGAAAATAAAAAGCAAAAAACTGAAAATGATGAAAGTAAAAAACAAGAGGTAAAAAAATAGAACCTTTAAAATTAGACTTAAAAATAGAAGGTGAAAAATGAAGAGTAGAATTCTAAAAAATGTGGAATGGGGGATATTAGTTTGCTGCATTATCTTATTATTGATAGGGTGTGTTGCTTTATATTCAGCAACTCAGGAAACAGGCTATGATGAACTAAAGAAGCAAATAATATGGGCAGCAATTAGTATTCCTATTATGCTGATAGTTATATTTATTGATTATAATTTTATAGCGAAAATTTCACCAATTTTTTATGGGATTTTTATCATATTACTAATTGCTGTACTATTTACACCAGTAGTAAATGGTGCTACAAGTTGGTTTAATATTACAGATGGAATAAGACTTCAACCAAGTGAATTTGCCAAAGTATTTGTAGTAATTTTTTTAGCATATATAATGGAGAAGATTCAAAAAAAAGGAAGAAATGAAATTAATAAACCACTAAAATTACTATTATTGTTAAGCATAGTTGCAGTACCTGTATTACTAATTGTTAAACAGCCAGATTACGGAACAGCAATAGCATTTATTATGGCAACAGTATTGATGCTATTTGTTGCTGGAATTGATAAAAGATATATAATTGTTACTGTTGCAATTATTGCTATAACAGTACCACTAGCATATAATTTCATATTACCTGCACATGCAAAAAGTAGAATTGATGTATTTTTGAATCCAGATTTAGACCCAAGAGGTGCACGGATATAATGTTATACAATCAAAACTTGCTATAGGATCAGGACAATTATTTGGAATGGGCTTATTAAAAGGAAATCAAACACAATTAGGATTTTTATATCCTAAAACTACAGACTTTATATTCTCTGTTATAGGAGAGGAAATGGGGTTTATTGTAGCAGGCGCAGTAATTATTTTGTATGTGATATTAATTACAAAAGCGGTGTATGTAGCAAAAACAGCAAAAGATGATTTGGGTTCATATATAGCTATGGGAATTGTTGGAATATTTCTATTTCATATGATAGAAAATATAGGAATGACAATGGGGTTATTACCAATAACAGGTGTTCCACTTCCTTTTGTAAGTTATGGAGGAAGCTCATTAATAACAAATTTTATATGTATAGGAATATTATTAAATATAAGTGGAAGAAGACAAAAAACAATATTTGTAGATTAGAAATATAATGCATAATATGGGGATGGTGTAATGTATATTAAACCTTTAAAAATAGGAAATGTAAAATTAGAAAATAATATATTACTAGCACCAATGGCAGGTATAACAGACCTGCCATTTAGAATGATATGTAAAAAATATGGAGCAGGATTAGTTTGTACAGAAATGGCAAGTAGTAAAGCAATATACTATAATGATGCAAAAACCAAGAAAATACTAGAAATAGATGGTGAAAAAAGACCAATTCAAGCTCAAATATTTGGTAGTGATATTGAGTCATTAAAAGTTGCAGCCGAATATGTAAGTGAATTTGCAGATATTTTAGATATAAATATGGGATGTCCTGCACCAAAAGTAGTAAAAAATGGCGATGGAAGCAAATTACTATTAGACTTGGAAAAAATAGAGAAAATTGTTACAGAGGTGGTAAAATCATCAAAAGTTCCTGTTAGTGTTAAAATACGAAAAGGATGGAATGAAGAAAGTGTTGTTGCAAAAGAAGCGGCAAAAATAATAGAAAAAGCAGGAGCAAGCATGATAACCATTCATGGAAGAACAAGAAGTGAATTTTTTAGTGGAAAAGTTGATTTAGCCATAATAAAAAAAGTAAAAGAAAGTGTAAAAATTCCTGTAATAGGAAATGGAGATATAGTAGATGAAGAAAGTGCTTTAAAAATGTTTGAATATACAGGTGTGGATGGAATAATGATTGGAAGAGGAGCAATAGGAAATCCATGGTTATTTGAAAAAATAATTTATTTTCTTAAAAATGGAGAAAAATTACCAGAAATGCCTATAGAAGAAAAACTAAAAACTATAATAGAACATATAGAATTAGAAGTAGAGCATAAAGGGGAAAAAGTTGGAATACAAGAGTTAAGAAAACATATGGCATATTATGTAAGAAATATAAATGATGCAAGTAGAATAAGAGCAAAAATTAATACTATTAATGAAAAAGATGAACTGATAAATTATTTAAATAAAGTTTTTTGTAATGTTTAAATTTTATACGAATATAAATAAAAAAGAATAGCTATAGCTATTCTTTTTATGTTCTAAGAAATTGTATAACAAAGGGTGATGTTGTGTGAAGAATAAAAGAAAAATTTTGATTTTTTCTATTTTTGTAATAATAGTATTAGTTATAATTATACTTAATTTTTTTTATAAAAATAATTATAAAGTTGCAGAATTTGGAAATACTAGTATTAAATCAGCTAAAAGTATAGAAGAATATATTTTAAATATTAGTTCATATGAAGCAGATATTAGTTTAGAGGTTAGAAGTAATAAAAATACAAATAAATATAGATTAAAACAGCAATATGAATCTTCTAATGTATTTAAACAAGAAGTACTAGAACCAGAAAATATACAAGGATTAATAACAATATATGACGGGAAAAATCTAAAAATAGAGAATACGAAACTTGGCTTAAATCAAATTTATGAAAATTATCAATATGTTTCTGAAAATTCATTATGCTTATATAATTTTATAGAAGATTATAAAAAAAGTAATACATCAAAATATGAAGAAAAAGAAAATAGCATTGTGATGGAAGTAAAGTTAGAGCAAAGCGCAAATAAGTATTGTGTATATAAAAAATTATACATAGATAAAAATACAGCTAAACCCATAAAAATGGAAATAGAAGATATTAACCAAAAAGTGCTAGTCTACATATTATATAATGAGATAAAAATTAATAGTATAAATAAAGGAGAAATATTAGCACTAAAATAAAACAAATCAAAAAGCCTGTAAATAGTAAACTATATTTTTAATCTCAAACTAAATTTAAAATATATCTAATAAAAAAAGCAAAAAAAACTGTAATACTAGGAGTGAAGAAAATGATAGTTAAAAGAGGAGATATGTTTTATGCAGATTTAAGTCCAGTTATAGGCTCAGAACAAGGAGGAATTAGACCTGTACTTATCATACAAAATGATATGGGAAACAAATACAGTCCAACAGTAATTGCAGCAGCAATAACATCACAAACCGGAAAAAACAAACTACCAACACATATAGAATTAGGAAGCAAATCATGTGGATTAAAAGAAGATTCAGTTGTACTTGCAGAACAAATAAGAACAATAGATAAAAGTAGATTAAAAGAAAAGATAGGTCATATAGATGATGATATATTAATAGACAAAATAAATAATGCATTGGGCGTAAGCTTTGGCTTAGAAGAATAAATTGTCACCACTAACATCCTTAGTTTTTATGTAAAAAAGTGATAATCAAAAATGGTTCAAACTATTGAAAATACAATGATGTAAATATAAAATGACGAAAAAGAAAGTTCGTCATTTTTTCTTTAAAAATATTAAAAAATTATTTTGAAGAAAAAAATGGAAATACTTGACAAGTTAATTATAAAATATCAACGTAAGATAAAATTTTGTAAAAATAACCTAAATGAAAAAATATAGTAATGATATTTAAACAATGAAAATAAATTACATATTTGAGATAAAAAAGAGAATAATAAAAATAAAACCAATAGGAGGAACAGATGAAAAAAGAAAAAATAATAAAAAAAGCAAAAGGAATAACACTAATATCATTAGTAATAACAATAATAATATTACTAATATTAGCAGGAGTAACCTTGAGTTTAACATTAGGAGATAATGGAATAATAACACAAGCGCAGAAAGCAAAAGAAGCCCAAGAAATAGCAGCAATAAAAGAAGATATACAACTAGCAATACTAGATAAAGAAATAGAAAAAGGAGGAGCGAGTCTAAGTAAAGAAGAATTAGACGAGATATTAAAAGATTATGGAGAAATACAAGAAGATGGAAATACGATAAAAACAGATGAAGGATATGAAATAGATATAGATGAAATATATAAACCAGGAAGTGGAGGAGGAGATGCAGCAACAGATGAAGAATTAGCAGCATTACTAGAAAAGATAAAAGAATTGGAACAAACAGTAACAGATTTAACAAATACGAAAACAGAATTAGAAGGAACAATAGAAGATTTAAATGGACAATTAGAACAAGCACAAGGAGATAAAACAGCACTACAAGAACAAATAG
>CAJFII010000016.1 GCA_904381285.1 uncultured Clostridia bacterium | reverse complement strand
TAGTCCTACACTTGTTGAGTTAGAAAACGTTGCTCCTTGCAATACTTGTGCCACTGTTGCATTTCCTGTTGATTGTTTTGCTTTCAAGTCCGCTATTTGCGTATTTAAGTCACTTATTGTTGCTTCTAATTGTTCTTTTGTTTTATTTAAGCTGTCTACTTGTCCTTGTAAATTTTCTATTTGTTCTTGTAGTGCTGTTTTATCTTCCCCAGCTTGTTCTAATTGTCCGTTTAAATCTTCTATTGTTCCTTCTAGTTCTGTTTTCGTGTTTGTTAGTTCTTCTACTGTTTGTTCTAATTCTTCTATTTTTTCTTGTAATGCTGCTAATTCTTCATCTGTTGCTGCATCTCCTCCTGTTCCTCCTCCTGGTTTATATATTTCATCTATTTTTATTTCATATCCTTCATCTGTTTTTATTGTATTTCCATCTTCTTGTAGTTCTCCATAGTTTCCTGCTATTTCTTCTAATTCTTCTTTAGTTAACCCTGTTCCTCCTTTTTCTAACATTATTCCATTATCTCCTAATGTTAGGCTAAGTGTTACTCCTGCTAATATTAGTAATATTATTATTGTTATTACTAATGATATTAATGTTATTCCTTTTACTTTTTTTATTATTTTTTTACTTACATTCTTTCTCTCTTCTTTTTTCATCTGTTCCTCCTAAAAATTGCTCTTTTTTTAATATACTTTTTATTAGTTTAGTTTGAAAAGTTTTATCTCTTTTTTACTTAATAATTTATATTTTCTTAACGTCAAAAAATGACGAACTTTCTTTTTCGTCATTTTATATTTACATTATTCTATTTTCAATAGTTTTACCTCTTTTTGAATATCACTTTTTTACATAAAAAATGGAAACAGAAATTTTGAACTTGTCAAAAATCTCCGTTTCCACTGACATCAACCGACAATTCACTTATGAACTTTAAGGAATGTCCCTAAAGTTCAACTGACTTGTTACATGCTTTGTTTTAACATCCATGTCTTCTTGCTATAATCTTCTATATATTTATCCATTAATGATGATGTTGCATATTGTTTTTGTGCATCTGCTTCTTCTTTTATCTCAGTTACTTTTTTTAATAACATCCCTAAATCGTTTACTATGTTATGGAATATAGCATCTGATTTTATTTTTTTATTTTCTGCTTCAACTATGTTTGTATTTTCCATATAATCTTTCATTGTTCCTAATGGTTGTCCTCCTAAAATAAGGATATGTTCTGCAACCTCGTCTATTTGTTCATTTACTTCATCATAATATTCCTCTAATTTGGAATGAATTACAAAAAAATCATTTCCTTGTATATTCCAATGATAATTTTGCAATTTCCTATAAAATACATTTAAATCTGATAATAATTCATTTAAACATTGTTCTAATTTCATACTAATACCTCACTTTCTTCTTGTATTAGTATTTGCATTTTTTATAGTTTTATACATTTTTGCAAAACTATCCCTAAAATATTTATAAATTGTTTAAATCTTCCTCATTTATTTCTTCTAGTCCTTCTATTGCTACTAAATTTTTTTCTAGTAATGGAAATATTTCTTCTTTTGTTAATAATTTATTATAATTATATTTTCCATTTACCCAATCTCTTCTTGCATCATAAATATGTTCTAAATTATCTGCTATTCTTATATCACAATTATAGTAGTTTATATTATCTTTATTATATATTTTTGCTTCTCTAGCCATTTTTCTACCTCCTAAACATTTTACTTATTTTATTTTTCTTCTTATTTCTTTATAATTTGGCATATACATTTCTACTAATTTCCAAAATTCTTTAGAATGATTCATATATTTTATATGACATAATTCGTGTAATATCACATATCTAATTATTTCTTCATCATATTTTATTAATCTCATATTAATGGTAATATTTTTATTACTTGAACAACTTCCCCATGCATATTTTATTTCTCTTATTCTAACTTTATTTGGTACAAGGCTTGTCTGTTTTACTAATTCGTCTATATTCTTTTTTATAATTTGTACAAACTCTTCTTTATTATACTTATCTTGCAGTTCTTCTTTTTCTTCTTTTAATTTGTTATTAATCCATTTGCTTTTCTTTTTTATAATTTCTTCTATTGTTTTTTGGTCCATTTTCTTTGGAGCTGTTACAATTACAGTTTTATTTTTTATTCGTATATATAAATTTTTAATATTTTTTTGTTCTAGTTTATATGGTATCATTTCTGTTCTCCTCGTTATAGCTTATATTAGAGGTTGCAAAATATGCAACCTCTATTTATACTGCAAATATTTTATAATAATTTTCACATGTCTTGCAAAATTATATTTCTTAAATTCTTCCAATATCTACTGGTTCTAAATCTTCTTCTTGTAAACCTTTTTCTAATGCTTCATATAATCCTGTAACTGTATCTAATGCTGTGAAACATGGCACTTTACTTTCTACTGCTAACCTTCTAATCTTAAAACCATCTCTAGATTCATTTTTTCCTTTAGTTGGTGTATTTATTATAAAGCTTAACTTTTCTGATTGTATTAAATCTGGTATACTGTTTTCTCCTTCCCAAATTTTCTGAACAGTTTCGCTTTCTACTCCATTTTCATTTAAAAATTTTGCAGTTCCTGATGTTGCATAAATTTTAAAACCAAGTCCATCTAATTTTTTAGCAATTGGAAGCATTTCTATTTTATCTTTGTCCCTAACTGTAATTAATACATTGCCTTTACTTGGAATATTTACTCCACTTGCAATAAACGCTTTTAAAATAGCTTCTGAAAATTCTTTTGCTACACCTAATACTTCTCCTGTAGATTTCATTTCTGGACCTAAACTTGTATCAGCATTTTTTATCTTTTCAAATGAGAATATTGGCATTTTTACAGCTATATAGTCGCTTTTCTTGTATATACCTGTTCCATAATTCATATCTTTTAATTTTTCACCTAAAATAACTCTTGTTGCTATATCTATTACTGGTAAATTTGTAACTTTACTTATATATGGAACAGTTCTACTTGAACGTGGATTTACTTCTATAATATATACATTTCCTCTATTTATAATGAATTGTATATTTAAAACTCCTATTACATTTAATTCTTTTGCGATTTTTTTAGTATATTCTATAATTGTTTTTTGGTTTTCAATACTAATGTGTTGAGTAGGATAAACTGAAATGCTATCACCCGAGTGAATTCCGGCTCTTTCTAAGTGTTCCATAATTCCTGGTATTAAAATATCTTCTCCATCAAATATAGCATCAACTTCTACTTCTTTTCCTAACATATATTTATCAACTAATATTGGATGCTCTTGTGCTACTTTATTAATTTCAGAAATAAATTCTCTTACATCATTATCATCATATGCAATAGCCATTCCTTGTCCACCTAAAACATATGATGGTCTTACAAGTACTGGATATTTTAATTCATTTGCAACTTTTATAGCTTCTTCTATAGTAAATACAGTTCCACCTTTTGGTCTAGGAATACCACATTTTTCTAGTGCTTCATCAAATAATTCTCTGTCTTCTGCTCTATCCATATCTTGTTCTTTAGTTCCTAATATTTTTACTCCCATATCAGTTAATGCTTTTGTTAATTTTATAGCTGTTTGTCCTCCAAATTGTACTATTGCTCCATATGGTTTTTCTACATTTATTATGTTTTCTACATCTTCAGGTGTTAATGGTTCAAAATATAGTTTATCTGCTATATCAAAGTCTGTACTAACTGTTTCTGGATTATTATTGATAATAATTGTTTCATAACCTTTTCTCTTTAAAGCCCATACACAATGAACACTACAATAATCAAATTCAATTCCTTGTCCAATTCTAATTGGTCCTGAACCTAAAACTACAATTTTCTTTTTACCAGTTTCTTCTAAAGCTTCATTTTCTTCATCATAGCTTGAATAATAATATGGAGTTGTTGCATCAAATTCTGCTGCACATGTATCTACCATTTTGAAATTAGCTATAATATTTTTTTCTTTTCTTATATTTTTAATTTCTTCTTGTGGTTTTCCACATAATTCAGAAATTACCTTGTCTGTATATCCCATTTTTTTAGCAGTTGTTAATAACTCTTCTGTTAATTCTTCCGTTTTTAATCTTTTTTCTATTCTAACAATTCTTTGAATTTTATTAATGAAGAATTTATCTATTGTTGTAATTTCGTGTATTTTATCTACACTAATTTCTCTTCTTATAGCTTCTGCAATTACCCAAATTCTTTCATTGTCTACTCTTTTTAAATCTTGCAAAATTTCTTCATCTGATAAATTTTGCAATTTTGGTAGTATTAAACTATCAACGTTTTCCTCTAATGATCTAATCGCTTTCATTAATGCTTGTTCTATTGATGGTGCTATTGCCATTACTTCTCCCGTTGCTTTCATTTGTGTTCCAAGTTCTCTTGATGCTGTTAAGAATTTTTTAAATGGCCATTTTGGTATTTTTACGATAACATAATCTAATACTGGTTCAAAACATGCATATGTTTTACCAGTTACTGCATTTTTTATTTCATCCAATGTGTATCCAATTGCAATTTTTGCTGTTACTTTAGCTATTGGATAACCTGTAGCTTTTGATGCAAGTGCTGATGAACGACTTACTCTTGGGTTTACTTCAATAACTGCATATTCAAAACTATTTGGATTTAATGCAAATTGTACATTACATCCACCTTCTATTTTTAATGCAGATATAATTTTTATTGCTGATGTTCTTAGCATTTGATATTCTTTATCAGCAAGTGTCTGTGATGGTGCAACAACTATACTATCTCCTGTATGTACTCCTACTGGATCTATATTTTCCATATTACAAATTGTAATACAACTTCCATTTTTATCTCTCATTACTTCATATTCAATTTCTTTCCATCCAGAAATACATTTTTCTATTAATACTTGATGCACTCTTGATAAATGTAATCCACTTTTAGCAATTTCCTCTAGTTCTTCCATTGTATATGCAATTCCCCCACCAGTACCACCTAAGGTATAGGCTGGTCTTACAATTACAGGTAATCCTATTTCTTTTGCAAAACTTTCTGCATCCTCATAAGTGTTTACCACTTTACTTGCAATACATGGTTCTCCTATTTCTTCCATTGTATCTTTAAAGGCTTGTCTATCTTCAGCTTTTTTTATCCCTTCTGGACTAGTTCCAAGTAGTCTAATTCCTCTTGATGCTAAAAAACCATCTTCATATAATTCCATTGCAATATTTAAACCTGTTTGCCCACCTAAATTTGGTAAAATACTATCTGGTTTTTCTATATCAATAATTTTTTCTACTGTCTTTTTTGTAATTGGCTCTATATAAATTTTGTCTGCCATATCTTTATCTGTCATAATTGTTGCTGGATTTGAATTTACCAAAACTACTTCTATTCCTTCTTTTTTAAGTTCTCTACATGCTTGTGTTCCTGCATAATCAAATTCTGCTGCTTGTCCAATTATAATTGGTCCGTGAGCCTATTACCAATACCTTTTTAATATCTTTATTTTTTGGCATTTTATTATCTCCTTTTTAACTTATTTTTTTCTTACAATCTCTAAAAATTCATCAAATAGATAATTACTATCTTCTGGTCCAGGGCATGCTTCTGGATGATATTGTACAGTCATTATATTTTTTCCAATATATCTTAATCCTTCTACTGTTCCATCATTAATATTTATATGTGAAATTTCAGCCACATTCGGATTTATGCTCGAATCTTCAATTGCATATCCATGGTTTTGTGATGTAATACATACTCTACCTGTTTTTAGGTCTTTTACTGGATGGTTTGGTCCACGATGTCCATATTTTAATTTATATGTTTTTGCTCCTGTTGCAAGACCCATTAATTGATGTCCTAAACAAATTCCTAGTATTGGTTTATTTGATTCATATAGCTTTGCAATATTTTGTATTGCTATTTTACAATCTTCTGGATTTCCTGGTCCATTTGAAAGAACAATTCCTTCAAATTCATCAGATAAGAGTTTAGAGTAATGTGTGTCATGCGGGAATACAGTAACCTCACAATCTCTAACAAGTAAAGAATTTATAATATTTTGTTTTGCTCCAAAATCTAATAAAGCAATTTTCGTTTTGCCATTACCACAGGTGTATATTTCTTTTGAACTAACTGTTTCTACTAAATTAGAAACTTCATGATTTTTAATCTCTTTTATTATATTATCTATGTTAGATATATCATTTGTAATTTTTCCTCTCATTGTTCCTGCTTGTCTTAACATTTTTGTAAGTTTTCTTGTATTAACTCCTTGTAAGCCTGGTATTTCATTTTGTTCTAAAAATGTTAAAATATGCATTTTACTTCTAAAGTTACTTTCCATTTCTGCAATTTCATGAACAAATACTGCTTCTACCCAAGGCTTTTTTGATTCTTGATCTTCTTTTGTTAACCCATAATTCCCTATTAAAGGATAAGTCATTACTACTCCTTGAGAAGCATATGATGGGTCTGTAAATATTTCTAAATACCCTGTCATTGAAGTATTGAATACTACTTCACATATTGCATCTTTATTGTATCCAATTCTTTCTCCACTAAAAACGCTACCATTTTCTAAAACTAAATAGCCTTTCATGATAACCTCCTTTTTATTTTTCCTAAAGAATATAATATCATATATATAGGAAAAAGCAAATATTTTGTAAAAAAATATTTGCTTTTTTATTTAAAAATTTATATATTAAGCTACTTTTATACCAGTATTTATTACTTCTTTAATAAAGTAGTCTGATTTTTCATCAAAGTCTTTTTTTCTTATTGGATGAGGTTCAATTCTAGCATCTATATCCCATGTCATTCCCATTAATCTTGCCATACAGTCATATATATCATCAAACTCATCAGAAATAACTGCAATATCTATATCACTATTTTCATTTTCTGTTCCTTTTGCGTAAGACCCAAACAATATAATTGCTGTAATATTATAATGTTTTTTTATTTCTTCAATAAACTTATTTATACTATTTAAGACATCCTTGTTTATTGTTGTTTTAGCCATCTTTGTACCTCCTCTATATTATTTACTTGTTCATAAGTGTAATCATCAGTACATTTTTCTTGGAAACTTTTTTTATAATCATCATATCTTGCACTAATATTAAATGTATTTATAATCTGAATTTTTTCTCTTATATCATTTGGTACATTCAAATTGGCTTTCTGTGAAAGCAATATTAAATTATGAGTTTTAGGTACTATTGGATTTTCTGGATTATTTCTAGCATATAAACCTTTTAATAATTTTTCTATTACTAAATGACCTACAAATAAACACCATGTATTCTTTTTATTTTCAAGTAAAACTTTCATTGTATCAAAATCATTGTCAGCGCTTTCAAACCAGTAATTCATTAAATCTATATTATTCATGAACTTTCCTCTCTTTCAAATATACTTTTATTATAACATTAAAGTTAAACTTTTACTATATATTTTTTAATTTTCATATAATAAAAGTTTAACTTTTAATTAATTACTGATTATCTTATCTATATAAATATTTAGCTGGGTTTACATACTGTCCATTTTGACGTATTTCTAAATGTAAGTGTGGACCTGTTGAGTTTCCTGTACTTCCAACTGCAGCAATTACGTCTCCTGCTTCTACAGTTTCTCCTACTTTTACATTTAATTTACTACAATGTCCATAATATGTTTGAATACCATTTCCATGGTTTATAATAACTAATTTTCCATATCCTCCCATGGTTCCAGAATATTCAACTGTTCCTCCAGCAGCAGCTTTTATAGGTGTTCCTGTTTTCGCAGCAATATCTAGTCCTTTATGTGTATGGTCTCTTATACTTTCTCTTGCATTGTATCTTGAAGAAATTCTTCCTTCTACTGGATTAACAGCAAGATATATTCCATCTATTGTAGCTTCTTCTCTTCTTTTTTCTTCTTCTTGTTCTTCTTTTATTTCTAATTTTAAGTTTTCTGCAATGCTAGCTAATTCTTGTGAAGAAACCACATCCAATTGTTTTGTATATACTGTAGTTACAGCTACATTTATTTCTTCTCCAAGTTCTTGTCTTAAACTTTCTGCTATAGTATTAGCTTCTTCTTGGCTTTTTACATATTCTCTGTCTACTCCATCTACATTTATTGCATATTGAAAATATGTTATATCTGATTTTTCTTTAATTGCAAGTAATATTTGTTCTTCTTGTGTTTCTTCTTCTTTATTTATTAACTTACTTTCGTATTTTACTTCAGTATTAATGTCTGAAAAAGCAATATTTTCATCGAAATTATTATATAAATTTTGTTCTAATAATTTTTCAAATTCATTTTTATTTTCTACATATCCTATTACTTGTTCATCTAAATATACTGTATAAACTGGTTTAAATTTTATTAATATTATCGCGGTTATAATAAATATTCCAATTGCTATTATATTTGTAAGCTTTATGATTTCTTTTGTATAGTGTTTTATCCTTTTGCTTAAAATATAAATTCACTCTCCTTTTCTTTTTTAGCGC
Source organism: uncultured Clostridia bacterium (assembly GCA_904381285.1). Classification (GTDB taxonomy): domain Bacteria; phylum Bacillota; class Clostridia; order TANB77; family CAG-508; genus RGIG8482. The sequence continues at coordinate 15,953 of CAJFII010000016.1, read as the reverse complement.
GAATATTTTTTAATTATACACTATATTTTATGTATTTTCAAGTTATGTATACCTTGTTTAGTATATTTTTTTAAAATTAACAATTCTTTCTTTGAAATATTCCTATTTTTTCCTAGATTTCCTTTATTATCCTCCTATTTCCTTGCTTTTACTATGAATTTCAAATTTGACATTTTTTATTTATCTATATTTAGTATATTAATTATATTATTTTATATGACTATGCTTTATTTATTATCGAAATAACTACTAATTTCTTCTAAGCCGTCAAAGTTATTTTGTCTTAATATTTCATATACCACAATAGCTACTGAATTTGATAAATTAAGTGAACGTAAATGCTCCTTCATGGGGATTCGTATTGTTTTACTTAAGTATTTTTGTAATATATCTTCTGGCAAACCTTTCGTTTCTTTTCCAAACAAAACAAATACTTCATTTAAATTAGTAAATACATCTTCTGAATATACGTGCTTTCCTTTTGTTGTAACAAAAAACATATTATTTTTTTCAGGTGGATATTTTTCTAAAAATTTATTAAAAGATATATGTTCTTCTATTTCTAGTTTATCCCAATAATCTAAGCCCGCTCTTTTTAAATGTTTTTCATCTATACTAAATCCTAATGGATGTACTAAATGTAATTTCCCACCAGTTGCTGCACAAGTCCTTGCAATATTCCCTGTGTTTTGTGGTATCTCTGGCTCTACTAATACAACATTTATTTTCATTTTTATCTACTCCTTTAATTTTAATAAATTATTATCTTTAACAAAATTGGCTATTTCTTTAAAATTATTTTGTTCGAAAAGTAGCATATCTTTTTCTATAAATAAGTCTGCTATACTTTTTGATCCATGATTTAATAATTCTTCAATCCTTTTATCTTTTAACCATTGTTCATTTTCTTTTTTGTTCAATTGTAAACTATCTTCCTCACAATATAATTTACATTGTATATCACATTCTAATTTGTCACATACCTTAGCAAATTTTGCTTCTTTTGTTAACATGTTATTAAATTCTTCTGTCAAATTAACATATTCTTCTTTTTTTAGCATTCCATCTAAAATTTTTTCTACTGCTTCTTTTCCTTTTACTCTTTTCTCCTCACATGTTATTCTATCAAAAGGTGTTATATCTCCAATATATACTTCTTCTAATTCATGTATAACTAACATAAGAACCACTTTTTTTATATCTATATCTAATTCATACTCTGAATCAATCGCGATCGCTAAAATACACGTTCCATAAATATGTTCTGCTACACTTTCTATACGATTTCTTGAAATATTCCAATCTTTCCATCCCTTTCTTATAGTATCTTTTAATTCTGTTGCTAAAACATAGAATTTAAATACTTTTTCTATTTTATTCATTTCTGCCTCCTGATATTTTATTAGTTTTAACTATAACACAATATTGCATTTTTTTCCATATTAATAGAAGAAATCACTTTAGACTATTCTAAAGTGATTTCTTCAAATCTTTTATTAATAACTTTCCAATTAATAATATTTTTAAAAGCATTTATATATTCAGCTCTATTTGCCTTATACTGTAAGAAATAAGAATGTTCCCACATATCTAATACTAGTATTGGTGTACAACCCCATAGTGTTAAATTTTGATGTTTTTCGCATTGTAAAATCTCCAATTTATTAAACTTAGGAACCCAAGCAAGTATACACCAACCTGAAGCTTCAACTGTTTTTGAAGCTTCTATAAATTGATTCTGAAATTTATCAAAGCTTCCAAAGTCCTTGTTTATTTGTTCCATTAATTTTGTACTTGGCATTGTTGGTACTGGAATTCCCATGTTTTCAAAGAATAATTGATGCAAAATAGCACCTGAACCAAAAAATGCTAAATCTCTTTCTAAACATTTTATATTTTGAAAATCATTTTCAAGTCTTGCCTTTGCTAATTTTTCCTGCGTTTTGTTTGTATTATCTACATATCCTTTGTATAAAACATTATAATGGATATCTAATGTCTCTTTATTATAATATGGCTCTAAAGAATTTAAAGTATATGGTAATTCAATCATCTTTATCATAAAAACCTCTCCTTTTGCAATTTACTTTTATTATATGCTATTTTTAGGTTTTTATTTCTATATTCTTTTGTAATATTTTCCAAATTTTATAATTCATATTGTTTTACTTCACAATTATCAAGACCAAAACCATCTAATACTTCCATATCTTCTGGTATTCCTTCAAAATAAGCTCTAATTGGTACAGATATTCCTCCATGTGTGACTAATAAAACTGTTTTATCTGGATATTCTTTTTTTAAATTTTCTAAAAAGTTATTTACTCTATTAAATACTTCTTCTACACTTTCTGCTTTTTCAAATTTTTTATTTACTTTACGATTCCATAGTAAACTAAAATCCATTTCTTTGCTAGTTTTTCCTTCAAATTCGCCAAATGCTCTTTCCTCTATTCTTTCATCAAATATAATAGGAATATTTCTATCTTTTCCTATAATTTCTGCCGTTTTCTTTGCTCTTTTTAAAGGTGAAGATATGATGTAATCAATATTATAATTTAATAGTTTTTTTCTTGTTTCTTCTGCTTGCATTATCCCTATATTATTTAATTCTATATCCGTTTTACCTTGTATTCTTCTTTGTACATTCCAATCTGTTTGTCCATGTCTTGTTAATAAAATTTTCACAAAAAAACCTCCAATATATGATTTGATATACTATACCATATATTGAAGATTTTTTCTATATTTTTTATGTTATTTATTAATTACTTGTTCTGCATATTTGTTATTTATTACTTTATCATATGGAGCTTTTTGTTTTAATTCTCCTGCTTCTTCCATTACTGTTTGTAATAAATTATATGACTCTTCTTTTAATATAGGATCACTATTCCATGCATCAATATCTATATAACTTTGTATGACATTTGCCAATAATTCTACTTCTGTGTCTGGGAAAAAGTCTTTTATTGCTTCAGCTATTTCTTCCGCTGTATGTTCTTTTACCCAATTTTGACCTTTATAAATTGCTCTTGTAAATTTTAATATAGTTTCTTCGTTTTGTTCTATATAGCTTTTCTTTGCAAAATATGCTGTATATGGTATTTCTCCTGCTTCTTCTCCAACAGATGCTACTACATATCCCTTACCTGCATTTTGCGTCATTGTTGCTGTTGGTTCAAACAATGTAACATAATCAGCTGTTCCTCCTGTGAATGCACCTGCCATCAAGTCGAATTTTATACTATCATCTAGTATAACATCTTTTTGTGGATCTAAACCATTTTTCCTAAGAACATATTCAACTGTCATATATGGTACTCCACCTTTTCTTCCAGGAATAATCGTTTTTCCCTTTAAATCTGTCCATTTAAAATCTGTGTCATTTGTTCTACTTACTAAAAATGAACCATCTTTTTTCGTAAGTTGTGCAAATACTTGTGTATAATCTTCTTTTCCTTCGTTATATACATATATAGATGCCTCTGGTCCTGCAAATCCAATATCACTCTGTCCTGCAAGAACAGCTGTCATTACTTTATCTGCTCCTTGACCAGTTGTCATTTCTATTTCTAATTTTTCTTCTGCAAAAAATCCTTTACTTATAGCTACATATTGTGGTGCATAAAATACAGAACGAGTTACTTCGTTCAATCGTATTTTTTGCATGTCATTTGTATTATTTCCTTTTTTTAATACAATGCATGTTATACCAATGCTTAATACTATAATAAGGACTAATAATGTAATAATTATTTTTTTCATAAGCTTCCTCCTTGTATTATTTTTGCCCTTTTATCACAATTTTTCCAAGAATAACAACACTTTGATACATAATTGCAGCAACAATAGCAAGAATGATAACACTTGTCATTACTAAATCTAATTGAAATACTTGACCTCCATATACAATCAGATAACCAAGTCCTGCTTTAGATACTAAGAATTCTCCTGAAATTACCCCTACTAAAGAAAGTCCTATATTAATTTTTAATGAATTAATAAATGTAGAAATATTTGCTGGAATTACTACTTTTGTTAGTATTTGAAGTTTACTTGCATTAAATGTTTTTGCCATTTGTAATAATTCTTTATCTGTATTTAAAAATCCATTTAATATTTCTAAAACAGTTACAATAAGAGAAATTGACAATGCCATTACAATAATAGCTTCCATTCCTGCACCAACCCATATTATAATAACTGGGCCTAATGCTATTTTTGGTAAACTATTTAATATTACTAAAAATGGTTCTGCAACTTTTGCCAAAAACTTTGACCACCATAATAATATTGCAATAATAATTCCGAGTATCGTTCCAGAAACAAATCCTATAATTGTTTCTAAGCATGTTACTCCCAAATGTTCTAGTAAATCATTTTGTGATAGGTTCATAAATGTATTTAAAATTCTAGATGGTTGACTTGTAATAAAACTATCTATTATTCCTATGTTTGCTAAAACTTCCCATAAAATAATAAATCCAATAACAATTGTTATTTGTGTCATAAATACAGCAATTTTATTTGTTTTCATTTTTCTTAAGTATTTTTTTCTATCATTCGATATGTTCTTATCCATGTACATCAAGCTCCTTCCACAAGCAGTCAAAATATTCGCTAAATTTGTGGCTTTTCCTACAATTTAATGGATCTCTATTTTCTATTTCAAAATTAATATCATATATCTTTTTTACAGTTGTTGGTCTTTTGGTTAAAACAATTACTCTATCAGACATACTAATTGCTTCTGAAATATCATGAGTTACCATTATTGTTGTAATTTTTTCATTCTTTAGAATTTTATAAATATCTTTTGTTACCATTAGCCTAGTTTGATAATCCAATGCTGAAAATGCTTCATCTAATAGTAATATTTTAGGCTTCACTGCTAAAGTTCTAATTAAAGCAACTCTTTGTCGCATTCCACCTGATAGCTGAGAAGGATATTTAGTTTTAAATTCTTCTAAATGATATTTTTTTAATAATTCATTAGCATATGCTTTATTTTCTTCATTTTTATTTTTCCTTATTTCCAGTCCAAATAAGACATTATTATAAACCGTTCTCCATTCTAACAAACTGTCCTTTTGTAACATATATCCTATTTTGTCTGAAATTTTGTCTACACTTTCTCCATCTATTATAACTTCTCCTGCTGTTCTTTTTTCTAATCCTGCTATAATAGATAATAGTGTAGATTTTCCACATCCACTGGGACCAATAATACTAACAAATTCTCCATCTTTTACAGAAAAGCTTACATCCCTTATAGCTTCTAATTCTCCATTTTTAGCTTGATATGTTTTAGCTACATTTTTAATTTCTAATACTTCTTTCATCATTTCCTCCTTTTTTCATCTATCTATAAATAGTATATTCTGATGATTAGGAAATGGTTATGAACTTTAGGGACGTTCCTTAAAGTTCAAGGAACGTCCCTATAATTCAAAGTTTATTTTTGTTATCCTGGCATACGAACCATACCAAGAAGAGTTTGAAAATAATTATCATTAGACGAATAAGTATTTTCTCCTGTAAGTTGTGCACTTATTACATCTCCTACATTACAATAAACTGGTACTGTCATTGCAAATCCTCCACCACCAGCATTATAAGCTGTGGCAAACCAATGAAGAGTATGACTTAAATTACCTCCTGATAACCTGAATACTACTACATCAGATTTATTACTTCCTGTAAAGCGCACTGACCCTCCATATATAAATACATACCAACCAGCGGTATCTACTGACCATTGTATTAATCCATAAGGTGCATCAACACTACTTCCAAGATTATATGCTTGTAAGACTCTGCTGTTGAATCCTGCACCATAACCATTATTGTACCCCGCAGTATTACCAGCATTATAACCTGTATTGTATGCATTAGCTGTACTTATTGTTCCTCCACTATAGTAGCCTGCTGGTATATTATATGAAGTTGAATTGCTTGGTGCCCAATTTAATGTACCTCTATTTGCCATTGTTCCCGTTAGCCCTGTTTGTGTTGAGTTTGAAAATGTTTTATTTTGTAATACATCTGCTACTGTTGCATTTCCTGTTGCTTGTTTTGCTTTTAAGTCTGCTATTTGTGTATTTAAGTCGCTTATTGTTGCTTCTAATTGTTCCTTTGTTTTGTTTAAAGTGTCTACTTGGCCTGTTAGGTTTTCTATTTGCTTTTGTAATTCTGCATTGTTTCCTTGTTCTTCTTCTAATTGTTTATTTAAATCTTCTATTGTTCCTTCTAGTTCTGTTTTAGTATTAGTTAAATCTTCTACTGTTTGTTCAAGTTCTTTTATTTTTTCTTCTAATGCTGCTAATTCTTCATCACTTGCTCCACTTCCTCCTCCACTTGTTCCTCCTCCTGGTTGATATATTTCATCTATCTTTATTTCATATCCTTCATCCGTTTTTATTGTGTTTCCATCTTCTTGTAATTCTCCATAATTTCCCGCTATTTCTTCTAGTTCTTCCTGTGTTAGTCCTGTTCCACCTTTTTCTAGTTCTTTATCTAATATTGCTAGCTGAAAATCTTCTTTTATTGCTGCTATTTCTTGAGCTGCTTTTGCTTTCTGTGCTTGGGTTATTATTCCATTATCTCCTAATGTTAGACTTAGTGTTACTCCTGCTAGTATTAATAATATTATTATTGTTATCACTAATGATATCAGCGTTACTCCGATTATTATATTTTTTTAAAATTGTTAATCTCATATTTTTCTTTGGTCCTCCACTTGCTTTTTTCTCTCTTTTTCGTCATTTTATCTTTGTCATCTTCCATTTGCAATAGTTTGAACCGTTTTTGATTATCACTTTTTTACATAAGATTTTTTATATTGAAAAAAATGAACTTTAAGGAACGTCCCTAAAGTTCAAAGTTTATTTTTGTTGTTTTTTATCTTCCGCCCATTCCGGCCACCTCCGCCGCCGAAACCGCCACCTCCTGAGAAGCCGCCTCCGCCGCCTACTCCGGATGAATAGTTAGTCATATTGTTATATGATGTTGATACTGATCTATTTAGTGATGTTATAAATGTATTGTTAAAGTTATGTGAATATATTAAATACATATAGGTATATCCATGAGACATCATATAGTCTGTATCTGTTATTTGTGGATATACTACTTTTAATTGTTTTAGAACTTTATCTGCTATTCCAAAAGCTGTTGCATATACTAAATATTTTTCCCATAATATAAGTTCTGGAACTGTTTTATCCTTAATCATTGAGAAATCTTCCATATATCTTTTTAGTCCTACCCACATTGCTTTTTCATTAACTCCTTTTTGAGTTAATCTATTATATCTTGATGATAGTTTAAAACAATATACTGCTGCAATTATTGAAGGTATTATTAATAATTGCATTATTAATATGCTTAATACTGCTAAAAATACATATACAACACCTTGTGAATACCATGAATTCTGTTTTTTTATTAATTCTTCATCATAGTTTCCTTCTTTTTTTGCTGTTTCTTTTGCTATCTTTTCTATTTTGTTAAATGAATTAAGTATGCTACTAGAATGTGAACTTGCATATTTTTCAAATTCTTTCATTGTAAAAGAATCTGTATCTTTTTTTGGTATTTTTTGTAATAGTTCATATACCATTTTTTCGTCTTCAGATAGTTTTGTTATATTTTCATTTTTTATAATTACTTTTATTTGTTCTTTTTTATCTGGTACAACTTCAAATTCTATATATTTTTTCATACATAAATCTAACATTGTAGCAGATATGATTTTTGACATATTATATTGCAATCCTGAATTTTTAAAATAGTATAAGAAACCTGCTTGTGCGGGTGTTGCATTTTCATTTGGTATATCTCTGTAATATTCAAATTCTTGCTCTGGTTTTACTATAGGTGTTTCTTTTAATATTTTATGATATTTTATAATTTTTTTAATTACTATTATAGTAACTACTACTCCAATTATATTAGTAATAATCATTCCTATTGTAAATAGTGTTTTTCTTTGCTGTTCTTGTTTTGCAAGTTCTTCTCTTTTTGTATTTGCTTCATCCGCCCATTTTTGCTCTTGCTCTAATATACTATTTAGTTTAACTTGGTTAGTTACATTTTGATTTGAATAAAATATATTTGTTGGAGTTACTACTCTCGCTTCTAGCATTGTATTTTCATCAAAATCTTGAACTTCAAATTCCACAGTATCATTTGATACTATTTGTATATTTCCATTTAATGGTCCATGAGCCCAAACTTTTAAATCCTCTTTATTGGCCACTGCCACCGGTAACTTAATTGTTCCTTTAACCAAGTCTGCTGGTATTTCTGATTCTGTATTTATGAATTGCCAATAAAATTCGGAGCAATCATTATAGTTTTTTATGGCATCTATTATTTTATAGCTAATTTTATATGTTCTTGTTGTATTTTTTGCACTTACTCCCCATGCAATTTCAAATTTTCCATCATTCATTAAAGCATAATAGCTATTTTTGTCAACATGATATTTATATTGATTTGTTTTTGTAAAATTTACATTTCCGCTAGATTTTACTTCTTCTACTTTTACATCTGTTATTTCACTATACTTTGAAGAATCCACTTCAAATGTTTTAAACAAAGTATTTGTATCTTCAATAGATATTCTCCATGTTTCTACCACATCTGCTGTTCCATCTGAATTTAATTGTACATCATAATCTAAATTTCGTAGTCTTAATCCTCCACTTGCTTGAGAGATATTCGCGGTTAGCACAATAAGTAAAAATAACAAAAAAATAAAACATATTCTTTTTATAATTCTTTTCATAAATTTTCCCCTTCAAAATAAATTTAATTCTAGTACCATTTTATTTCATTTATGATTGAATTGCAATATATATTTAGAATATGTTTTATTTTAATATTATATTATTATTTTTATAAAATTGGAATTAATTATATTTACTTTTTACAATATATTTTTTAGTACAATTGTCTTTACTCTTGACATCTCTTGTAATGTTGTTAATACACCCTCATTTCCAATTCCAGAATGTTTCCATCCGCCAAATGGCATTTCAAATGAACGATAGAAACTTGCTCCATTTACAACTGCTCCTCCGCATTCTAGTCTATCTGCTATTTTCATTGCTCTAGAATAATCTTTTGATATAACACAACCACATAATCCATAAGAAGATTGATTTGCTATTTCTATAGCCTCTTCTACATCATCAAATCCGATTACAGAAATGACTGGTCCAAATATTTCCATATCTTTTGCAACATCCATTTCTTTTGTTACATTATCTAAAATTGTTGGATAATAATATGCATCTTCTCTTTTTCCTCCACATACTATAGTTGCTCCTTGTGCAACTGTTGTGTTTACTTGTTCTTCTATTCTTTTAGCTGCTTGAATATTAATCATTGGTCCCATATCTGTATCTTCTTGCATAGGATCACCTATTTTTAAATTAGAAATAACTTCTTTCATTCTTTCTATAAATTCTTGTTTTCTAGAGTTATGAATTAAAAATCTTTTGCTTGCACAACAAACTTGTCCACCATTATATAATCTTCCCCATGTTGTTTCTTTAACTGCTAAATCCATATCTCCATCTTCTAAAAATATAAATGCATCATTTCCACCTAACTCTAACATTACATGTGTTAAATTCTTTGAAGCTGTTCCCATTGTTTGAATTCCTGCAGCAGTTCCACCTGTTAATGATACTAAATGAACTCCTGGGTGTCTTGCTAAAGCTTGTCCAGCTGTTGGTCCGTCACCTGTTAATATTTGGATACATCCTGCTGGTACACCTGCTTCTATCATTAATTTAACATATTCTATTAAAGTTAATGGGTTATAATTTGATGGTTTTACAATAATACTATTTCCCATCATTAAAGCTGGTGGCACTTTTTGGCAGAACAAATCGCTTGGGAAATTAAATGGTATAATAGCAGCAATAACTCCTATTGGATATCTTTTAGTTATTTGCATAGTATTCTCTTGTCCCGCTTCTGTTCCAGCTGGTATATATTCACCATATAAATGTTTTGCTCTTTCTATAAATCCTCTTGTACCAATTCTTACATTAGCTAACTCGCCTCTAGCTTCTTTTATTGGCTTTCCAGTCTCTTTTGATAAAAGTACAGCTAATCTTTCTTTGTTTTCTTCTATTAAGTCCACAAATTTATATAATATGTCTGCTCTGTCATATATAGATACTTTTTCCCATTTCTTTTGTTCTACCATTGCAACCTTTACTGCAACATCTACATCTTCTTCTGTAACATTTGGAACTGTATCTATTAATTCCTGTGTTGCAGGATTTACAACTTCTATTATAGCTTTGTTCGAAGCATCTTTCCATTCATATCCTATTAAATTTTTCACACTAGCTTCCTCCTTTTTATTAATTGATAAAATCACTTCATCATTGTTTTTATAAATTTTATCTAAACAATTATAATCATTGGATTGTGGTTTTTCCCCTGCTCTTCATTTACCAAATGCAGTAAATGACAACATTAATCCTCCTGTCGTATTAGCACCATGGTCTTTTACACCGTATTCTCCAAATGTAAATATTGTAATGAAAGGAACTCCTTTTGCTTCTTTTTTCAATTGTTTTGCAACTTCGTCTATTCTATCTCCAATTCCTAATCTTCTTCCACCACAATGAACTAATAAATATGCTCCTACTTCTCCATTCATTTGCTTATTTAATTCTTTCATGGTTTTTCCTGTAGAATTAATTAATTCATCCACTGTTGCTTCCATTTGAATAACAGCTGTATTAACAGCTAAATTTGCTCCTATATTCATAGAACCATCTTTGTTACCATACATTGGATGTCGTATTGCTACTAAATCACCTAATCTATCTTTTACACCTAAAGGTGCTGTTATAGTTGTAACTAATAAATTATCTGCTTCTAAATCTTTTAATTTATTTCCTGTCCAAGAAGCATATTTCTTTATAGCTGGTTCTCCATCTATTTCTACTAGTGTTCTATTTCCTTTAATTTTTGTAATAATTCCAGAATTTGATGTTTCGTGGTATTCTCCTGTGTATACATTTTCCATTTCTTTATCTGTGTAGAAAAATGCTACTGCTACACCATCTGAAAATATTGTATCATTTGTATAAATACTCCATTTGCCTTCAACAGTATTATCAGCTGCACTACCTCCAAATATTGGCACTCTTCCAACTACATCTTCAATTCCTTTAATATAAAATTCTTCTTCTGCTGGCGAAGCAATCATATAAACATATGCTGGTACACATTTTTTATCAGCTTTTTTCATTGCTTCAATAGCAACTTTTTTTCCTGTTTCTCTTGGGTCTTTTCCTCTTTCAGAAGCTGCAACACCCACTTGTGCATCAGGATCTCCTAAAGCTAATATTCCTGTAAATCCGTGTTCAGATGAAATAAATCCATCTGGGACAATAATACCTGCACTAGATGTACAACCTATAATTGGTGCAGTTCCTAATTCTGATTTTGCTCCTTCTATGACTTTATTTACATCACAATCTACAGATGTATATAAGAAAGCCACTTTTGTTTGAATTAAATCTACAACTGCTTTTTTTGCAGCTTCTTTTCCTTGTGCATAACTATCTTCATTTGTGCTCCATGCTACATTTGATTTTAACATAACGATTCCTCCTTCGTATTTTTATTATATCCTGATTATATCAATAATATTTTAATATAACCATAAAAAATTAAAAATGTAATATAAATGTAATAATTTTTTAAGGTGTCAGTGAAGACTGACACCTATTTAATAATCAATTTTCTCTTTATAGCTATATACTGTTTTTCCAAATTTAATTTCATTAAATTTCTTTTGTACTTCCATTATTAAAATTGGAGATATAGAAATTAGGAATACATATAACCACTGTGTCATATTTAGTGGAACTAAATTAAATATATCTGCTAATATTGGTACACAAACAACTCCTATTTGTAATATTGCACCTAATATTAATGCTCCTACTAAATATTTATTTCCAAATATTCCTGCTTTAAATATAGACTCCTCACTTCTTATATTAAAGCTATGAACTAATTCTAATAATCCTAGTGATAAAAATGCCATTGTTCTTCCAACTTCTATTCCATATAAGTTATTTCCTAGACTAAATGCAAACAATGTTAACATTCCAAGCATTACTCCTTCAACAAAAATTTTTCCCCATAATCCATCTGCAAATATTCCTTTTTTCGAATCTCGTGGTTTTACATTCATAATATCTTTATTTGGTGCTTCTAAGCCTAGTGCAATTGCTGGAATTGAATCTGTTACTAAATTAATCCATAAAAGCTGTATTGCAAGAAGTGGTGATTTTAATCCTAATAAAAGTCCCACAAATATAGTTACAATTTCTCCAATATTTGTTGCTATTAAAAAATGTACTGCCTTTCTTATATTATCAAATATATTTCTACCTTGTTTAACCGCTTCAACTATTGTTACAAAATTATCATCAGTTAAAATCATATCAGAAGCATTTTTTGCAACATCTGTACCATTTAGTCCCATAGATATTCCTATATCTGCATTTTTTAGAGCTGGTGCATCATTTACTCCATCACCAGTCATTGCAACTACTGCTCCTGTGCTTCTAAAAGCTTTTACAATTCTTACTTTATGTTCAGGCGATACCCTTGCAAAAACTGAATATTTCATAATATTTTTTTCTAAATTCTTATCTGAAATTTTATCTAGCTCTGCCCCTGTTATTGCTATATCATTTGGTTTTAATATTCCTAAATCTTTAGCAATTGCCTTTGCTGTTATTATATGATCACCTGTTATCATTACTGTTTTTATTCCTGCTCTTTTACAGGTTGATACAGCTTCTTTTACACCTTCTCTTGGAGGATCTATCATTCCAATAAGTCCTATAAATGTTAAATTTTCCTCTAAATTTTCTGAATCTATTTTACTTGGCAATACTTCTAATTCTTTATATGCAACCCCAAGCACTCTTAAAGCGTTATTAGCCATATTATTATTTTTTATATTAATTTTATTTCTTATATTACTTGTTAGTGCATTTACCTGATTATTATAGTAATAGTTTGTACATCTATTTATCAATATATCTGGAGCACCTTTTGTAATTATTAAATACTTATTTCCATTTTTATGTATTGTAGTCATTAATTTTCTTTCTGAATCGAAAGGAATATCATTAATACGTGGATATTTACTATATAACTCATCTTTATTTTCTCCCATTCTCAGAGCTTCATTCACAATTGCAATTTCCGTTGCTTCGCCTTTAGCTATTAATTTTCCATTCTCTTTTTCTACTGTGCTATCAGTACACATACTTGCCATACCTAATGCAAATTTATATTCTTTTTCTATTACTACTTTCCCATATACATCCTGAATTTCTACTACTTTCATTTTATTTTGAGTTAAAGTTCCTGTTTTATCAGAACATATTACACTGCTACTTCCTAATGTTTCTACTGCCGGCAATTTTCTTATAATTGCATTTTTTCTTGCCATTTTTGTAACTCCTATAGATAACATAATTGTTACAATTGCAGGTAATCCCTCTGGTATTGCTGCTACCGCAAGTCCAACTGAAGTCATAAACATTTCTATTGGTGGAATTTTTTTAAATATTCCTATTATAAAGATTGCAAGACATATTAATAAACATGCTACTCCTAATATTTTTCCTACTTCTGAAAGCTTTTTTTGTATTGGTGTTTCTGGCGCTTCGTCTGTTATGATCATTTTTGCAATTTTTCCTACTTTTGTATTCATTCCAGTTTGTGTAACAATTCCTTCTGCATGTCCACCAACTACAATAGTAGTTGCAAACGCCATATTTATTGTATCTGCTAATGACACATCATCTTTTAATATTATATTTGCATCCTTTAATACTGGTAATGTTTCACCTGTTAATGCCGATTCTTCTACTTTTAAATTAGATGTTTTTATTAATCTGCAATCTGCTGGTACATAATTTCCTGCCTCTAATATTAAAATATCTCCTACAACCACTTCTTCACTTTTTATATTTAATATTTTTCCATCTCTTCTTACTTTTGCAATTGGTGCAGACATTTTTTTCAATGCCTCTAGAGATTTTTCTGCTTTTGCTTCTTGAACTAATCCCATAATGGCATTAAATACTACAATTGCAATTATTATAATAGAATCGATATAATCATTGTTTCCTTCTATATAAGCCATCCCCGCTGAAATTATTGAAGCTATAATTAATATAATAATCATAAAATCATTAAATTGTTTTAAAAATTTTATAATTATACTTTCTTTTTTCTTGTCTTCCAGTTTATTTAATCCGTTTTCTTGTAATCTTTTTTTTGCTTCTTTATCTGTTAGTCCTATGTTAGTATTGGTTCTTAAGTTTTTTCTTGTTTGGTCAATATCCAATGTATTGTACATTATCAACACTCCTTTGTTCATTTTTTACTATTGTATGCTTGTACTAATAAAATATGATAAATAATTTCACTTAAATCTATTTGTTTCATATTATGTTAATGAGGTGAATTTCATGTTGCTTACTTATTTTATATTGGCTCTTTCTTCTAGTGTTGATTCATTAGGAATTGGTATTACATATGGAATAAGGAATACAAAAATATCAGGAATTGCGAAAATAATTTTGTTTATAATTTCTGCTTGTATTACTAGTATTTCTGTATTTATAGGTAATAGTATTACTAGCATTTTTTCAAATAATATTATTACTTTTTTTGGAAGTACTTTTTTAGTTTTTATGGGTATTTTTGTTATTTATCAGTCTTTAAAAAATGATGATGAAATTAAAAATAAAAAAGAGGTAAAAAAAGACACGAAAGTTTATAATTTTTTTATAGATTTTTTGGGGATTACTATTCAGATTATTCGTAATCCAATATCTTCTGATTTGGACGGTTCTAAAAATATAGATTGGAAAGAAGCAATGTACCTTGGAATTGCTCTTTCCATTGATTCTGTGTGTATTGGGATTTGTAGTAGTATTATAGGATATACTTCTTTTGTTTTTCCTATACTTGTTTCTAGTTTTCAACTAATATTCTTAAGTATTGGCTCTTTTCTTGGTAAAAAAATATTATCTATTTCAAATATTCCAGATAATATTTGGAATGTTTTATCTGGTGTTTTACTTATTTGTATCGGTGTAAGTAGATTTTTTATAGGTTAGGTTTTATATCCTAACCTATTATATATCATTATAAATATATATTCCTGTAAGTTTAACTGATGCAATTGTTGAAATCGATTGTGTTGCAGTACTTCTTAATTTCACCCTTACTCTATATCGTGCCTCTGAATTATGACGTTCTGAAATTCCAATATCACTAAATTCAACTTGACCACTAGCTGATGCTGATAAAACAGAGCTTATTTCTGGAATCAAAATAGTAGGGTGTGTTCCATGTTCCCATCCGGCAAGTGATATATCTACACCAATATATTGCTCACCTTGTTGAACAGTTCCTCCATTATTGTTATATATTACAGCTGACGCACTATAAGTAGAATATTTTAACTTAGATTTTGCAGCATTCACTCCTGCATTATATCCATCATTATAACTTGGTCTTGAATCTAGTGTTCCTCCACTATAGTAGCCTGCTGGTATATTATATGTTATGTTGTGTCCTGACCAATTTAATGTTCCTCTATTTTTTATTGTTCCTGTTAATCCTGTTTGTGTTGAATTCGAAAATGTTTTTCCTTCTAATACATCTGCTACTGTTGCATTCCCTGTTGCTTGTTTCTCTTTTAGACTTGCTATTTGTGTATTTAAATCGCTTATTGTTGCTTCTAATTCTTCTTTTGCTTTATTTAAACTATTTACTTGGCTTGTTAGATTTTCTATTTGTTCTTGTAATGCTGCATTATTTTCTTGTTCTTGTTCTAGTTGTTTATTTAAATCTTCTATTGTTCCTTCTAA
>CAJFII010000015.1 GCA_904381285.1 uncultured Clostridia bacterium | reverse complement strand
TATTTGCCATACTTCCTGTTATTTTACTTCCATTTACCCATGCTGTTTTTCCACTTAATATATTTCCTGCTGCTGCTGTTGCTGATGTCTGACTCGCTAGTGAGTTTGCTGTTACTTTTCCACTTCCATTATGATATCCTGCTGGTATTGTGTAACTTCCTCCTGCATTTAATGTTTGATTTATCGCTCCTCTGTTTTCCATTGTTCCTGTTAGTCCTACTTGTGTTCCATTTGAAAATGTTTTTCCTTTTAATACATCTGCTACTGTTGCATTTCCTGTTGCTTGTTTTGCTTTTAAGTCTGCTATTTGTGTATTTAAGTCACTTATTGTTGCTTCTAATTGTTCTTTTGTTTTATTTAAACTGTCTACTTGGCCTTGTAAATTCTCTATTTGTTCTTGTAATGCTGTTTTATCTCCCTCAGCTTGTTCTAATTGTCCATTTAAATCTTCTATTGTTTCTTCTAGTTCTGTTTTAGTATTAGTTAAATCTTCTACTGTTTGTTCTAGTTCTTCTATTTTTTCTTCTAACGCTGCTAGTTCTTCATCGCTTGCTCCACTTCCAGGATTGCTTGTTCCTCCTCCTGGTTGATATATTTCATCTATTTTTATTTCATATCCTTCATCCGTTTTTATTGTGTTTCCATCTTCTTGTAATTCTCCATAATTTCCTGCTATTTCTTCTAGTTCTTCCTGTGTTAGCCCTGTTCCTCCCTTTTCTAATTCTTTATCTAGTATTGCTAATTGGAAGTCTTCTTTTATTGCCGCTATTTCCTGTGCTTCTTTTGCTTTTTGCGCTTGGGTTATTATTCCATTATCTCCTAATGTTAGACTTAATGTTACTCCTCCTAGTATTAGTAATATTATTATTGTTATTACTAATGATATTAATGTTATTCCTTTTGCTTTTTTTATTATTTTTTTGCTTATATTTTTTGCATTGTTTTTTCCTTTCATTTTTCTTTAGTCCTCCTACTGCTTTTTTCTCTCTTTTTCGTCATTTTATCTTTGTCATCGTCCATTTGCAATAGTTTGGACCGTTTTTGAATATCACTTTTTTACATAAGATTTAATAAAAGAAAAAAGAAACAAAGAATTTTGTATCAAAAATCTCTGTTTCTTTTTTATGAGAATTAGATATAATAAACTACATAAGATATAGATTTACCTGATAGACTACCAGTTGGAATTTTTATTGATGTATTAGTAGACCAATTTGAGTTAATAGTTGACATCATGATATAATAATTGTCTGCTGCACGCATATATTCTCCATTTGCACTTATTCTAAAATAATTGTTTTCTCCTGATGTAGCTCCTGCTAACTGATATACAATACTAACAATAGTATGAGTAAAATTTAAATTAAGTGTTGCATAATATAAACTTTTTGCACTACCATTAGTTGCTGTCATGCTCATTTTAGAAGTAGATGATGTTACTGTACCACTATATGTTTTTAGAGTTCTCCCTGCACTTTGTCCTGCTGAGTATCCATTATTATATCCTGTTTTATAGTTTGTTGAATTTGTATTTACTCTGTTATCTGCTGCCGTTACTCCTGCATTGTATCCATTATTATAACCTGTTTTATAGTTCGTTGAATTTGAGTTTACTCTATTGTCTGCTGCTGTTACTCCCGCATTGTATCCATTGTTATAACCTTTGTCAGTTCCTGCTACACCTAATATAGTATTTCCTGCTACTATTTTATTTCCTGTTAATCCTATTGCCGATGCTACTTTTGAATAATCTAATGCAATTAAAGTATTTCCTGGTAAATATCCAGGTGTACTATTATATCTAATTTGAAATCTATTCACTCCATCACTATTTGTGGTTGCATATGCTGCATCTCCTAATATTACTTTTGTACCATTACTCGATGTATGTGTAATTTTAGAATTAGTATTTAAATTTGGCATACTTCCTGTTATTCCTACACTACTTGAATTTGAAAATGTTTTTCCACTTAATACATCTGCTGCCACCGCTGTTCCTGTTGCTTGTTTTGCTTTTAAATCTGCTATTTGTGTATTTAGACTATTTATTGTGTCTTCTAATTGTTCTTTTGTTGTATTTAAATTGTTTACCTGTCCTTGTAAATTTTCTATTTGTTTTTGTAATTCTGCATTATTTCCTTGCTCTTGTTCTAATTGTCCATTTAAGTCTTCTATTGTTCCTTCTAGTTCTGTTTTGGTATTATTTAAATCTTCTACTGTTTGTTCTAGTTCTTTTATTTTTTCCTCTAATGCTGCTATTTCTTCATCACTTGCACCACTTCCAGGATTACTTGTTCCTCCTCCTGGTTTATATATTTCGTCTATATCTATTTCATATCCTTCATCTGTTTTTATTGTATTTCCATCTTCTTGCAATTCTCCATAGTTTCCTAATATTTCTTCTAATTCCTCTTGACTTAAGCCTGCTCCACCCTTTTCCATTTCTTTATCTAATATCTCTAACTGTATATCCTCTTTTATTGCTGCTATTTCTTGTGCTTTCTTTGCTTCCCCCGCTTGTGTTATTATTCCATTATCTCCTAATGTTAAGCTCAAAGTTACTCCTGCTAATATTAGTAATATTATTATTGTTATTACTAATGACATTAAGGTTACGCCATTTGCATTTTTTATTATTCTTTTAGTTTCTCTTTTCATATGATTATTTTTTTCTTCTTTTTTCATATGTTCCTCCCATTAGTTTTATTGTTATTATTCTCTTTTTCATAATAAATATGTGGATATCTTTTACTATTTAATTGTTGTTAAACAATTTATCTTATATGTTTCTAAAATTTTACATTTTTCTTACGTTGATATTTTATAATTACTAATATTACTTGTCAAGGTTTTCCAGCTTTTTTGCTAAAATATTTTTTTAATGTTTTCAAAAAAAAAATGACGAATTTTTTTCGTCATTTTATCTTTGTTACCTTACATTTGCAATATTTTTTGATTATCACTATTTTAAAATACTTTTTCAAATTTATCTTTTTCGATTTCATCTGGTACTTCTATTGGATATTCTCCTGTAAAGCATCCTTCACAAAATCCAGTTCTATATGATTCTTTTGCTATTTTTCTTAAATTTTCTAAACTTAAATATTCTAATGAATCAGCTCCTATTTCTTTGCAAATTTCTTCTGTTGTTTTTCCCACTGCTATTAATTCATCTTTTTTTGCTACATCTGTACCAAAATAACATATTCCTACAAATTTTGGTGATGTTATTCTTAAATGTATTTCTTTTGCTCCTGCTCTTCTTAATATTTTAATAAGTCGTGTAATTGTAGTTCCTCTAACAATTGAATCATCAACTAGTACTATTCTTTTTCCTGCTACTGTGGTTTTTATTGGGTTTAGTTTTAATACAACTTGACTTTTTCTTTTAGTTTGTGTGGATTGGATAAATGTTCTTCCAATGTATTTACTTTTTATAAAAGCCATGTCATATGGTATTTTTGATTGTTTTGAATATCCAAGTGCTGCATCTAATCCTGAATCTGGTACTCCTGCTACAAAATCTGCTTCAACTGGTGCTTGCATAGCTAGATATTTTCCTACCTCTTCTCTAAAACGATGTACATTTATGCCATCTATTGTAGAGTCTGGTCTTGCAAAATATATATATTCAAAAATACATAGCCCATCATTTTGTCCATTTTTGCAATCATATGATTTCATTTCATTATTTGTTACAACAATAACTTCTCCTGGTTTTACATCTCTTTCAAATTCTGCTCCCATTATATCTAGTGCACAACTTTCTGATGAAAATACGATATCTTTATCTAATTTTCCAATACATAATGGTCTGAATCCTTGTGGGTCCCTTACTGCAATTAATTTTTGTGAACTCATTATTAGTAATGAATATGCTCCTTTTATATATTTCATTGTATTCATAACCGCTTCTTCTATTGAACCTACTTTTAGTCTTTCTCTTGCAATTATATATGCTATTACTTCTGTATCTGAAGTTGTATTAAATATTGCTCCATTTGCTTGTAATTCTTTTCTTAGTTCTACGGCATTTGTTAAATTTCCATTATGAACTACTGCCATATTTCCTTTTGCATATCTAATTACAATTGGTTGTGCATTTTCTTTTTTAGGTTCACCTGTTGTAGAATATCTAACATGTCCTATTGCCATTTTACCACTTGGTAATTCATCTACAACATTTTGGCTAAATACATCAGAAACTAATCCTACGTCCTTATGATAGGTTATTATTCCTCCGTTATTTATTGCTATACCACAACTTTCTTCTCCTCTGTGTTGTAATGAAGAAAGTCCAATTCGTGTATAATATGCTACGTTTTCTTCCTTTTCTTCTGAATAAATTCCAAAAACTCCACATTCTTCTTTTAACTTGTTAAACATAAAAAACCCCTCAACCTTCATATTCATCTATATATAATTATAAAGGATTAAGGGAAAAAAGTATATACTATTTTATTATTTTTTTCGACTTTTTAATGTACTGTAATATTTTTTACTTTGTTTTTATATTCTATATAATCTTGTATAAGTATTTTTAATACTGTAAATACAGGCACTGCTAAAAACATACCTAGTACTCCAAAATACGCTCCACCTATTGTAACAGCAAAAATTACTAGTAATGGACTAATTTTTAATGAGTTTCCTACAATTTTTGGATTTATTATATTAGCATCAATTTGTTGTAATATGATTACAATTATAGCAAGCCATATTGCTTGTGTAATTCCTCCTGTAAATATAGTAATTATAATTGAAATTCCAACGCCTACTATTGCTCCAAAATAAGGTATAAGGTTTGATAATCCAATAAGGAATCCTAATAAAATTGCATATTTTACACCTAAAATCATCATTGCAATTGATGTTAATACTCCAACAACAAATCCATCTAATATTTGACTTGATAAAAACTTAAAAAAGATGGCATTTGTATTATTGAAATATTTTCCAAGTGCATTATATGTTTTTTCTTTAAATATAACTCCTGCTAGTTTTTTTATAAATCCTAATATTTGACTACGTTCTAGCAAAATATAAATTGATACTATAAATGAAACAAAAAAGTCAAATAATCCATTAGCTATTCCTATTGCTCCTTTTGCATATTGAGTTATTGTGTCTAAGTTTATAAATTGCTCAATTTTTATATTTGCTAAACTGTTTGCAATTTCTTCTACATTTATTTTTCTTAATATAGAATCTTCTGGTATATTTTTAAATCCTTCTATTGTATTATTATAGTAATTTACTAAATTATTTGCTAAATCGGTAACACTTGTAGCAAGGGCTGGTACAATAAAATTAATAGCAAGTACAATTATAATAATTGCAATTAAATAAATTATAAAAATACTGATTGGTCTCGCTTTTTTCTTTACTAATCTGAATTTTGATTTACTTAATATTTTTTCCATATTTCTACATGGAATATAAAAGATGTATGCTATGAAAATTCCAATTATAAAAGGCATTAGTACATCTAAAATTCCTTTTATCCAATTTGTAATATCACTAAAATTATCTAGTGTTTTATATACAATAATTACTGCTACAGCAAAAATAAACCAATACATCCACTTTCCCCATGTATGATTTTTCTTTTCCATTAAAATATCCTCCTAAATTTCTATATCTAATCCAACTGGACAATGATCACTTCCATAAATATCTTTAAATATATATGCATCTTTTATTTTTTCTTTTATATCATTCGACACAATAAAGTAATCTATTCTCCATCCTATATCTTTTGCACGTGCATTTCCCATATATGACCACCAACTATATGCTATTTTATCAGGATATACATATCTAAATGTATCTATAAAATTAGCATTTAATAATTCTGTCATTTTATTTCTTTCTTCATCTGTAAAACCTGCATTTCTTCTATTAGTCTTTGGATTTTTTAAATCAATTTCTTCATGTGCCACATTTAAATCTCCACACATTATTACTGGTTTTTTTTTGTTTAAGTTAGAAAGATATTTCCTTATTTCATCTTCCCAAGTCATCCTATATTCTAGTCTTTCTAATTCTCTTTTAGAGTTTGGCACATAAATATTAACTAAATAGAATTTATCAAACTCTAATGTAATAACTCTTCCTTCTTGGTCATGTTCTTCTATTCCTATCCCATATGAAACTGAATTTGGTTCTATTTTTGTAAACACGGCTGTTCCAGAATATCCTTTTTTTAACGCACTATTCCAATACTGCTTGTATCCTTCTAATTCAAAATTTTCTATTTGTCCTTCTTGCATTTTTGTTTCTTGTATACAAAATATGTCCGCATTTATATCATAAAAAAATTCTTCAAATCCCTTTTTTAAAACTGCTCTTAATCCATTTACATTCCATGAAATTAACTTCATATCTTTCCTCCTAAATCTTACACTATTATACATGATTTTGTCCCATTTAGCAAATTCATTGTGTAATTTTGGTGTTTCCCAATTTATACAATTCGTCCATCTTCTATTTTTATAATTCTGTCTGCTAATTTTGCAATTTCTAAATTATGTGTAATCATTATAATTGTTTGTTTATATTCTTTATTTGCCTTTTTTAATAATTGCATAATTTCATTACTTGACTTAGAATCTAAGTTACCTGTCGGCTCATCAGCTAAAATTATTGTTGGATTTATTATTAATGCTCTACCAATGGCAACTTTTTGTTGTTGTCCACCTGATATTTCATTTGGCAAATGTTTTCTTCTATCATCTATGTTCAAGAATTTGGTTATTTCTCTTAATTTTTCTTTATCAACTTTTTTCTTGTCAAGTTCAATAGGTAGTAATATATTTTCCTCTACACTTAAAGTAGGGATTAAATTGTAAAATTGATAGATAATTCCTATTTTCTGTCTTCTTAATATTGTCAATTCTTTTTTACTCATTTCAAATATATTTTTATCATAAAAATATACTTTTCCAGAAGTTGGCTTTTCTAATCCTGCAATAGTATGTAATATAGTAGTTTTTCCGCTTCCAGATGGTCCAATAATTGCAATAAATTCTCCTTCTTCAACTTCAAATGATACATCATCTACTGCAACAACTCTTGTTTCGCCTTTACCATATATTTTCTTTAAATTTTCTACTCTTAAAATTTTCATTATTATTTTTTCTCCTTTAATTTCTATTTGTCTTTTATAATTCTTGTTGAGTATAATGTTACAGCTAAAGATATTAATAATATTATTACAAAAAACATAAAAATACTTCCAAATGGTATTAATAGTTTGTTTAAAATAATGATATTTTCAATATATTTTATGATTCCATATAATATTGGTATAGATAAAATAATTGAAATTATTGTAGCTTTTATAAACATGTAAATACATTCATATATTAAAATTTTATTTATATTTTCCTTAGTAGCTCCTAAACTATGTAGTATATTGAAATCTTGTTCTCTTTCACATAAGCTTGCATTCATTATATTTATTGTACTTATAGTTCCTATAACTATTATTGCTATTATAATAACTTTAAGCAGTAATTGTATTATATTAATATAAATATTTTTTTCTTGATTCTCTAAAGAAAAATACTCCACATCAATTCCAATATTTTGCTTTGTATTAATATCTTCTATATAATTTGCAAATTTAATTATATCTTTACATTTTATTTTAATTAATGTTGCATCTGTATCACTCCAAATCCATTTTTTTGTACCGTTATTGCCCTTTGGAGTGTAATTAGTAAATTTTTCTTCAATACTATTGTATGTATTCATGTTAACAAAAATAGTCGGTGCCCTATAAATTGTTGACATTTCTTTATATCCTTCTATTAGTTCATCTGTTACTATAAATTTCCCATTTAAATTTTCATTATCAATTATTTCATATCTAGACAAATCATTTTCATAATCATGATAAGTATCTATAACACTTAATTTTAAATTATATCCTGTTTTTAATGCTGGATAATATGTATAAATTAGTTTTTCATTTCCTTTAAGTTCGGTCACATTATTATATATTATAAAATCCCCATAATTAGCATTTAATTTATTTATATAATTACTATATGTTTTATCATCTAAACCAATAAGTACCATTTTCATGCTTTTTTTATTATCTTCATAAGTTGTGGCTATATCATCTTTTATAATTGCTTCTTCTGGTTCTACTAAAGCAAATATTCCCATCATTTTATATTCCATATATTCTAGTTTACTTCCATATATAATTTCATAATCATTAAGTATTGATTTGTAATCTATATTTAGTGTTGAATCTAAATTTATCTTTGCATCCACATCATATTCATTTACTAAATCTGCTGTTGCTTTTTCATAATTTATATATGTACTAACCGCAATATATGACGTCATACATATTACAAGTAAAATAGTTATAAGTCTATATTTATTTCTATTTCTTTTTATATTCTTTATTGCTATTTTTCCTTCTACCGGAAGGAATTTTTCCAATATTGTATTTTTTCTTTTATATTTTATTTGCTTATTGTTCCTAATATCTTGAATAACAGATGTTGTACTTGCTTTTACGCTTGGAATTACAGCTGCTAGATATATATTAATAATTATTATTAACAATCCTAAAAGCATATATTTTATATCAAATATTAATTCAATATAATATCCTGTATCAACCAAAATATTATTTAAAAGCTTTAAAATAATATTTGCACTTAGAAAGGAAATTAATCCACCTATAATAATTCCTATAATTCCCATAATAATAGCTTCTAGAAATATTATTTTTAATATTTGTCCTTCTGTTCCTCCAACACTATTTAAAATTGCATATTCTTTTTTTCTTTCATTTATTGTTATTAAAAATGCATTATATAGTATTGTTATAAATAAAATTGAAAAAGCTACTAATATAACTATTACTATTACATCTAAAACATATGAATAATTAACTCTAGCTCTACAAATAGGTGAATAATTTTCTTCTGTTATTTCTACATCTATTAAACCATATATAGTAAGTAATTTTTGATTAAATTCGTATTTGCTTTCAATGTTACCAATCTCATCAGATGAATTCAAAGTTTGAATTATATCTGTAGAATAAGTAGGCGTTTTTTTAATATTATTAAATTTGATATATACATTAATATCATTTTTTATATTAAGAGAAGTATATGGCTTCTCTATTTCTTTTAATTTTTTATCTCCATCTTCTTGTATATATATTTTATCAATATATTCTTTGTCTTTTATTTTATTAAAACTATTAACATCTAAATTTCTTATTATAAAATGATAATCATTGTACTTTGTTTCTATATTTTCACTAATTCCATTTCTAATGCTAGATATTAGTATTAGAATAGTAAATATAAGTACTGTACACAACATTATTGAAATTGTTGTAAACACACTTCTTTTTTTATTTTTCTTCATATTATTTAATGCTAGTTTTGTTTCTATTTTCATATATTTTACTCCTAATATTTAGTTTCATTTAGATGCAAACATTGTTCTAGTCTTTTAAATAAGATTATCAAAAGATATAATAAAAGTCAAACCATTCTACTATTCACTAATTAATAAACTTTATATAATAGTCATCTAGAAAATTTCACATCAAAAAAGACCATTCGTATGAATAGCCTTTTAAATATTATCTCTAAAATTGATTAATTAAGGAATATAATATATAACTGCTGTTCCACTTGTTGCAGCTCCAGAGTTATCATTAGAAGGTAATCTAAATGATGTATTAGTAACTGTACCCGCTGATGTAGAATATGTTGTATATTTAGTACTTTTCATTGCGTATATTAATCCACTATAAGATGACCAAACATTTCTATATTTTCCATCAGCAGTATAACAATCAATCATTATTATTGTTCCAGAAACAGAATATGAGGCTGAAAATGAGTCTTTTGTTTGAGAATTTACTGAAAAATCATCTTGTGTGTATGAGCAAGATACTGTTACTGATTTTACCGTTTTTCCTGCATTTTTCCCTGCATTATAGCCATTATTGTACCCCGCAGTATTTCCTGCATTATATCCTGTGTTATATGCATTTGTTGTACTTATCGTTCCTCCACTATAATATCCTGCTGGTATATTATATGATGTTGAATTGCTTGGTGCCCAACTTAATGTTCCTCTATTTGGCATTGTTCCTGTTAATCCTGTTTGTGTTCCGTTTGAAAATGTTTTTCCACTTAATACATCTGCTACTGTTGCATTTCCTGTTGATTGTTTCTTCTGTAATTCTGCTATTTGTGTGTTTAAATCATTTATTGTACTTTCTTGTTGTTCTATTGTTTTATTTAAACTATCTACTTGGCCTTCTAAATTTGTTATTTGTTCTTGTAATGCTGCCTTATCTCCTTGTTCTTGTTCTAGTTGCTGGTTTAAATCTTCTATTGTTCCTTCTAGTTCTGTTTTTGTATTTGTTAAGTCTCCTACTGTTTGTTCTAGCTCTTTTATTTTTTCTTCTAATGCTGCTAGCTCTTCATCACCTGTTCCACTTCCAGGATTACTTGTTCCTCCTCCTGGTTTGTATATTTCTCCTATATCTATTTCATATCCTTCATCCGTTTTTATTGTATTTCCATCTTCTTGTAGTTCTCCATAGTTTCCTGCTATTTCTTCTAATTCTTCTTTGGTTAGCCCTGTTCCTCCCTTTTCTAGTTCTTTATCTAATATTGCTAATTGCAAGTCTTCTTTTATTGCTGCTATCTCCTGGGCTTCTTTTGCTTTCTGTGCTTGAGTTATTATTCCGTTATCTCCCAATGTTAGACTTAATGTTACCCCTGCTAATATTAGTAATATTATTATTGTTATTACTAATGATATTAATGTTATTCCTTTTGCTTTCTTAATTATTTTTTTGCTTATACTTTTTGCATTATTTTGTTTTATCTTTTCTACTTCTTCTGTTCTCATATTTTTCTTTAGTCCTCCTACTGCTTTTTCTCTCTTTTTCGTCATTTTATCTTTGTATTCTTTTATTTGCAATAGTTTAGAGTATTTTTAATTATCACTTTTTTACATAAAAAATATCATTTAAAATTATATTTGTTTTTTTCATTTTATTCTGTTATAATATTTTATATTATATAAAAAAGGAGATTTTCATGTATAATTTAGTTGTATTTGTTTCACGGAAGTGGAACTACCTTACAAAGTATTATTGATGCAATAAAAGATAATGAATTAAATGCAAAAATAAATTTAGTTGTATCTGATAACCCTAATGCTTATGCATTAAAAAGGGCAGAACTTGCCAATATTGATACTTATATAATTAATAATAAAGATATGGAAAAAAGAGATATAGAATTATATGAGGTTTTAAAGAATTATAATATTGATTTGATTGTACTTGCAGGTTACCTAAAATTAATTGGTAATAGGTTAATAGAAAAATATAAAATTATAAATACTCATCCATCTTTGCTTCCTAAATTTGGAGGTAAAGGAATGTATGGAATGAAGGTTCATAATGCTGTATGGGAAGCTAAAGAACAATATAGTGGTCCTACTATCCACTTTGTAAATAATGAATATGATAAGGGAAATATTATTACACAAACAAAGATTGAAATAAAACCTACAGATACTCCTGAAGTAATTAGTAAAAAAGTACAGGCTATTGAAAAAATACAATTAATTGAAACTTTAAAAAGATTTGTAAATGGCGAATTATAATTCAAGAAAAACATTATAAAAGCACCAATGTTCTCTAAAAAACAGAGAACATTGGTGCTAATTTGTTGAATTATTTGCAGAGATACTCTACTGTACTTGTGTTTTTCTTTACAAGCCAGTAGTATGTGTTTATAGGTTCGCTTGGTCTAAACGCAATCCATACTGGTGCCCACGAAAAATAAAGACGTACCGATCTGCCGGTTTTTACCTCTTTTTCAAACAGTTCGCGGTATTTTTCAGGTATATAATTGCCTTTAATGACAATCAGTTTGCAATCTGATGGTGCAAGTGCAACGACTTCCTGAATCCAATCTTCCTTCAGCTCTTGCTCAGTATTAATCTTTTCTTCCTTATACCTGCTGATGGTATTCTCCAGTTTATCGAATTCCATCGAAATCACCTGCTGCGCTTCCTCTGGCGTCTTAAATTTAAACCTTGGAAATTTCTTGTCCAATTCTGGAAGTTCAAAACTCCAGTTTTTAAGAAATTCTTTTCGTTCTTTCTCCCAGTTTTCGATTTCTTCTTTTCTTGCAATACAATATTTTTTATATTGTATTGCAACTGGAGTCCATCTTTCTAAGAACCTTTCTTTGAAGAAAACCGGAAACCTTATGCCATTTTGCCGCATAATCTCCTCAAACCTTTTTTCTCTCATACCTTTCTCCTTTTCTTTTCAACAATTCGCGATATATACGAACACATAAGTAATGGTTCATTATAACGCATTGGTTACTAAGTTACAAATAATATTATACCACTTTTTATGTAAAATTACAACTTTCTTAATGTATATATATTTTTCCTATGTCTTTTCTATAATCTAACACCTTATCTACATTTTTTTCTATCACATCATAAACCTTTTTTCTGATTTCTTCAAAGTCTTCACCTGATGTAGCAATTGCAAATAGTCTTGAATTACTTACAGATGTATAAGTATCTTCTCCTATTTGTTTTGCATTTGCAAAATATATTTTAACTCCTGAATCTTTTATTGCTTTTTCGTTTAATTTAAATATAGTAGCTTCTTTATTTGCTTTTACTGCATAGTCTTTACTTACTACATATACTGTAAATGTATATGCATTTTTAAATTTGCAATTATCACTAGATAATGTTCCATTTATTATATTTTCTATAACTTCTGTAAATGGTGTTTCTAAAGCATTTAATACATTTATTGCCTCTGGATCTCCAAATCTTGCATTAAATTCAATAAATTTTATTCCGTCTTTTGTTTTAAAGAAACCT
Organism: uncultured Clostridia bacterium; assembly: GCA_904381285.1. Classification (GTDB taxonomy): domain Bacteria; phylum Bacillota; class Clostridia; order TANB77; family CAG-508; genus RGIG8482. Next base: position 22,615 of record CAJFII010000015.1, on the reverse strand, counting down.
CCATATAATACTCCTGTAAATTCTAAGTTATCTTTATTTAAATAACAAATTGTTTTTTTCATTAATTCTGCACATTTATCTACATCTTCTTTAGTTAGGAATGGTAATAATCCATTTGGGTAGCTCATACATCCCATTCCTCCTGTACCTGGTCCTTTATCTTCTTCATAACGATATGGATAATCAAATGTTATTGGCATTGGTACAACATTTTTTCCATCAGTTAAACACATAACAGTAAATTCAGAACCTTCTATTTTATCTTGTACAATTACTGTGCCACTTTCTTCTAAACAAGATTTAGCATACTCATATCCTTCTTCTTTTGTAGAAAAATGTACTCCTCCTACTTTTACTCCTTTTCCTCCTGTTAGCCCTTCTGGTTTTACTACAAAATTTTCATCCTGATAATTATTTATGGCTTTATCTAATTCATCTATTGTATGTACATTATAGTTTTTTATAATTACTTCTGGTGCAAGTTCATTTACAACTTCTAAGGCATATGTTTTACTCCATTCAATTTTTGATCCTTTTGAAGTAGGTCCAAACACTTTAAGCCCTAAGCTTTTGGCTAAATCTATTAATCCTTCTTGTAATAAGTTATCACTACTTACTACACAAATTTCTAGCTCTTCCTTTTTAATAAAATCTTTAACTAATTCTTTATCGAATGGAGATCCTACAATATATTTTCCACCTGAATTTTTAACTGCTTCTACAATTGAAGGGTTCTCATATGGAAGAACTGAGTACAAGCTATATCCTTTGCTTATATATTCAGCAATTACAGCTTCTCTTCCACCATTTCCTAATAATAAACACTTTTTCATTTAATTTCCTCCGTTCTTTTATTATAACATTATCATATTATTTGTATTTAAAATTGTCAAGAAAAAGAACAGAAGATTCTTGATTCTTCTGTTCTTTATATTTTTTACATATATACATAACATTCAAGAGTTTTTCTACCAAATTGTAATGCTTGTGAATGTGTTCCCATATAAACATCTAGTCTGTTGTTAGAAATTGCTCCACCTCTATCTTGTACTACAAACCAACCACCATTTGGTTTATTTTTGAAATATGGTATATATATTACTGTTCCAATTGGATATCCACTTCCTGCTGCTAATGTATACCATGAACTAGCTTTTGCTCCAGATGATGTTATTCCTGTTGATTTTCCACAACATTTACTACATGAACAATATGCAGATGTATTAAATGTTTTTACTACTGGTGTCTTTCCTGCTACCTTTTTTGCAAGTGAAGTACTTGCAGATGTTGCTGGATTTGTAGTTGCTGTTCTTGTATTACTACTTGATCTTGTTGTTACTACTTTTTTATTTACTTGAACAACTTTATTTACTGGCTCGGTTATAACTTTTTCAGATAAAACTGTCCTTTCTATTTCAATATCATTTCTGAATTTAGCTTTATATGTTATTTCTTTTAATCCATTTTTTCCTTGTGTAATAACTTTACTTGTTGTATCTCCTGATGCATTTTCTGCATCTTTAGTAATTGTTTCAAATGGTATTTCTACTTGTTCCGTAATGATTTTTTCAACTATTGGTGTATAGTCTCCTAATAATTGTTCCATTGAAACTTCACTATTTTCTTCTGCCAATTTTATAACATCGTTTTCATTTTCAGATGCTTTTGTAATTGTGATTGTTTTGTTATTTGTTATATCAGAATCTGCATTTGGTACAACTGTTTCTTCTGGTAAAACTACAATATGATTTTCCTCTAGAACTTCTGACACTTTAGTTTTTGTAGTTAATACATTCATTTCATAATTATTTGAAAGTATAATTTTTACATTATTTAATTGTATATTAGTTGCCATTACTCCTATGCCTAATAAAAATATAAGTAAAACAGTTATACATGCTATTCTTTTTATTGACAGTGATGCTTCCTCATTTTTAATCATTTGAATAATTATCCCTCCTTCAAGCGATAATGTGATTATACACTATAAAAATTTAAATGTCAAATTTGATTAGAATTGGCCAATACCGCTATATACTTATATTATATGTTGCTTGTACCAAATATATGATAAAAATTTTTTAAATTTTTTACAACAATATTACATTACAATAATGTTACATTAAAACTTCTATTTCATTTATTTTACCATTATCAATCAATTTTACCTTCTTCTCTTCTAACTCTTCTCCATTTACTATAAATTTTTCTATACCTGTATTTTTATTATTTGGATTTTTTATTTTTATATTATATACACTTGTTTTATATTCATATCTTATATTATATTCTTTCCATTGTGATGGTATTACGGGATTTAAAGATAAAGTTTCATTTTCTATTTTTAATCCTAATATATATTCAATTCCTGCTTTGTACATCCAGCTACTTGAGCCTGTATACCAAGTCCAACCACCTCTTCCTACTAAATTTCCTACTCCATATACATCTGCTGCTATTACATATGGTTCAACCTTATAACGATTAGCCTCTTCTTTAGTCCTTGAATGTTCAATAGGATTTATTATTTTAAAATATTCTGCTGTTTTTTCTCCAATGCCTAACATTGCCCATGCAATTATAGACCATATTGCTGCATGCGTGTATTGTCCACCATTTTCTCTTACTCCTGGTAAATATGCTTTTATATATCCTGGTTCTAATTTACTTTTTTCAAATGCTGGATCTAATAATTTTATTACTCCATTTTGCTTATCTACTAAATAGTTTTCCAAACTTTCCATAGAAATATATTTTTTATCATTATCACCTGCTCCAGATATTACAGACCAACTCTGGGCTATACTGTCTATTTTACATTCATCATTCTGGATACTTCCTAAAATATCTCCATCATCCGTGTATGCTCTTCTAAACCATCTTCCATCCCAGCCTTCAGAATTTAATGCTCTTTTTAAATTACATCTTACTTGTTTATATTCATCTACTTTTTGTATATCTTGCTTCATTTCACATATTGGAATAAATCTATTCAAGACTTCATATAAGAAAAATCCTAGCCATATGCTTTCTCCTTTACCTTTATTTCCAACTGTACTAAATCCATCGTTCCAATCTCCTGAACCAATCTTTGGAATCCCGTGTTCCCCTAAGTTAATTCCTTTGTCTATTGCTCTTGTACAGTGTTTATATATTTCTTCGCTAATGTCTGTTGGCATGTGAATATCATAATTTTCATCTTCTCCATCTTGTAATATTTCGCCTGATACATATGGAACCTTTTCATCTAAAATTGAGGTATCTCCAGTAAACTTTATATATTCTGCTGTAACATATGCAAGCCATAATAAGTCATCTGAAAACCTTGTACGAATTCCCCTCATGGTTTCTGTATGCCACCAGTGTTCTACATCTCCTTCAATAAATTGATGTCTAGCATGTTCTAAAATTTGTTTTTTCATAAAGTCTGTAGATATATATTTTATTCCCATTGTATCTTGTAATTGATCTCTAAAGCCATATGCTCCTCCTGATTGATAAAATCCTGATCTTGCCCATAATCTACATGCAATTGTTTGATATGCTAACCAGCCATTTAATAGTATATTCATAGATTCTATTGGTGTTTTTACTGAAACTTTTCTTAATAGATCATTCCAATATTTTTTAGTATTTTCTAGTTCTTTTCTTGCATTTTCTGGTATTGTATATTTATATGCTATTTCTTGCGTTCTTGCTTCATCTGCACCTAAAACAAATACTATTTCTTTATCTTCAAAAGCTTTTAACTCTACATTAATTTCTATTGCTACACAAGGTTGTTCTCCTAATGAATTTTCGTTTCCTAATTTAATTTGTTTTAATGCTTCTGGTTTTTTTAATGTTCCATTTCCTATGAAAGCTTTTTTATTTCCTGTAAATGATTTTATTTTTTCACTACTTGATATATAACATTTAGAATCCTTTATATCTTGAGAATATAAGTTTTTTGCATAAATTATATTTGAATTTTGGTCAAAATCTAAATTTATATATCCGCTAGTTTTTGTTTCATCTTCCCCCAGTACTAGTTTTAAATAATATACTAATTTAAGCTCTTTCTTCTCTGGGGTTGTATTTTTTAATCTTAATATATTTACTTTTACATTATCATTAATTGGTATAAAAGTTTCTTGCTCCTGTAATAAGCCCATTCTAATATTGGTAAATTTAGAATATCCAAAGCCATATGTTATATAATATTCTTCATCATCTTCATTTATATTAGGGCATAATGACCATAAAGTACCATATTCCTTGTCTTTTATATATATTATTTCAGATGGTATATCTAGAACTGCATCATTACTCCAACTAGTAATTCTATTTAACCTACTATTTTTATACCAAGTATATCCAGAGTTATTGTGTGTTACCACTGTTCCAAAATGTGGATTTGCAAGTACATGACTCCATACAACTGGTGGTTTTGTATCTTTTGTTATTTTTATTATATATTCTTTTCCATCTTCTGAAAAACCTCCATACTCATTATAGTATTTTAGATTTTCTATTTCTACTAAATTACTTCTTTTTTCGTAGTTTGGTAATATCTTATAGTTTTCTTCTTCATAATTTATTTTCTTAATTTTGTCTAAATAATCTTCTTCTAAGTCTTTTATAAATGTTTTTATATTTCCTTCATGTGCATCTACAATTAAATTTGCTTTAAAATCTAATATTTCCTTATTTTCTATTTCATTTGCATTTATTACAAAAATACCACCTTTTTGGTTTAGTAAATACATTAATTGTCTATTCAATATTTCCATTTCTATTGCTTCTTTTACATATCTTTCATATACATTTTCTTCTTCATTTAATATTACTAAATCTATATTTATATTTTTTACCCTTAAAAATTCATATGCTTTTAAAATTTCTCCAATTACATAAGAATCATTAACATCTCTTATTTTTACAAGTAAAATTGGCAAATCACCTGATATACCATATTTCCATAGTTCTTGTAATTCATGAGTTTTGTTACAGCCTTTTAAATATAATTTTTTCATAGGATTTTGAACTATTAAATATGATAAAAGTTTTTGATAAATTTCTATATCTTTACCTTTTATTCCTAAATATCTTGCTTCTTCTTCCACTCTTACCTTTGATAATTCAAAAGCTTTTTTTATGTTTTCTGAATTTATATATTTTATTATATTTTCTTCTATTTTTTCTTTGTCTTCGGAAACAGCTATTATTAAATTTAATGTCGCTTTCTCTCCTGGTTTTATTTTTATTGTTCTTTTCATTGCTACAATTGGAGAAACTGTTAGTCCCAAGTGTTTAGAAAATGGTATTGAATTTTCTATCATTTTTGGAATCTCCATTCCAAAACCAGGGTTTAATTTTTCTTTATCTATTTCATATTCTAAATCGCCTATTGTTTCATTTTGTGTATACAAGTTTACACCTAGGTAAATTGGTTCAATATCTCCTCTTTTATTTCTTTTTATTAAAATTGAATTCGTATTTTCTAAATATTCATATTTTAAGAACAAATTATTAAACGCCATATGTGAATAATCTTGTTCTTTAGTAGATAATACAGGCTCTAGATAGCTTGATATTTCTAATGTTTCTTCTAAATTTCCATTATTTTTTAATTCTAATGACCTTATTTCTACCGGATCATCTGGTGCAGTAATAATTTTTAATGTTGTTGTAATGTTTTCATCATTTCTAACAAATTTATCCATATCAGGCATAAAATCCACTTCATATTTATCTGGTTTTACTATATAATTTGAATAAATTGTATTCCAGATTCTTTTAGTTCTTATATTTTTAATGTAAAATCCTATACCTTGTGAATAATCATTGGTCATTTTATATCTATTTATTAATATATTTTTATATTTACTAAAACCTTCTCCTCTTTCATTTATACATATAGAATAATTATCATTTGAGATAACATTATAATTGTTTAATCTGTAATCTAATTTTGTAAACACTCTTAAACTATAATTTTCATAATCTACATTTTTTAATTTCTGTATTTTTTCTTTTTTCTCTTTCGTTATAATAACATCTTCTGGCATTCTTTCTTGTAATAAAATATCTACCGCCTTTATATCTGGGTTTCCCATAAACCTTTCTTGCAAAATATTATTGTTTATTAAATTATTTATAGACAACAATATCAATCCCTGGTGATGTGCCATATAAGTTTTAACCACTTCATATTTTTGTTTACTTCTTAATCTAGCTGGTGTATAATCTATTGCTTCATAAAAACCATATTTTCCGTACATACCATTTTTTTCTAGTTCTTTTAGGTTCTTAACTACTTCTTTTGGAATATCTGTTATTGCAAGTATACTAGCATATGGAGAAACTACCATTTCATCTGCAAGTCCTCTTTTTAATCCTAGCCAAGGTATTCCAAAGGCCTTATATTGATAGTTTAAATTCAAGTCTTTTAAATTAAAAGCTGATTCAGATATTCCCCATGGTATACCTAATTTTTTAGCATATTCTTTTTGACTCATAATCATAAATTTACATGATTCATCAAGTAAGCTTTCCTCATATCTTCGTATATTAACATTTGGCATTAAATATTCAAATGCTGTACCTGACCAAGATACTAAACCTTTATATCCGTTCATTATTGTTAATGTTCTACTTAAGTTTTGCCAATGTTTTGAAGGAATATCATGTTTTGCAATTGCAACTAAACTTGCTTGTCTTGACTCAGATGCAAGTAAATCATAATAAGAGTCTGTAAGTTTATTTTCTTCTACATTATATCCAATTGAAAATAGTCGTTTTTCATAATCATATAGTGGCTTAAAATCTGTTTTATCAATGATATTATTTACTATATTTAACATTATATTTAAGGTATCCTCATTTATTGTATTTTCCTCATTATTTTCCATATTTTGTTTCTGTCGTATAATTAAATGTATCAAGAATTCTTTTACTATATATAAATATCCAATTAAATTTCCACTATCTACTGTTGAAATATATCTTGGTATTAATGGTTCTAAAGTTTTTATATTGTACCAATTATATAGATGTCCATTCCACTTAGATAGCTTTTCTATTGTTTCTAACATGTTTTTCATCATATTTATTGTTTTTTCTAAATTTATATAACCCAAATCATAGGCAGACATAATGCTTATTAAACCTAATCCTATGTTTGTAGATGACGTTCTATCTACTATTTTTACATTTCTTCCTTCTTGGTAATTATCTGGTGGTAAAAAGTTATTTTCTTTGTTTATATAGTTTTCAAAATACTCCCAAGTTTTCTTTCCAATTTGCATAACATATTCTATTTCCTCGTTTGATAATTCTTTTACTTTTGCTTTTTGAATGTCTTCTTTACTAATATAATATGCAATTATAGGTGCTATAAGCCAAAGAATACATAGTCCCAAAAATACTACATTTATTACTATATTCTGTTTCATAAATAATAATATTACTATCCCTAAAATTCCTGTTACAATATTTGCACCCATTAGTTTGAAATATGAAATAACATCATTTTTTCCTTTATTTTCTGCTTCTTCAGCAGTTGTCCATTGTAATAAATTTTGTTTTGATACTGTCATCCTATAAATAGTTCTTATTATAGCATCTATTGAGACATATGCCTTATGTGGTAAGAATGCTAAGTTTAAAATTCCCCTTAAAATACTTCCTTTCAAATTGGATATTGTTTTTGCAAAAAATTTATGGTTTATTTGTTTATATTCTTTTTGTGTTATATATACAAATATATCAATTATTGAAGGTAATACAATCGTTAATAACATTAAAGTTATAATTGGCCATATTTTTATATTTAGTACTATATCTAATAAACTCATTACAAATAGTGTAATAATAATTTGTATTTCAACTAGACTTCTTCTTAAATTATCAATTATTTTAAACTTTGATAATGTATTTAATGGGTTTTTTTTCTTAATTCCGCTTCTAGACTTAATATTTGGCATTATCCATTTTATAATTTGCCAATCTCCTCTAATCCATCTACTTTGCCTTTCAATAAATGCATTATACTTATATGGACATCCATCTAGTAAAAAAATGTCACTTGCAAGTCCACATCTTAGATAATTTCCTTCTAATAAGTCATGACTTAATACTGTATTTTCTGGGATTTCATCTTTTAATACTTTTGAAAATACTTCTAAATCATAAATTCCTTTTCCAGTAAATATTCCCTCTCCAAAATTATCCTGATATATATCTGATATTGCATTTGCATATATGTCTACACCACCTGCTCCTGCAAACACTTTTGTAAATATACTTTTTCTCGCTGATATTAAATCAATTCCAACTCTAGGTTGTATTAGTGCATGTCCCTTTATTACTGCATCATTTGTTTTATTTAATTCTGGTTTGTTTAATATATGTGATGCTGCTCCTATTAATTCTAGTCCTGAATTTAGAATTAAATTAGTATCTGAATCTAGTGTAATTATATATTTAATTTTCGGAAGTTGATTTTTTTGTTTTTCTTCTTCCATTGTGTTTGCTATAAATGGGTTTTCTATATTTCCTAACATATATTCATTAAATTGATTTATTAATCCTCTTTTTCTTTCCCAACCTAAAAAACATTTTTCTCCGTCATTCCACACTCTTTTTCTATATACAAATTGGAATTTGCCCATTTTTTCATTTGGATATTTTTTATTTAATCTTTCTACTTCTTCTTTTCCTACTTTTATTATTTCATCATCATAGTTTTCTTTTTCTTTATCTGAAGATGTTGTATCTCCTAATAAAGTAAAATATATATTTTCCGATTTATTTGCAAGATAAAATACTTCTAATTTTGAAATTAAATCTTTTACTTTTTTCCCATTTTTTACAATACTTGGTATTATTACCATTGTAGTTTCTTCCTCTGGTATCCCAGATGAATAATCCATTTTAGGTATTAGTACTGGTTTTATAATTTTATTTAATATGCTTTGTATTAACTGTGTAACTAATTGTGTAATAGGGATATATGTTATTATGAAAGTTAATACACTTATTAATATATTAGTCTGTTTATATATATAAGTAGATAATAAACCTGAAATTATTATTGAAATTATTACTATAGAAAAAATGTATATTGCTACTTTATGCTTTGGTAAATATGGCTTTTTATTTGTTTGTAAGCTTTTATACAATTCTTTTATACCATCTGAAATTAAATAATAACCAATATGTGATGTTTTATCTATATCATCATTTTTTTTATTTTTTTGTGCCAATTCTAAAGCTTTTTTTGTAATATAAAGTTCTGATATTTTTGTTTTTTTAGATATCTCTTTTATTTTGTTTCTATAATATATTTTTGTTTTATAGTCCATCTTTTCATATATTCCTGCTGGATCTTCTTTTAGTAATATTTCTACTCCATTTATGTTTTCAAATATCTCTTGAAAATTAATTCTCCCAATTTCTTTTATACTTTTTATACAATTTCCAATTGTAACTTTTCTTACAGCTATATCAAAATGTTCTTTTTTTATAACATCAGATACAGTAGTTCCCATTTTCATTACTTGTTCTTCTAATATTTCTAAATAACTAGATGCTTTTTTTCCATATCTTTTTAATCTATATGACATATATTCAATAAATGGATATTTCATTTGTCCTGATTCTATTATTTTAGTTTTATATTTTGGTTTTTGATTAAATTTTTGTTCATGTGCTGTTTTATATTCTACTAATCTTTCAATAATATCTTCCACTCTATATTTTTGTAATTGCACTGAATATATTTTTTCACATACACTCCTTATTGTTTCAATTAAAGCAATTTGCAAGAAAGTACCTATGTTCCATAGTTCTTCCATATTTAATGTCTTCTTATTTTGATATGCTTTTAATAAGTCTTCTAAAGTATGTGCCTCAATTCTACCTTCTGTATAAGCTACTATTTCAGTAGCAAGCACATATATTCTTGCAAACCCTTCATATGCTCCATTTGCAATTCCTACAAGGTTCTTGTATTTTTTTATTGTCATATCTTTTTGAATTGTTTTTACAGTTTCTTCAATAATATAATAATTATCTAATAACCATTCTCCAGCTGGATGAATGTTTATTCCTAGTTTTAAATCTTCATTTAATATTTCATATGTTTTTGTAATAAATTTAAAATTATCTTCTAGCCTTGTGATAGGATAAGTTTGTGCATCTGATTTTTCTTTTAGTACATGGTCAGATGCCATTTTTTCTAAATAATTTTCTAATTGGTATTTGTCTAATAATGCTCCTTTTATATTTAATATTTTAGCTAATTTCAAAAAACTCCACTCCTTGATATGTATTTTTTAAAATTAGCTTTTCCATATCTGAAAAATTTATGCAAAAAAGAATAGAAATTAGATGTTTTTAAATGCTATTTCTATTCTTTTGGCTTTAATTTAATTCTAGTTTTTTTGATATTTTAATTTTGATTTTCATTTTCATAAAAATAATTAATTATTCCAGTATAAATTCCCCAAGCAAGTTTATTTTGGTAATCATCTTGTAATAATAATTTTTCTTCTTCAGGATTAGATAAAAAACCACATTCTATAATACTAGTTGGAATTTCAACATTTTTTATAATATATATATTATCTATTTTTAATGGTACTCTTTTATTTTCTTTTTGTATTGCTTCATTTAAACTGTTTTGAATACATGTTGCTAAGTTTTTTCCTTGTTCATTTCCTTGTTTATAAAAAGTTTGCCAACCATAATATTGTGATTGTGGAATTTTGTTTAAATGTATACTTACAAATATATCTGCACTAGATTCGTTACCAATTTTTACTCTATTTTTTATATCTGAATTTTTCTTTTGCCTTAATGTTTTTGAATCTACATCATAAATTGCATTTTCGTCTGAACGTGTTAATATTACTGTACATCCAGCTTGTTCTAACAAATTCTGTACTTTTAGCGCAATTTTTAAATTAGTTTGGGCTTCTGTTACTCCATTTGCAGATTCTGCCCCCTGGTCTTCTCCTCCATGTCCTGCATCTATTACTACTACTTTATTAGTAACAGGCAAACTAACTGTTTCTATTGTCTGGTCTGTGTTAACACTAAAGAAATATACAAATACTGAAATAAATACCATACTTAAAACAAATATTATTCTCTTTTTTTGTATTAATATCATATAATCCCCTCTTATATTTATATATGTATGTTATTTTTTATATTTTTATGTTATAATAGTTATAATTTATATAATTTGGAGTGATTGTTTTGAAATTATTAGAAGATAGAATTTTAAAAGATGGTAAAGCATTAGATAATAATATTTTAAAAGTTGATAGTTTTTTGAATCATCAAGTCGATCCAAAATTAATGAAAGAAATTGGTTTAGAATTTGCTAATTATTTTAAAAATAAAGAAATAACTAAAGTTGTTACTATTGAAAGTTCTGGTATATCACCAGCTATTATGGTAGCAGATATTTTAAATGTTCCATTAGTAATTTTAAAAAAGCAAACTTCTAAAACTTTAAACAATAACATTTATACAACCCCTGTAACTTCTTTTACAAAAGGTATAACTTATAATTTAACAGTTTCTAAGGACTATATTTTACCTAATGATAATATTTTAATTATTGATGATTTTTTAGCAAATGGTGAAGCTGCAAGTGGTGCTTTACGCCTACTAGAAATGGGTATGGCAAGTTGTGCTGGAATTGGTATCGTTATTGAAAAATCTTTTCAACCAGGAATTGAAAAGTTAAAAAAATTAGGAATAGATGTATATTCTCTTGCTAGAATAAAAAAATTAGAAAAAGATAAAATTATTTTTGAATAAACTTTTGTTACAAATAAAGACTGGAAATACCAGTCTTATTTTCTTCTATTTATTACATAAGAACTACCTACTGTAGTTTTAGCTAAATGTTTTACTTGAGCTCCAACTTCACCTATTTCTAGTACATTTTTAAATCTTCCTACTGCTACATCTACTACTCCTATTGAAATTGAAGTTAATGGAAATTGTTCCATTATTCCTCTTCTATTTGCTACTTCTAAATATCCTTTTTGTATATCTTCTTTTGTATAATATTGTAAAACTTTTTCATCAAATTCTTGAATTACTTTTTTGCATATTTCTTCATAATCTCCATTATTTACAATTGCGACAAAATCATCTCCACCTATATGACCTACAAAACTGCTTTCCACATCACTATTGTGTATGTTTCTAGATATTACTCTTGCTGTAAATTTAATTATTTCATCTCCTTTTGCAAATCCATATAAATCATTATATGCTTTAAAATTATCTAAGTCAAAGTATAGTATAGCAAAATGTTCCTTTTTTAGTAATCGTTTTTTCATTTCTGTTTGTATTTGTACATTTCCAGGTAATCCTGTTAACGGGCTTACTCTTCTATTAGTATACATTAATCTTACTATATTTTTTATTGTATAATATAAATAATCATTATCAACTGGTTTTACAATATAATATTCCACACATAATTTCAAAATATCAATTCTATGTTCTTTATCTTTGTTTTCTCCAAGTACTACTATTGGTGTAATACTATTATCATCATCTTCTCTTATTCTATTACATAATTCAATTATATCAACATTAATACTATCTTCATTTATTATTATTAGTGATGGTATGCTTTTTAGAGCTGTTTCAATATCATTCGTTTTAACTGTTTTAAAACTATATTCTTTATCATTTTTAAATTGCTCTTTTAATTTCTTTACTAATGACGTTTCATCATCTATAATATAAATTTCTTGTATCATAGTTTGTCTCCTTTTTTATTTATTTTTCCTTATATTATCTTTCTTTTCTTTTAGAAATTCATTCAGCTTTTCAATTACATCAGATTTCATGCTAGGGAATGCTTTTTTTAATCTATTAGTTTGCCTTAATAATTTTCTTTTTATTTTTGTTTGTTTATATTTTAAATCTTCTACCACTTGCATAATATTTTCTTTATTTATTTGTTTTGTCTCTAGTTCATCTAATCTTTCTTTAATAGTATTAGTTATTTCTTTCAATTTTTCTAAGTTGATATTTATATTGTTTAATTTAACTATACTTACAATTAAATCAACTATTATAATTATTAAAAGTGTAATAGTTAAAAATATTAAATAACCTGGTTCTATAACATCTACTTTTTCCATTATATATGGATGAATATATCTAATAAATACTACTCCTAAGAATCCCCAAAATAATGAATTCATTAGGCATACTCTTCCTTTTATATTAAATCTGTTTTCTGAATAGTCCCAATACTTTGTATGAAATATTTTTTCTAATAGCCATCCTACAAGGTATTCCCATAATGATAATACAACAAATCCAATTATAAATAATAGTATTGGTTTATCTTTAAATCCACTTAAGAATAGGAACATTATAATTGCACCAAATCCATATATAGGACAAAAAGGTCCATACAAAAAGCCGCTATTTACTGGCTTTTTTTGAAGAAAAGTTTTTAATACAGATTCCATAACCCATCCTAAAAACGAATATACTATAAAATACATTATAATCTTTATTATATACAAAAAAGTTTCCATTTCTATTTTCTTCCTTTTATTTAAGCATAACAAGAGAAGGTTAATTTCCTTCTCTTTTAATTAATAATTTTTGCTTTTTTCTCTGTAATTCCTCCATCGACATTTTCTGCAGTTAATTCTAAAGTGCTTTCTCCTTTCGGAATTTCTTGTCTGTATTCAATTACTTTTTTATCTCCAAAGTTTAGTTGATATCTCTGACCATTTAGAACATATGTTACTATTTTCATTGCATTTTCGTCTTCTGCTCTTATAACTAGATAATCGCCATCTTTTGTAAGTGTTACTTCTGGTCTTTTTACACCTTTTACTTCTAATTCTTTTGTTGTTATGACATCTCTTGTATTAACAGCATTTACAGTTAATGTGTTTTGACCTAATGGAATTTCAACGCTTTCTTCTATAAGATTTAAATTATCTACATTAGCATCTATTCTTGTTTTTTCTCCATTATTCCATGTATATTCAATATATTTTAAACCTACTGAATCTTGTACTGTAATTTTGATTTTGTAATCTTTTGTTAATGTTAATTCAACAACAGGTTTTCCATCTCCATCTACTACATATTCTTTTTGGAATTTAGTTTCTTTACCATTCATATCTATTACAGTTAAATTTAATGTATTTGTTCCAAATGGCAAGTCTATAGTTTCAGATAAACTTGTACTATTATTTCCTTCTATAGTATTTTCAGCTTCATCATTCCAATTATACACAATTTTTGAAATAGCTATTTGATTTGTTACTTCTATTAATATTTTATCATCTTGTTTTGTTATATTTACATTTGGTGTTGCCTCTTCTTGTGTTACTGGATTTTCTGGTGTTTGTGTGTTACTATTACTAACTAAAAAATATATTCCTAATCCTATTAATATTATTGCAAATATAGCTATTGCAATAGCAAAAAATTTTACTACTTTTTTTATTTCAATAGGAGCCGTATTCTTTTTATTTTCAGTTTGTAATATTTGATTCATTTAATTTTTACACCTCTTTCCAATTCAAAAAAAATTATATCATAAGCATTTTTAGTTGTAAACAATATATTTAAATTTTACTTTACATTTTCTGGGATGAACTTTAAGGAACGTCCCTAAAGTTCAAAAGGAATTGCAAAACTTTGCAATTCCTTTTTTATTCAAGGTTATTTATATTATAATACAAATTTTTTAATTAGGAATATTCCACCAGCTAATGTTACTAATATAATTCCAGCTAAAGTAATATATATTCTTGCTTCTCCTGTTTTTATTGATAATATTACTGGTGCATCATCTATGTCGTCTTCTCCTTCTTTGAAGTTATCTGGTGTAGAGTCTATATCAGGTGTATCACTATCATTATAATCTTTACTAATTTCTGCTATATTTACTTTTAAGCCTAAATTATCGTCTCCATTAATCCATGTTAAGATAATATCTACAGTAGCACTTTCTCCTGGTTTTAATAATGTATTTTCTAGTTTTGTTGTTGCTACTACATCTTCTGATACTTGTTTCCAATCTGGGTTATCTTCTGGTAAGAATTTTAATCCTTCTGGTATGTGATCTTTAATTTCTTTTACATATCCTTCGATTTCCCCTTCATTTGTAACTTTAATTTTATATTTAAATTTAACAGTAACACTATTTAGTTTCTTATCTTTTAAATCTACTTTTACAACTGGTTCAGGGTTTTCATCTCCAGTATGTCCTGTCTCTGTAATAGTTTGTTTTCCATCTTCAATCACAATTGCTTGTGTTACCCATTTTTTAAGAGCTAAATCAAAGTATTTTACTTTTACTTTTTCAATATCAATATCATCTTCACCATCTTCATCATTTCCTGGTGTTGAATCTTCATCATCTACTGGTTCTCCATCTTCATCTGTATCTTCTGATATTTCTGCTGTATTTATCAAAATTCTATCAGATGTGTTTGGCTCTGTTACTTTAAATGCTATTTTTACATCTCTATGATCTGGATTTTGATCTGTAATACCTGCAGCTTTATCAAATGGTTTTAATAAATTTGCTCCTTCTTCTTGTTCTTGCTCTTTTGATAGATAATCTGTTGTTATTTTTACAGCTTCTTCTACATTTTGTGTTTCATTACCTTGGCTATCTATCATTTTCCAACGATATTGTATATTTGTTTCATTATCTGGAAGATATAACAATCCTTCTGGTAAATCATCTGTTATTTCTGCTGCATATCCAGCCATTTCTCCTTCATTATATACACGTATTGTATATGTTACTATATCTCCATTTTCTACCTCAACAGGATCTTTTGTGTGATTATATATAATGTTTCCATCTTCACCCATTGTAGGTACTGGATATCTGTTATTAATTTCTAAATTATCTACTTTTGTAATAAATTTTCTTAATGCTAAATCAAAGTATACTAATTTTACATGTTCAACATCTATATCGTCTTCTTCCATGTCATCATTTCCTGGTGTTGAATCTTCATCATCTATTTGATTTCCATCTTCATCAGTATCTTCTGATATTTGAGCAATATTTGTTAAAATTCTATCAGATGTATTTGGTTCAATTACTTTAAATGCTATTTTTACATCTCTATAATCTGGATTTGTACTTGTAATTCCTAATTCCTTATTATATGTAGCAAGTAAATTTTCACCTTCTGTTTCTTCTTGTTCTTTTGATAGATAATCTGTTGTTACTTTTACAGCTTCTTCTACATTTTGTGTTTCATTACCATTTTTATCTATCATTTTCCAACGATATGTCACATTTAACTCATTATCTGGTAAGAATAATAATCCTTCTGGCAAATCGTCTGTTATTTCTGCTGCATAACCTGCAATATCTCCCTCATTATATACTCTTATTGTATATGTTACTATATTATTTGTTTGTACTTGTACTGGGTCTTTTGTGTGATTATATACAATGTTTCCATCTTCACCCATTGTAGGTACTGGAACTCTATTTGTTATATTTTCGTCATCTACTGCAGTGATGAATTTTCTTAATGCTAAGTCAAATATTTGTACTTGTAATTTTTCAAAATCATCATCATCTTCTTGTCCTGGTATATATTCGTCTCCTCTGTTTATTTCTTCATCTTTGTAATTTGGTAAGTCTTCATCACTTGGTAATTGTACATTATCTTCCTCAGAATCTCTATCTACTACTTCGTCTCCATCTTTATCTGCAAAATCTGTTATGTCTGCTATATTTGTTATCTTTTCTCCTGATGTAGCAGTATCTTTTACTCTACATTTTACAGTTATATCTACATAATCTAATGTTTCTCCATCAAATGCTTTAATTATATTATCTGCATCTACAGCTTTTGATAGGTGATTTGTTTTTATTGTTCTTAAACTTGTATCTGTTTCATCATAATACCAACCATTTGCAATGTTGTCTTCATCATCTGGTAAAAACTCTAATTGTGGTGGTAAATGATCTGTTATTTCTTCTGCATATCCATCTAATTGACCTTCATTATATACACGTATTGTATATGTTACTATGTCTCCAACTTTAACAGATAGTGGAACTTTTGGATGATTATATATTGCTGTTGTACTTTCTCCTGTAATTAATGGTGTTACATCTACTTCTGGTTCTCTACTAACTTCTGGTGCTACACCATTAACTGCTGAAATAAATTTTCTTAATGATAAATCAAAATATTTTCCTGGTATTATTACAGGCTCAAAATCATCATCATCTTGTTGTCCTGGTATATATTCTCCTTCTTGCCCATTTCCATTATATGAATTATTTTTTAAATCATCTGGGAAGTTTTCTGTTTGTGAATCTCTATCCACGTCTGTTTCTAAGTTACTTTCACTATCATAATATTTTGTAATTTCAGCTATATTTACTAGTCTTACATCTTCTGTTCCTTCATCCAATGTTACTTTACATCTTATTGTAAAGCTTTCATTTGCAGGTATTCCAGAAGTGTAACTATCTAATACATTTTTTCCTGTATTCGTTATTGTTACAACAGATGTTCCATCATCATTTTTAACAACACTTGCACTATATTTATCTGTTGGTGAAACAAGTTCCACAAATTCAATTCCTGCTGGTAAGTAATCTTTTATTTCTGCTGCATATCCGTCTTTTTCACCTTCATTATATACTGTTATTGTATATTCTATAAATTGACCATTTCCTGTTATTAAATCATTTTTTGGATGATTATATTTAGCTGTTGTATCTGTTCCTGCTTCTAATTCTGAATAATCTACTTGTGGTAATCTATTTTGTGTTGGTTCAACACCATTTATTTTTGTAATAGATTTTCTTAAAGCTAAATCTAAGTATCTTAATTTTGGTAATTGTACTGTTGCATTATCTTCATAATTTTTAGTAACTTTTTCAACAAGTACAACTGGTTGTTCTTGTAAATATGTATTTTGGTTAGTAGTATAATATATTGCATCTGTTATTGTATAATTTGCTTTTATACTAAATGTTACATTTGTTATAGATGTAGTGATTGGTAAAGAAATATAAAAATCTTGTCCTATAACATCTGCAATATTTCCACTTGCAACAACTTCTTTATTTGCATTTAATAATTGGTTTTCTCCTGTAAGAACTATATCATTATTATTTTGGTCCTTAAATTTTAATTCACTCATATTGTATTGTCTTTTTGAGTCTACAGTTATATTTAATGGTCCAATTATGTATCTTTCTCCTACTTGTTCTGCTTTAAATCTTGATTTATCTAAACTTATTGGTGATGTTGGTGTTTGATTTGATGTATAATTTCCATTTTTGTTTGCTTCACTTATTAAATATTTATATAGGTCTTCTGCTTGGTATTGACGTGTTGTTCCAGTTCTTATATCTAGTAATGCATCATCATACCAATTTGCAAAACTTTTATATTGGCTGTCTTTACCTGTATTATTATTAAATAGTATCTCAGATAATACTGGTTCTCCACTACCATTATTAGAATGGTAATTTGAATCTTCAGCATTTGTAAAGTACCATATTGCTAATTGTTGAACCACTTCAATATCATCATCTGTTAATAATACTCCATCTGCATAATCTGTTATTCCTGCAGCTTCCATTAGTTCTTGTTTACTTTGAGCTGCATTTGATGATTTTGGTAAATATATATTATCTAATATCCATATTATTTTGTTATATGTTTCCTGTGTTAGCTCTGGTTTACTTGTTGCTGTATTTATTGCATTTAATCTATTAAGAACTTCTCCACTTTGTGTTTTCATGTTAAAACTTGTATCATAAGTTTTTCTTATTGTAGATACATCAATTGAAGATGTATTACTTACAAATCCATGTTCTGCTTTAATACAATAAAAAGCATTATCATAATTTATGGTATTTCCCGCATTTGGATATGATACTATTTTCCATACTTTTTTATTTGGTGTTCCATCTGATTTTAGTCCAGCAATACCATATGCCCCACCTAATTTACCATTTTGTGGTTCTCTTACGTTTGTAATTCCTAATACATAACTAGAATCTGCCGCATATGAATTTGTTGTAAAGAATGTGCAAATTGCTAGTATTGTGATTAAGCTTACAATTAACATCCCAATAATTTTCTTTGTTTCCATATTCTTACCTTCCTTTAAAATATAATAATACTATTTACATTCTACTTTTCTTATTTTCTAATGTCAATAGTGTATTTTTCCAATTTTTAAGGGTCATTTTTAAGCTGTAAAAAACCGCTTACGGAAAGACGTTTTCTATGTTTCAAAATTTAAAAAGCCCCTACATTACAATTATATAACATTTTTGTTATATTTTCAACAAGTTATGTAAAATATAATAAGTTTTCTGCATACGCGTAAGTTTTTCTAGAAAAACATCTTAGAATACTTGTTCAGTTGTATTTACAAATTTTAAATTATGTGCAATAATATTAAATGTATAGGTAATTTTCCCTATATAGTTTTAGAAAATAAAAATGGAGTGATATTTGTGAGAATATTAAAAGATTTCAAAATACCAAATTTCAAATTTCCTAAATTGAAAATGGAGGGAATATCTGAAATAGAAGAAATGACTATAGAAGAACATAAGGAAAAAAATAAAAATATTAAATATGAAGCAAAAAACTATAAGACTATTAAAGAAGTATTTAATGAAGCTACTAAAAAGTATGAAAAAGAAATATTTATGTTAGAAAAATTTGACCATAAAGAACCTTTTACAGAAATTACGTATAAAGAATTCAGACAAGATGTAATAGGTCTTGGAACTGGTCTAAATAAAATATTAAATTTAAAAGATAAAAGAGTAGTCATAATTGGAGAAAATACATATCATTGGTATGTATCATATATGGCTATGTTATGTGGTGTTGGAATTGCTGTTCCTGTAGATAAAGAACTTCCAGCAAATGAAATTGAAAATGTTATAAAGAGATCAAAAGCAAGTGCTATCATTTATTCTTCTAAGAAAAAAGAAGTTATAAAAAAAGTAAAAGATAATTTACCAGAAGTAGAATACTTTATTGAAATGAATTCAGATGCAGGAATTAATGGTAGAGATGTTGGTGCAAATTATATTATAGAACAAGGTAAGAGAATTGTTGAATCTGGTGATAATAGTTATATGGACATCGAAATAGATCCAGAAGAGTTTAAAGTATTAATCTTCACATCTGGAACTACTTCAAAAGCAAAAGGTGTTATGCTATGTAATAGAAACTTAGCTCAAAATGTAAACGTTGTTAGTGCATATGTATACTTAGATCATAATGATAGATTCTTCTCTGTATTACCTTTACATCATACATATGAATCTAGTATCGGATTTTTACTACCAATGTCTGTTGGCGCATCTATTGCAGTATGTGAAGGATTAAAACACATTGTACCAAATTTAAAAGAAACACATCCTACTGCAATGCTTGCAGTTCCATTGTTAGTAGAAAACTTATATAAAAAGATAAATGATAATATAGTAAAAAGTAAAAAAGATAAACTAGTTAAGTCTATGATTCATCTTACAAATGCACTAAAAGGTGTAAATGTAGATATAAAAAGAAAAGTTTTCAAAGAAATATATGATAACTTAGGTGGAAAAATCAGAATTATAGTTTCTGCTGCTGCACCAATTGATGCAAAAGTAGGAAAATGGGTACAAGACATAGGAATCTCTTTCTTACAGGGATATGGTTTAACAGAAACAGCACCAATTGCAGCATTAACTCCTGAATTTGAGCCAAAAGTAGGTTCTGCCGGAAAAGCTGTAACTTGTGCAGAATTAAAAATTCCTTATCCTAATGAAAATGGTGAGGGTGAAGTATACATCAAGAGTGATACTTTAATGATTGGTTATTATGAAGATGAAGAAGCAACTAAAGAAGTAATACATGAAGAAAATGGAGAAAGATGGTTTAATTCAGGAGACGTAGGATATCTTGATGAAGACGGTTTCTTATTTATAACTGGAAGAAGTAAAAATGTAATTGTAACTCAAAATGGTAAAAACATTTATCCAGAAGAAATAGAATTAATGCTTGGAAATGTTGAAGAAATAAAAGAATGTATGGTATACGGAAAAGAAGAAGAAGGTTCTAAAGAATTAACTATTTCTGTAAAAGTTATACCAAACTATGAAAAAATTGAAGAAAAATATGGAAAAGATTTAACAGATGAACAAGTTTATAAGATAATCTGGGATGAAATAAAGAAAGTAAACAAAAAACTTACATCATATAAAGCAATTAAGAAACTTGAAATTAAAAAAGATGAATTTGAAAAGACAACTACTATGAAAATTAAAAGATTTGCTGAATTACAAAAAGATAAGAAAAACTAAATAAAATAAATATACTAAACAGGAAAGTATTTAATATACTTTCCTGTTTTTGTTTTTTATTATTCTAAATCTTATTTAATTTACTTTTCACATACTTATTTGCATGAGTTTTAATTTTCTCCATTTTTTCTTTTGTATCTATATTCTTATAATCTAATCTATCTACTATTTTATTAATATAATCATTTTCTTCAATATATTCTAATCCTGGAACAAAGTTAAAATCGAATATAAAAGCAATGTAAGAAACCCAAAAATCCATAAATGTTTTTCTATCTTTATGAATAATAACTTTATTATTCATAAAATCATTAAATATTTTGTCTGAAATCACATCATTTTCTAAAATCTCTTTAGTTACATTATCTATAACATTTTCAAAATTTTCTTCTGCTTTGACTCTGAAATTATCTGTTTTATCTGCATCCCTTATAATTTTAGCATGAAGTAATTCTATTTCATCTAAACCTTTTTCTATCTCTAATTTGTTGTGATTTAATATAGCTTTAGAAATAATATCATCATATTTTGTATCTTTAATAAAATTCCTAATTAGATTATCCTTAAATAAAATATCATTTCCTAGTACTGCATGATCTATCGTTTTACTATCTATAAAGCAATCAAACCTTTTTATTTGTTCAAATCTTCCTATATCATGTAATAAAGCTATTAACTTTGCTAATTCTATATTTTCATTATCTAAAAATAGTTTTTTTGATATATATTCACTTGCACTTACTACACCATAAGTATGTCTTATTTTAAGTTCAATTTTACCATGCTCTAAATCATAATCTTGTAAATATTTTTTAAAAACTTCTTTTGCTTGTTCAAAATTAATCATATATAAATTCTCCTTACTTAATTTATAAGCATACTATAGTATATTTTTGCATTTGTCAAATATTATTTTTTATTCAACTTTTTTATAATAATACTTTTTTGAAAAATAGTATTTTCGATAAATTTTCTTATCTTTGATACTTTGTAATACTCCTCAATAGCCATCTAAATTTATTGCAATTTTACTGCAACCACATAATTTATATTTTATTTATACTATAAATTAATTATAAATTTTTACTATGTTCGCTTGTTTTTTAGTGTAAAATATTGTAATATGTTAGCAACCTTTTCATTGACAGAAAGGCAATCCTTACTCAAGGGTGGAAAGGGGGTTACATACTATGTCATCATACGACTTAATCTTACGATTAATTGAAATGTTACTTGCTGAAAAAGACA
>CAJFII010000014.1 GCA_904381285.1 uncultured Clostridia bacterium | reverse complement strand
ATGAAGACTACATGGAGATAGGTTGGAGGTGTAAGTGCAGTAATGTATTAAGCTGACCAATACTAATAAATCGAGGGCTTAACCACGAAAAAAGGTGGAAATCTAGAGGAAAGTTTAGAGGAAGAGAGAGTCATATATCTATGTATTTTTGAGTGTGCTAAGAAGAAGCATACTGAAGATTTCTGGTGATGATAACAGAGAGGAAACACCTGTTCCCATACCGAATACAGAAGTTAAGCTCTCTTGTGCCGAAGATACTTGTGGGTTACCCTGCTGGTAAAATAGGTCGTCGCCAGGTTTTTTATTTTTTTAAGAAATCATACTTAAGAAACTAGAAATAGTTTTTTAAGTATGATTTCTTTACTTTATAGACAGTAAATGATATACTTAAAAATAAGTGAAAAAGGAGAAGATTTATAGTGGGGAATCACGAAAACAATAAACATGTTAATTTAGCGAAAAAAATAGTTAAACAAATTCTACAAAAAATAGCAAGACAAGAGACATTAACTTTAGAAAATGAAGGGAGAATAAAAGAAACTGTAAGGAGTGAAATATCAAATATATTACTAGTAGAATCAGATAGAATAAGTGAAAAAATAAAAGAAGAAGTAAATGATATTTTGAAAGTATTTGACTCTGTATATGAACAAGTATTTGATGAGTACCTGGATAAAAGTGTTAGAGAACATTACCAAGTTAAAAAAAATACCTTAAAAGCTGAAACTTCTATGCAACAAAAAGCAGACGAATTCAATAGGAAAATAAGAGAATATGTGAATAAAATAGATAATCAACGACCAATAGAGGAAGGAAAAAAAGAAATGAAATTTACGCCCGTGATAAATGGAAAATTTGTTAATAATACTGATAAAGAAATAGGAGAATAATAAAATGAGTAAAGTAATGTGGAAACCAGGAACTTTTATATATCCTATACCAGCTGTAATGGTGAGTTGTGGAACTATGGAAAAATCAAATATAATTACTGTAGCATGGACAGGAATATTAAATACAAATCCTGCAATGGTATATATTAGTGTAAGACCAACCAGATATTCATATAATTTAATAAAAGACCAAGGAGAATTTGTAATAAATTTAACAACTGAACAATTGGCATTTGCTACAGATTGGTGTGGTGTAAAATCTGGAAGAGATGTAGATAAATTTAAAGAAATGCATTTAACAAAGCAAAAAGCAAATTTTGTTAAATGCCCTATGATAGAAGAATCTCCAGTTTCAGTTGAATGCAAGGTAAAAGAAATAAAAGAATTTGGAAGTCATCATACATTTATTGCAGAAGTATTAGCCATTAATGCAGATGAAAAATATATAGACAAAAACGGTGCATTTGATATAAGTAAGTGTAATTTAATTGCATATGCAAATGGTGGATATTATCTACTTGGTAAAAAGGTTGGAAAATTTGGATTTTCTGTTCAAAAAAAGAAAAAAAGAAGAAAATAATTATGGAGAATTTAGAAGAAAAACTACTAAGAGAAACTTACGAAACTATTGAATTTAGAGAGAACTGTAACATATTGGCTAAAGGTATTATGAATTTAGAAAATATGATTCAATCAAATATGATAGATAATAAAGAATCTACTACTAAATTAAGCATAAAAGATACTATAAAATTACCACTAAATGCAATATATGTTATTCTTACTACAATTAAATTATATGTAACTGAAAAAATCCAAGAATATAGACATTATAGATATGAAAAAAAGTATGAACTTAATATTCACAGAAAAAAAGAAACAAAACTTAATAAAGAAAAAACAATCAATAAAATGGTAGAAGGAAAGATAAAGTTAGAAAAATATGCACAAGAAACAAAAGTAAATGGGGAATCAAAGCATAATAAAGAAGAAAATAAAGTCACATTATTAAAAGGGAGTGACTTTGATAGATAAAAAATTAACAAAATTTACCGAAAAAACGGCTATAAATATTGACACTGTCAACGATTTGTGATAAACTATTTTAGCATATTGTTTAGAAAGTATGCTCACATCGTTTTTAAAAGTAAGGAAAGAGATTACGGAGGTGTATTTAACATGGCTGCAAAAGGACCAAGAGAACACATAACATTAGAATGTACAGAATGTAAAAGAAGAAATTATATTACTTCAAAAAATAAAAGAAACAATACTGATAGATTAGAAATTGTAAAGTATTGCAAATTCTGTAAAAAACGTACAACACATAAAGAAACTAAATAGAGCTATTTTTAGGAGGGTAAAAAATGGCGAAAGAAACAAAAAGCAAGAAAGAGAATAATAGACATTTTTTTAAGGATTTTAAAGCAGAATTAAAAAAAGTTATTTGGCCAACACCAAAACAAGTACTAAATAATACAACAGCAGTTATTACAATTGTATTAATTACAGCAGTTATTGTTTTTGTACTAGACTTGGTTTTTGAAAAATTAAATACACAGGGAATAGATAGATTAAAAAGTGTTATTAGTTCAAGCCAAACAAATAGCATAGATGCTAATTCAATAAATAGCAATACAATAGGAAACAATACAATAGAAGGTAATGCAATCTCACTTGAAAATGCTATTTCACAAGATAATACTGTTTCAGAATAATCTTAAAATGTTTAAATGAAGGAGGCTATTGCTAGATGTCTCAAGATGAAAAAGAATTACAACCAAAATGGTACGTTGTTCATACATATTCAGGTTATGAAAATAAAGTTAAAACAGACCTAGAAAAAACTATAAAAAATAGAGAATTAGAGGACTTTTTCTTTGAAATTGTTGTTCCTATGGAAGAACAAATAGAAATAAAAGATGGAAAAAGGAAAACAAATCTAAAAAAAGTTTTTCCAGGATATGTTTTAATTAAAATGATAGTAACAGAGGAATCATGGTACATTGTGAGAAATACAAGAGGTGTGACTGGGTTTGTTGGTTCAGGTTCAGATCCTATTCCGCTTACAGATGAAGAAATAAGAAATATGGGATTTGAAGAAGCACAAGTTAATGTAGATTATGATGTTAATGATACTGTAAGAATAACAAGTGGAGCACTAGTAGATTTTATAGGAGTTGTACAAGAAATTAATAAAGAAAAACATAAAGTAAAAGTATTAGTATCCATGTTTGGAAGAGAAACTCCAGTAGATTTGGAATTTTCTCAAGTTCAAAAAGTAGTTTAAAATAAGTTGGAGATTATATGCCAAAATACAAAAAATAATTTTAGCGTAAATCTTCATCTAAATATAAAATATAACCAATCAGATTTATTATTTATAATTAAAAAGGTGGTGAAACAGATGGCAGAAAAAGAAGTTTCAAATATAATTAAATTACAAATAGAAGCAGGAAAAGCAACTCCAGCTCCACCAGTAGGACCAGCATTAGGTTCAAGCGGTGTAAACATTATGCAATTTGTTAAAGAATTTAATGATAGAACAGCAAATCAACCAGGAATGATAATACCAGTTGTAATTACAGTATATAAAGATAAATCATTCGAATTTATTACAAAAGTTCCACCAGTTGCAGTTTTAATAAAAAAAGCATTAAAAATTGAAAAAGGTTCAGGAAAACCAAATAAAGAAAAAGTTGCAACAATAACAATGGAACAAGTAAAACAAATAGCAGAACAAAAAATGGAAGACTTAAATGCAGCAACACTTGAAACAGCAATGAGTATGGTAAAAGGTACAGCTCGTTCAATGGGTGTTGTAGTAACAGAATAATTGAAAAATTAAATATGGGAGAATAGAAATATTCGTAATTACCAAAGGAGGATTAAAATGAAAAGAGGTAAAAGATACCAAGAAGCTTCAAAACTTGTAGATACTACAAAATTATATGAAGCAAAAGAAGCTTTAGAATTAATAGAAAAATTCCCAAAAGCTAAATTTGATGAAACAGTAGAATTACACGTAAAATTAGGTGTAGATTCTAAACATGCAGACCAACAAGTTAGAGGTACAGTAGTACTTCCAAATGGAACAGGTAAAACTTTGAGAGTTTTAGTTTTTGCAAAAGGCGATAAAGCAAAAGAAGCTGAAGCAGCTGGAGCAGATTTTGTTGGAGCAGAAGAATTAATACCAAAAATTGAAAAAGAAAACTGGTTTGATTATGACGTAATCGTTGCAACTCCAGATATGATGGGGGTTGTAGGAAGACTTGGTAAAGTATTAGGACCAAAAGGATTAATGCCTAACCCAAAATCAGGAACAGTAACAATGGATGTTACAAAAGCAGTTTCTGAAATTAAATCAGGTAAAGTTGAATATCGTTTAGATAAAACAAATATTATTCACTTAGGATTTGGAAAAGTATCATTTGGTGCAGAAAAATTATTAGAAAATTATGAAACAATAATTGAAGCTATAATTAAAGCAAAACCAGCAGCAGCAAAAGGTCAATACATTAAGAGTGTTGCAATAACTACTACAATGGGACCAAGTGTATATATAAACCAAAAATAGATAATTAAATAATAGCCAAAGACAGTAGGCATTTTAAGTCCTACCGAGGTATATAAAATATGAGCGGGTTAACTACTCATGATATACCTTGTATGGCTATCATGAGTAGTTTTTAAATTTCTAATATATAACCAATTTCAGGAGGTGAAAATAAAATGGCAAATGAAAAAATTATCAAACAAAAACAAGAAGAAGTAACAAAACTAGCAGAAACATTTAAAGAAGCAAAGTTAGTACTTTTAGCAGATTACAGAGGAATTAATGTTACAGATGTAACTAATTTAAGAAAAACATTAAGAGGAACAAATGCAGAATACAAAGTAATTAAAAACAATATTACAAGACGTGCATTACAAGAAGATGGATTTGAAGGATTAGATGAAGCATTACTTGGACCAACAGCCGTAATAATTGGAAAAGAAGATTATTTAGAGCCAGCAAAGGCAATTTATGAATTTTCAAAGAAAAATGATTTTTATAAAATCAAAGGTGGAATAATTGAAGGAAAAGTAATGACTGCAGAAGAAATTATAACACTTGCAAAACTTCCATCAAGAGAAACATTATTATCTATGCTTGCTGGTGCATTACTTGGAAATATTTCAAAACTTGCAGTTGCACTTGATCAAGTTAAATTACAAAAAGAAAATGCATAATTTTAATGAAAATAATTTATTTGAAAAAATTAATTAAACTAGAGTTGTGAACTGAAAATCACTAAAAAATAAAATAAAAATTAGGAGGATTAAAAAATGAGTAAAGAAGAAATGATAGAAGAAATCAAAAAAATGACAGTTGTTGAATTAGCAGATTTAGTTAAAGCTATAGAAGAAGAATTTGGAGTATCAGCAGTAGCTGCTGCAGCACCAGCTGCTGGAGCAGTTGCAGGAGGAGCTGCAGCTGAAGAAAAATCATCATTTGATGTAGTATTAAAAGAAGCAGGAGCAAATAAAATCCAAGTAATCAAAGTAGTAAGAGATGCTACAGGATTAGGATTAAAAGAAGCTAAAGAATTAGTTGATGGTGCTCCAAAAACAATTAAAGAAGGAGTTGCTAAAGAAGAAGCTGAAGAATTAAAAGCTAAATTCGTAGAAGTTGGAGCAACTGTTGAACTAGCTTAGTTTAATAAAAAAATAATATAAAAGAGCCTTAAACATTACTTATTTTAATGTTTAAGGTTTTTTTATGAACAATTGGTCAAAAGGTATTGCAATTTTAAGAAATAAATAATAAAATGAATACGTTATAAATAGAATGGTAAAAAGTAATAAATGCGGAGGAATAACATGGTAATATTATTAGATGCAATGGGTGGAGATAATGCTCCAGATGCCAATATAAAAGGTGCAGTTAAAGCAATAAACCAAATAGCGGCAGAAGTATTGTTAATAGGAAATAGAGATATAATAAATGCAAAAATAAAAGAATTGTATAATAAAAATGATGTATCAGAGATATCTCCTAGATTAAAAATATATCATACAACTGAAACAATTGAAATGTGTGATATTCCTACACAAGCAATTAAACATAAAAAAGATTCTTCTATGGTAGTAGGATTTAACTTACTAAAAGAAGGAAAAGGTGATGTATTTATTTCAGCAGGAAACAGTGGTGCATTATTAACAGGAGCAACATTACTGGTAGGAAGAATAAAAGGAATAGATAGACCAGCACTTGCGGGAATATTACCAGCATATAAAAGTAGACTATTATTAATTGATTGCGGTTCAAATACAAATTGTAAGCCAATAAATTTATTACAATTTGCTCAAATGGGTAGCATATATTTAAGAAATACATTTAAGAAAGAAAATCCAACAGTTGGATTATTAAATATAGGGACAGAAGAAACAAAAGGTAATGAATTAATAAGAGAATCATATAAATTATTACAAGAAAAAAAGGAAGAATTAAATATTAACTTTGTAGGAAGTGTAGAAGGAAGAGATGCTTTTTCAGGAAAATTAGATATATTAGTAGCGGATGGTTTTACTGGAAATGTCTTTTTAAAAACAGTAGAAGGTGTAGGAAAACTTGTAAAAAGAACTCTAACAGAGAATATAAAAAGAAACATTTTTACAATGTTAGGAGCAATTCCAGCATTACCATCAATTAATGGACTTGCAAAAGCAATGGACTATAAAGAATATGGCGGAGCGTTATTTTTGGGAGTAAAAAAACCAGTAGTAAAAGCTCATGGAAGTAGCGATGAAAAATTATTTGAATTTACAATTAAACAAGCAGAACAATTTGTAAAAAATAAGGCTGTAGAGAATATGATACAAGAATTTCAAAAAGAAAACAATAAAAATGAAAAAGTACTTGACAATTAATGAAACATATATTATTGTTTAGGTACTAATGTAATAGGAAAAATTGAGAGGAGGTGAACTTAAAGTATATGAGTTCAGAAGAAATATTTGAAAAAGTAAAAGAAATTATAGTAGAACAACTAGGAGTAACTGAAAGCACAGTTACAATGGAAGCATCATTTATAGATGACTTAGGTGCAGATTCTCTTGATATAGTTGAATTAATAATGGCACTTGAAGAAGAATTTGATTTAGAAATTCCAGATGCTGACGCAGAAAAAATAGTTTCTGTAAGTGATGTTGTTGACTACATAAAAGAAAATGTATAATAAAAAAGAAGGGGAATACCTTTCTTTTTTTTATTATTTATTGTATAATATTGGTAGTTTTTGATAAATTCAAACAATAGGAGGTGAAAGTGTGGACTTAAAACAATTTGAAGAAAACATAGGGTATTCATTTAATAATATAGAAATTTTAAAAAATGCACTTACTCATACATCATATGCAAATGAGCAAAATGTTAAAAGTAATGAAAAGCTAGAATTTTTAGGAGATGCTATTTTAGAATTTATAACAAGTGAATATTTATATAATAACTATTCTAATTTAAAAGAAGGAGAAATGACTAAAGTTAGAGCTAGTGTTGTATGTGAAGAAAGTTTATATAAAGTAGCGATGAAGCTTAATTTTAGTGATTTCTTATACTTAGGAAAAAGTGAAATTGTAAGCAATGGAAAAGCTAGACCAGCAATATTAGCAGATAGTGTTGAAGCAGTAATTGCTGCAATGTATCTAGATGGAGGAATAGCACCTGCTAAAAATTTTGTAATAAATAATTTAAAAGATGCTATTTGGGAAGCTAGTAAAAATGTTGGTATGAAAGACTATAAAACAGTATTGCAAGAAAAATTACAAGTTCATGGAGATGTTCATATTGAATATGAAATTATACAAGAGAGTGGACCAGACCATAATAAATCTTTTACAGCGCAAGTAAAGCTAAATGGAAAAGTTTTAGCAACAGGAGAAGGAAAATCGAAAAAAAGTGCAGAAATGCAAGCTGCACGAAATGCAATTTTAAATAATGAATTGTAGGAGGATGTAGAACATGAAAAATCAAGAAAACCAATATACAATACCAATATTGATACCGTATATTAAATTTCCTAAAGATTGTATATTTCATAGTCAAGATAATACAGAGACTAAACAAATAAAAAGTCTAACAAAGCAAAAAGTAAAGAGAATAATAGATGAGCATTTAAAAAATCATAAAGAAGAAAATATATCTAAAGAAGTTGTTTTTTATGGTGGAGATTTTACAAAATTAGACACAAAAATACAAAAAGAACTTTTAGAAGCGGTATATGAATATATAGAACAAAAAGAGATAGATTCTATTGTTATTACAGCTTCACCAGAAGATATTAATAAAGAGCTATTAAAAAAATTAAAGAAATATAGAGTAAAAGCAATAGAATTAAATGCACAATCTACAAATAATTACATATTAAATAGAGCAGGTATAAAGCATACATTTGAAGATATAAAAAAGGCATCTAAGCTAATTAAATGTAATGGTTTAAAACTTGGATATCAAATGTTAATAGGATTACCTGAAAGTACAAGATTAGATGAGTTAAATACTGCAAAAGAATTGATTAAATTTAAACCAAAAACAATAAAAATTTTTCCAGTACTAGTATTAAATAATACAAATTTGCAAAAAGAATATGAAGAAGGAATATATGAGCCAATTAATATGAATCAAGCAGTAGAAACTTGTAAAGAATTAGTATATTTATTTAATAGAAAAAAAATAAGAGTAATAAAAATTGGACTTCAAGATACAGACTTTATAATAAAATCAAATTCAGGTGAAAACAAAGTAATAGTTGGCCCATATGACGAAGCTTTTGGTCAATTAGTATTAGATAGCATATGGTATGATAGCATAGTTGATAAAATAAAAACATTTAATGTAAAAGTAAAAGAAGTAGAAATAAAAGTTAATCCATTAGATGAAATTAGTGTATTAGGTTATAAAAACGAAAATGCTATAAAATTAAAGAATGTATATGAAGTGGATATTAAAGTAAAAACAGATGAAAATATAAAACCAGGAAAATCAGAAATAGAAATTTTAAAAACTTTTACAGATTTCAGAGAAGAAGAAAAATTAAGCAAATAAATAGTAAAGTATAAATCGCCTATATTTGTAAATAATACAAATATAGGTGATTTTTATGAGTTTAAAAAAGAAGAAAAGAAAATTAATTATAAAAAAATATTCATTTGAACTATTTCAAATAATTATTGGAACTTTTCTTATGGCTTTTGGAGTATCCCAATTTTTGTTGCCAAATCAATTATCTTCTGGAGGAGTTACAGGTATTGCTACAATAACTTATTACTTCTTTAATTTACCAATGGGGTTAACAATTTTTGCATTAAATATTCCATTATTTATATTATCTTGGATAAAAAAAGGAAAAGAATTTGTAGTAAAAGGAATTTTAGGAACAGGTTTCTTATCATTATTTATAGATTTATTAGACAAATATACTGTATTAACACAAGATAGATTACTTGCATGTATATATGGTGGAATAATAATGGGACTTGGTACATCAATTATTTTAAAAGCAGATGCATCAACAGGTGGAACAGATATGCTTGCATATGTTATAAGAGAATATAAGCCTAAATATAGAACTGGAAATTTAATAGGAACAATAGATATTATAATAATTATAATTAATGTAATAGTATTTAGAAAAATAGAAATAGGACTATATTCTGCAATTTCAATATATATTATGGGCAAAGTAATAGATGTAGTATTTGAAGGTGTAAACTTTACGAAAATGATTTTTATTGTTTCTGATAAATATTTAGAAATATCTGAAAAAATAGTAGAACATGTAGGAAGAGGAATTACTGGAATTTATGCAAAAGGAATGTATACAAATGATGAGAAAATGATGCTATGGTGTATTGCTTCAAGAAATGAAGCGATGAGAATAAAACAAATAAGTAAAAAAATAGATCCACGTTCATTTGTAGTTATATCAAATGCAAGAGAAGCATATGGAATAGGTTTTAAAAGAGAGTAAATTAAAATATTGATATAAAAAAATATATGTGCTAAAATAAATAGGAACACATACAAGGAGAAATAATTATGAAAGAACAAATATTTATTTTAGAGAATTACGAAGCATTTGAGCCACGTCATATATTTGAATGTGGCCAATGTTTTAGATGGAATATACAAGAAGATGGTAGTTATACAGGTGTATTTAAAGGAAATGTTTTAAATGTAAAAAAAGAAAATAATAAGATAATATTTAAAGGAATATGTAAGGATAATATTATCAGTATTGTAAATGATTATTTTGATTTTGATACAAATTATAAACAAATAAAGGAAAAATTAAGTAAAGTTGATAATTATTTAAAACAAAGTATAGAATTTGGTAGTGGTATTAGAATATTAAATCAAGATTTATGGGAAACAATTATATCTTTTGTAATATCTGCGAATAATAATATACCAAGAATAAAAGGTATAATAGAAAGAATTTCAAAAAAATATGGTAATGAAATTATTTGGAATAATGAAAAATATTATACATTTCCAACGCCAGATCAACTAAGCAAAGCATCAGTTGAAGATTTAAGAGGATTAGGATTAGGTTTTAGAGATAAAAGAGTATATGATACTACAAAAATAATATTAAACGGAGAATTAAGCCTAGAGGAACTAAAAAATGAAAGTGACACAAATAAATTAAGAGAAAAATTATTAACACTTCCTGGAGTAGGTCCAAAAGTTGCAGATTGTATAATGTTATTTGGTTTAAAAAGATTTGAAGTATTTCCTATAGACGTATGGGTAAGAAGAGTAATGAATGAGTTATATATAAAAAACGAAGACGAAACAAAAGTAAATAAGAAGGAAATAGAAAAGCTTGCAATACAAAAATATGATAAATTAGCGGGGCTTGCACAACAATATTTATTTTATTGGAAAAGAGAAACTGCATAAAGAGTAAAATGATTTAATTTATATATAAAAGGGGAAACAAATGAAAATAAAAATTGGATTAAAACAAATAATTTTTTTAGTTATATTTATTGCATTAATAATATTAACAGGGAAAGTACAGGCTAGTTATAAAATAGAAAATATGGATATTCAAGCAACTATACAAGAAAATGGCTCAGTAAATGTTAAACAATTTATGACATATAGCTTTAATGGAGATTATAATGGAATATACATAGACATACCAGAAGATGTAGATGACAAAGAATACGATGAATATAGAGTACAAACAGTATTAAAAGACAGCCTATATAATGCTTCGAAAATTATAGTAAATAAAGTATCAGAAGGTGGAAAGATATATTCCAAAACAGGTGTAGCAATAAATGGGGATAAAGAAGTATATACAGAAGCTACTACAGATGGAATTAAAAGAATAAAAATATATAGTCCATCTTCAAATACAAAAAAGACATTTGTTATAGAATATATCCTTGAAGACTTATGTGTAAAACACAATGATATTGGGGAATTATATTATAATTTTATTGGAGGAAATTGGCAAACAGATATAGAAAAATTAAATATTGATATATATCTTCCTAATAACCAAAGTAGGGAAAATTTATATGTATTTGGACATGGACCATATAACGGAGAATCACAAATAATTTCAGAAAGTAAAGTGAATTTTAAAGTAGAAAATGTAAAAAAGGGACAATATGTAGCAACAAGAGTATTATTTCCAACACAAAATATAGCAAACTCCGATAAAACAACTAATTTAGATGCTATATCATTAATCTTACAAGACGAAAATAATATTATAGAAAATAAAGAAGAGAAAAATAATTTCACAAAAAAAGTTATAATTTTTACTATTATTTTACTTATTTATTGGATAGCTTTATTAATAATATTTGAAAAAGATAAAAAATATAAAGTTACAAATATAAATGAGGAAGAATTATTTAAAAGATATAATCCATTACTTGCAGGATGTATTCAAGAAAGTAGAACAGTACTTTCAAGAGATATTATAGCTGTAATAATAAATTTAATTAATAAAAAAGTACTAAAATTAGAATTAATTCCAAAAGCTAGTGGAAAAGATAATTATCAATACATATTAACAAAAGAAGAAAAAAATGAAAATAAAATGGATGAAATAGAAAAGTTTATATATGATTGGGTATTTGCAGGAAAAGATAAAATAGACTTAGTATACAGACTAGATACTTTACCAAAGGATAAACAAGCAGCAAACAAATTTAAAGAACTTAATGATATGGCACAAGACAACTTAAAAAATATGGGTGCAAATAAAGAAGTTCCACTTGGGTTAAAAATATTTAATACATTTGTGTTTATAATAAGTATAATTATAATTTATATACACATAAAATTTAATGCATTCGATATATATTCATTGACTGAACTGGGAAGTAGTGTATTTAAGTTGTTGCTAAATTGTTTATTATTATTACCAATGATTATGGCTCTATTGTATATACCAATTCGAATAATAATAATGATAAGACATGGAGTAAATAGGATAACAAAAAAAATAAGTGGAAAAAGATTAGTTGCAACCACAATTACAATAGTATTAATAGCAATAATAGTTGTTGGTATTACACAATTGATAGCACCAAATTCATTTTTAATTATAGATGAAATACTATTTACAATGGCATTAATAATTTTACTAACAGATAATTTAATGTTAAAAAATTCGCCAATTATGATAGAAGATTTTAGCAAATTAAATTCTTTAAAAGATAAACTAGAAAATACATTAATGGATACAAGAGATGTAGAATATGTCGTACTATGGAATGAATATTTAGCATATTCAATTTCATTTGGAATAGCAGACAAAATAATAGATAAATTAAAAGGATTACACTTAGATGATGATTTAACAAAATTAATAGAAGATAATAATTTTTACGGTTATATAAATTCAGATTATTATATGTTCTATATGTATGCAAGTATTGATACAAGATTTATGAGAGGCTATTCAAGTGCTTTAGGTAAGATGATGAAAAATGCAGGAAGATATTCTAGCCGGAGGCGGAGGTGGCTTCTCAGGAGGCGGAGGCTTTTCCGGTGGTGGTGGAAGAGGCCGGAGGCCGGAGGTGCATTTTAAAATTAAAATAAGAAAAGGGATATAAGTCATTTAAAAATGGTTTTATCCTTTTTTTTATCTTTTCAATACAATTGTTTTGTGATAAAATACATACAGGTGAGAACTTTATGAGTCTACGAATAATATATGGAAGAACTGGAACAGGTAAAAGTCAATTTTGTTTTGATGAAATTAGAAAAAGAATGAATGAAGAAAAGAAAATTTATGTAATTACACCAGAGCAATTTTCATTTACTTCAGAAAAGAAATTGTTAAACAGTCTTGGAAAAGAGGCTGTTATTAATGCTGAAGTTATTACTTTTAATCGTATGGCAAATAGAGTAATGAGCGAAGTAGGAGGATTAACAAAAACTAATCTTTCTAAATCGGGTAAAGCAATGCTAATATATAGTATTTTAGGAAATAACAAAAACGAATTGAAATTTTTAAATAAATCAGATGAAAACATAGATATAGTTGGTACAATAATAAAAGAATTTAAAAAACACAATGTTACATTAGAAAGATTGAATAATACATTAGAAAATATACAAGACCAATACTTAAAATTGAAACTAAATGATATTTATATATTATTTGATATGTATAATAAAGAGGTACAAGATAAATACATTGATGAAGAAGATGTATTAACAAGTCTTTGTAAAAAATTAGAAAAAACCGATATGTTTAATAATGCGGTAATTTATATAGATGAATTTGCAGGATATACTACACAAGAATATGAAATAATAAGGAATCTACTTAGAGTGGCAAAACAAGTTAATATTACTATGTGTATAGATAGTACGGATTTATCAAATAATAAAGAAACAGATATATTTAATCAAAATAAAGAAACATTGAATAAAATAATAGATATAGCAAAATCTGAAAAAATAAATATAGAAAAAGAAGTGAACTTAACAAAACAATTAAGATTTAAAACAGAAGAATTACAACACTTAGAAAAAAATTTATATAATACGAAATACGAAAAATATAATAAAGATGTAAGTAACATAGAAATATTTTTAGCAAAAAATCAATTTTCAGAAATAGAAAATGTAGCAAAAAAAATCATACAACTTGTAAGAGACAATAACTACAAATACAGTGACATATCAGTTATTACAAAAGACCTAGATACATATTCCAATATTATTAAATCTATATTTAACAAATACGATATACCAGTATATATTGATGAAAAAAAAGAATTAAGTAAAAATATATTGGTGAAATATGTTTTGTCTGTTATAGAGATATTCTCTAAGAACTGGTCATATGAAGCGGTATTTAATTATTTAAAAACAGGGTTAGTTAATATTAATGCAAGTGATATATTTTTATTAGAAAATTATTGTATTCAATATGGAATACGTGCAAATAAGTGGTATAAAGAAGACTGGAAAATTGCAAAAAATGATGAAGAATTAGAAAAATTAAATGGTTTAAGAAAAAAAATAGTAGAACCATTACTTAAATTCAAAGAAAACCTAAATAGAGTAAAAAGGGTAACAGAAATTTCAAAATCATTATATGAATTTTTAATACAAAATCAAATTGACCAAATTCTAATTTCTAAAATAGAAGAATTAGAAAAAATTGGAGAAATAGATTTAGCAGCCTCATACAAAACTAGTTGGGATACATTAATGGAAGTATTAGATGAAATAGTGCTAGTACTAAAAGATGACAAAATATCTTTTGATGAATATGCAAAAATACTAAAAATTGGACTACAAAATAGTGGACTAGGAAGTATACCTGCAAGTCTTGACCAAGTTATTATTGGAGATGTAGATAGGTCAAGAACTCATAAAGTAAGAGCAGCATTTATAATAGGGTTAAATGATGGTGTATTTCCAAGCATAAATAATGATGAAGGATTTTTAAATGATAATGATAGAAATTATTTAAAAGAAAATGGAATAGAACTTGCAAAGAATAGCAAAGAATTATTATTTAATGATAACTTTAATATTTATAAAGCATTTTTGGTACCAGAAGAAAGGCTATATTTATCATATGCTTCTTCACAAATAACAGGAAAATCTTTAAGACCATCTATCATCATATCTAAAATAAAAAAGATATATCCAAAATTAAACCAAACAAGTGATATTGTTAATGAAACAGAATATATAACAACTAAAAAAGCTACTTTTGATGAGTTATTAATAAATATAAGAAAAATAAAAGATAAAGAACAAGTAAATAAACTATGGTATGAAATATATAATATATATAAGAATGATGATGAATATAAACAGAAATTAGATAATGCAATAAAAGGACTAAATTATACAAATTCGCCAGTTAAAATAAATGAAAATAATCTAAAAAATTTATATGGCAATACTTTAAATACAAGTATATCACGATTAGAGCAATACAAAAGATGTGCATTTTCATTTTATTTAAAATATGGATTAGAATTATCAGATAAAAGCTTATTTAAAATAGAAAGTTTAGATACAGGAACTTTTATGCATGATGTAATAGATGAATTCTTTGACCAAGTAATACAAAGGCAAATAAAATTAGCTGATATAAATGATGAGGAAATAGAGCAAATAGTAACAAGTATAATAAATGAAAAATTAACTTTAAATAGAAACTATATATTTACAGGTTCAGCAAGATTTAGGAACCTTACTAAGAGGCTAAAAAAAGTAATACTAAAATCAATGAAATACATTATACAAACAATAACAATGAGTGAGTTTGAGGTTTTTGGTAATGAAGTAGAATTCAAAAAAGATAAAAAATATAAGCCAATACAAATTTTGCTAGATGATGGTAAAAAAGTTGAAATTACAGGAAAAATAGATAGAATAGATTTAGCAAAAAATAAAAATGGAAGCTATGTACGAATTATAGATTATAAATCTAGTATAAAAAACATAGACTTAAACGAAGTATTTGCAGGTTTACAACTACAGCTACTTACATACTTAGATGCAGTAACTAAAATTGAAGATGTAATACCAGCAGGAATTTTATATTTTAATTTAATTGATCCAATTATTAAAGCAGATAAAAATATGAGTAATGAAGAAATTGAACAAGAAATAAAAAAGCAATTTAAAATGCAAGGACTAATACTTGCAGATGTAAATGTAGTAAGAATGATGGATAAGAATTTAGAAAAAGGAGCATCAAATATAATTCCTGCATACATAGATAAAAACGATGAATTAAGTAAAACAAGATCTAGTGTTGTAACAAAAGAACAGTTTAATAATTTGCAAAAATATACAAATAAAATTATTAAACAAATAGCAGAAGAAATATTAAGCGGAAATATAGATATACATCCAGTTTATAGTAAAAAGAACAAAAAAACACCTTGCGAATATTGTAAATATAAATCAATATGTAATTTTGATAATACAAGAAATGAATATAACTATATTCCAAACTTAGAAAAGGAGATTATTTTAGATAATATAAAGGAGAATTAGTGTGAAAGATTTATCTAATGAAAACATAATTCATGTAAAAACTAATAAGGTAGAATATTTACAATTTAAAAAACTATTACAATTTGGAGAATTAACACATGCATATACATTAAGTGCAAACGATTTCGATGTTGCACGGAAATGATACTATGGCTAGTAAAAAGGAAGATGTAATACGAAATTATAAAAAAATTTCTGATGAATTAGGAATTGATTATAATAAAATAATAAGACCATATCAAACACATACAGATAATATTAAATGCGTAAATAATGATGTTGATAGTATTAATATATTCCAAAAAGAATATTTGGAAGTAGACGGATTACTTACAAATAAAAAAGATGTCATATTATCTTTAGGATATGCTGATTGTATACCACTTTTCTTTTATGATCCAGTAAAAAAAGTAATAGGTAATATTCATTCTGGTTGGAAAGGTACATTACAAAAAATTGGTCAAAAAGCAGTATATAAAATGATAGATGTTTATGGTTGCAATCCTGATGATATTATATGTTGTATTGGACCAAGTATTAGAAAATGCCATTTTGAAGTAGATAAAGATGTACACACTTTATTTTATAATGAATTCCTTTATACAAATAAAATAGAAGATATAATACAAGATGCAAGTAATGGAAAATATTACATTGATACCGTTCTAATTAATAAAATAATATTAGAAGAAGCGGGATTAAAAAAAGAAAATATAATTGATAGCGGAATATGTACTGCATGTAATTATGATATAATGCATTCATATAGAGTAAAAGGAAATATGGCAGGAAGAAATACAGCTATAATTTGTCTAAAAAATTAATAAATTGATTAATAAAAAGGAGAAAATATGATACCAAATAAATTACAAAGAGGAGATACTATAGGAGTAATTTCACCTTCATCACCATTATTAGAAAGCAAATTAGAAGACATTAATAAATCTAAAACATTAATGGAAAACTATGGATTTAAAGTAAAATTTGCAAAAAATGCTTTTTCAAATACATTAGGGTATAGTGCAACTGTAAAAGAAAAAGTAGATGATATTCATGAAATGTTTTTGGATAAAGAAGTAAAAGCTATATTTTCATCAACAGGTGGTAATAATTCAAGTTCTTTATTTGAATATTTGGATTATGAAATTATAAAAAATAATCCTAAAATTATATGTGGTTTTAGTGATTTTACTTCACTAACAAATGTGATTTATCAAAAAACAGGACTAGTTACATTTAATGGAGCAACTTTTAAATCTTTAACTTCTTGGGAAACTGACTACGGGTATAAAGAAGTAATAAAAAGATTTTGTGAAGATGATTTATCATTAGGGCAAGATGATGATGAATATATAACTATAAAAGATGGTGTAGCAGAGGGAAAATTAATAGGAGGAAATTTAAATTTATTTTCAAGCCTTATTTCTGGTAAATACAAAGTAGATTGTAAAGATAAAATATTATTTATAGAAGATACAGGTTTTGAGGCTGAGCCAGCAGATTTATCTAGGTATTTATATCATATGAAGCAAAATGGTGCGTTTGATGAGATTTCTGGTTTATGGATAGGAAATTACGAACATGAAAGCGGAATAAGTATAGAAAGGGTTGTTATGGATGTATTAGGAGATGAATATAATTTCCCTATTATTAAATCTAATAACTTTGGACATACAGATAGAAAGACAGTAATTCCTATTGGAATAATGGCAAGAATTAACACAAAAGATAAGTGTAAAATTAAATTATTAGAAAAATGTGTTATATAATTTTGTTAAGAACACTAAAAGGAGCAAAAAATGTATGATAATTGGGAAGAACTAGAAAATAGTATAGTAAATTGTAAGAAATGTAAATTATGTAATAATAGAAAAAATATTGTTTTTGGTACAGGAAAAAAAGATGCTGACTTAATGTTCATTGGAGAAGGA
The DNA here is from genome assembly GCA_904381285.1 of uncultured Clostridia bacterium. Classification (GTDB taxonomy): domain Bacteria; phylum Bacillota; class Clostridia; order TANB77; family CAG-508; genus RGIG8482. Next base: position 30,537 of record CAJFII010000014.1, on the reverse strand, counting down.
CCAGGAGCGGATGAAGATATTCAAGGTATTCCATTTGTAGGAAAAGCAGGAAAACTTATGAATATGGCATTTGATGGAATAGGAATAGATAGAGAGCAAGTATATATTGCGAACATAGTAAAATGTAGACCACCAGGAAATAGAAATCCAGAAGATGATGAAGCAGTAGCTTGTTTAGATTATTTGAGAAATCAAGTAATGCTAGTAAAGCCAAAAATAATTGTGCTATTAGGTAGTGTTGCTTTAAAAAATATTTTGGGAAAAGAATATGGTATTACTCAATCTCGAGGGAAATGGATTGAGAAAAAGGGTATTTTATATATGCCGACATGGCATCCAGCAGCACTACTTAGAGATGATAATAAAAAGATAGAATTCTGGCAAGATTTGAAACAAGTAAAACAAAAAATGCAGTTATAAAGATAAAACAAAAAAGAAAATTAAAATATTAAAAAACAATATTTATACAAAAAGTAAAGGAAGTAATTTAATGAAAACACTTGTAAAAGCATTAAAGCATTTTTGTGTAGTAACACATCACAAATATGTGGTATTTAAGTTATGCATTAAAGCAGGAATTCCATGGAGAGGATTAGTACATGATTTATCTAAATACTCTATAACAGAATTTGCAAATGGAGTAAAGTATTTTAATCAAGGTAAAGGAAGCCCTATTAGTGTAGAAAAGAAAACTATGGGTTATTCAAAAGCATGGTTACATCATAAAGGAAGAAATAAACATCATCCAGAATATTGGTATGATGTTACTGCTGAAATTTCAAAACCAATCATGCCATTTAAGTATGCCTGTGAAATGATATGTGATCAATTAGCAGCAGGAATTGTTTATCAAGGAAAAAAGAATTGGACAAAAGAATATCAACTTAGTTATTGGGAGAAACACAAAGAAAAAGTACCTGTGAATGATGGAATAAAAGAGTTTGTTACAATTGTGTTAACACAGGTTGCACAAAATGGGATAGGAGAGATAATTAATAAAAGAAACTTGAGAAAAATATATGATGAGTGTGTTAAATAGTTTTTTGTAACGTGTGGTCATGTGATTGACTTTTGTTAGTAATTCATAATAAAATAAATGAGAAAAACGAAAAAACAGAAAGGAGAAATAATCCAACAATTATGAAATATAATATGAACGAAATAAACGAAAAAGCGAATTATTGTCTAAGTTGTAAAACAAAAATGTGTATGAAGGGATGTCCACTTGAAAATGATATAACAGAATTTATTAAAAAAGTAAAAGAGAAGGAATATGAAGAAGCATATAGAGTATTATGCAAAACAACAGTGTTACAACCAATTTGCGGAAGAGTTTGTCCACATAAAAGTCAATGTGAAGGCGCATGTGTAAGAGGAATAAAGGGAGAAAGTGTACATATTGGTGATCTGGAAGCATTTGTAGGAGATATGGCTATAGAAAATGGTTATGAAATAGAAAAGTTTACCAATGAAGAAAAGGACAAAAAAGTTGCTATAATCGGAGGAGGACCAGCAGGTATTACAGCAGCAGCAAATTTAGCAAGAAATGGGTATAATGTTACAATATTTGAGAAATATGATAAACTTGGTGGAATACTAAGGCATGGAATACCTAAATTTAGATTAGATGAAAAAGTGCTAGATAATCAAATAGAAAAAATATTAAAATTAGATATACAAGTTAAATATAATTCTATACTTGGAAAAGATTTTACATTAGAAGAATTGCAAGATAATTTTGACGCGATATTTTTAGCCTTTGGTGCAAATATATCTTCTAAAATGAACATTGAAGGAGAAGAATTAGATGGTGTTTATGGAGGAAATGAGTTATTAGAATATGGAAACCATCCTGGCTATACAAATAAAAATGTAGCGGTTATTGGTGGCGGAAATGTAGCAATGGATGCTTCAAGGACAATTAAAAGATTGGGAGCAAAGTCTGTAAAAGTAATTTATAGAAGGTCTGAAAAATGGATGCCAGCAGAAAGAAAAGAAATAGAAGATGCTAAAAAAGAAGGCGTAGAATTTTTATTTCAAAATAATATTGTAAAAATTATAGGAAATGAAAAGGTAGAAAAAATAGAGTGTATAAAAACAGATTTAGTAAAAAAAGAAGGAGAAACAAGAGAAGTTCCAGTAGATATTGAAGGCAGTAACTACATAATGGATATGGATTATGTTGTTATGGCAGTTGGTTCAAAAACAGAAAAAGAATTAGTAGAAAGCTTAGGTGTTGAACTAACTAAAAGAGGTAATATACAAGTAAATGAGAAATATATGACATCAAAGAATGGAGTTTTTGCAGGAGGAGACTTAAGTGGCACAAAAGCAACTGTTGCATGGGCAAGTCGTTCAGGAAGAGAAGCTTCAAATAATATTATAGAGTTTTTGCAAAATGCTTAAAAGTACGTGAAAAACACACGAGAAGATATGCAAAAAAAATGAACTTGAAGGAGATAGCAAACCGCTATCTCCTTCAAGTTATTGCATAGAAAAAATCTGACGATTTTTCTTATATATCTTGATATATTTCATTATGTTCGTTATGTACAAAAATTTTCTTTAGTTTATTGATAAATGTAGAAAACATATTTTGTTTAATTGGAACTAAAGATAATTCATTATCATTTTCAAAAGAGTTATGTAGTTCTTCTAATTTAGCCATTTTACTAATATAATAATCATTAAAATATGTATAATTAGAAGTTGAACCAATTAAATCTTTGTAATTATATAGTTTTCTTCTAAAATTTTCAACTTGTTCTAAATTTACGATAGATTTGAAATTATTATCAAAATATTCAGTCAAAATTAAATTTTGAGTATTAATAAATAATTCATTAATTTTATTTCTCAAACAAGAAATTTCTTTTTCTATTTTTGAAATTTTTCTAATAGACATATCGCTATTTCCAAGTTTTGAAGCTTCTAGGCTTAAAGTATCTTCTAACTTCATAAGTTTATCTAAATTATTTTGTACTTTGTAAAATGTCTCTTTAGATGTTAGAGAAATGAATTTTCTTTTAAAACTATTATTACTATATAAAGTACTATTAAATAAAGCATAATCACCAGTAATATAAGCCATTTGTGTAACTAAATTACACTCCAAAGCATAGTAGTATGGGCTATTAGTAGGAAGAGTTATATCAAAATATTTTACTGTATCAACTTTTTCATTAAGTGCGCGTGAACTCATAAGCTGAACAGCTGCTTCATTTAAAGCCATACCAGGTAATTTTGGATTAGTAAAATCACATAAGCCCAAATGTATTAAGTTATTTTTGGTATCTCGTAATTCTTGCAAATAATGGATACATTCATGTGTTGCATAAGAATCTATATTAGAGAAATCTATTTCATCACTAAAGTAAATAGAAGAATTTTTATAATAGTATTTTGCACAAGACATACCATGAGGCATTTTTGCAATATACATATTAAGCCTAGAAAGCCTAATAAATAGGTCATTACAGTTCAAATTTTGTTCAGGAAATGCTATTACAAGTTTTGTAGCAACATTTTTTGCAATACTAATGACACTAAGAGTATCTAATGGTTTTATTACTTCTATTCCTTCTTTTTTTAATTCTGTTTTTATACTCATTTATATTTTCTCCTTAGTAAACTAACATTAAATATTATACAACATTTTTTTAATTTATGTGTTTCGCATATGTTAAACTTTTATTACGATTATGTTACAGAAATTGTGTTAATACTTGAAATTTACATAAATGTACAGTATAATATAAATATATGTAAATGTATGAAAAGGAGGAAAATGCAACAAAAGGAAACTTATCAATTATCATTAATCAAACCAAAAAATAGGAGGAAAAAAAGAATGAAGCAACTGGTAAAAATGGTAATAGGAATTGGTCTAATACTTATGTTAAGTGAAAACATGCGGACATGTGCAGCGGATAGTCATTCTGTAGCAGAAGAAATTGAAGAGGTAGATACCTCAGAAGAAGCAGAAGAATTTGATGAGGTAGATTCTTCAGAGGAAGAAGAGCAAAAATGGATGCCTCCTGAAGAAATGTCTGAAACAGAATACGAGACTCTTGCTGTGGAGATTCTAGAGGACATCGAGTTCACCAATGAATCAAAAACTTTTTTGACTAAGGATGAGTTAGAAAAGATGGAAAATGTATATGTAATTCCAGTAAATGCATGTCTTACAAGGATTAAGTTTGACATTGCAGGTAATCACTATGAGAAAAGTTATGAGTTCATGTGTGAGATTGGCGAAATGGCTAGGGCAGGTATATTTGAAGAATACATTAAAGAGAATTATGATATACACCCATTATATTATTATTGCCCTACATGGCAGGAGGCAAAACTGGTAATTGGTTATGCCAATGGAGGTTTTAAAGAGGAAAAACAAACTGAAACAGAAATCGAGGCAAAATATGAAGAGATTGCTGTGGATATTCTAGAGGACATTGAGTTCTTCGAGGAAGCAAAAACTTTTTTTACTCAGGCCGAGTTAGAAAAGATGGAAAATGTATATATAAGCCAGTGCGACGGATGTCTTACGGAGGTTAATTTTGACATTGCAGGTAATCACTATGAGGCATGGTATGATTTCATGTATGTAATCGGAGAAATGGCCGATGCAGGGATATTTGAAGAATATATCGAAGAGGGTGATACACGCTCATATTATCATTGCCCTACATGGCAGGAGGCAAAACTAGTAATTGGCTATGCCAGTAGAGGTTATGCAGAGAAGAAAAAAATAATTGAAGAACGTGAGGCAAAAAATGAAGCGATTGCCTTGGCGGTTATGGAGAGCATCGAGTTCACCAAGGAAGATGGAACAAAAACATATTTAACTCAGAGTGAGTTAGAAAAGATGAAAGAACTCGATATAATCCGATTAGATGAGAGTTCATTTATTACTTTTTATATTGATAATAACCAATATAAAGCAAGAATTAAACTGGACCTCGGACCCAGGTATGCTTCTAACTGGGAACTTGCTGTAAATCCGATAGCAAGGTCGTGTATGGAACTTATAAGAAATTTTGAAGATTAATTAAACCTTTTATCCCCACCAGAGCTTCTGGTGGGGACTTTTCGTATAATAAATACAGATATTGGAAAAAGTAAACTTTTGTGTTATAATAATATTAGATGCAAAATTAAGCATTAGTCCAAAAATACAAAAGGAGAGAAAAAGACATGCGAGACTTTATTTACCAAAACTCTGATAGACTTTGTCTGTTAAGTGAGGAGCTACTAGTAGAAGGAAGGAGAAAAAAGAAAGACATACGGAAAGACGAGATAGAATTTCTGAAATTTCTGATGGCATTTAATGTGGTCTATGCCGGAGGAAAACTTCGAGTTAAAGGTTATGCAAATCTAAAAAAGATGGCACTGGAAACTGATACAAGCAAGGCAAACCGGATATTCTTCGAAAAACTTGAAATGAAACATAAGGATGTGATATATTTCGAAAAATATCTGGAAGCAAAATGCAAAGAGCCGGCTTTTTTGACCTACTACTATACCTTCTTCGAGGTGGCGTAGTTTGGACGGTGGCGAAGGGATTCCCTTCGCCACTTAATCGTATGTATTATACTTTTATAACAATATTATAAATTTTATTTTTTACGTATATTTCTTTTACAATATTTTTTCCTTCTAAATAAGAAGATATTTTTTCATGTACTAATGTTTTAATCTTTTCTTCTGGTAAATCATATTCAATATTAATTGTAGCTCTTAGTTTACCATTGACTTGAATTGGTAGATTAAAGGTATCTTCAACTATTTTTGTTTCATCATATGTTGGCCAAGTACTATATGTAATAGATTCATTATTACCTAAAACAGTACTCCACAATTCCTCAGTAATATGGGGTGCAACAGGATTTAAAAGTTGTAGAAAAGCACGTGCATATTCTTTAGGAAATACGTCAGTTTTATATACTGTATTAATAAATATCATCATTTGACTGATTGCTGTATTAAATTCCATATTCTCATAATCATGTGTTACTTTTTTAACTGTATAGTGGAATACTTTGTCAAGCTCAGGATTTTCTTCATCTTGTATTTTATCAGTTTCAGTATATAATCTCCAAACCCTATCAATAAATTTCTTAGAACCTTCAATTCCATTTGGGTCCCAAGGTTTTGCAGCATCAATTGGACCCATAAACATTTCGTAAATTCTTAAAGCATCTGCACCATATTGATTAACCATATCATCAGGATTAATTACATTTCCTTTAGATTTGCTCATTTTTTCACCATTAGAACCAAGTATCATACCTTGATGGCGAAGTTTGGCAAATGGTTCTTTTACAGGAACTAATCCTTTGTTATACAAATAATTATTCCAAAATCTTGAATATAATAAGTGTCCAACAGCATGTTCAGGACCACCCATATATAAATCTACTGGCATCCAATGTTTTAATAATTCAATATTTGCAAATTCTTTTTCGTTATGAGGGTCGATGTAGCGTAAGAAATACCAACTAGAACCAGCAGAACCAGGCATTGTGGATGTTTCTCTTTTACCATGTTTTCCATTTCTATAAACATTTACCCAATCTGTAGCTTTATCAAGTGGAGATGCTCCAGTTTTTGAAGGACTATAATCTCCAAGCTCTGGAAGAACAAGAGGAAGTTCATCATCATCTAAAACTTGCATTCCATCTTCAAAATGTATAATTGGAATAGGTTCTCCCCAATATCTTTGTCTTGCAAAAATCCATTCTCTTAATTTATAATTTACTTTCTTTTCTCCAATTTTATTCTCTTCTAACCAAGAATTCATTTTATTAATAGCATCTTCTTTATTTAATCCATTTAAAAAGTCTGAATTAATATGAGCACCATCACCTACAAAGGCTTCTTTTTGTATATCTCCACCATCTAGAACTGGTATAATTTCAATTCCAAATTTGGTAGCAAATTCATAATCTCTTTCGTCATGCGCTGGAACAGCCATAATTGCACCAGTGCCATATGTTGCTAAAACATAATCTGAAATCCAAATAGGTATTTTTTTATTATTAACAGGATTTATAGCATATGCACCTGTAAATACACCAGTTTTTTCTTTATTTAATTCAGTTCTTTCTAAGTCTGATTTAGATGCTGCCATTTTTATATAATTTGCAACATCATCCTTTTTATCAGAAGTTGTAATTTTCTCAACTAATTCATGTTCTGGTGCAAGAACACAATAAGTAGCACCAAATAAAGTATCAGGTCTTGTTGTAAATACTTTAAAGGTTAAATCATCAAATTTATCTATTTTAAAGTTAACTTCTGCACCAACAGATTTTCCAATCCAGTTTCTTTGTATTTCTTTTGTAGACTCTGGCCAGTCAATTTCATCTAAACCATTTAATAGAACTTCTGCGTATTTTGGAATATCTAATACCCATTGTTTCATATTCTTTCTAATAACTGGATATCCACCACGTTCACTTTTTCCATTAATAACTTCATCATTAGAAAGAACTGTACCTAATTCCTCACACCAATTAACAGGCATGTCTATTAGTTTTGCATATCCATCATTATATAATTGCTTGAAAATCCATTGTGTCCATTTATAAAAGTTTGGATCAGCTGTAGAAACTTCTTTATCCCAATCGAAAGAAAAACCAAGCATTTTCAATTGTCTTTTAAAAGTAGCAATATTATTTAAGGTAAATCCATATGGATGTTTTCCTGTCTTAATAGCATACTGTTCAGCAGGAAGACCAAAAGCGTCCCAACCCATGGGATGAAGAACATTATAACCCTGCATTCTTTTCATTCTACAAACAATATCTGTTGCAGTATAACCTTCTGGATGACCAACATGTAAACCTTGACCAGAAGGGTAAGGAAACATATCTAAAGCATAATATTTAGGCTTAGAAAAATCCCAAACATCAGTATAGAAAGTTTTGTGCTCATCCCAGTAATCTTGCCATTTTTTTTCTACTTCTCTAAAATTGTATGACATATACATCAATCCTTTTTAAAAATTTTTATAAGTATGCTAATTATATAACAAAATAAAGGAAAAATAAAGAAAAAATTGAAAAATAGATTAACTTTTGAACTTTAGGGACGTTCCTTAAAGTTCATACATTGAATATATAGAATATATTGTAATTTAAGTAAAAAGATAGTATAATTATATTTAAATTGGAGAGCTCTATCCATAAGTTTTGAGCAAAATCATTGTTTGTGTTTTTAAATAATGACAGGGAGGAAACATGAAACGGATAATTGTAGCATGTATAATAATTGTAATATTTATTGCTGGATGCAGTGGTAAAGAAAACAATCAAATTATGACAGAAAATGTAAGTGTAGAAATTATTACAGAAGATGAAAATTATGAAATTACTCTTGTAAAGGAGCAAGTACAAGATGTAATAATAGGTAGAAAGGCGAAGATTAGTATTACATCAACAGGAAGTAAAATATCATCTGTTACACAAGATGCATATTTTGATAAAGATGGATATTATATGAATGAAGATGTAGAATTTTGCTTTTCTAAATTGCCTAATTATGCTTGCTCTTATGAAATATATATTCCAAAGGGAAAAACATTTGAAACAAGAGTAACATTAGAAAATAGTGATGAATACTATTTCACACTTACAAGAGAATGAAGAGGGAGGAGTGTATAATGACGAATAAGTTATTGTACATTCCTTTTTTTACATTATATTGTAAAAGATTTGACAAAACCAGAAGATGAGATATAATAATTATACTTGTTAACTGAATAACAAATAATTGTATCAAACATAAAACACATGAACTTTAAGGAACGTCCCTAAAGTTCATTAAAGGAAGAATAAATATGTCAAAGAAATTAATAATTACAGAAAAACCGTCAGTTGCAATGGAGTTTGCAAAGGCTTTGAAGATTAATACAAATAGAAAAAATGGATATTTGGAATCAAATGATTGGATAATAACATGGTGTGTTGGACATTTAGTTACTATGAGCTATCCAGAAAAATATGATGAAAAATTGAAGGTTTGGAGACTAGATACATTGCCTTTTATTCCAGAAGAATGGAAGTATGAAATAATACCACAGGTTCAAAATCAATTTAATGTTGTTAAACAATTATTGCAAAGGGAAGATGTAGAAGAAATATATAATGCAGGAGACTCTGGAAGAGAAGGAGAGTATATTCAGAGATTAGTATTTATGATGGCGAAGCCTAACCCAAAAGCAAAAATGAAACGAGTTTGGATAGATTCACAAACAGAAGAAGAAATATCAAGAGGAATTAAAGAAGCAAAAGATTTATCAGAATATGATAGCTTAGCTGATGCAGCATATTTGAGGGCAAAAGAAGATTATTTAATTGGAATTAATTTTTCAAGGTTATTATCAATAATTTATGGAAGACGTGTTGCAAAAGAAATAGGACAAGATAGAGCTTCTATTTCTGTTGGACGTGTAATGACATGTGTACTTGGAATGATTGTTTCAAGAGAAAGAGAAATAAGAAATTTTGTAAAAACGAAGTACTATAAAATTGTTGGTGAGTTTGGAGAAGAAAATAATTTTTTTAAAGCAGAATGGAAAGCAAATGAAAAATCAAAAATGTGGAATTCTCCTAAATTATATAATGAATCAGGCTTTAAAAATGAAAAAGATGCTAAAGATTTTATTATGAGTCTAAAAGATAAAACAGCCAAAATAGAAGAAATAAAAAAATCTAAACAAAAAGAAAATGCACCTCTTTTATTTAATTTAGCAGAAATTCAAAACGAATGTACAAAGAGATTTAAAATAAAACCAGATGAAACACTAGAAATTATACAAGAGTTATATGAAAAGAAATTAGTAACATATCCAAGAACAGATGCAAGAGTTCTATCAACAGCTGTTGCAAAGGAAATTTCTAAAAATTTAAATGGAATTGTTAAAGGATACAAAGATGAAGAAGTACAAGAACATATAGCTAAAATGATACAAGAAAAGTATTCTACTAATTTAATAAAAACAAAGTATGTAAATGATTCAAAAATTACAGATCATTATGCCATTATTCCAACAGGACAGGGATATGAGAATTTTGACAAATTACCAGATTTGCACAAACAAATATATAAAGTTATTGTAAAAAGGTTTATTGCAATATTCTATCCACCAGCAGAATTTAACAAAATTTCAGTTACTGTAAAAATTGATGAAGAAGTTTTTAACACAAGTGGAAAAGTGTGTACAAAACTTGGGTATTTAGAAGTACTAAAGGAGAAACAAGTAAATACATCACAGGATAAAACGGATAGTAAAGAAAATGAAGATACAAAAAAACAAGAACAAAATAATTTAGAAATATTAAATACATTAAAAAAGGGTCAGGAAATTGAAATATTAAATTTTGAAACAAAAGATTCTGAAACAAGTCCACCTTCAAGATATAATTCTGGTTCTATTATACTTGCAATGGAAAATGCAGGAAAATTAATTGAAGATGAAGAATTAAGAGAACAAATAAAAGGAGCTGGAATAGGTACAAGTGCAACAAGGGCAGAAATTATAAAAAAGTTAGAAAAAATAAAATACATAGAAATTAACCAAAAAACACAAATAATTACACCAACTAATTTCGGTGAAATTATTTATGATGTTGTAAAGTTATCTATGCCAGACATGTTAAATCCAAAATTAACGGCTAGTTGGGAAAAAGGATTGGATATGGTTTCAAAAAAGGAAATTAAATCTGATGAATTCATGGGAAAATTAAAAAATTATATAAAATCAAAATTTAATAAGCTAGTTGTAAATATGTAAAAGTCTTAAATGAATTATAAGTCATTTAAGACTTTTAACATATAAAAATAAGAATAATTTTCTAAAAAAAAGAAAATATAATAATGGTGATATATATGAAAGTTTCTTGGTTAAAAGCAAAAAATGATAATAGGAGTTTTAAGTTTCAAAAGAATTTGGGTCTAGATGTTTATGAAATTGAAGATTTAGAACAAACAGATGATAAACTTAATGAACTTGTAAACAATAAATATAGTACTATAATTTTATCTAATGAAGTTGCTAGCTTCTCAAGTGATATTATAAAAAAGTATGCAAAAGATGATAATATTAATATTATTATTGCTCCAAGTAAGAAAGAATATTAGTACAAAAAATTGCATATAGTTTAAAAGATATAATGTCTATTAGAGGTGAGAGAATGCTTACAGCAAACGATATTTATAATAATTTTGTAAATGATTTTAGTACAAAAATATATAATTTGAGAAATGATAAAGTCTTTTCAGATTATATATTTTTGTGTGTTGGTTCAGATAAAATAACAGGAGATGCTTTTGGACCATTAGTAGGAGGAAAGTTAGAAAGTTTGTTTAAAAATTTATATAATAATATAAAAGTTATTGGTACTTTAGAAAATCCGGTTTCTGGAAATAACCTAAATAAAGAAGTTGAAAAAATATATACCATGTATGAAAACCCATGTGTAATCGCTATTGATGCTGCTTTATCTGTAAAAAATGATATAGGAAAAATTATTGTTACAAATTCAAAAATGAAATTTGGTAAAGGTACAAATAAAAAAATGTTAGAAATAGGAGATATCAGTATAAAAGGTGTTGTAGCAAGAGATCATAAAATACCTAAATATAATTTTTCTGAACTTCAAAACACATCATTAAATATTGTAATAAAATTAGCAAATATTACGTCAGAGGGAATTTATAATGTAATAAAATATAGATAAATAAAAATGTATATTCCTAAAAAAATTGGAAAAAATTTATATATAACCAATTTTTAGGAGGTACATATGAATATGGAGAACATGAAAAATGTAATAGTATTAAAGGATATACCATCCAATATTGTGGAGGAAGCAATAGTTATATTAAAAGAAAACATTAATATAAAAAACATAGACAAGAAAAAGGAAAATGTTAAAGTAACAGCGTATGGTAAAATAAACTCAAAAGATTTCGTCGTTAAAGAGGCAGAATCTGTTGTAGCAAATTATATTTCTAGTATGGAAAAGCCAAAACAATTAGAAGTTACAAATAAAAAACTAAAGAAGAAATATGAAAGAATAAAAAAATGGACAGCATTTTTTGCTATTGTTTCTGTTTTGGGAATTATAATAAATTTAATATAAATTAATTGTAAAATCACAATATATTAAATATCTTGTGATTTTATAGTATTTAAAATTAATTTGTGGTATACTTTTGGTAGAAAATTTTAAAGAAGGGAGGTTTTATATGTCACCAGTTAGGGAAAAATTTGTTAAAATTATTGAGTCTTTACCATATAATTTGCAAGAAGAAATTTATAAAAGAGAAACTTTTGAAATATTAAAAGATGTAACTCAAAGATATTTTGATACTTATGGTACTGACGACTTATCTGATGAAGATAAAGAAGTTATTCATAATATATTATGTGATAACTTTAAAATCTTTGAGAAGAATAAGACTGATATAGAGAAAGGAAAGTGATTTTAATTGAAAAATAAACAGAAAAGTGAAGAGCAATTTAAATTAGAAAAAATTAGTGAACTTCTAAAAAAATCTAAATCAGATGATGGAACATTTTTAGATGCTCTTTATAATTTATACCTTTTTATAGGAATAACAAAATCCATGGAAGATATAAGAAAAGGTAATATAATGACTGTAGAAAAATCCAAGGAAAGGATGATGCAAAAGTATGAAAGTTATAGTGCCAGATATGGCTCATGAATCTATTGATAGTCTATTTGAATATCTAGCTATTTATTCCTCTAGAAATGCAATTCAAATAATTCAAAAAATTTATGAATATATTTATGATTTGGGTGATATGCCTTACCTTGGTAAAACTTTTGCAGAATTACCAGATAAACATTTTCGAGAGCTTTTATATAAAAAAAATCGAAATGTGTTTAGAATTATTTATTTTATTTCTGAAGAGACTGATTCAATTTTTATTATTTATGTTTCGAGTTGTAAACAAGATTTTAATCGTATCTTAAAAATACATAATTATTTTAATAACTTTTTTAAATTATAGTTCATTTTCTTAAAATTGAAATCTAAATTTATCCCATAGTATAATAAAATAATTGCATAAAACACTTTTTTCTAACATATATATTACAAAAAATATATTACTATAGAAGAGGTGTTTTTTTATTGGAAAGAACTTTAACCCCAGAAGAAAAAATTAGAAGGGCAGAAGAAATTTATGCAAGAAGGAGAAGCGGATATACAAGAAATAAAGTTGCAACAGTAAATGTATCAGAAGAAAAAAATTATGGTCTATTAAAAAAGATGATATTACAAATTCTCATTTGTTTATTAATATATTTTATATTCTATTTAATTCAAAATAGTAATTATGTATTTTCAGAAGATGTAATAAATAAGACAAAAGAAATATTATCATATGATATTGATTTACAGGGAATGTATACACAATTTGTGAATGGATTTAATAATTGGAGTGCAGGAATTGTTGATACAAGTGAACAAACAAATACTATAGATACAAATGTTATAAATCAAAACATAATACAAGATAGTAATGTTATAAATACGCAAAATACATTATCACAAAATGCAATTGGAGGAGCTGAATTACAAAATGTAGTAATGGAAAATATACAAGTATCTGCAGATGAAAATAATGAAAAAACAGAAGAGCCATTAACAGATGACGAATATATTAAATCAAACTTTTCTTTTATAAAACCTGTGGAAGGGGTAGTATCTTCTGAATTTGGACTAAGAGATGTAGCAAATCCGGTTGTAAGTAAAAATCATACAGGAATAGATATTGCAGCAAATACAGGAACGAAAATTGTAGCAGCAATGGAAGGAACAGTAACGGTATCTTCTACAACAGGAGATTATGGATATCATATAAAAATTACAAATGGAGATGTAAGTACTCTTTATGCGCATTGTAGCAAATTATATGTAAAAGAGGGAGATGTAGTAACACAAGGTCAAGAAATTGCAGAAGTTGGTTCTACAGGTAAATCTACAGGACCACATTTGCATTTTGAAATAATGAGAGGCCAAACATATATAAATCCTCGAAATATATTAGAGTTTTAATATAAGATAAAATTTTAGTGTTGAAAAGAGGAAAATATATGACAATTAATGTAAATTTAAAAATATTTTTATTTGCAATCCTATTTTACATTACAAAACAGATAGAATTATATGCAATTCTTATGATTTTTGCGCTAATACATGAAATGGGACACTTAATTTGTGGACTATTAATAGGTTTCAAGCCAAAAGCATTAAAAATTATGCCACTTGGAATAAGTATTGAATTTAGTGTAATATGTAAGGACTACAATAAAAAAGTAAAAAATGCAAATGCTTTAACAATAAAGAAAATGATATTAGCATTAGCAGGACCTATAACTAATATGATAATAATTGGAATTTGTGTAATAATGAATAATTATATAGAAATGCATTTATGCGAACAAATTATATATGCCAATTTATTAATTGCAATCTTTAATTTATTACCAATATATCCATTAGATGGAGGCAGATTTTTAAAATCATTAATACATATAATAAAAGGCAAAACAAAAGCAATGGATTATATAAATACCATATCAAATGCAAGCATAATATTTCTTACAATGCTTGCAAGTATAGGAATATATTATTTTAAAAATATAGCAATATTGTTCATAATTATATATTTATGGGTACTTATTATAGTAGAAAATAAAAAATATCAGATGAAAAAGAGAATATATAAAATAATAGAAAATAGTTGAAATAAAATAAATTTAATAGTAATATATAAGTAGTAATAAACGGAGGAAATGCAAATGAAAAGGATAAATTTAAGAGAAAATAAAGGAGTTACCCTTTCAACATTAGTTATTGCAATATTATTAATGACAATAATAACTAGCATAATAATATATAATACAATAGCTGGAGCTAATACCAGAGCATTAAATAATATGTATAATGATATTACAATATTAAAAGATAGAATAGATGTATATTATTCAAAATATGGTACAATCCCTGTTTTAGAAGGAGAATATACAAATACAAAAAATATACAAAATATAAATTCAAATGATAATGATAAATACTATGTAATAGATTTAGAGGCATTAGAAAATTTAACTCTAACCCATGGAGATGGATATACAAGATATAAACAAGTACAATCTTCATATATTACAGATATATATGTAATAAATGAACAAAGCCATAATATATACTATGTAAGAGGAGTTGTATTAGATGGAAATACATATTATACATTACCAGGAGATTATACAAAAGTAAATTTACCAGAGTGGTCTGATACATATACTGTAACTAAGAAAAACAATTACACAGATACAGAAGGAAATAGTGCAACAATACCAGCAGGATTTCAAGTATCTTTAAAAGAAGGAGAAAACAAAGTAAGTACAGGATTAGTAGTAAGAAATGCACAAGACTTAAACGAATTTGTATGGATACCAGTAGAAAATATGGGATATAAATATGATAGATATGCATTTTTATCAGGCCAACCATCAGATGGAATAGATGAGGCAACAAATAGCTTGAAAATAAAACAAACAGCAGATAGTGCTATTTATTTTACAGAAGCAATTTCAAGTGATGAAACAGAAAGTATAGAAAAATATGGTGGATATTATATAGGCAGATATGAAACAGGAATTGAAGGATACACAGCATTTTCGGAAACTTCAGATGGAACAACAAATTGGACAGGTTATACAGGAGGAAATTTAAGTATACAAAAAGGAAAACAAGTATGGAACTATATAACAAGAGATAAAGCAAAAGAGGTAGCAGAAGGACTATACACAGATGCAGAAAATGGTGTAATAAGTAAATTATGTAGTAGTTATGCTTGGGATACAGCACTAAAATTCATACAAACAAATTATTCTACATATCCAACTAATAGTTCACAGGGCAATTACCTTGATACAGAATTTACATATACAGATTTAGATGGAAATTCTCAAACAAAAGCAAATGGAGAAGCGGTATTAGTTCCAACAGGACAAACGACAGCGGTAAACAATATATATGATATGGGTGGAAACGTATATGAATTTACAACAGAAATTAATAATAATACACCTAAAATATATACAGTAAGAGGAGGATATTACAACGATACTTATACAATTGCTACACCAGCATGGCGTGCGATAGCTAGTTCAGCAGATGCAGGTGCTGAAACTAGCTTCCGTGTAGCATTATTTATAGGCGACAATATATATGGTAATCCGGATGCACTAGCAATTAAGGCAAAGCCAGGCAACTATGTGAAATATGATACTGGAATAGATGGAATTGGAGACAATCAAGATGGAATATTAACCTTTAGAGTATTATATAATGATTCTACATATGGATTACAAATAATATCAGATAAGAATGTAGAAGATGTAACATTAGGAACAGATGGAAATGATTTGAACGCATGGCAAGCATCAATGAATGATTATAACAACGCAATAGCAACATTAAATCAAAAGGCAGAACGTTATGCAGAAAGTAGTCCATATGCAATAGATGGAAGATGTGTAGGAAGTGTGCCGACAGTAGGAATAGATGGAAAGTTTAATGCAAAAAATACAGAAAATGTAGGACCATTTAATGACTTTCAATTTACTCCATCATCGACAATAGAAGGAGTAAATGACATGAAAGATACAGATACAAATTATGAGACAGACCAAACAGCAATGCAAGCAATAGGTGGAGATATGTGGACAACAGGAGAGTGGTACTGGCTAGCATCCCGCATTGTAGCTTCTTACTTGCAAAATTGCTATTTTAATATACGTCTTGTAGATTCAGTTGGTGACTTGCGTAACTACAGTTTATGCGATATAGATTACAATGCTAATACAAATGGCTATTCATTTACATACGGTCTTCGTCCAGTTATTTTACTAAAACCAGGCGTCGAAGTAGCAAGTGGAGATGGAAGCGAAACATCACCATTTATATTAGAAGAGTAAAAAAATAATTAGATAAAAAGTAGTAAAGGTTATTGTAACGTAAAATTACAGTAACCTTTACTACTTTTTTGTTATATTATAGGAAATGTAATCTATATGTCAAAAACTGTCGAAAAAAACTCATTGACAGAACAAGAAAAATGTAATATAAATTAGATATATTTTAAATAAATTAAATCAAAACAGCTTATGTCTTACAAAATAAAAATCTTAATTTAGGAAAAATCTATCCTAAGAAATTCACAAAAACAAAAAGAAAAATTAAAAATCAGAAAAACAGGAGAGTGATGCCATAAAAGAAAATTCAATATTAACACGAAAGCAAAAAAATATTGCTAAAAGAACAAAAATAATATATAATACGAAAGGAAGAAGAAATATGGCAGAATACTTAAAATTAACAAACGATATAGTATTCCAAAGGATATTTGGGAAAGTAGGAAATGAAAATATAACAAAAGCATTTCTAGAAAAAATCTTAGGAATAAAAATAGAAGAACTAACATTAGATACCAATAAAAGACTAATAGGAGAAGAAATAGAAGATAAAATAGGAAGAGTAGATGTAAAAGCAAAATTACAAGATGGAACAAAAGTAATAATAGAAATGCAAGTAACAGAATACAGCTATATGGTAAAAAGGCTATTGTACTATTGGTCAAGGGTATATGTAGGAGACTTAAAAAGAGGCAAAGAATATGACGAACTAAATAAAACAATAGCAATACTAATATCAGTAGAGAACTTAGAAGAAACTAAAGAAATAGAAGAATACCATACAGAGTGGGAACTAAGAGAAAAAAGACATAAAGAACTAAAACTAACAGAAGATATAGAAATACATATAATAGAATTGGGAAAATTCAAAGAAGGGAAAGAAAAAAGACCAGAAGACATAGGAAGAATTACTAAAAAATAACAAAGAATTAAGGGAGATGAAAGAAGAACTAGAAAGAATAACAGCGGATCCAGAACTAAGAGAGAAATACTATTATAGAGAAAAACAACTAAGGGATGAACTATCCAGAATAAAAGATGGATATATGAAGGGCATTAAAGAAGGAAAAAAGGAAGGAATACTGGAAGGTAAAAAGAAAGGAATTATAGAGGGAAAAGAAGAAAAGGAGAAAGAAATAGTTTTAAATATGCATAAAAATAATATGGATATTAAAACAATATGTAACATAGTACAAATTGCGGAAGATGAAGTAAGAAAAATAATAGGAGAAGCTTAAACATTTAAAAATCTCAAGTTTTTATTTCACATTATAAAGTTAGGGGCAAATTTTAGTTTGACAAAAGTGTATATATGTGTTAAAATAGCAATGTTTGAAAAAAAGCATTGCTTTTTTCCTTACTCATGCTAAGGGAAGTATGGGTTATAAAGCCATAAGGAGGTGAGATAATGAATAAATACGAAAGTATTATCATTATTAGTCCAGTTGTTGAAGAAGAAGGAATAAAAAGCCTTATAACAAAATTCTCAGACTTGATTAATAGTGAAGGAAAAGTAGAATCTGTAGAAGAAATGGGAAAAAGAAAATTAGCATATGAAGTTAAGAAAAATAAAGAAGGATACTATGTATTATTTAACTTCGAAGCTAAACCAGAACTAATTGCAGAATTAGAAAGAAACTATAGAATTACAGATGAAGTAATTAAATTTATAGTTGTAAGAAAAGAAAATTAATTTACAAATGTATAGAATACAAATAGTATAAACTATTTTGTAGGGGACCTTTAGAAAGGTGAGGTAAAAATATATGAATAAAGTAATATTAATGGGAAGATTAACAAGAGATCCAGAAGTTAGATACACACAAACAAATAATACTCTAGTTGCTAGTTTTTCACTTGCAGTAAATAGAAGATTTGTAAGACAAGGAGAAGAAAGACAAGCAGATTTTATAAATATTGTAGCTTGGAGCAAATTAGGGGAATTTTGTAGTAAATACTTTAAGAAAGGTCAACAAGTAGGAATTATTGGAAGAATTCAAACAAGAACATGGGATGATGACCAAGGACAAAAACATTATGTAACAGAAGTTGTTGCAGAAGAAGCATATTTTGCAGATAGCAAAAGAGATGGCGACGGAGCAGGAAGCTTTGAAAATACATTTGGAAGTGTAGCTCAAACAAGCCCAGAATTTGAAATTTCTTCAAATGATGACCTACCATTCTAGTAAAGATAGGGGGTATATAAAATGGCAGATAAAAAACAAAATAATAGAAAAAATAGAATGAATAATGGTGATGAAGATTATAATCCAAAATTCAGAAAAATGAGAAAAAAAGTATGTTTATTATGTACAGATAAAGATTTTGTTTTAGATTATAAGAATCCAGACCAATTAAAAAAATTCATAAATGAAAAAGGTAAAATATTACCAAGAAGAGCAACAGGAGCATGTGCTAAACATCAAAGAGATATTACAATAGCTGTAAAAAGATGTAGACATATTGCAATGCTTCCATATTCTGAAAATTAATTAGATTTTAGTATGAAAAACCGCTGTTTAATGCTTGAAAAAGCATTACAGCGGTTTTTGTTTGCAAAAATTTCCTTTGTAAACAGGAGAAATAGTAAATACTACTGGCACATGCTATCTGAAAATACAAGATCTTTAAAAGAATTTTCCACTTCTGTTGGCAAGCAGTCATTGTCTAGTTGATACATGAACTCCTCCACAGAAACCTTTCGAATATGCTCAGATATTACTGTGATTGGACAATTCTTTTGACAATCTTTACAATGTGTAGCTGCAAACTCTAGTATTAACCGTACATATTTTTCATCCATATAGAAATTCTCCTTTACATTTTTTATATAGTAATTATAATATAAATTTACATAAAAATCAAATTTTGAGAATAATAAATTCAAAAAGGTAAGAGATAATAATTTTATCATTATATAATGTTTAAACATATAATAAATGTAAATAATATTATTAAATGTTCTAAAAGTTAGAAGGTGAAAAAATGAAACTGGGAATTGCACTATCTGGTGGAGGAATTAGAGGAATTGCTCATGCAGGTGTATTAAAAGCATTAGAAGACAATAATATAAAAATAGATATAATAGGTGGCACGAGTGCAGGAAGTTTAATTGCCAGTTTATATGCAATGGGGTATTCACCATACTATATATACATATTATTTAAAAGATATTCAAAAGAACTAGTCGAAATAAATAGTGGTTTAGTTATGTCTGGATTAGGTAATTTTATGATGAAAAAGAAAAATACTTTAAAGGGATTAAAAACAGGTCAAAGTATAGAAAATATTTATAATAAAATAGCAGATAAAAAAGGAATAAAGAAGATAAGTCAAATTACAATGCCTTTAGTAATTCCTACAGTAGATATAAAGAATTGTAAAGAATATGTTATAACAAACAAAATACCAGAAAATGTAGAAAATACTAAACAATATATTACAGATATAACAGTAGGAAAGGCAGTTAGGGCGAGTAGTAGTTTCCCGGCAGTTTTTATACCATGTGATTTTGAAAACCATGCTTTCATGGATGGTGGAGCTTTAGATAATGTTCCAGTAAACGAAGTAAGAAAGCAAGGGGCGGATAAAGTAATTGCAGTAAAATTTGATGCAGACCCAATAACCAAAGATAGTAATATAATGGATATTGTGATGAAGACAATCGATATAATGGGAAGTAAAATATCTGAAGAAAGTCTAGAAATGAGCGATTTAGTATTAAATGTATATACAGATAAAGTAGGTTTATTAGATACACGGAAAATTGGATAGTTGCTATAAATATGGATATGATTGTGTAATACAGAATTTAGATAAAATAAAAGAAATAATAAAAACTTAATCTAAACTATTAATCTAAACTAAAAAAGGAACTTAGTAAGTTCCTTTTTCAATTTCATCTAATATTTCTTTTCCAGTCATTTCACAAGGAATATTAATTCTCTTAATAAAGTTTCTATTTAAATTATTAAAATTATTTATCCCAATATCATATATTTGAAAATCAATTCCATTATTTTTTAAAGTTCTTACAGTTTCATTGGTATATGCTCCATAAGGGTAAGCAAATACTTTCAAATCTTTTTTTCCTAAATTTTTTTCTATTATTTCATAAGATTCTTTCACATCATCACGAATTTCTCTAACAGGAAGTTTATCATAAAAAACATGTTTTTTACTATGACTAAATATTTCTACAAGACCACTATTTTGCATTTCTAGACATTCATTCCATCCTAAATATTTTATTCCATCAATTTCTTTACCAACTCTATCAGTTATTATAAAAATAGAAGCTTTCACATTATATTTTTTCAAAATTGGATAGATATACTCATAATTGCTGTAATATCCATCATCAAAAGTTATAATAATTGGTTTATGTGGTAGTTCAATTTTTCCAGCATCGGCATCTGCTAAGTCTTTAATAGATATGATTGTATAGCCATTTTCTAAAAGAGTTTTTATATTTTCTTCAAAACTTTCTGGTGTATTTATATAATTAAAATTATCAGGGTCATTATCAGGCACTGTAGTTACAAAATTGTGATAAAGCAATATTGGAATTTTAACATTAGGTCTTTTAGAATATTTATACTGATTAAAAAAATATCCCACAACAAAAATAACAATTATTAAACATATTATTATAATTATTTTTTTTATATTCAAATTTAATTCACCTCTATTTATAATATTAATTTTAGACATTTTTTGACACTTATCACCATTTTTCCATATTTTTCATATCATAATATGAGGTGATAAAAATGTTTTTAATATCAATAATGTGTGCATCATTATGCCTTATAGGTTCGATATGCATTAATATTAATTGGATTAATGATATAGCATGTTATTTGGGATATTTCCTAGCAATTTATTTAGTAACATTCATAGCTTTAATTCCTGGTTTTAATTATGTATTTACGTTTATTAGTTTATTATTCAATAAAAAGAAGAAAAAAATATGTAGCAAAAATGAAGAAGATGTTACTGTCTTAATACCTGTGTATAATGCAAAAAAATCTATAAAAGAAACTATAGAATCAATTAAAAAACAAAAATATTGTGGAAACATTTATATAAATGTTATAGACGATGGATCAACTGATGGAACATTAGAATTACTAAAATCAATGGATTTAGATTCTAATATAAGAATTATAGAAACAGAGCATAAAGGAAAAGCAGAATCACTTAATAAAGGATTAAAAGAGGTAAAAACAGATTATACAATTACAATAGATGGAGATACCATTTTGCATCCTTTAGCAGTAAGAAATATTATGAATAAATTAACAAATTCTGATAATAAAACAGCAGCTACGGCTGGATGTTTATTTGTTAAAAATAATAAAAGGAGTTTTATTACCAAATTACAAGAATGGGATTATAGCTTAGGAATATTTGGAGTAAAACTTGTTCAAGGCAACTATAATTCAACACTAGTTGCACAAGGTGCTTTTAGTGCTTACAAAACCAAAATACTAAAAGAAATTGGCGGTTGGGAAAAATGTGTAGGAGAAGATATAGTTTTAACATGGCAATTATTAAGTAATGGTTATGAAACTAATTTTGCAAAAAATGCAATAGCATATACAGAAGTTCCAGAAAAATTTAGAGACTTGGGTAAACAAAGAAAAAGATGGGCTAGAGGTATGATTGAAGCTTTCAAAAAAGTGAAAGTATTTAAATCAAAGAAGATTAGTATAAAATCTAGATTTTTAATGTTTTTAAATATATTTTTCCCATTTATAGACCTTGCACTTCTTATTTTTGTACCACTTGGACTAATTTTTCTAGCTTTTGGAAATCCATTACTAATTAGTTGGATATCTTTACTGGTAATTCCTTTTGGATTGTTACTATGCTTATTAATAGAAATTAAAAGAAAAAATATGTTAAAAGAAATTGATTGCAAACTAGAGAAAAGAAGTATATTAGCATTTATTGTTTATGTTTTATTATACGCATTTATTTTAGCTCCTTATTGTTTAATGGGATATATTTCAGAATTAATGAACTTAAAAAAAGAATGGTAATAATGTTTGTTATCTGTTAGTATAAAACTCATTGACAAAATAAATATGATATGGTAAAATATGACATATATTTAAGAGTTTATCTAAAGGTATTTACTGGAGCGATAAAGGATAACAAAAATAGAATTGTTATTTACACTTAAAGTAAGAAGTTTAAGTCTTACAAAGGAGTCTTAAAGGATTTCTTTGTAAGGCTTTTTTCATTTTACAAATTTATAAAGGGGGAAAAATAATGAATATAATCGAGGTGAAAAATCTAAACAAACAATTTAAAATTAAAGAAAAAGATAAGGGAATAAAGGGAAGCATAAAATCTATAATTAAACCTAAATATAGAACAATTAATGCTGTAAACGATATAAGTTTTACAGTAGAAAAAGGAGAAATTTTAGCATTTATTGGACCTAATGGTGCTGGAAAATCTACAACAATAAAAATGTTAACAGGAATACTATATCCAACAAGTGGTGAAATTATAGTAAATGCTATAAATCCATCAGAAGAAAGGAAAAAATTAGCTTATAAGATAGGAACAGTTTTTGGTCAAAAAGAACAATTATGGATGCATTTAACACCATATGATAATTTTAAGTTTTTTGGAGCAATATATGATATACCTAAAAAAGAAGTTGAAGATACAATAGAAGAATTAACAAATACATTTGAATTAAGTGAATTTATAAATACGCCTGTTAGAAACTTATCACTTGGACAAAGAATTAGATGTGAAATAGTAGCATCACTAATACATAAACCAGAAATACTATTTTTAGATGAACCAACTATTGGGCTTGATCCAGTAGTTAAAGAAAATATAAGAAAATTAATAAAAAAGATGAATAAGGAATTAGGAACAACTATATTTTTAACAAGTCATGATATAGGAGATATCGAGAAACTTTGTAAAAGGGTTATCATAGTAAATAAAGGAAAAATAATAATGGATGATAAGATGAATAATCTGAAATATCATTATTTAGATAAAAAAATAATAGAAGTAAAACTAAAAGAAAAGATAAACTTACAAAATGAGGATGGAATCTCTGTAATAAAAGATAAAGGGAATAACTTAAAAGTAGAAATAGATTGTAAGAAAAAAGGAGTAGCAGATGTTATAAAATTACTAGATACAGATAAAATTATTGATATTAACATATCTAATATTCCATTGGAAGATATAATAACATCTATTTATAAAGAAGTTAAAACTTAATAAAAGGGGGAGTAAGAATGGGAAAATATCTATACATATATAAGGCAACATTAATTGAAAATCTAGCTTATATAGCAAATATATTTTTAGGTTTTATAAATTTCTTTGTTATGATGTTTGTATTTTTGAATTTATGGCAATATATTTATTCAGATAATACACAAATTATAAATGGATATACAATGCAACAAATGATATGGTATGTATTAATTACGGAGGTACTATGGTTTGGAAGCAGAAATAAAATTTTAATAAGAGAAATAAGTCAAGATATAAAAACTGGAAACATTGCTTATAACATAAATAAACCATACAACTATGTTTTGTATATAATTTCAAAACATCTAGGAGAAATTACTATAAAATTAATTTTATTCTCAATAGTTCGGAATAGTTATTGGTATATGTTTTGTTGGACCAATCGAAAATTTCAATTTTATAAATGTTCCTTTTATATTATTAACTGTGATACTTCGGAGTCTTAATAAATTCTGTTTTGAGAATAGCAATCAGTATTATTTCTTTTTGGATAGAAGATTCTACTCCATTTCATTGGGTATATGACAAAATAATATTAGTATTAGGAACACTATTTCCAATAGAAATGTTTCCAGAAGTTATAAGGCCAATTATAAAATGTACACCAATATTTGTAGTAACATATGGACCAGCTAAATTGATAATAGATTTTAGTATAGAAAATTTTATTCAAATATTTATTGCACAAATTTTATATTTAGCTATATCAATAATTGTAGTGGGGTTCTTATATAAAAAAGGGGTGAAAAAATTTAATGTTAATGGAGGCTAAAAATCAAATAAAAGTTATGTTTTTATCATTAAAATACAACATAATGAAACAAATGACAAATAAAGTGACTTTTATAACTAATATAGTTTTTATGATATTAAATAATGCAAGTTTTATTATTCAATGGTTAATACTTTTTAGTTTAAAAGAAGAAATTGGAGGTTATACCATTAAAGAAGTAATATTGCTTTGGGGGATTGCTGCAAGTGTATTTGGAATATCTCATATTCTATTTAATAAAGCATTTGAACTATCAGATTTAATAATAAATGGAAAATTAGATACTTTTCTAGTACAACCCAAAAATGTATTTTTAAGTGTTATAACTTCAGATACAAATATATCTGCAATAGGAGATTTGATTTATGGATATATATGCCTATTTTTATATGGAATAACGATCAAGAATTTTATATTATTTACAATATTTACAATAACAGGAGGAATTATATTAGCTGCTTTTGTAAGCATAATAGGAAGTATATCTTTTTGGATAGTAAAAGGAGATATTCTTGTAGATACATTAAGTAATATGATGGTAAGTTTTGCAACATATCCAGGAACTATATTTAAAAATGCTATTAGAGTTATACTATATACTGTAATACCAGTTGGAATTGCAAATTATATGCCAGTAGACACAATTATAAATTTTAGTTTTATGAATTTTGTATATATAATTGCTTTTACAATAGCAATAGTAATATTAGCATTTTATATATTTAATACAGGATTAAAAAGATATTCATCTTCTAATTTAATGAGTTCTAGAATTTAAAAAAGAAATATTGTAAAATTAATATTCCAAAACAAATAAGAGTAAATAGAGCAGACTATTTAAATGCTCTATTTACTCTTATATTATACAATTAAATTATATAAAAAAGTAGTGCACATACAAAGAACAATACCACAAACTGTTGGAAGAAGAAAAGAAATAAACATCCATTTCCAACTGCCAGTTTCTTTTTTTATAGTTAATAAAGTAGTGCTACATGGAAAATGTAATAAAGTAAATAACATTACATTAATAGCAGTTAAAATAGTCCAGCCATTTTGTACAAGTATATTTCCAATCATATAAGTGTCTTCTAAATTAACTAAACTTCCTTTAGCCATATAACTCATTAAAATTATAGGAAGTACAATTTCATTAGCAGGTAATCCTAAAATAAAAGCCGTTAAAATATAACCATCTAATCCCATAAGTTTTGCAAAAGGATCCAAAAAATTAGCTATATAACTTAAAATACTTAAATTACCAATATTAATGTTTGCAAATAACCAAATAATTATTCCAACGGGTGCAGCAACCGAAATTGCTCTACCTAAAACATATAAAGTCCTATCAAAAAGAGATCTAACAATTACTTTTCCAATTTGAGGTTTTCTATAAGGTGGCAATTCTAAAATAAAAGAAGAAGGAACACCTTTTAATATAGTTTTTGATAATATTTTAGAAATCAGTAAAGTGAGGTATATTCCTAATAATATAACAAAAAGTACACAGATAGTAGAAAGAATAGATGCACCAATTCCAGTTGCAATGCTACCAATAAAAATACTAGCAATAGTAATTAAAAATGGAAATCTTCCATTACAAGGAACAAAACTATTGGTTAAAATTGCAATTAAACGTTCACGAGGTGAATTAATAATTCTACAACCAACAACTCCTGCTGCATTACAACCAAATCCCATGCACATAGTGAGTGCCTGCTTGCCAGTTGTGCAAGCCTTTTTAAAGTAGTTATCTAAATTAAAAGCAATTCTTGGAAGATATCCTAAATCCTCTAGTATAGTAAAAAGAGGAAAGAATATTGCCATAGGGGGTAGCATAACAGATATTACCCAAGTTACAGTTTGATACATTCCCTCTATGAGAATGCCACTTACCCAATCGGGGGCATGAATATAACTAAAAAAGTATAATAGCTTTTCTTGTATGTATCCAAAAAAATCTGACAAAACTTGTGAGGGGTAATTAGCACCTGTAATAGTAATCCAAAATATTACACCTAAAAATAGAATCATAATAGGTATTCCAAATTTTTTAGATGTTAGAATTTTATCAATTTTTCTATCACGATTGTGGTAACCAGAACGTTTATAACTAACAACTTCATTACAAATATCTTCAGCAGTAAAAACGATACTAGATACTATTTTGTCTTTTAAATTGTTTTTAGTAATATCATTTTTTTCTAACAATTTCTTGATTTCATCAAGTTTTAACAAAACTTCGTCAGTTAAAAGTTTAATACCAAAAGCATTTTCTATAGAATCTATAATAGAATCATCTCTATCGATCAGTTTTAAACAAATCCATCTTGTTAAATATTGTTTTGAAACAGGCAATATTTTTTGGACATCAGAACTTAACATTAAAATACAATCTTCTATTATTGGATAATATTTTATTTTTTTTGGTGAACAAACAATTTTATCACAACAAACATTATAAATTGTATCTAATAAATTTTTTAGAGTCTTGGGTTTTCTGGCAATAGTTCCAACGACAGGAACTCCTAAAAGTTCAGATAATTTCTTTAAATTAACTTCAATATTTTTTTTCTTAGCTTCGTCAAGTAAATTAACACATACTACAACTTTATTTGTAATTTCTAAAGTTTGAAATACTAGATTTAAATTTTTTTCAATGCAAGTTGCATCTAAAATTATTACAGTAGTATCAGGATTTCCAAAACAGATATAGTTTCTTGCAATTTCCTCCTCTTGAGAGTTAGACATTAAAGAATATGTACCAGGTATATCTACTAATAAAAAATTTTTATTATTGTGTTTACAAATTCCGTGAAGCATTACTAACGGTTTTTCCGTGGCCAATTTCCAGTATGTTGATGAAGTCCTGTTAATGCATTAAAAATGGTACTTTTTCCAACGTTTGGATTTCCGAGCGATGGCAATAGTATAATCACAACTTTTTTGAAGTTCTATAATTTCATCTTCTAGTAAATTAATACCACACGAAGAAGCGGTAAGTCCCATAAAATCACTCTCCTAATAGTATTTATTATTAGTATATGGAAAAATATAAAATTTGTGAAAATAAAAAGCTAATGTAAACATTAGCTTTTAAGAAATACATATTAAATTTTATTAGATAATTATACTTCTAATTTTTTGATTATTTTTATTTCATCATAAAGTTTAGAAATCATAAATTTTTTATTATCAATAGCTGTGTTATATTCTTTTAAAATCTCTTTATAATTTTCTATGGTTTCTCCTTGTTCTAACAATACTTTCATACCATTTAAATAATATTCGCGTTTTTTATCTGTTTTGGCTAAATTCATTTTTGTGTTAAATTTATCAACAAGTTTTAGTCTATCAGATTGTTCTATTAAATGAGAAACATATTCTTTTATACATTCAATTTCATACATTGTATCATCAATAACAACTTTAAACAGCTTTTTTAAAACCTTAGGATTAATTTTTCCAACTTTTGAATTTTCTGAAAGCTGATCCAATGCTATAGTTTTTATATATTCTTCAGGTCTAGCATCTTTTATTAATAATTTTAAAGTTTCAGAAATATTAATGTGAGTTTTATATTGCCTTTTGGTTACAATTGCATCATATTCATCAGCTACTCTAATAATTTGAGCAACATATGGTATTTCTTTTTTTGTAAGACCATTTGGATATCCTGTACCGTTTAATGCTTCATGATGATATAATGCACCATCTGCATATGGTCGTAGTTGTAAATCTTTATAGCATAAATCGTATCCATATGTAGTATGTTTTTTCATGATTTCGTACTCTTCATCAGTTAAAGCAGAAGGCTTATTTAAGATTGCAAGTGGAATAAATAATTTACCTATATCATGCAAAAAAGCACAACTAGTACAATAAATAGTATACTGAGAATTGCAATGTAAATATTCACAAAGTCTGTATACTAAATTTGCAACATTTTCACTATGCTTTCTTGTTATTGGATCATAAGATTCAAGTACATTTAATTGATACTTTATTTTAGGGTCTAAATTATATAATTTAAAATTAAATGGACTATAAAAATCATATTTTTCTTTTATCATATGTAAACTCCTTAATAATTAAATAAGTAATTATATGCATATTCTTTTGTAATGTATGAACTAAATTCATTATAACATACCCAAGAAAAAAATAAAATCATTTGTTAAAAAAATAACAAACGATTTTAAGCGAAAAATTTAGCTAACTAAATTTCTACATCTATTAAGCTAGCATCTTCTTTACGAAGAGCAATAATACTACCACGAACCAAAAAAGCAGTTGGATCTCCAGAAGGACTTTTTAAAACAGGCATAATTTTAGTTTTATTTACAATACCCAAATCTAAAAGCCTCCTTCTAATAGGTCCAGAACAATTTAAAGAAATAACTTTTCCTGCCTTATTCATAGGTAAATCCGTTAAATGTATTTTACTCATATCTTAAGTACCCCCATAGATATTATATTATTTGAACTTTAGGGACGTTCCTTAAAGTTCAATTTTATGTAAAATATATTTACTGTTGTGACCAAGTAAAAATTATGTAAAAAAGTGATATTCAAAAAAGGTCCAAACTATTGCAAATAGAGGAAGACAAAGATAAAATGACGAAAAAGAGAGAAAAAGCAAATAGGAGGACTAAAGAAAAATGGGAACAGAAAAAATAAAAAAGATAAAACAAAAAGATGTAAAAAGTACAATTAAGAAAATAGGAAAGAAGGCAAAAGGAATAACATTAATATCATTAGTAATAACAATAATAATATTACTAATATTAGCAGGAGTAACATTAAGTTTAACACTAGGAGATAACGGAATAATAACCCAAGCGCAGAAAGCAAAAGAAGCCCAAGAAATAGCAGCAATAAAAGAAGATTTACAGTTAGCAATACTAGATAAAGAACTAGAAAAAGGAGGAACAGGGCTAACTAGGGAAGAATTAGAAGAAATAGTAGGAAACTATGGAGAAATGCAGGAAGATGGAAATACAATAAAAACAGAAGACGGATATGAAATAAACATAGATGAAATATACAAACCAGGAGGAGGAACAGGAGGAGATGCAGCAACAGATGAAGAACTAGCAGCATTACAAGAAAAAGTAGAAGAACTAGAACAAACAGTGGAAGATTTAACTAATACCAAAACAGAATTAGAAGGAACAATAGAAGACTTAAATGGACAATTAGAACAAGCTGTGGGAGATAAAACAGAATTACAAGAACAAATAGAAAATTTACAAGGACAAGTAGACAGTTTAAATAAAACAATAGAACAACAAGAAAGTACAATAAATGATTTAAACACACAAATAGCAGACTTACAGAAAAAACAATCAACAGGAAATGCAACAGTAGCAGATGTATTAGAAGGAAAAACATTTTCAAATGGAACACAAGTAGGACTAACAGGAACAATAAAAAACAATGGAACAT
>CAJFII010000013.1 GCA_904381285.1 uncultured Clostridia bacterium | reverse complement strand
ACTTGATTTATTAGCTTCAATTTTTACATGCATTTTTATATATAAATCTACATTTGGTATTAATAATGAATATGCATTTAACTCTCCAATTTGTCTGTTTGCTTCTGCCAATAGTTTGTCCAATTTAGTATCATCCCATCCCCAGTTATAGTTTATTTTACTAGGAATAAACGCTTTGTAATCATTCATTTTTATATAATTGCCTGATTTGTATTCTTCTAACTTCATTTATATCGCCTCCTACAAATTAAATTTTGGCTATTTTATTTCTTTATGCGAACATTTGTATTGTATCGTGTTTCTTAAATATATTCAATCTTTTTAACACCATTCTCTAATTTTTTATTTATATGTTCTAATTAACAAATAATACATCGGCTATATTCTTATACCTATCTTTTAATAATTCTCTAGTTCTTGGACTTAACTTATTATAATCTCTTTCTAGTTTTTTTCTTACATATTCTTTTCCATCTGATATAGATAATTTCATTTCTTTATAGACCAAAGAAAATAATGATGGTATACAATCAAAATGTGCTATTACATCTGCATCTGCCACACATTGTTCTTCAATAGTATTTCGTGGTCTATCTTTACTACCTCTATGATTTAATACACAATTTTTTACTTGTTCTATTCTTTCCTTTGGATAATTTAATTCTGTCAATAATTGTTCTGCAATTTCTGCTCCATATATATGATGTTGTTCTCTTTCTCCATATTCTGATGGCATTACTATGTCGTGCAATAATGCTCCTAATTCTACTATTTCAACATCTGCCCCATATTTTTTGGCTAATTTTATTCCGTTCTCTACAACATATTTTATATGTTCATTCCAAAAGTCATATCCATCTTTTTTTTTTGACTTTTCACATCTAATTAATAATTCTTGTTTGATTTTTTCTGTTATTTCACTCACTTATTATTCCTCCAATTTATAATTTACACCTAAAATATTTTCTTTTTCATCTACTTGTATCCAGATTTTAAATTTGCATTTTTCATCAGTTAAACCTTTAATAAAAAACTATCTAAATTTTTAGTTTCCTCTTCTTTTCACTTCTTACACTTTTTATTCTCGATAATTATTTCTTTTTATATTTTTTACATACCTTTTAGTCAGAATTCAAAGCTCTCAATTCTTCTTCAATATTTTCCCATGGGTAAACAGAAACTAAATTATAATTAATATTTAGTTTTTTACATTCATCTTCTGATAATTTTTTCATTTCATTAGTTGTCATTGCCCAAGTTGTAAAACAAACATTATTAACACTATTTCTATATGTATAATCTCTTGTTAGAGATACATAAATGATTTTCACATTATCTCCAAATTTTTTTCTAATCAAATCAACAGCTATATTGGCTGTTTTTCCTGTAACATGGTTACCTTCAACAAGCAATATGCACTCATTACTATCTATATTTACATTTTCAACATAATCTAATCCTATTTTCTTATCTATATCATGTGTTTCGTGATTATGTTTTAATTGAATTGGTAACATATCAATAACATCAAATATATGTGAAAATATTATTGCTGGAATTCCTCCTCCTCGCATAATAGGAACAATATATTTTATTTTAAGATTAGTTTTAATTAAATAATTGTTTACCTCTTTATAAATTTTATTAATAAAATTATCTATTCTGTCCCAAGAAATTAAATCTAAATCTTTTTCGGTATATATGTATTTCATAATCTTTTCCTCCAACTTCCTGCCTACAATATATCATAGATTCACATTTTCCTCAACAAAATCACTCAATAATATTATATTTTGTTGAGGAAAAAGATTTATCAATGTGAAAAATTGATATGCAATTTTTATATGTAATGGTATTTTCTAAGTTATGGGAAAATCAGCCCCATTATGGAGCTGATTTCTATTATTGGATAATGAAAGGGAACTCTCTTATAATTTCTTCTTACCACTTTAAATCCCAATTAAAAAAAGAATAAGCTGCATATATACCAGCACCTCTTTGAGGCTGTTCAGTTCTATTCATAACTCTAGGATGTAAAGAAGAATTTCCTATAGACATTCCATTTGACAGCAGTTCATAATCATTAAAATTAAAGAATCTATTATAAAAAAATAAAAAATTCTCAAACTGTTCTTTTTTTATCCATTTACCACTTATAATAAAATGTTCCGGATTAAAAAAAGAACTTATTTGTATACATGCTGGACTAATTGCTGATAAGATTTCTTCTTTATTATCAATTAGCATATTAGAATATTCATCATCAGGTACCGTTGCTAATTTTTTGAACAAATCTTTTTGTTTATTTGAAAATCTGGGGAATACCAATCCAAATACTGGACATGAACTTTTATTTAAGATATTATTTTTTACATAAGATATCCTATTTTGGTCTAAATCGTAATAAACAATAGAATCTGATTCAAAAACTTTTTCCCTTAAATATAAAGCATATGCTAATACACTATCTCCTAATACCCCTGAACGAAAAGGTATTGGCATCAAGTTTCTAGAAGTTTTAAAAAGAACTGATAAATCATATAATTTTAGCTTACATCCGCTTTCAAAATAAGCAAGGCTCTCTTCGGCATTTGTATAACTCATAAATTTGTCAAATATAATAGCGATAGCTGTGACATTTACTTTCTCGGATATTTTATCTAACATCGTTTGCATAAGATTCCATATATCAAAGGAACTTTTGTAATGGATTTTGCTTGTATAGTATGGTAAAACTTTATCTAGAACTGATTCTAATTCAAAGTTTAACAATTCTACTTCCACTTCATCATCTGTTACATAAAATCCTACAAAATATGCAAAATCTGGATTTAACAAAAATTTTTTTGAGTCCAAAATTATATTGTTTCTTTTCAGTTCATCAATTATCTTTTTTACAGTTGGAAAACTTTTATCTAATTTCTTTAGCAAAAACGATAATTGACTTTCTGGTAAATTTGCACCTCTTCTTCTAAAGGTATAAATAATTTCTTGGTTTTTGCTTATAAGTTCCCGTTGTTCTGGTAACATATAAATTCCTCCTAACTTAACAATTTTGTTTATTAGTTGCTTATATATATACTGGATATTACCAGATAATTTTTATGATGATATTTTAACATAATTTATTAGCATTTTCAATGAAAAATACTGAAACTTAATTTAATAATATATCTGAAAACCATTATGTAGGACTAACAGTTTATACTACTAAATCAGATAATCTAACATATATAGAGTCTATAAATAGATTTGTTAACATAAATGATTTGCAGGAATAATATCTTATATTTACGAGAGTTTCTGGCAAGTAGTTATATAACATTTATTTAAAAATATTGATTTTACAAAAAATTCAATTTAATATTTGTATTTATTTCTTTTAATTATTCTAATGAGCAATTACTTATTCCTAAATATCTTGTTTTACCTATTTCTTGTAGTCGTTTCATTTCAAGATAAGTATCTAATAGTTTAAGTTTTGTAAAATTTGTCTTTTTCTTTATTTCTTATATATTCAAATAATTTTTTAAATTCTTCATCATGTAATAATAATCCTTCCGCTTTATCTTTAACCATTTTTTCTAATTCTTCATAATAAACATATTTAACTTCTGAAACCTCTTCATCTTCAAAAATATAATCTCCGATTTTCTTATTACATTTTAATAAGTATACATATCCAAATTCCATATTTTTAGGATTTTTTGTGCTTTTAATTGTTGCAACATATTGTAAATCTTTTTCTTCTGCCTCAACGCCTAATTCTTCTTTTAGTTCCCTTATTGCTCCATCAATTACACTCTCTCCTGCCATTATATGTCCTGCTCCAGAAATATCCCAACAGTTAGGATGTGATTTCTTATTCGCACTTCTTTTTTGTAATAATAATTCATTTTTGTCATTTATAATCCAAACATGTGCTGTTCTATGGAAATTGCCTTCTTCATGTGCTTTTCCTTTTCTTTTACTTGTCCCGTTGGATTATTATTTTCATCAAATATATCTATATATTCCATAATTCTTTCTTCCTCTTTTTTTAAAGAATATATTTTCTTCTAAATCATCTGGGTGTTCTAGTTCTGTTTTTAAATCCAAACTTTTTATAAAATTCTATGCTTTCTTCAGCATTTGTTACACTTATCGCAACATGATTAATATTAAACATTTTACATTCCTCCATCTACTTTTATTACTGTACCGTTAATATAATCTGCATCTTTTGATACTAAAAAGCAAATTACTTTTGCTATTTCTTCTGGTTCTGCAAATCTCTTTTTATATATTTTTTCTGTTTCTTCTTCTATTAAATCTTTTGGCAACTCTTTATTCATTTCTGTATTTACCCAACCTGGTGCTACTGCATTTACATTAATATATGGTGCGAATTGTATTGCTAAATTATACGTTAAATTTATAACTGCTGCTTTTGATGCATCATAGTCTATACTTGATGGAAAAAATGTATTGATTCCATTTGTAGAAGATACATTTATAATTTTTCCATTTTTGTTTTTCACCATATTTTCACTTGCATATTTAGATACAAGAAAAGTTCCTATTGTATTTACCTCTAATGTTCTTTTCCAATCTTCTACTGTTCTATCTTCAAATTCTTTATCTATTGCTATTCCCGCATTATTTACAAGTACATCTATTCTTCCAAATTTATTTATGATCTCTTGTATCATATTTTTAACTTGTTCTTCATTTGATACATCTGCTTTAATTACTAATGTTTCTGTTTTATATTCTTCTTTTAAGTAGTTTGATAATTTTTCTGCATTTTCTTTATCTGTCAAATAATTTATTACTACCTTGTACCCCAATTTTGCAAACTCTACAGCTGTAGCCTTTCCAATACCTTTACTGCTTCCAGTTATTAATACAACTTTTTCCATATATTCCTCTTTTCTAAACTATTTCTAAAATGGAAATAGTTCAATATATCTTAAAAACTATTGATAATATATCACAAATCAACAATTTTTCATAGTGTTTTGCCAATATTTACAAAACATATTCATCCTTACATTTGCTTAATTTCCACAAAATCCTCAATAAAAACAATATCAAGAGCAAAATGAACTCACTTCGTTCGCTCTTGATATTGTTTTCTTATACCTGTTGTGCCTACAATAGAGACAATCTCAAATTTCCCAGTATTTCAAACACTTTGCTTCATTTTATAAAATTCAATTTATGTGTTTTCTCTTACCACTTAAGCAACTACTTTAACTTTCACACCCCAATTTTGATGTTTTTCTTTCTCAAATCTGCCTTTTTCCTCAAAAGTTATAATCTCTGAAACCATATCGAAATCAAGTATTACCTGTCTTGTTTTAGCTATAGCACCGCCACACATTCCACATGCCGTGATTGCTTATAAAAAACACCTGTCTTATGATTGTTTATTGATAAAAGACATCTTAATCAAATAAACTTATTTGTTTTGTTTTCGCCCTTGTTTCTGGATTAGCAGAATTGTACTTTTCTATTATTGGAGTAATAACTTCCTTTAAATTATCTGTCGTTTCCTTTCTTTCAAACAATTTTCTATCAGTCATATCAAATTTTTCCGAATTATCCCTAATCACATTTATTATATCTTCAAATATGACTGTATTATTTTCTTCAAGAACCTTTAACATTTCTTGACATTTTCTTTCCATATCAGCACTATTAAATTTAGGTATGTCATTATTAAAAATAATTATTTTAAATAACATTAACATATGATTTTTAGCCCTTCTATATTTACTATCCAAGGTTCCACTTTTAAAATAATATTCTAATTTGTATAAAGTTAACGCACTTACATAATACATTATTAATTTATCAGTACTATTAAATATTTCCCCTTCTGATTTTTTCACAACAGTACCATAAAATCCAGATACGGCATGTGGAATCTCCAAAAACATTGATGAAAATGCTTTTATTTGTGTAGATATACTTACTATTTTATTTTTTGGTATTGTAGTTTGATTATATTGATTAGTTCTTCTTTCATAATATAATTTAAATCCATTGTCTGGATATGTTTCATAATACTGTTCTAACTTCCTTTGATAACTTGATAAAGCAGCAAGTTGTTCTTTTTTTATCGCTGTTTGATTATTAGTAGCTGTTGTTATTTCATTTTTTAGTTCATCATCTTCAGTTGCAATTATCCTTATAGGAACATATACTCGTTCAATAGAATTTAATTCTCTATTTTGATAAAGAATGTGACTCGTTTGACATCCATTTACAATTTGGTAATTCGTTATAGAGAACCTATCTCCAGTTACTAAAATATTCTCTGTTACAATTGTTATTCCGTTATTCAATAGTCCAAATTTCATTATACTTTTAGGATTGTTCAATGTTTCATTCATAGATTCGTTTACATCATTATCATCTCCTAAAAAATCTCTTATATTATCTTCAAAGACGTTTTTTATATTATCTTTTTCATCAATTATTATTTTTCTATATTCTGAAAAAGGAATAATTCCATAATATCCTTCTTTAATTTTTCCATCTGCTGGAATAGTTACCCTCTTATCAAAATTAAATATAGCTGAAGATTTTTCTTTAGTCTTTCTATATAATTCCTGAACTTCTGAGGCTCCTATTGGTGAAAATTCCACTTTAGAAAATAAATTGCTATCCTTTAATTTTTTCTTATTGTTCTCAATAATAGTGTTTAGATTTTGATCATCTACCCAGTTTCCTGTTGTTACATAATACATTTCCAAAATTGGATTGGACTTACTCATATAACTACAATTTTCGGTACTATATATGAATTCTTTGATTTCAACAAATTTTTTCATTTCTTCATTTTTAAAAGAGTCTTTATCACCAGAAAAATAAACTTCTGTCCAAGCGAAAAAATTCAAGATATCTGGACTAGAAAAATTCGAGCTTGTTTTTGATTGAATTAAAACAAACTTTACATTTAAGTATTTATTAAATTCTATTAAATCTTTGACTTCTTCAACATTATTTACTAATTTATTATTTACAATAATTCCTATACCATCGATTCCTTGTGTCGCATCACCTGTTGATATTTCATCTAAATCGAAATTGCTATTCCCATATTCTTTCATTATAGCACAATAATTGGCAAAATATTCATATTGTTTTGATTCGTCCAATTTAGTAATTTCATTTACTTTACTAAACTCTTCTAAAAAAGATTTTGTGATTCTATCCATATTGTTTTTTCCTCATTTCTCGATTTTTTTTATTCATCCTATGTTATATCACATTCCATACGAATTCTCAACCCATTTCGCAATACCCTATTCAATTTTCCATTTTCATTTCTTTCAATATTTCCGAATCCAAAATAGTAATAAGCTCCTAAACAAAATTTTGAAAATGCTTGTTTTCTTGAATTTTGTTTTTCCTCATCTATAAATTCTAATAGTGGTTTATATGCTCTAACACTCTAGTTATCTCCAATCTTATTTTTTGTATCTATACTTATATATTAGAGGTTAAGCATTTTTTAATTTATGTTAATCTATCTTTTTTATAAAAGTCAGTTCACTTCCCTTAAATTATATTTATCAATGTTTTCTTTAGTTGCAAATCCATTAGGTCCTTTTACTTTTTCTAAAAATACTATTCCGTCTAAATGGTCACATTCATGTTGCACTAATCTTGCAAAAAATCCATTTAATTGTTTTACTATTTTTTCTCCATTTTCATTATAATAAGTCAATTCTATATTTTTATATCTTTCTACTTTTCCTCTTATACTAGGAACACTCATACATCCTTCATATTGAACATCTGTATCTTCTGATAACTTCTTCCAAGTTGGATTAATCATTGCTGTTATTGGTATTTCCTCTGCATCATTATATTTTATATTTTCTTTTTTAGCTCCTACTACAATAATTCTTTTATCTACCCCTATTTGAGGTGCAGCAATTCCTAATCCTGTTCCAAACTCTAGTGTTGATTTTAAATCTTCTATAATGTCTATAATATTTTCATTAATATTTTTTATATTAACTTCATTGCATTGCTTTTCAAGGATAGGGTCTCCTACTTCTCTTACTTTTAATACTTTACCCATTTTGTCTTACCTCCATATATCACCATATTTATATCATAGATTTTAAAATCACTAAAATTCGCACTAAATATATTGGATTTTGCGCAAAAATAAAGTACCTATCTTAAAGGCACTTTACTTAGGATTCTCTTTAACTTTTAAAATTTATTTTTACAAATTCCTATGTTCATCAACATTGGGCCATATCATATGATATATTTATGAAACATTATTGTATCTTGAAAGCTAGTAAATTCAAACATTATTGGCAGTCTTTTAACTCTAGCACCGAGCAACACTCCACATGATGCGTAAAAGGGAACATATCAACTGGCTGTATTTGCCCTATATTGTAATATAATTCTAATTTTGATAAATCTCTTATCAAAGTAGCTGGATTACAACTAATATAGATAAGCTTTTGTGGTTTAACTTTAATAATATTAGAAATTGTTTTACTATCTAGTCCTTTTCTAGGTGGATCAACAAATATCACGCTTGGTTTTATATTATCAATATTCACTAATTTATCTAAAATTTCTTCTACATCGCCACAAACAAATTCTATATCAGTTATATTGTTAATTTTAGCATTTCTCTTAGCATTCTCTATTGCTTGTTGTATAATTTCTACGCCAATTACTTTCTTTACGTACTTTGAAGCAAAAATACCAATCGTTCCAATTCCACAATATAAATCAAGCAATACATCATTTTTATTTAATTCCGCTAGTTCAATAGCTTTATTATATAATTTTTCTGTTTGTATAGGATTTATTTGATAAAATGATAATGTAGAAATTTCAAAAACATATTCTCCTAATTTATCATATATGTAACCGCTTCCATATAAATTTATGTTTTTGTCTCCCAATATAACATTAGTGTTTTTATTGTTTATGTTTTTTACAATAGTTTTTATATTTGGAAATTGTTGTGATAGTTCTTTTATTAGATTTTCTTCTTTAGGTACATATTTTTGATTTGTAACTATTATACACATCACTTCATTTGTCTTTATTCCAACCTTAGTAACAATATGCCTAATAATCCCTTTTTGTGTTCTTTCATCATATGCTGTAATATTATGCTTTTTCATAAATTCAACTATATACTTTACTATTTGTTCCGCTTCCTTATTCTGAATAAGACATCCATTAGTCGGAATAATTTCATGACTTCTATTAGCATATACACCTGTTATTATTTCATTATTTTTACTATAGCCTACTGGAAATTGTGCTTTATTCCTATAGTAATATGGAAATTCCATTCCTATTGTGTCTTTTACACTTATGGAATTTTTCAAATTTTTATTTACTAAATTTTGCACCATATTTTGCTTTAGTTTTAATGTAGCATCATATTTTATATGACGCAAACTACACCCCCCACATCTTTTATAGGTTGTACAATCACTTTGTATTCTGATATCTGCTTCTTCTAATATTTCTAATATTTTTCCGAAAGCATGAGATGTATTCGTTTTTACAATTAAAATTCTTATCTTTTCTCCCTTTATAGCACCTGGAATAAATATAGTATAATTTTCTATTTTAGCAATTCCTTCTCCCTCGTATCCATTATCAATAATATCTACTATATATTCCTCATTTTTCTTTACTGGTATATCCGTCATGTCTTTTTCCTTTCATGTGATACAGATATTACTTATTATAAATCCACTCACATTATTTATATTATCTTTCTTTTATATAGCCTTCATCTCTTCTTCTATTTTATCTTCAGAATTTTGCATTGCCACTAACGTTTTTTCAAATAATTCATTTAGTTCCCATCCTAATTGTTCTGCTCCTTTTTGTATTATCTCTCTTGAACAACCTGCTGCAAATCTTTTATCTTTATATTTCTTCTTTAAACTAGATACTTCCATATCTTTTGTACTTTTTGATGGTCTCATTTTTGCACTAGCCCATATTAATCCTGTTAATTCATCAGTGGCAAATAATATTTTCTCCATTTCGTGTTCTGGTTTTACATCAGAACAAATGCCATATCCGTGACTACAAATAGCATGTACCATGTCATCACTTGCATTAATTTCCTTTAACAACTCTGGTGCTTTTTTACAATGTTGATCTGGATATTGTTCATAATCAACATCATGTAGTAATCCTACTAGTCCCCAAAAATCTTCATCATAACCTTTTTCTTTTGCGAAATATCTCATAACCTGTTCTACTGTAACAGCATGTCTTAAATGAAATTCCTCCTTATTATATTTCTTTAATAAATCAACAGCTTCTTCTTTATTCATAGCCTTTTCCTCCTAAAATAAATTATTTATATTTTATATGATAAATTTTGTTTTGTCAAAATTGGCACTTTTCTTGTAAATATTTATAAATTATTTTTTCCACAACTGCTAAAGCTTCATAGCTACCAATAAATTTTCCTGCATGTCTATTTACAACTTCAGCACGTATTAACTTTATTTGCTGATTATATCTTCTTTTATATATTTCTGCCACTTTATTTTTGCTTAATCCTTTTCTCCATAAAGAAAGTATTTCTTTCTCGTTCATACTACCACCTAATGTGTAGTATTTGAATCTTTCCAAAAAATATGTTATAATTTGTTTACAAAACAACTTAGGAGGTAACATCATGCAGAATTTTTTTGGTATCGAAGTTGATACCGCAAACATGACACTAGAGGAGTTAGTTGAGGCGCGGAAGAAAACTTTGGAGATATTAACAAGTCTTGATCTTCAACTTTTCTTAAGAAGAAAAGCCAGCCATAAATATTCCTCTTGTCAGTACGACCCTGCTAAAGTTTAGCGGGGTCTTCCCTTATTTATATCTAATAATTTATATTCTTCTATTTGTTTCCCATTTCTTATTGAAATTATTTTATCACAGTTCTTAGTTGTAGATAATCTGTGTGCTATAATAATCGCTATTTTATTTTTCGTAACCTCTTTTATTGCATTATTTATCAGCATTTCATATTCATAACTTAATGCTGATGTAACCTCATCTAAAATAATAACATCACAATCTATAGCCATTCCCCTTGCAAAATTTAGTATTTGTTTTTCTCCAGTTGATAATATATCTGGATTACTACTTATATCTGTATTATAACCATCTTTTAGACTCATTATTTTATCGTGCAATTTTAGTTTTTTGAATATATTTTCTATTTCTTCAATACTAATATTTTCATTAACACACCTTATATTGTCTATTATGGTACTTTGAAATATATATGTATCTTGCATTACATAACCTATTTTACTTCTAAGTGATGATATAGAATATTTTAAATAATTCATTCCATTAATTTTTATTTGACCTAATACTGGCTCATAAAATCTACAAAGTAAATTTACAATTGTTGTTTTCCCAGCTCCTGTTCTGCCAACTAATGCAAGTTTTTCATTTTTATTTAATATAAAGCTAAAATTTTCTATATTTTTTTCATATCCATTATATGAAAAATACACCTTTGAAAATTCAATTGAATTTATACTCTCTAACTTTTCACCACTTTCTAATTCTTCAATATCATCTGAATTTAAAAAATTTAATATTTTTGAAAAAGCTACAAAAGATTTATTAAAATCTGTTAAATGTTTTATAATCCATTTAAATTCAGATTCAAGTGAACTACTAAATTCAATTAATAACATGATTCCTACATATGCCATAACACCTTGTACAACATTAATACCTGCGAAATATATAATAATTGGTGTTGATAATGATACAATAAAAGAAAATAATTGATTATATATAGCTACACTTTTTTCTAATTTGCTATTTTTTACATTATATGCATTTAACGCTTCTTCTAATTCTTCTTCCTTTTTCTTTATAATATTTAAAATCTTTATTGTTAAAAAACCTTGTATTCCTTCATTTATTTTATTATATATTTCTATATTTATTTTTCTTATTTTATTAATTATATTTATCGTTTTTTTATTAAAATATATCGTTACTAAATATCCTATAACATATAATGATACAATAATTAAAGCTATTTTTAAATCTATAAACATTAAAAATATAGCAATTATTGAAAATCTTATTAACCCCATAAAAATCATTTCTGTTATTACTGCTGCAAACATTGCACCTGATTCATTAACATCTGTTTGTAAAAATTGTAATATAAGTCCTGTATCATTTTCATCATAAAATCTCACTTTTACTTCTTGCAACTTATTAAATATTTTTTCTCTTAAATCTCTTTGAATTTTTCTTTTTAATATTGACCTAATATTACAATGTTTAAGAGTTACATAGCAAGATATTGATAAAAATATTACATATAGACAACTCCATATAATTAATGCTTTTATATTACTGCTAGGAATAGAAATATCTACTATTTGTCTCGTTATATATGGCACACAAATAATATCAATAATTGCAAATTTCACTATTATAGTAAATAAAATAATGAACTGTTTATGATATCCTGATATTTTATACATTTCTTTTAATTTCTTAATCTTATCCTTCATTTTACACCCTTATATTATATCTTCTTTTATTTTTATTAAATTTCTATAATTTTGATTATTTGCTAACAATTCCTTATGTTTACCTGTTACAGTCGTCTTTCCATCTATGTAAATTATTTTATCAACATAGTTAATTATTTCTAAATCATTACTAATAAATATCATTGTTCTATCATTATATTTATTCTTTAAATTAGACAATATATTATCCCTTGTTTTATTATCTAATTTATTTAATGACTCATCTAATATTAAAATAGGTTTATTACTCACTAAACTTCTGGCTAGGCATATTCGCTGTTTTTGTCCTCCTGATAATTTTACGCCTTTTTCTCCAATCAATGTTTGATATCCTTCTTTAAAATTGTCTATATCATACGCTATATCGCAATTTGTTGATGTTTCTTTTACTATACCTAAATCCACATCATTATCTAGTTTTATATTTTCTAAAATACTTCCAGAAAACATATAGGATTCTCCCAAAATTAGTTCCACATATTTTCTAATATCTTCTTTATTTAACCTTTTTATATTATGATTATGAATATATATGTTACCCTCATATTTATAAAATCCCAAGATGGTTTTAGCAATTATACTTTTCCCGCTTCCATTCTCTCCTATTATTGCAACTTTTTGTCCTTTATTGATTATAAAATTAATATTTTTTAGTATCATCTTATTATTTACATATATTGAAACATTATGAAATATTATATTTCCATCTAAATCGTACG
The DNA here is from genome assembly GCA_904381285.1 of uncultured Clostridia bacterium. Taxonomy (GTDB): domain Bacteria; phylum Bacillota; class Clostridia; order TANB77; family CAG-508; genus RGIG8482. The sequence continues at coordinate 46,978 of CAJFII010000013.1, read as the reverse complement.
AATTATTTTCTTTATTTTCTTCTTTTAATTCTAATAGTTTATTTATCTTTTTACTTACTACATAGAAATTGTCTATTATTTCTAATTTACTGCCTAAAGCATAGATACAATCAAATATTCTTTCCGCCATATTTAGCATTGCTACTAAAGAACCCATTGTCATTTTCCCGTTAATGATAGCAATTCCACCTAATAAATATATAATAGGTGTTTTTAAGTATGTTAAATGTTCTAGTGTTATATCATAAAATAATACAAATCGTATAAATTTAATTTCTTCATTACAACAATCATCATTTAATAATTTGTAATTTTCTTTTTCTTGTTTTTGTTTATTAAACATTCGGATAAATTTAAAATTATTTATATTATGAATTGTTGCATTTAATAGTTTTTTTCTTTTGAAAATCATATTATCTATATTCACACCTAATTTTTTAAAATACCATAATGAAAATAAAAGCATTACTACAATTGCTAAAAATATATATGTTGAAATTGCTAAGTTTAGTTGTATTCCCTCTTTTATAATAATTACACTTAAAAAGAACACATCTAAAATAATATTAAATTGACTATCAAAGAATTTCGAGTATGTATCTGCATCCTCATTTATTCTCTGCATAATTTCTGCTTTATCATAGGAATGATAGCTATCATACTCTAAGTTTAATAAATGTTTAAATAAATTTGATTTTAAATTTATAGTTATCTTTAATTTGAATTTTGTTGTAACACGATCTCTAAAATATTTTAATAGTTTTTCTGTAAAATTTAATAATATAATGATAAAAGCAATTATGAATAAATCGTATATATAATTTTGTTTAAAAATTTTCTTCATATATATTGGTATTTCATTATAATTATGAAATAAAACACCATCTATTGCATATTTCACATTCATTGAAATCAAAAACGTTATATATGCAATCGTCATACTTAATATAACTAATAAAATTATATATATGTTTGTATTTTTTAGTGCTATTTTTGCATTTCTTACTTTCATACCTTCTAACGAAAAACCTCCCCAAAATATATGTTTTATTATATATTTTAGAGAGGTTCTTTTATTAATTTTTTTGATTTCAGTTTTATTAACTTATTTTATTGGAATACATATTTCACATTCATTTTCATAATAAATTTCTAATTCTGGGTAATTTAGTATCTCTGTATATTTCGAAGATGGTAACCATTTCGTAAATATTGTATTATATAGTTTTAATATGTCTATTTGCTTTTTATTTTTTAATTTGAAACATGCCCATGTTGCTTTGGGGATTTCGATATGTATAAAATCTTTTCTTGGTGCTTTTCCTAATATATAGTATTGCATATTATTGGTTAATTCATTATTGTATATTTCTTTTGTAGCACCATAATACAGTTCTTTTCCATCGCTATTGTCTATTATAAAGTCGAGTATTTTTTCTTCTCTCGCTTTTTTAAATAAGTCTCGTATTTTTTCCTTTTTTGAACTTTCTATTACGCCTGTTGCTATTCCATATAACTTTTGTTCATTCAGATTTATAATTCTATATTCTAATTCATCAATTGTATCGATTGTAGGTTTAAATTTGATTTTTGGAAAGTTTTTTACAGATGCATTCGTTTTTCTTATAGTTTGTGGACTCACTCCATGCATTTTTTTGAATGCATTAGAAAAAGATATAGGAGAATCATATTGATATTTTAAACTTAAATCAATTATTTTTATATTTGTTGATAATAATTCTTCAGCAGCTTTACTTAGTCTTCTCTTTCTTATATATTCTGTTAAAGTAATTCCTGTTAAGAATGAAAATATTCTTTGTAAAGTATAACTTGATGTTCCAATAATTTTAGCTAAATCTTTATATTCAATTTTTTGTGTTAAGTTTTTTTCTATTTCTTCTATTAGATTGTTTAAACTGTCATAATAATTCATTTACTGATTCCCCTTATTATTTCTGGTATTATTTCAATATCTTGCACTTCTTCCTTCTAACATATAAAATTCCCTTAAGTAATTATAAAGATTATATCATTGTAATTTGTTTTTAACAACATTTTTTGCTATAATTGGTTTGCTTTAGAACCATTGCAGGAGCTGGAAAATGAGACAGTACGTTTTGTAACTAATAATTTGAAAATCTTTTCCTAAAAGTTTAATAATTAATCGTAAAGCAGACAGGAATTAAAAATAATTCCTGTCTGCTTTTTGGGCTAGCTGGTATTCTATTCAAACCCCTCTGGATCCGGTGAAACGCTATGAGCACTTCGAACACACTCTTTAGTTTTGTAGGCAAAGTACACTTTGTCTTCGTCAACCTCAGACAAGTCTGTAAATCCACCTATCTTATAGCTGTGTCCTTTAAAATTCATCACAACTGCATCTTTGGCATAGTGAAGCCAATCTCTTGCAGTATTGTGCTTTAAACCTGCGTACTGTAATATACCTATTGAATATCCTCCAGCAATCGCTTCATCTGTAAGACGAGCCATATTCGTGTTCTTTAGCTTATCATACCGCCTTTTCAAATCCTCTTGTGTTAAAATTGTTAGTTGTAATTCTGACATAACAAATTTCCTCCTTATAATTATAATATGAGAATTCTCAACTTACTATTTTATTTATTCGCATAGCTACGAATATGTACTTTAATATAATACCATGTTTTATATTAAAGTACAATCAATTTTTCAGATTTACTATACTACCCAATTTCAATATGGTTTATATAGTGCAAAATTATGCTAAATATAATGGTTAAAAAACATTGCAATCTTATGTAAAATTTGATATAATTTTGTCAATTTCATAAACATAAGGAGGAAATTACTATGGACCTTATCAAAATCACACATCATCGGGAGGACTTCTTATTCAATGGAAGAGCTTATATGTCAATAAACAACTCACCAGAAAGGCTCTTGGAATTGGAGAAAGAACTTGAAACCATCGGAAAGGAATATATTACAATATTCCAATTGGAAGCCATGTATGATTTTCATAAACACCGTGGTTTGCCTACGAATACGGTATCAATAGTTGCGCAACTTGAGATTGGAGACTACTGTTTAGTTAGTACAAAAATAACTGATGCCAAGATAAAAAGGCTCTCAAAATCTTTCTGCAATATTGAATGGATTCAGTAGTACGTTATTCTCCCTTTTCTAATGGACAGTTACTTTAGAAAAAAATAGGCTCGCATAGAAATATGTGAGCCCATTCTTACAATTATTCTTCAATACTATTTATTTGATTTTACATAGTCTAAAAATAATCCTGGTTTTTCCACTTTATCACCATTAAAATCAACTTCTTCTATTGCTTGTTGTCTAATACTTAGGCACGAAAAAAATCGACCTGTTACAGTCGATTTAATCTTTTTTTCGTCTGATACGACGATTATGTCTTTTGGTGCCAACGAAGTAGTAATTTACAACTTTTGGCTCTCATAACGATTGATACAAGCATTAATCAATTTACTAAAGTATATCATAATTTTTATAAATTGTAATAAAATTATAAAAATTCTTAATTTATTTATAATTTATTGATAATGGCTCTTTACTTAATTAAGTATCACATATTCAAGAAGTATAACATTTCTTATTCTGATAGATACATATGTTTTCTTCTCATGTTTAGATACTTTGAGTGTAACAAAATTTCCATATACAGTAAGTTTCTTTTCCGTAAGAATAACATTTTTGCTTGTTATAGGTTGTAAAATAAATTCCTCAGCAAATAATATTACAGCCATAAGCAAATCTATTCTTTTTATTGATACAAACCGATTCCATGAACACATATTAAGATTCAAAATGAAGTTCTTCATATAATGGAATAAAACTAGCAATGGCTTCATATACATATTGTGGCTTTTCAAAAAATATGTATTGAGCTTCGTAAAATTTTGGAGCTTTAAAATTACTATACATTTTTTTGATAGCCTTTGATGCATTAGGAAAATTTTTTTTGATATGATCATACATCGACATCATGTCAATGCCCCAGCATTCATATGTATCCTTAATACATTCTGCCATTGTCCATACATAAAAATCTTTGTCTTTTTTACCCATTTTAAATATCTCCTTAACAAATTTGTTTATAGGTTACTCCATACCAATTTTCCATTTTCCATGATTCCAAATCTTCAAAGAAATAACATACATAGGTTTTCCATGATGGTTTAAATGATGTGTATGCCCTTTTCTACATAATGTCATGTTTCCATTAGGAAATATATACCACTCTTTAATTTTCCTAATTTGCTGGCAACTACATCTTTTCACTGTTTTTTCATGCCCATGTTCAGCTATAACATGCCCTGTAGATGCAATATACAAATACTCATACTTGTGAACCGTATTTTTATAACGAAAATATCCAATAGGTTGAGACCAAATATCTCCTAAAATAATATTATCATTCTCCATACGTTCCCAAGCAATGTTAGGATTATAATCCGCTCTTGTAATAATATCTTCTAATTCGTCAAAGAAAAGCCGATTATTTCCACCACAGTACATATTACTTCTCAATTCTCGAAGTGTCTGCAATTGTGCCATGTTAAATGATTGTAAATCTGTTCGTTGTTCTTTCATAGCAAGAGCCTCCTTTACAATAATTATTGTTAAAAGTTACTATATTCAAAACTTGCTCATTAGCAAGATAATTAAATTATGAGCCTATTCTATCATGTTTTACATAAAACTTCAAGCATATAAAACATTTATTTTTACGATTTTATACTATTAAATAAACATAAAGCAACTTTCCATCCTTTCGTTTTGATGAGTTTAATATTGTTTTTAGGTAACAAAAAAATCAACCAGATTTTATTTTCTGATTGATTTTGTATCAATTCTGCTTCTATTAGTTCGAACAGAAACGTCATTGGTGCGGATGAGAGGACTCGAACCTCCACGCCGTTGGCACTGGTTCCTAAGACCAGCGCGTCTGCCAGTTCCGCCACATCCGCATTTGTATTAACAAAGTATATCTTAGCATATTTCGCCTTTCTTTGTCAATACAATTTTTTAGATTTTTCAAATTTTTGAATTTCGTAGATTTTTTTAAATTTTATATAGTAAAAAAGAAGTCAATATGGGAATTACTAAAAAATAATCTTCCAATATTGACTTCTCTTTTTAATGCATTTGGTTATTATATTTATAACTGCTACACATTGATTCATCTGGATTAGTTGTCTTACATTCTTGAACAGGTGTAACCATTATTTGTTCTAATGTGCACTCTTGTTCTTTATTTTTGTTGTATTTACAACTTGTTACAGTGCAATTTATTTTTTGCTTATTATCCATAAAAATAACCTCCTTGATTTGTTATCATTTATAGTATGTGTAACTTGGTTATTTTTATTACATAGAAAAATTGTTTTATTTTTTATTTCAAATTAATCCTTATATACTATTTTTCCATCTTTAAAAGTAGCTAATACTTTAATATCCCTTATTTCATCTATTTTTACTTTTAATGGATTTTTATCAATTATGATTAAATCTGCATTCTTTCCCTCTTTTATACTTCCTTTTTTATCTTCTGCAAAATATTGATATGCCACATTTATTGTAACACCTTTAATTGCATCTAAAACACTTATTTTTTCTTTTTCATCTAATGCAACTCCATTCTTCGTTACTCTTTTTACTGCACACCAGATAGACTCAAACATATTAGGAGATATTACTGGAGAATCTTGATGAAATGTATATATAACACCTTGTTTTAAAGCTGTTCCTACTGGACATATTTCTTTTGCTCTATTAAATCCAAAATTTTTAATATGTGTATCTCCCCAATGATAAATATGATTTATGAAAAATGATGGAATTATTCCTGTCTTTTTTAAATCAGCTATTTGATCTTTTCCTAATAATTGTGCATGTATCATTACAGGTCTTATGTCATTATTATTTTTATTGCTTTTAATTGCATCTATATATTGCTCTGCAGCCTTGTCCCCATTGCAATGTGCAAGTATTTGCATATTATCTTCATATGCCGTTTTTACTGCCTTTTCTAATTGATTTTCGTTCATAGTACCATAGCCAAAATAATTTGTATCATCTAAATATGGTGTCCTCATCCATGCAGTTCTTGCTTGAGGTGAACCATCTAAAAATATTTTATATCCACCAATTTTTAAATTATCTTTATATTGGTCAAAATATTCTTTAAAGCTTTCCATAAATTTTTCTTTTTCATCAATCTTTATATATGATACTAAATCTATTTTTAATATTCTATCCTCTATTAATTTTTTATATATAGGTATCATCTCTTTATATGTCATACCATCTTGCAGTGTTGTTATTCCGTTTTTTAGATATATTTCTTGTGCATTTCTATATGCATCAATTAAATTTTGGATTGATGGCATTGGAATTTTTAATTGTAACTCAATAAAAGCATTTTCTTCTAAATATCCTGTCAACTTTCCATCTATTTTTTCTATCATGCCTCCATTTATTTCTTTTGTATTTTCATCTATTTTTAAGTATTCTAATCCTTTTGAATTTATTACTCCTGAATGACCAGATTTGTGTTGTAATAGAACAGGGTTATTAGGTAGTACTGAATCTATAACTTCCTTTTTAGGATGTGTTTTTTCCTGTAGTTTATTATGGTCATAATTACAAGCTATAATCCATTTGCCATCTAAAATATTATTTTCTTTTTTAAACGTTATTAATTTACTTTTAATTTCATCGAAATTCTCACAATCCTCTAAATCTACTTTTAGTAGATTATTAGCCACACCAGAAAAATGGCTATGTGCATCCATAAATGCTGGCATCATTGTCTTTCCTTCTAAATCATGAATTTCTGTATTTGAATCCTTATAGTTAAATATTTCCTCTATTGTTCCCACTTTTTTAATTATACCATTTTCTATTAAAATAGCATCAGCTTTATTACTTTCTAATGTAATAAAATCTCCATTATAAAATATTGTTTTCATGTTATATTCTCCATTTTTAATTAGAGTTTTTTTAGTTAATATTTATTATGAATTATATTAAATTTTTAATACATTTTTTCTTATACTAAATTTTCTGGATTTAATGCTTTTAATTCTTCTAATACAAAAATACCATCTTTTCGTATTAGAACATCATCAAACCAAATCTCTCCTCCACCATATTCTTTAGTTTGAATATTAACAATATCCCAATGAATACTTGAACGATTTCCATTATCGCTTTCTTCTAAACTGTCTCCTGGTGTAAAGTGGAAACTTCCTTTTATTTTTTCATCAAATAATGTATCACCTATAGGTCTTTCAATATATGGATTTAACCCTAAAGCAAATTCTCCAATATATCTACTCTCTTCATCTGTATCAAGTATTGCATTAAGCTCTTTAGTCTTATTAGATGTAGCTTTTATTATTTTTCCGTTTTTAAATTCAAATCTAATATTATTAAATAATATACCATTATATCGTGTTTCAGTATTATATGTTATATACCCATTAACACTTGTTTTTACTGGTGCTGAAGCAACTTCTCCATCTGGTATATTAAATGTACCCATATATTTTTCAGCAGGTATTCCTTCTAAGCTAAATGTCAAGTCAGTTCCTTCTCCGAATAATATGTACTTTTTTAGTTCTGTTCATTAAGTCAACTAAATTATCCATAGCCTTTGACATTTTATTATAATCTAATGTACATACATTAAAATAAAAATCTTCAAATTCTTCTGTATTCATATTACTCATTTGTGCCATTGATGCATTTGGATATCTTAATATACACCATTTGGTATTTTTTACTCTTTCTTCAAAATGTACTTGTAATGTATAGTATTTATTATATATTTCCATTTTTTCTTTTGAAATTCCGTTTAATTCTGCAGTATTTTCAGTTGCTCTTATCCCAATATATGCATCCATATCCTTCATTCTTTGCAAATCATGTTTTGCATATATTTGCATTTGTTCTTCTTTGCAGTTTATAATCATTTCTCTCATTATTTCAGAATCTATAATATTAAAAAAAGGATATGCTCCTATATTTTCTGCTTGTTTTATTAATTCTTTTCCTAATGGAATTGCGTCTTTACCAATTATTTCTATTAATATTTTTTCATTTTTTTGCAGTTTTACTGAATAATTTAATAAATTATTAGCTAATTTTGTAATTCTACTATCTTTCATTTTACTCCTCCTATATCATAGGTATAGTATAACAAAAATGTTTTTAAAGTTCAAACAATTTTTAATTATATCTTGAAGTATAAGAAAATTGGACGTTAACGAAATCGAAGATTTCATTATTGCACGTATCAAGGTAAATTAACCTTGTTGTATACGGAAAAATCCATAGAGAGTCCAATATAAAAGTCGATTTTTCCTATACAATAAAAAAAGATTCCTAATAATAGGAATCTCCATTCTTATTTTTTCTTTTCCTCTAATTCTTTTACTTCATTTCCCCTTAAGCAACATTCTTGTGGATTTTTAAAACTTAAATACCAATTAAACCCATTTTGATTCTTTTGAATACTTTGTACCCTTTCTTCTAACTCACAAAATGTCTGTGGCATAGGTACAATCATCGGCTCATTTGGGCACCAGTTTGCAGGAGTCATGCCTTTATTGCAATCTGCTACTTGTAAAGCTTCTAATAGTCTTAATATTTCTGGTATACATCTTCCCACATTCATAGGGTACACAAGAATCGCTCTTACAACACCTTTGTCATCTATAATAAATACATTTCTTACTGTTTCTGTATTACTTACATCATTTGAAATCATTCCGTATTTTCTTGCTATACTACCATTTCTATCTGCAATAATAGGAAATGGAATTCTTATTCCTGTTCTACAATAAATATCATATATCCAAGCTAAATGTGAAGCATTACTGTCTACGCTAAGTCCTAATAAACAAGCATTTCTCTGTTTAAAATATGTATCAGCTTTTGCAAAAGCTATTATCTCAGTTGTGCAAACGGGTGTAAAGTCTCCTGGATGTGAAAACAATACTACCCATTTTCCTTTGTAATCATTTAAAGATATATTTCCCATTGTTGTAGTTGCTTCAAAATCAGGTGCACACATTCCAATTCTTACATTTCCATTCATCATAACCTCATAATCCATAAAAATAAACTCCCTTCATATTTTTGTATATCATATGAAAGAAGTCTGTTTTTTGTGAATTTATTTAATCATATCTAGTATTTGCTGTTTACTTATTACTCCAACAGATTGATTTACAAGTTTTCCATTATTTATTACAACAAGTGTTGGTATGCTCATTATATTAAAAGCTCTTGCTAATTCTTGTTCTTCATCAACATTTATTTTTCCGACTTTTACCTTTCCATTTACTTCCTCTGCAACTTCGTCAACTATTGGTGATAACATTTTACATGGACCACACCAACTTGCCCAAAAATCTAATAATACTGGTATTTCAGATTTTGATACCTCTTGCTCAAAATTTTTACTTGTAATTGTTAATACTGACATATTATCCTCTCCTTTATTTAATTTTATTTATATTTTGTAATAAAATATCTTTGTGAATCATTCCCTGATATGCAATTACTATATTAAAATTTTTATCAATAAAAATTGTTGTTGGGAATCCTGTTATTTTATAATTATACACTGCTTCTTGTGTTGTGTCAAAATAAATCGGAAATGAATACTTTTCTTTTTCAACAAATTCTAGTGCATTTTCTTTTGTTTCTTGTATTCCGTCGGTTGCATTTACCATTAAAAATACAACATTATCTTTTTCTTGTTTATAAATTTCGTCGAAATCAGGCATTTCCATTTTACATGGACCACACCAGCTTGCCCAAAAGTTTATAACTATTGGTTTTCCCTTATAATCGTTAAGATTTATTTCATTATTATCTTTATCATATACTTTAAAGTTTATTGCTATATTTTTATCTTCTTGCGTATTTTGTTCCTCTTGTATTTTAGTAATGTATTCTTTATTGTTTCGCTTTAAAGTATAATAAAGTATATTTATTCCTATTAAAACTAAAATAAATATGATAATATATATTACTAATTTAATTTTTTTATTCATTGTTCTCCTTTCATTCTAAAACGTTAATAGAGCTAAGAAATATTCCATCAAACCTGTTATCATAAGTAATCCTATTAATACTAAAAATGCTCCTGAAATTTTATTTATTATTGTATAATGCTTTTTTATAAAATCAATTGTTGACCTTAATTTATCTAATAAAATTGCACTAATAAGAAATGGAATTCCTAGCCCAAATGAGAAACAAAGTAACATAATAATACCTTTTAATACATGTGCTTGTGCTGCTGCAAACATCAAAGCAGAACCTAAAAAAGTTCCAATACATGGTGTCCATCCAATTGCAAAAACAATACCAAATAATATAGAAGATAAAAAACCTGTTGTTTTAATGTTGATATTTAATTTCTTAGTATGATTTATTAATGGTATTTTAATTATGCCCATAAAATTTAATCCAAATAGTATTACTATTATTCCAAACACAATATTAATTATTCTGTTATATTGTTTCACAAAAACTCCAAAGCTAGAAGCAAATACACCTAGCATTACAAAAATCAATGTAAATCCAATAATAAAACCAATTGCATTTTTTATAAGTTTTAAATTAGTATTTTCTTCTTCCTTCTGTCCTGCCAAATAAGACAAATATAATGGTAACATTGGCAGTAAACAAGGAGATATAAAAGTTATTATTCCTTCTAAAAAGGACATTATATATTCCATTTTTCACCTTTACTTTTTTCTAATATATTTTATAACATCAAGTCCAGCTACTGCTCCCTCATATACAGCTTTTGAAATTTGTAGCAATCCTCCTGTACAATCCCCGCAAGCATATAATCCAGGCACATTTGTTTTCATATTTTTATCTACTACTATATAATTCCCATTAGTAATGGCTCCTAATTTTTTTGCTAAATCTGTGCTTGATGCAGTTCCAAGTGCAATGAAAATTCCTGATGTTTTCATTTTTGAATTATCATCAAAAACAACTTCTTCAATAACATCGTTTCCTCTAAATTGATTAATTGGCTTTTCTAGTATTTGTATTTTTTCCATATCTATATCTCTATTTTCAACAATTTGCTCTCCATTAGTCAATATTGTAACAGAATTTGCTACTGGTAATAACTGTTTAGCTTCAGATATTGCATAGTCACCGCTTCCTAATACTGCCACATCTCTATTTCTATAAAAGAATGCATCACAAATAGCACAATAACTGACACCTTTTCCTTCAAATTCTTTTACACCTTTTATTGTAGGCACATTTCTCCTTGCTCCTGTTGCAAGAATTAATGCTTTTGAAGTAAATTCTCTATTTCTTGTTTTTACTTTATACTCGCCATCAAATTCTAATCCTATTACTTCATCTGTTTCAATTTCTATTCCTAATCTTTTTGCCTGTTCTATTCCATTTATTAATAATTCTTTCCCAGATATGGTATTTTTAAACCCATAATAATTATCTATTTCTTTTGTTTTTTCTAATGAACCGCCATCTTTTCCTATTACAAGCACTTTTAGATTAGCTCTTTTTACATACAAACCTGCTGATATTCCAGCAGGTCCTTTCCCAATTATGATACAATCATAGCTCATAAATTCACCTTCCGCTTCTTTATAAGATATGCATATTATTAAAATTTATAATAATAATTTATTAGTTACTTTTTTCTTCATGATATTCTTTATCTGTATTTACATTCCAAATATTATCCCTTGAAGAAATTCCCTCTTTGATGTTCTTAGCAGCTTCAATTGCTGTAACCATCGAATGATCCATATTATTATATCTATGTTGTCCATTTCTTCCTATACAATATAGATTATTTATTGTATTCAAATAATTTATAAGTTTATCTATATCTTTATATGTATCAAAATATGCAGGATAAGCCTTTTTAATTTTTTCTCTATGTGAATCTTCAACTTGGTCTTTACTTATAATGTTCATAGAAACTAATTCATCTATAGCAAAATTTATAAATTCTTCATCTGACATATTCCAATACTTGTCCCCTTCTTGACATGTATATTCAAGTCCTATCCATACTTTATCTTCTGGATTTTTTACTAAATATGGAGACCAGTTATTAAATATTTGTATTCTACACATCTTAACTTCTGGCTCTTGAACATATATCCAGCAGTCTGGAACTATATTTCCTAATGTTTTTATATCTGTTTTATTCTCTAAATTCAATTTATCTACTAAAAGACCAACTGTTAAAAAGTCTCTGAAAGGTAAACCTTTTGCAATATCTCTTATTTCATTTGGTACATCTATTCCTGTAAATCCTGCTACTAAGTCATTAAGTGGCATTGTAGATACAAAAATATCGCCAGTAATTGTTTCTTTTGTACCATTAACATCACATTCTACAGAAATTATTTTACCATCTTTGAAATTTATTTTTTCTACTTTATAACCTTTCTTTAATATAGCACCTTTTTCTTGTGATTTTTGTGCTAAAGTCTCCCATAGTTGTCCTGGACCATATTTAGGATACCAGAATTGCTCTATTAAAGATGTTTCTACATTTGTATTATCATTTTTCTTTCCAAATGCTTTTTTAAACATATCTTTTATTATCGCTGTTATAGATATTCCTTTAACACGTTGTGCTCCCCAATCAGCAGAAATCTCACTTGGATGTCTTCCCCACAATTTTTCTGTATATTTTTCAAAAAACATACTATATAATACTTTTCCAAATCTATTTATATAGAAATTTTCAAGAGAAGTTTCTTCTTTCTTAAAAAATATAGATTTTAAATAACTAAATCCTGCTTTCATTGTTCTTACAAATCCCATATTTTTTAATGTTTCCATTTTCATAGTTATAGGATAATCAAAGAATTTCTTTAAGTAATATATTCTAGAAACTCTGTGTCTAATTAACATTACATTATCTTCTGTGTTTGGATTAGGTCCTCCTTCTACAAGTGGTTTTTCTCTTCCTAATTTTTCATCATCAAAAGAATTTACACCTTGAATAGGCATTAGCTCTTTCCAAAAATTCATAACCCTTTCGTCTTTAGAAAAGAAGCGGTGTCCTCCTATATCCATTCTATTGCCATTATATTTAACAGTTTTTGATATTCCTCCAATATCCTGTGATTCTTCTAATATTGTTACATTATATTCATCTTTTTTGTCTCTTAATAATTCATATGCCATTGTTAATCCAGCAGGTCCTGCACCTATTATTATTACATCCTTTTTTTCCATCTTAATTTTCTCCTTTTCTATTTAATTTATCTATTAGAACATATATAGCTTTTCTTGCAAAGAAATTCCATATAAAAACTAATCCTGTAGAAATAATTTTACTTAACATATAGTATAATCCAGCTATAGAGGTAAACAACCACATAAATAATGTGTCAAAACCTAATCCTAATACTCCAATTATAGCATATGTTATAAATTCCAATACTGGATTCAAATCATTTTCTTTTGAAAATACTAACCATTTACTTAATATATAATTTGTTATTAATCCTAATATAAATCCAATTATGTTTGCTATTAAATAATGTATGTTTAATAATTCTTTAAAAATAAATAATGAACCTATATTTACAACTGCTGCAAATCCTCCGACAAATAAATATCTAAAAAATTGTAATTTTGTATCCTCCGTTTTTTCTAAAAATAATTTATAAAATAGATTTTTCACTTTTTTTGCCTCCTTTAAATTTACATATTGCATAAATAATTAATAATAAAACATTTTCTACTGAACATAAAAATAATCTTTCTGGTTCAAATGGTGCTCCTACTATTAATGTAAATATATTTGCTGCAATTAAAACTGTAAAAAATGCTACATACCAATTAATCTCTTTGTTTTTTATCAGATTATAAACTAAGTATACTACTGCTATTATTATCATTACATATACAATCGCAAAATTTATTGGCAATAATACATGTCCTAAACTTTTATACACTGAATTAGAATTTTGCATTTCTACATATGTGGTTCCAATATCTAGTGTAGACACATAAAATACTTTATTTATTAAGTATTTTATATAATTTGGATCATTCTTTATACTTGAATTTGCAAATTCTTTCTTTTCTTCTTCAGTATAATTATCTTTTATTTTTTCCCATATGGTCCATACGTTTTGGGTATTGTTCTCTTCTTCAAAAGCCTTATCTATTGCAGCAACCATTTCTTTATTATCTGCATATTTATATGACTTACTGTCTAAAGCTGTTATAAAAGTGTTTACATATGAAATTCCTGTAATAGAAAACACATTATGATTTATTTTCATAAGTCCACAATAACCAAGAATTAATACTCCACATATTGCACATGATATTATCCCAGTTAAATTATCTTTTAATTCTTCTTTATTAAAGATAAATCTTAAAATCCAGAATAATATATATATTGGTAATAAGTATATATATGAAGGTCTAGTCATTATCATTATAAATATAAGTATTCCTATTGATCCTGCTAATATTTTATTAGGTTTTTTTAAATATTTTAGTGTAAAGAATACTAACAATGCCATTTCAAATAAAGCAAGTGGCTCTGTTAATATAGTTGTATTCCACAATACTATATATGGACATATTCCAAATATAATAGCGAAAATTGATAAAATTATTTTATTGTTTGTTATTTGTTTTATTGAATAATAGAATAATATGATTGTTACAATAAATAAAACTTCTTGTGCTATTACAACATTCCTTATATAATTTTCTTCTCCGCCTATGAATTTTATTATTTTAATAAAATATGGATAAACTGGTGTTCTTTCTTGGTCAACTTCTCCTTTGAATATATTTTCATCAAATTCTAAGTATGTTCCACTATCTCCTGTTAATGTATACTTATCTACTGTACTATAAATTATTACTTGACAAAATATGCAAAAAATTACTACATATATAATTGGTTCTTTTAATAAGCTAATTATTTTATTTTTCACTTTTATATCAAACCTTTCAATTTTTTATATTAGAATTCTTCTGCAAAACCTTTTTGTAGTTTATTAAATATCCAATATCCAACTATACATAAAATAATTGATAATGCAAGTACAATTCCTAAAATTTTTAAATCTGGCATTGTTTGATAATAAAATATATCTCTATATGCTGTTATAATATGTGCCATAGGGTTTAACGCCATAATACCTTTAAACTCTGGTGGTATAGAATCTAACACATATACAATTGGTGTTGCATAAAAAGCTACCTGTAATGCAATAGCAATTAAATGCTCTAAATCTCTTAAATAAACAGTTACACTTGATACTATAAAACTAATTCCTAAAGATAAAACATATTGTATTAATAGTATAAATGGATAAAATATTATGTATTTACTAATTCCTACTCCATAGAATATAACAAATGCAAGTATTATAACCGTTGATATTAAGAAATTTATTGTGTTACTTGTTACTACTGCAATAGGTAATATCTCTCTTGGAAAATATACCTTTTTAACAATATTTCCATTTGCTATCATAGTAAATGCTGCTTGAGATACTGTTGTAGTAAAAAATGTCCATGGAATAAGTCCTGTACACAAAAATACTACATATGGTTGTGGTCCATCTTTTAAAATTAATGGAAATATTACAGCATATACAGCTAATTGTAATAATGGGTTTAAAAATGACCATAAAATTCCTAAAAATGAATTTTTATATCTTCCTCTAATTTCTTTTTTAATATTTGTTTTTAATAATTCTCTATATTGATATATATTTTTAAATACGTTCACTTTTTTCTCCTTTCACTTTCGTTTATTAGGCTGTTTCTTTTAAATAAGCTTCTACTACTGTTTTTGTATCTCCATCCATTTTAATATGTCCATCACATAGCCAAACAGCTCTTGTACACAATTGTTCTACTGAATGCATGCTATGAGTAACAAAAACCATTGTTTTTCCTTCTTCTTTTAAGCTTCTCATCTTATCAAAACACTTATCTTGAAAATGTTGATCTCCAACAGATAATATTTCATCAATAAGCAAAATTTCAGCATTTACGTTTATCGCAACTGAAAACGCAAGTCTCATATACATTCCTGATGAATATGTTCTAACAGGGTTATCAATAAATTCTCCTAATTCTGAAAATTCTATAATATCATCTACTCTTGCATCTATTTCTTTTTTTGTTAGGCCAAATATTGAAGCATTAAAATATATATTTTCTCTTCCTGAAAAATCTGGATGAAATCCTGCACCTAATTCTAATAATGAAGTTAATTTTCCTTTTGTTGTAATTTTACCACTATTAGGATATATTATTTTAGTCATTAATTTTAATAGTGTAGATTTTCCACTTCCATTTGTACCAATTAATCCAACAACTTCACCTTTTTTTATATCTAAATTTATGTTCTCCAAAACAACATGTTTTTCTTTTCTATTTCTTTTGAAAAACAATAATTTTTCTTTTATAGTATTTGCTTTATCATAATATATGTTAAAACTTTTAGTAACATTTTCTACTGAAATAACTGTTTCTCTTTCTTCCACTTTTTCACCTTCTCCTTATAACTTAAATAATCTGTTAATTCTTAATCCATAAAATATTTTTCTTAATATCCTTCCTGGTAATGATTCTACTAACCTATTTATTCTTCTCATTCTTTCTTCCATAAATGGATCCACATTATTTTCTGTTGGTTGCCCAGACATAAATGTTGGGTTATTCCAATAATATGGTTGTCCATTTGCAAGTAAAAGCATGAATACTTCTACAGCGTATTTACCATATAATTCTGGATAGTTTCTGCTTAACACATCATATAAGTAAATTCTCATTTTTTTATTAAATTGTCTTGCCATAGAATTTTTTCTAACTCTATAAATATTTAGTTTTTCTGGAATTGCTACTCCAAGACATCCATGGTTTGCAAGCGATACCCAAGAATCGTAATCTTCCATTCCGTATTCCATTTCAATTCTATTTTTTCCAAAATTTAGAAAATCATTTTTTCTAATTACAGGAAATGCTGCAAGCATATTTCCACATAATAGATAAGGAATATGTGTATTAAATGTTGCCCATGTATAGTCATTCCCTTCAAAATATTGAACCCAACTATACACATAAGAAACATTGTTATATTGGTTTAATATTTTTACAGTTTTTTCATAAAATGTTTCTTCAATTTTATCATCAGCATCAATAAATGCAACAAATTCTCCTCTTGCCGCTTCTGCACCAACATTTCTTGCGTTTGCAAGGCCTTTGTTTGCTATATTTATAATTTTTATAGATTTGTCATTTTTAAATTCTTCTAATGCTTCTATACTTTCTTTTTTATTACTTCCATCATTTACAATAATAATTTCATAATTTTTATATGTTGATTTCTTTATACTTAACACAGTTTCTTGTATTGTTTCTCCAAGATTATAATATGGAATAACAATTGATATAAGTCCTTTTTCTCCTTCATAATTTTTGTAATATGAATCTTTTTTTACATCTTGTACAAATGGAAATTCTGTTTTATTTGTTTGTTTATTTTTAATAACTTCTTCAAAGAATTCCTCTCTCTTCTTTAAATTTTCTTCCATATTACATAATTTATGAATTCTATTTTTAGCATTATTTCCCATTTCATCTAATTCTTCTTTAGACATATTTAATAATTCTTCTAATTTATTAGAAAAATCATCTTCTACATCCCAGTCAAATATTATGCCATTTTTTCCAGAAGTTTCAACCATTTCTGCTTGTCCACCACTCTTAGACACAAGTACTGGTTTTCCTAACCACATTGCATAAATACAAGTATTTGGGAAATTCTCATATAAAGATGGAATTGTTACAGCAGTTGCAGAAAGTATATGTGGTATTAGTTCTAAATGTGGTATTGAATCCATTAATTCTAAATTATCTTTTTCTATATATTCTTCATATTCTTTTTTTATTGATTCTCCTATAAAAGTTCCTTTTGGATCTAGTATTGTATCTCCACCAATAATTTTTATTTTAAAATCTAAACCTTTATCCCATAATTTTTTAGCACCTTTTAACATTTGTATAACGCCTTTTCTATATTCTGTTCTTCCAAAATATAAGATAGTTTTTTTATCAGACTTAAATTCTTTATCTTTATATTTTTCTATTTCTTCTTTATCTATATCAAAAGGCAAATTTATTACTTTAATTGGTTTGTCAGGAACAAGATATTGTAATTTATCCGCTAAAAATTGACTTGGACATACTAATGCATCAGCACCTTTTATACAGAATTTTTCCATTTCTCCTATCCAATAATATGGATGTTCATAACGGTTAAATTGGTTAATTCTTAATGTTTCAAATGCTGGTGTATGTAAATGTACAACAATTGGTATATCTTGTAATTCTTTATTTAATAAATATTTATTTTGTATTAAATATTGTCCAAATGCATTATATTCTTGTGTTTCAATTAAGTCTGGTTTTCCAGCAATTTTCATTAATTCCATAATTTCTTCATAATATTGATATGCTAATGCATTTTCATATCCTAAATATTTATAATAATCTCTTTGTCCTTGTTTAAATCTTAATACCTTATATCCTTCTTTTGTAGTTTCAATTTTTGTATTATTATTTCCTCTAACAATTACTGTAATATCATGTCCTGCTTTCGCAAACATTTTGGCACAATTTTCTACATATGTACCAATTCCTCCTCCAAATTCTGGTGCAAATTCTCCTGTTAGAAACCAAATTTTCATATTCTACATCCTTTCGTTTTTAGTTTTTCTTAAATATTCTTTTTATCTTTCTAATTACTCTATTATGTATTTTTTTTGATTTTTTAAATTTATCAATTTCTTTTTTCATGGCTATTTCATCTTGTTTGTATTCGAATTCTTCAATATTAAATTCCGAAAAATTTTCATTAATTTCATTTAATATTTCTTTTTTATATATAACATCATCTGCTATATATACTTTATTTATTCTTCTTGTTTCTATAATATATTTTATAAAGCTTAACCAGTACTCCTGATCAATAAAAGTTGTTAAATCAAATACACTAGCATATTCTTCTATTCTTTGTCTATCAATATATTTTGAACTTTGAAGTGTAATAATAGTTATATCATAATCTTTATGTTCCAAATTAGCTATTTTTTTATAATATTCATTATTAAATTTTATCCATGGCAATATATATAATATTCTATATTTTTTTAACTCTTTTTTTAATTCTTTATTTTCCCAGTCTAAATCTTTTTTTGGTATTATATTTCCTTGTATCGGATATATTTTTGCTTGTACTTCATTTTTTATTTTATCTGCTTCTTCTTTTATATCTCGTAATCTTAATTCATTTTCTTTGTTCTTCTTATTATTAATATCTGTTAGTAAACTTGTCCCACATCTTCTATACCAAAAGCCATAAAAATTCATTTGTATTGGGAAATATCCTTTTTGTAGCATTCTAAGCCATAAATGCCAATCTTCATTTACATATCTTTTTGCAACACCATATCCATTTAATTCTAGAATTTTATCTTTTCTTATTAGAGCAGTTGCAGTTAATATGTTTTCTTTTTTCATTATATTAGAGTCAAATTTTACATTCCACAAATATTTATATATTCCAAAACCAACAGAATTTGAATATGTCCATGCTGCATCTTTGTTTGTTCTTAATGACCAATAAGCACTTTCTATATATGTATCTACTATCAAATCATCAGAATCTAAAGGAAGTATATAATGAGTAGTAGCTTTACTTATTGCATAGTCTCTACCTTTTGCAAGTCCTTCATTTTCTTTCTCATATATTTTTATTCTATCATCTATTTTAGAAATTTTTTCTAAAAATTCTTTTTCACCTGTTCCGTGTACTTCCATCATTTACAATAATCCACTCCCAAAAAGGAAATGTTTGGTTTAGTACACAATTAATAGTTTGCATCATATAAGAACTTGCATTATAGTATGAGGTAATAATACTAACTAAAGGCTTTTTATCACCTTTAGCAATTATATCTTTTACTTTCTTTCCTGGTTCTTTTTCATAATCAAAAAATACTTCTTCATCTTCCATATTAATTCCTCTTCTTTTGATACTTGACATTATATCATATAATTATTTATTGTCAAAATTTTTCAAGTTATCTTCAAAAAATTTTTTATATTTTTTTCCTCTCTCTTCCCAAGAACAATTTTTAACCATTTCTAAATTTTCTTTAGATAATTGTGTTAGTATTTCTTTGTTATTAATTATTTCTTTTATTTTATTTTTTAGTTCTTCTTTTGAGCGTTCTTTTAATATATAGCTTTTTTGCTTATCCCCTAAAACTTCTCTTACAATTCCTACATCTGTACTTATAACAGGCACTCCACAAGCCATTGCTTCAAGTATTGGGTCTGGTGTTCCTTCTGTTTTTGAAGCACACACATATAAATGTATAGAATTATAATATTCTGGCATTTTATCTATTGGGATTATTCCTTCATTTCTGTCTGCCAAATTCATTTTTATTTTATATCCCTCTTCAATTAGTTCGTTTATTGCTGGTTTTATTATGCTTCTTACACCTTTTAAATCGTCATCATTTTCTAAATCGTTAAATTTGCTATTTCCAACCCATCCTATTATTAATTCATCTATATTACAAAATCTTTCAAGATTGTTTGGTTTAAATAAATTTAAATTTACTCCATCTTGTATAACTCCATAAGGATTTGGTAAATCTTTTTTGTTTGTATATATTTCTTTTAATATTAAAGATGTAACAAAATAGTTTTTACAATATTTAAATACTTCCTCTGTTCTCCAATATTCTGTATCGTTTAGATATAAATGGTCACATATTGTAATTGTAATGTTTTTATTTAATATATATTCTTGTATAAATTCTTGTTTTTCCATTCCCAAGCTTTGTATGTATTTATCCATTTCTTCTCTATCTATTAATGACAAATAACCTCTCCAAAAAAAATGGATTAAATCATACTCCTTACACAATATAAATAGTTTTATCATGTTTCCATGAAAAATATCACCTGGTATTATATCTATATCATAATACTCATCTAATTGTTCTTTTACATTTTTTGCAATATTGTGTAACGCCCAACCTTTTGTATCTATTATAAAAGCAAGTTTTGGTTTATTTATAGAGTTTTCCATAATTTTATCTCCTTATTATTTTTTTTACTTTACTAATAAACTTGTAACTTCTAGAATATAAAATAGAATCTAATTCATCTCTAAGTGCTCTTTTTTCATTATTTAATTTTTCTTGTTCTTTTATATATGCTTTTTCTTGTTCAGAGGCTTTATTTATTTCATCTTGCAAATTTTTTTTCACTAATTCTAATTCTAGTTCCAACTCTTTTATTAATATTTTTTCATTATTAATATTATCCTTTTCCATAATAACTCCTTTTTTATTTAAATTTTATTTTAGTTGCGATTATTCCAGGAATATATAAAATTGTAAATAGAATTTTATTATAAGTTCCTTTTACATTTTTAAAAGCTTCCTTAAACTTTACATTAGTTAAACTAGAAAATAATATGTAATGCTTTATTAAATACATTCTTTTATAAAAGTATATCCCTTTGCAGTCCATATCAAACATTTCTTTAAAATATTTATAATATCCATATGGATATTTCTTGAAAATCTCTTTTATGTTGTTAGTATATCCTTCTTTTTGATATTCACATATCATTATTGCTTCATTAAAACATTTAATTTTATATTTTAAATCCATTTTATGATGCATTCTCGCTTCAGTAATAAATTTTTCACCATTTTCTAATTCATAACTAAACTGTTTTCTAATTTTAGCATTATATACTAAGGCTTTTTCTCCATCTTCTCCTTGTTTAAAATACAAATCAAACATTGTTGTTTCTTTTTCTTTAAACAAATTTCCTATATTACATTCATTTTGGTCATACTTTAAATAACATAAAGCATATGTATTGTCATCTATTTGATTATAATTTTTATTTATTATATTAAACGCATTTTCTTTAAAATAATCATCTGAATCACACTCTATAATTAAATCACCTGTTGAATATGGTATTAATTTATTTATTGCCACCATTTTTCCGCTATTTTCTTGGCTATAATATTGAATATCAAATTTATTATCTTGTATAAAACCTTCTACCGTTTTTTGTGTGTCATCTTTAGAGCCATCGTCCATAATTAACCATTCTATTTCTACTTTATTGTTTAGATTTTTTACTATACTATCATATAACCTTTTAAGTAATTTACTCCTATTAAAAGTTGCTGTTAAAATAGATATTTTCATAACACATCACCTTCTACATTTTCTACTATATTAATATTCTAGCCTATTATAGCTTTTATTTTTTTTATTATATCATCATTATTATATTCTTTTTTTATAGTGTCTTTTTCTTCATATTTTTCTTTATTTTCAATAACATTCTTTAGTCCTTCATATATTGCTTCTTCATTATTTTCTAAAACAATACTTTTCTCATAATTTTCTACAACTTCTTTTGCTGCTGTATTGGTAATAATAAACTTGTCCAATATTTTTGCTTCTTCCAATACCATTGGGTATCCTTCAAAATATGATAATAAGCAAAAGTAATCTGCATTTTTAATATATACGTATGGATTTTCCTTTTCTCCTAATAAATAAAAAGTATTTTCCACTTTTTCTTTCTCTATTTGTTGTTTTAATTCATTTTGTAGAGGTCCATTTCCAATAACATATATATAATGTTTTATATTATCTTTAACTAGTCTTGCATGTATTCTAATTAACCTATCATATGCTTTTGCATCAACTAATCTTCCAACACATACAATGTTTACTCCATCTTTTTTGAATGGCAGTTTTATGTCTTCTTCGGCTTTTTCCATTACTTTTTCTTTATTTATATAATTATGAATAATCTCTAATTTTTCGTCTTCTATTTGTGGATTAATTTCTTTAAATTTTTTCAAACTATTTTTACTAACTAGTACAATTTTATCATAATTATTATAGATATCTTTATTAATTATAGTCTTCAATTTTGACTTTATTGAATTTCCAAATATCTTTGATATATCTGTATGTACCCAAGCAATTTTTTTAGTTTTCTTATTTTTCACACTGAAAAGTCTGGTAATTGGTCCTTCCAAGAATGCTATTTCTGTATCATAATCATTTTTTATGTATTTATCATATATTTGCTTTCTAAATAGCAATAATCTTAAAGAAATTATTATTTTACTTAATTTAGATAATTCATTATATGATTTTTTATATAGAGTTTTTAATTCTATATTTTTAGGTAAACTTTTTTCAAATTCACCTTTTCCATATAAAGTAAAAACTGTAATTTTATATTCTTTTTCTATTTTTTCAATTATGTCTATTAAAGTTTTTTCTGCTCCGCCCACAGTTAAACTTGTTATTCCAAATATTACTTTTTTCAAATGTATTACCTTATATAATAAACAATTAATTCTATTTATTATACCTTTCTTTTAGTTTCTTATTTTTCAATTCTCTTATATTTATTATTAATAGTGTATTTAAAATAACTACAATAATCATACTTGATGAATTGAAAAATGTGTAACCAGATAAAAATGAAAATGCAAAGCTAAAAAATAGTCCTAAAATATTCATTATGTATTCAGAGTTTATTTCATGTCTATACTTTACACCTATAAATAATCCATATATAAATATTGTTAGTAGTGGTACAAAATATAATATAAATCCAAACACACCAAAATTTAATAAAAATGCTGGTATTTCCATTTCTAAAATTAATTCTGTAAAATTAGCTTGAAATCCATTTCCAAATAGCATTAACATTATATTGGATTGATTCTTTACTAAATATATATTGTAAATTAATTGTTGTGCTCTCATATCGTTATTAGCAATTTCATGTTCATTGGCAAAATTATATAAATCTATAATTGATTTTTTACCTGCTTCTGACATATATCCTTCTTCTAGTTCATTATTTTGAATTTTTTCTTTAATTTCTAATAGCGCATTTGATATATGTGTTACTTCTTGTCCACTTTGTTGTACTTCTTTTAGATGTTGTCTTCTCTTTAATGTGTTTGATCCAAAAACTGTTACTCCTATTACTACAATAACAATTACCGATATACTTATAATTAAAATATTTTTATTTAATTGGATACGTTTCAAAATTGCTGCAAATAGTTCGCTTAACCCATATAAAAACAGTACACAAATAAATCCCAAAAGCCCCACTCTAGTTCCAAGCATCATTGTAGTATATATTCCAACTAATATTATGACTGCAATAGCCCAATATCTATATTTCTTTTCCCTTATCATAGTAAATATTATAAACATCGATAAAATAAGAATTGCACCAATGCTATTTCCAGTTTCAAACCAACCTTTATACCCGATTCCTTCTATGTATGTAGTAGAAGATGTATTTGTAATAATTGATATCCAAATTGAAAGAATGTAAATACTTGTCATTATTAATATACTCTTTTTCAATTTGTCTTTTGGTTTGTCCTTAAATATGTATATAAATATAAAAAGATTAAGTATCATAAACGAATAATTAACAATGAATTGTAATTCATTTATCAGTCCACCAAAAGAGCTCCCTGTTTTTACTATATTAAATAGCCATAGATGTATTACTGCATATATAGCATATATAATGCCTACTACTATGAGTTTTAATTTCATTTTCTCTTTAAAAAATATAATTAAAATTACTATAATAGGTATAATTGGTCGTAAAAATGTTGATGGTGAAAAATTAGTGTTAAAGTAATTTCTAAACAAAAAACTTAATATATCTAATATTGGACAAATTATTATCATAAAACATAATAAATTTTCTACATTTAATTTTTCTTTAATAAACTGCTTCATTAATTACCTCTTTTAAAACATTCTAAATATTTTTGCATATATTCTATATGTAAATCTGTTTACAGTTAACATATATCTTTTTTTAGCATTTAAATCCCTATTTAAAATTGAATTTTCCTTGCATAATGGAAATTTTTCATATAAATATATCCAAGTTTTGTTTAATAAGTCTTTTCTTAAAGTTTTATTTTTTATTTTACAAATTCTTTTAAAAGAACTACATAGCAGTATTCTCATATAAGTAAATTCTAAAACTTCTTTATATTCATCATATAAGTTTTTTTCTTTGTAATATAATAATACATTGTCTAATATTTTGAATATATCTTCTGTTTTTTTATCTTGAGTATTAATAATTGATTTTTTTCTTTGTACATAATATATAAGTGGTTCTTTTACAAAACTTACATTTTCTATATATGGCACTAATTTATAAAAAAATTCTACATCTTCATATATCAATCCTTTTGGAAATTCTACTTTAGCTTTGTCAATAATCTCTTTTTTATAAAGTTTATTCCAAGCAACTACTCTTGCTTTTTCTAGCATTTGTTTTTTTCCATAATATTTTTCACCAATATCTTTTTTATTTTTCCTTGGATATGACCAATAAAAATTGCATTCAACCATATCACTATCTTCTTTTTTAGCTTTTTCATACATTTTCTGATATAAAGTTTTATCTACATAATCATCTGAGTCTAGAAAAGCTATATATTTTCCTGTTGCATATTTTAATCCGTAATTTCTTGCATCAGATAGTCCACCATTTTCCTTTCTATAGTATTTAACATTACTATATTGTTTTTCATATTCTTTTGCAATGTGTGAAGATGCATCCTCTGAACCATCATCAACTATAATAATTTCTATATCTTTTAATGTTTGATTAACAAGTGAATCTAAACATTTTCTTAAATATTGTTCTACATTGTATACAGGAACAATTACACTTACTTTTGTCATTTTTATTTATTAATCCTCCAATATATTATTTCAATTTTAAATACCATCTAATATTTAATAACAATATTATTTTTTTTATTAACTGCTTCATACTATGTACTTGTATATTTTTTATCATTTTTCTTTTTCTTATTTCTTTAATATATGTATCTAAATCCTGTCTCTTTAGTTCTTTTAATTTTAAAATTATTGCATTTGTATAATAAGTTTTTATATTTTTTTTAGTCTTACTATTTAAAGATTCTTTTTCTATAAATTTTATCATTGTATCATAATGTATAAATACATCATTTACTTTTTTTATTGTTTTTTCATAGTTTTCATTTCTTGTAATACTATTTGTAGTTTGTAAATAACAATAACCATATGTATTAATTGAAACCATCTCTTTAGCTTTCAATATTATAAGTGGAATTAATCCAAAATCTTCATGTTCAGTATTTAATTTGAATTTTAACTTATTTTTTTCAAATAATTCCTTTTTAAATAAATAGACACATGGAGAATCTATTAATACATCCGAAAATGCAAGTATATTAAAAGCTGTTTGTCCATCTACTTTATCAAATATTGGTCCATCTATTCTTTCTAGTATTTCTCCATTTCCATTAACTTTTTCTAGTTTGAATTTTACAATATCTATATCTTGGCTCATATATTTTTCTAATTCTTGAATTAAATTTTCTTTTATATAATCATCAGAATCTACAAAAAGTATATATTTACCTGTGGCTTTAGTAATCCCAATATTTCTAGTGTCTGCAATTCCTGTATTTTGTTTTTTGTAGTATTTTATTATACTAGGATTTTGTTGTTTGTACTTTTGTATAATTTCTTCCGAATTATCTTTAGAGCCATCATTTATAACTAATATTTCTGTTTCTTGATTTGCCTGTGGCACTAATGAGTCTAAACATTTTTTTAAATATTTACCTGTATTATATACTGGTACAATTATACTTAATTTTATCATCTAATACTTCCTATCTATATAATATTTCAATTAATTATATTTTTTAATTTTCTGGTTATTTCTTTATTATATTTTTCTGGATCAAACTTTTCTTTTATTTCATATCCATTTTGTATAAATTCTTTCATTGCCAAATATAATTCATTTTCATCTTTTTTTATCACTTTACCATATTTGTTATTAATATCTTGCATTGCATCAGATACATCTGTTGTTATAATTGGTTTATTTAATATTAATGCTTCTATAAATACTACTGGATATCCCTCATAATCCGATGTTAATAACACTGTATCTGCTAATTTCATATATGGATATGGATTTTTCTTTGCCCCTAAAAATTCTATTTTATCTTGCAAATTATATTTTTCTACTAATTGTTTGTATAGCTTTGTATCTTTTCCTTCTCCTATAAATAATACCTTAAAATTTAAATTATCTTTTTTTAACATTTTAGAAGCTTCAATGATTCTTGTTAGTTTTTTTTGTAATTCATCATGTCTTCCAATATTCACAAAAGTATATGTGTTTTTCACCTCTGTAATTTTTTCCTTAGATAACTCTAAAATTTTTTTATAATCAATTAAATTGTTGCAGAACACTACTTTTTGTTTTAGTTCTGGATACACTTGTATAAAAGTTTTTGACGCTTCATTAGACACGAATATAATATTTTTGAATTTCCTACAATGTAGTTTTTCAAAAAAATCTTTCACTTTCTCCTTGTCATTCTTGAATAATTCCAGATAATCTGCATGACACCATAATGCATTATTTGTAGATGCGTTTCTTGCAATAAATGAACCTACACAAGAATATGTTGCAAAAGAAGCGGAAAAATCATATTTGTTTTTATGTTTTAAAATAAAAGCAAATCTTTTAAACAAATTTAGTATTTTTCTAATAAAAAAAATTCTATTTTCACTTGGGTTATATTCAATAACATTAATATTAGAGTTTAAGTCATTTAAAAATTTTCCTTGTTTCTTTTCTAATACTAAAGTTATATCATATTTTTTATCTTCTAAATAATTTAATAATGTTAGTAACGATGTTTCTATTCCACCAATATTCATATCATATGCTGCAAATAATAACTTTTTCATATAATTCTCCTATTTTATTTTTCGAGCTTATTTTATCATAAAACAATATAAAAATCCATAAAAATTAGTAAACAAATAATAGATAAGAGCAAGTAATTAAATACCTGCTCTTATCTATTATTTGTTTTTTATGCAATTCCGTATTTTTTCTTAAATTTATCTGCTCTACCACCTGTTGTGTTTAGTTTTAAGTTTCCTGTCCAAAATGGATGACATTTTGAACAAACATCTACTTTTATATCTTTTTTTGTTGATTTTGTTTTAAATACATTACCACATGCACATGTTATTGTTGTTTCATTAAATTCTGGATGTAATCCTTCTTTCATTTTGTGTTCACCTCTTTCATTCCTTAATAAATTTGCTATCTATTATATTAACATATATTTTTAATCATTTCAACCCAAAATTAAAATTTTTATTTTTTTTCGTTGTTTTGGTTTGACATATATTGTGCTGAATTTCTTAATTCTTCAAAAAATGGCAATTTATTCACTAACTTAAATGTTATGTTAAACAAACATGCAACGATTAAAATAAAAAGACATATTTTTTTCCATAATTTAGCAGCCATAGTTTTTCCTCCATTTTTTACTCTCTTTTATTATTATACTATATTTTATTTTTTTGTCAATATTATTAATTTTTTTGGTTACACTATATTTAATAAAAGTCGAATTTTGGAGGTTAATATGAAAACAAAATATTTTTATATAGTTTTTATACTATTTATATTTTTATTTTTCCTAACAGGTTGTAATGATGATTCTAAAAATTCTAATAACTCAAATAATTCTGTCCAAGCAAATAGATTAAGTAGTAATGTTACTGTTCAAAATAACAATATAAATTCTCGGAAACAATACTATTAAAAATGAAATAAGAATTGGAGCACATGAAGCTACCCAGTCAGAAGAACAGGAACTTGCTACTTTTTCTACTAAACTGGGTGGTAAAGATACTCCTAGAAGTCGTAATATTGGAATAACAACATCTATTTTAGACGGCACAGTAGTTAACAATGGTGAAACATTTTCCTTTTGTGAAACGGTTGGAAATCCTACTGCTGACAAAGGTTATGAAGAAGCTGACTCTTTTAGTGCTGAAGGAGAAACCGTAAAAACTTTAGGTGGTGGAAATTGCCAAGTTAGTAGTACTTTATATAATGTTGTTCTACAAATACCTGAATTGCAAGTCAAAGAAAGACATGCACACATCAAACCTGTTCATTATGTAGAAAAAGATAAAGATGCTACTGTTGCCTATGGCAGTGTAGATTTCAAATTTAAAAATAACACTGGTAGCCAGATAAAAATTTATGCCAATTCAGATTTGAACAGTGTAAATGTTAGAATTGTTAAAATATTAAAATAAATATACTTTATTAGAATATTTTAAAGGTTGCATAAATGCAACCTTTTATTATTTTATTATTTTATTTTTTTATTGATAATATTTTATATTTTGCTGTTCCTGCTGGAATTTTAAATTCTACTACTTGACCTTTTTTAGCTCCTAACAATGCTGCTCCAATTGGTGATTCATTAGAAATTTTATTTTGTGATAAGTCAACTTCTGTTGAACCAACAATAGTATATTCACATTCTTCATCAAATTCTAAGTCTTTTACTTTTACAGTATTTCCTACTTGTACTGTTTTTGTATCTATTTCAGATTCATCTATGATCTTAGCATATCTTAATTTTGCTTCTAACCCTGCTATTTTTATTTCATTAGCCGCTTGTGCGTTTTTAGCTTCATCATATTCAGAATTTTCTGATAAATCACCAAATCCCAAAGCAACTTTAATACGTTCTGCTATTTCAGCTCTTTTTTCTGTTCTTAAATACTCTAATTCTTTTTCTAAATTATCATATCCCTCTTGTGTTAATAGTACCTCTTTTTCTTCCATAATATAAGTCTCCTCCCTATATAAATATATAATATTTGTTGTATAAATTTTTACATTGACACTATCTTAAGATAATTCTATTATTTTGTCAATACTTTAAATAATTTTTTCTAATTTTGCTTATATTCCATATAATTGATAATCCCATTTTTTCCTATTAAATTAACTATTTTCACATCATCTTCTTTTATTTTATTAATTATATAATCATATTTTTTTCCTATAATTGTACTTTCGTATAATAATTTTTTATCAAACTTTTTATAGATGTCGCTATCAAAATTATTTTTATATATTATTTGATAATCACAAATATTTATTCCATTAAATAGTTTTGTTTTTATATTTATTTTATTATTAATACTTATAATAATTGCTTTTGTATTTATATTAAAACTATTTAGAGTTTCTTCATCAAAATCTAAATTAATTATGATTCTAGCTTTTGATAAGCTTTTTCTTTTATTATTAGTTATTACAATTCCTATTCCCATTTTTTCTTCTAAATAATTTTCTATTTTTCTAAAATGATTTATATTATTTGTTACAATGTTTATTCTTTTAAAATGTTCTGCAAAATATATTATATTGCTTTCATTTGCAGAATTAGCATTGTTTACTAATACAAAAATTTCTTGTGTATAAACTTGTTCATTCTTTATGTTTGAAATATAATTTATAAAATTATAAAGCAGATAATTAGATAGCAATTTTCCATCATAAATATATATGTTGTTTTCTAATATCTTACTTTTTAACTCTCTCAAATCATTTAAATAATATGATAAAACTACATTGTTTGTAGTTTTATTTATTATTTTTACAATTAAATTCACTATAGTTTTATTTTTAATTTTTTTATATGGCAATATACAAATTTTTTCTTCTTTAATTGTTAGTACACAAAACATCTTTTTCAATATATATATACAATATTTAATAAATTTAGGTAATTTACATTTATCTTCGAATAATTCTTCTATATTGTCCAATTCTTTTATATATAATACGTCGTAAATAATATCACCTTATTTCATATGTTTTTTTAATTATATTTATAGAAATAAGGTTTTATTACAAAAATCAGACACTTTTTGTGTCTGATCTGATAAATATTCTGCATATAAAGATCTTGATGAGTAATAAAAATTTTATATTATAGAAAAAGTTATAAATTATACTCGTATATAATCTATATATTCATAATCATATGGATTTTTTTCATTTTTTATTCCTTTTTCTCTTTTTTGTATTTTCCATGTTTTCTCATCTATTATTGGAAAATATGTATCCCCATCAAATTCTTCATTTATAACTGTTGCATAAATTTTGTTTGCATATGGCATTAACATACTATATATAATTCCTCCACCAATTACAAAGCATTCCTCTTGTGAATTAATATATTTATTTAAGTCATTCAAATCATGTACAACTTCTACCATTTCATTATTTACTACAAAATCTAAATTTTTAGTTAAAACAACATGCTTTCTGTTTGGCAAAACTCTTCCTAAAGATTCAAATGTCTTTCTTCCCATTATAATTGTTTTTCCAGTAGTTATTGTTTTAAATCTTTTTAAATCTTCTGGCAGATGCCATATCAATTGATTATCTTTTCCAATTACATTGTTTCTAGACTTAGCAACTATTATACTTAACATTTTTACACCCTTTCAAAATATTTTCAATTTTCTCTACTCTTTAAATTTGATAAAGACTATATACTACTTTATATTGCAACAGGTATTTTTCCAAGTTTTATTTCTTTATTATAATCATAGCCTACAATTTCAAAATCATCTGGTTTAAAGTCATAGAAATTATCAGTTTTATTATTAATTACTAATTTGGGAGTAACATCTTTTGGTTCTGCTTCTATTAACTGTTTAACTAACGGAATATGCCTATCATAAATATGACAATCCCCTATATTGTGTGTTAATGTTCCTACTTTAAGTCCACTTACTTGTGCAAACATATGTTGTAAAGCTGCATATTGCATTATATTCCAACCGTTCGCTGCCAACATATCTTGTGAGCGTTGATTTAAAATAAGATGTAATTTTCCTTCCTTTACGAGCCATTGTGTTCCATATGCACATGGTTCTAAATTCATATCTTTTAGTTCTTCATGATTAAATAAATTTGTCATAATTCTACGACTTGAAGGGTCATTTTTTAATAAATATAATACATAATCTACTTGGTCCATTTCTTTTATTCCATCTTTTGTTTTAAAACTATATTTTTTTGAAAATTGATATCCATATGCCTTTCCTATAGTTCCATCTTTCCCAGCCCATTGATCCCATATATGTGAGTTAAGGTCACTGATTTTATTTGATTTTTTTTGCCAAATCCATAAAACTTCATCTATAGCCTTCTTGAAAGTATTCGTATTATTTCTAATTGTAATCATTGGAAATTCTTTTTCTAAATCATATTTATTTTGAACTCCAACTATAGAATAATAATTAGCTTCACTTCCGTCCTCCCATCTTGTACGTACATTCGTTCCAACAGATGAATATCCATTTTTTATAATTTCTTTACATGTTTCTATAAAATGTTTATCTGCCTGAGTCAAATTATTCCCCTCCTTAAATTAATATAAAATTAGTAAAATTATATCAATATCAAATCTTTTTTTCAACAAAAAAGAAGAAATATTTTCATATTTCTTCTTTAATATAATTTTTTATTCTCCTCTACCTTCTGGAAGTGCTGGTACATCTAAAACAACTTTAATTCTTAGTATATAACTTACTGCTCTACCAAATTTACTGTTTTTAATTCTTTGCCATAATGATGGTTTTACTTCCATTCTTGTATCATTTATAAAGCTATCTTCTTGTGTTTCTTGTGCAGCTGCAACATTAGAATTTTCTGCTACTTCTTTTACTTCAACATTCTGTTCTTCTGCAACTTCTTCTTTGTCATAATCAACTGGTGTTGGTATAACTTTTAATGCATCTGCAACTTCAATTCCTATATAGCTTAATGCTTTTGATCTATCTTCAATTCTTTCCATATCTATTTCAATATGTAAATTTGATTCTAAGTTTGTAATTCTTGCATTAATTAATTTTACAGCATCTTGATAGTTTTGTGAAGTTGTACCTTTTGATCTTCCTATTATTCCCAATGTATCTATTATATCTTCACCAAATTTAGTTTCAGCATTTTTTACTTTAGCTTTCCAATCTTTTTCTTTATTTTGTACTGTTTCTAATAACTCTTTCAATTCACCAGATAATACAATATTTTTTTCTCTTTGCCTTATTAATTCTTCTATTTGTTTTGTATTTTCTTCAAATTGATTTGTAGCATACTCTATTAAACCATAAGCTGCTTTATATACAGTTTTTGGAAAATTCTTCTTTTTTGGATATTCAATTAAGTATGTTTTTATAGATTCAATTAAATCTTTGAAATAAGTATCATCATCTAATTGAACTATTTGTTTTTTACTATTTGGATTAATTAATTTTTGTACCTTATCAATATTTGATAAAATTTTTTCTTCCGTAATTACCATTCTTACGTTTACTATGCCGCTTCTAGACATTGTAAACCTCCCTCCTTTGTCCTACGTAATATTCTAACTATCAAAATTATACATCTTTTGCTAAGAAAGTACAATAGGATTTATCAAAATTCATATTTCATTTTCGTTACAATTTTATTACACTTTTTATATAAAAGTCAACATTATTTTTATATTTTTTAATATTTTATTTTTGTATTTTACTTAAAGAAAATAGACATGTTTTATGTCTATTAAAACTGACTATTTATGTTTAGCTAAGCTTTTTAATATAGAATTATCGAATTCTTTGTACAATGCTGGTATGTCTATCTCTTTATTAGTTTTTAATTTATATACTAAACTTGAACAGGTTAATCCAAATATTCCGGATGCCATAACAGCAGGATCGCCTTGTATTATTTCCCCCTGTTCCATTCCTTCTTTTAATAAATCTTCTATTGTTTTTATGTACTCAATTACTTTATTTTTGCACATTATATTTCTTGCTTCATTTCCCCAAATTTGGCTAAGTACTATTGTCATAAAATCTTCATATTTAGCAATTACTTTTATTTGTATTAACACAACAGCTCTTATTTTATCTACATAATTAGATGCTTTTGAAATTTTTATATCTATGCTATTTTTAAGTAATTTCATTCCTTCTTCTACTAAAAAGTTAAATATTTCTTCTTTACTTGAAAAATGATAATATAATGTTCCTTTTGCAACACCTACTGTTGCTGTTATTTCTTCTATACTTGTTGCATCATATCCTTTTTGTGCAAATAATTTCATAGAAGTTTCAAATATTTTTCTTTTTGTTTTATTCATATACTCACCCACTAATTATTTTTTCATTTTTCTAACCATTTAAAATATTCAGTTTTTATTTTTTCCTTTGTTTCTTCTAATGAAATATTACTTGTATCTAGTATAAAGTCATAGTTAGACATATCATCTCTTCTAACTCCATATAAATTGAAAAACCTTTCATTTTCCATATTATACCTTTTTAATATGTCTTGTTTTTGCTCTTCAAAATCAGTAAACATTTCACTGTCTTTTCTGTCAGCATCATTTAATGCTCTTTTTGCAGAAACATCAAGATCAACCTTTAAATATACTTTAAATGATTGTGGAACAGCATACCATCCTAGTCGTGCATCAATAATTAATTTATCATGTTCTAATGCATATTGAGCCGCACTTTTTTCAATATCATTATCTATTTCTGGATGTTGTTTTACATATTCATTAAACTGTGTAATATCCATTCCCTTTTCTTTAGCAAGTTTACGTACATAATCTCCATTTCTATATATTTCATATCCTAACTCATTTGCAAGTAAAGTTGTCACTTTACTTTTTCCACTTGCTAAATCACCAGTAATAGTAATTATATGTCTATTTAATTTCTGCATATTGTCACCTTTCCTTCTGCTATTTCATCTGCTGCTAGTGTTACATTAGATGCTTCTTTTTTATCTATTAGTGGTTTTTCTCCTTTTGATAGTTGTCTTGCTCTTTTAGCAGTTATTACTACTAATTCATATCTGTTATCTACTTTTTTTAATAAATCTGTAACGCTTGGTTTTACCATCATTTTTAATCTACCTCTTTTCCTATTATTCTTCTATTTCTTCTTTTTCTAATCTTCCTGCTACAGTTTCTGGTTGTATTGCAGATAGTATAATATGACCTGAATCCATTATAACTACAGCTCTTGTACGTCTACCGTATGTTGCGTCTACTGCAGTTTTATTATCTTTTGCTTCTTGTATCATTCTTTTTATTGGTGCTGATTCTGGACTAACAATTGCTATAATTCTATTTGCAGATACAATGTTTCCAAACCCAATGTTTATAAGTTGCATATTTTTCTCTCCTATTCTATATTTTGAACTTGTTCGCGAATATCTTCTAGCTCAGTTTTTATGTCTATCACTAAGTTTGTAATTAATAAATTTCCAGATTTTGAACCTATTGTGTTAGTCTCTCTATTCATTTCTTGAATTAAAAAATCGATTTTTTTACCTATTGGTGTATCCATATTTATTAATTCTTTAAATTGAATGATATGGCTTTTTAACCTTGTAATTTCTTCTTCTACAGAACATTTATCTGCATAAATTACAATTTCTTGTGCTAATCTATCTTTATCAACTACATCTGTATTTAGAATTTCTTTTATTCTCGTTTCTAATTTTACTACATATTCTTCCACAAGTCTAGTAGAATATGTAGAAATTTCATCTACTTTTTCTGATATTTTTTCTATGCGTTTTTCCAAATCTTCTTTTATTTTATTTCCTTCTCGCTTTCTCATTTCCATAAGACTTGTTATTGCATTATCTAAACAAGTATATAATTCAGACCATATAAGTTCTTCATCTTCCACATTTTCAATTGATAACACATCTGGAAACTTGAATATTTCTGTCACAGATATATCTTCTTTTATATTATTCTCCTTAGCTAGTGTCTTTAATTCTTTAATATAAATTGAAGCTATTTCTTTATTAATTTTAATATTCTTGCCCTCTGAACTATTGTTATCAAAAGTTATATAAATATCTACTTTCCCTCTAGAGATTTTAGAAGATATTTCTTTTTTTACTTTTTCTTCTAAGTAACTAATTCCTTTTGGCATTTTTACTGTAATATCATTATATCTGTGATTAACTGATTTTATCTCTATGTTATATGTTCTATTTTCTCTTTCTAATCTTGCTCTCCCAAAACCAGTCATACTTTTCATTTATATAACACTTCCTTTATTTTTTTATAATTTCATTTATATCATTTATACTTTCAACATATTTCTTTTTCATTTTTATTTGCATTATTATTGCCTTTGCAACATAGTAGATTGCAAATAAGTATGAAATTGAAGCTACAATTAAATGAAAATCTCTAAAATATATACTATATAAAGATATTGAAAATAATGTAAATATTGCTAGAACTAAACATTCAATTCCATGTATGCATACATTTGCATTTTCGTTTTTATAACTATATTCAAATAATATAATTGTGAGTATTATAAGTCCTATACTAAATACTTTTAAGTCCGTTATAAATGCTGTTGTTTCTATATTTAAAGAACCTAATGTTAATAAGAATAAAAATGCCATTATTAAATCCGCTATCAAAACATTTTCAAAAACTCTTTTATTAATCTTATCTTTTTCTTCTTTTGGTAATTCTTTTTTATTTACCATGTTTTCCATGTTTTTAAGATTTTCTTTTAACTCTTTTTCATTTACTTTTACATTTTGCATTGGCTTAGGCTGTTTTTTAGTAACATTTTTTTCATTACTTTTTTCTTTTTTCATATTAATTTATCCTTTCTTTTTAATTTTCAAACTATCCCATTTCATCAAATTCATACATAATTATACTTACAAGTACAATTGGTGCTGTTTCAGTTCTTAAAATTCTTTTTCCTAGGGTTACTGTTTTTACGTTTTCGTTTGATAATTCTTTAATTTCTTCTTTTGTTATTCCTCCTTCTGGTCCTATTATAATAGCTATTTTTAAATTTTTCTTTTTTGGCACTTTATTTAAAATCTTTTTTATTGCATTATCTTTTTCTTCTTCATAAGCTATTAATACTATATCATAATTTGTTAATTTTTCATATACATTTTTAATATTAATTGGTAAATTTATAATTGGTATTTTATCTCTTTTGCTTTGTTTGGCTGCTACTTCAGCAATCTTTTGCCATCTTTCTACTTTTTTTAGGCTTGTTTTATTATCCAATTTTGTAATACACCTTTGCATAATTAATGGTGTTATTTCACTTACTCCTATTTCAGTTGTTTTTTGTATTATAGTTTCCATTTTTTCTGCTTTAGGAATCCCTTGAAAAATGTGTAAATATAGATTTGTTTCATTATTATTTTTTATTTCTTCAATAATTTCACATTTTACATATTTTTTATTTAATTCTATAATTTTGCATAAATAATTATTACTATTATTTATATCACAAACTTCTATTTTATCTTCTACTTCTAATCTTAAAACATTTTTTATATGGTTTACGTCGTCTTCTATTATATCAATTATTTTATCTTTTATTTGGTCTTCTGTAACAAAAAATTTAAACATATTTTACCACCTAAACGGAT
The DNA here is from genome assembly GCA_904381285.1 of uncultured Clostridia bacterium. Taxonomy (GTDB): domain Bacteria; phylum Bacillota; class Clostridia; order TANB77; family CAG-508; genus RGIG8482. Next base: position 9,411 of record CAJFII010000013.1, on the reverse strand, counting down.
TATATCAAAAATAAAAGAAAGAGTAAATAGTTACTCTTCCTTTATTTTTTAGTTATGCTCTTGGATGTGCATGTTTATATATATCTTTTATACTTTCATCTTGGAATTGCATATATACCTGTGTTGAAGATATATCTGAATGTCCTAGCATTATTTGTATAGATTTTAAATCTGCTCCATTTTGTAAAAGATGTGTTGCAAATGAATGTCTTAACACATGCGGTGTAATATCTTTTGTTATATGAGCTTGTTCTTTATAGTATTTTACTATTTTCCAGAAACCTTGACGTGTTAATCTTTTTCCATTTGTGTTAACAAATAAAGCTTTTACAGATTCATCTTTTATTAATATTGGTCTAGAATTTTCAATGTAATCAGCCAATGCTCTTAAAGAAAGTGAACCAAGTGGTATATGTCTTTGTCTTGTTCTTGTTTTGCATGTTACTAATCCATCTTTTAAATTAACATCTTCTATATTTAAATCTATTATTTCTGATACTCTCATTCCAGTAGCATATGCAAATTCTAACATTGCTTTATCTCTAATCCCTTTTAAGTCAACATCTTTTGGTTGGTTTAGTAATAATTCAACTTCTTCAGATGTTAAAACTGTTGGTGATCTTTTTTCTACTTTTGGAGATTGTATTTTTTCAGTAGGATCTTTTTTTATTTTTTTGCAACGAACTAAAAATTGGTAAAATGATCTAATTGAAGCAACATTTCTAGATATTGTAGATGTTTTTTTACCTATTGTTTGTAAATGTATAAAATATCTTTTCATATCTTCTGGTGTTACTTTTAAATAATTTAATTTTTCAGAATCCATATATTCTTGTAATTGTACAAGATCTCTTTTGTATGATTGTAATGTATTTTCTGATAATTTTTTATCATTTCTTATAAAACTTAAAAAATTGCTGATTTGTTTTTCCATTAATATTCCCCTACCTTCAATTTATTTTATGAATATCTTACAATTAACATAAACAAATATGTTATATCAAAATAATTGTAAAATGTAAAGAGCTTTTTTAAATTTTTTATAAATATTTTGCACAAATTTGTAATAAATTTGTAGAGCCATATACTTCTAAAAATGCTGAAAGTTCTAATACTAATAATATAAACACGCAAAATATCGTATGTCTAGTTATTTCTAATTTAATTGTTTCTTTTCTTTTATCTTTAACAATTGATTTATATAATTTTATTCCACTAACAGCTAATCCAAATATACAAGGAATAAAAAGGATATTTTGTAATAGTAAAGATGTAATCGTAAATAAAATTCCGCTTCCCGTACCTAATGTAGCAATACATGAAGATATAGTATATCCTAAGCAAAACCCTCTATATGCAATTATTCCATATACAATTGGTATCCCTATAACTGTAGAACCAACAAACCATAGCCCTAATGCCAATATAAAATTAGATATTAATGTATCTTTTAATAATCCTGCTTTATCAATTTCTATGTTATTTTTTAGACTATTTACAAAATCATTAATATATGACGTAATTTCATCTATTTGCGTCTGCCCCGCATTATTAATGAAAATAATTCCAAATATTAATCCTATTAAAAAAATTATTGTTATAATTGTGTATTCTTTCAAATTATTTTTTATATAAGATATTATAATATTTTTAATTTTACTATTCTTTCTTCTTCCTACGTTTCTCAAATTATTACCTCCTCATAATGTACCTTTTTCTTATACATAATGTCTATGTAATAATCTGATTTTTTAGAACTATTTAGTTGTTATTTTTCCATATACTCCTCCGCCGCCTTCTTGTATTCCTAATTTTCCTTCTCTTGCTAAAATAATATTTGTTGCATTTTTTTCTCCTACAACTTGTTCTATATCGTCTTTTGAAAGTTTATGTAATATATTCATTTCTGTTTCAAAATTATTTAACAATTTATCAATTGTTTTTCCTCCTAAGCCTGGTATAAAGGTAAGAGGTACTTGATATATATATGGTGGTCTATCTTCTGGACTTTTACTTTCTTTTTTATCTTTTATTATTTCTATTCTATCAAACACTCCCATTGTAATATTTCTACTATCACAATCTGGACAAGTTTTTACTGGTGCCGTACCTGGTACATTTTTTTGGCAAATTTCACAATAAGTTCTATGATATTTTCCAAGTTTAGGATCTAGACCATAATTACATAATATTTTCCTTCCATCTTCTTTTTTTAATGCTTTTAATATTTCTTTAAAACTTATATCTTCTACTAAAATTTTATTATATTCTCTTGCGATTTTAGGTAAAGAATGTGCATCTGAATTTGTTAAAAATGTTTTTGTTTCAAGTTCAGAAATTTCATCTGCTAAAAATGTATCTGAACTTAAGCCTAATTCAACAGCAATAATTTTATTAAACTTTTCTTTAAATATTTTCTCTAATCTATCCGTACAATTTCCATAAAAGCTTTTGTGTGGTGTAAAAACATGTGCTGGTATTAAAATTCCATTATATTTTTCTACAATATCTATCAAATAATACGCTGATATGTCAGCTCTTTGTGAACTCAAAGTAATATTACTTATGTGTGTACTCATTTCTTTTGAAAAACCTTTTATATCTTTTAGACTTGGGAAAAAGCATATATTATGGGCACTTCCAGTTTTTCCTTCTTCATTTATTTCTGAAGTTTCAATTTCGCTTCCTAAAAGTATACACACTTTATCCTTATATATAATTCCACCATCTGGTATCTCATACGCTTCTCCGTTTTTCAAAAATTCTTCTATGTCTTCTATTACATATGGAGATGCACAATCTATAATTCCTACTACATTAATTCCTTTTCTTTCTGCACATTCTTTTGCAATATTTTCAAAGTTTAGGCTTCTAGCCGCTGTTATTTTTATTGGTTTATTTGATTTACTTCTTCCTATGTGTACATGTAAATCTGCAAATATTTCGTACATATCTTGCTCCTTTCTACATAAAGTAGAGGATTATACTAACCCTCTACTTTATTTCTTATCTATCTAATTCTTCTTCATCTATTCCTTTGTCTTCATCTTCTGTTTCTATTACATATTCTATAGGCTCATCTCTTGTTTCTATTAAGTCGTTTTCTGGTATTTGAGCTTCTTTTGATTTGTCTGTAGATATAGCTGAAATTCCTTCTCTTACTTCATCTGGTTTTAATTTGTTCATTTTATTTTGTAATTCTGTTATCTTATATCCTTTATGATGTACATGTTTTTCATAGTACCCCTCATCAGTATTCCATCCCATCTTTCATACCTCCATCTTTTACACTTTTATCTCTTCTGTAACACATACAAATTCTTTAAATTTTTCAAGAAATACATTATCTTTATCTTTCATGTTTCTGTATTCCAGTAATACTAATGCTTCATCTACTGGAAATCCTGGTCTTTCTGGTCTATCTAATAGCATTCCTCCAAAGTTATCAACTAATTCCAATATATCACTTTCTTTCTCTCTTGGAGTGCTACCACTATATCTATTTACTTCTTCACAAATTTTACAAAATCTTTTATCAAATCCTAATGTTTCTAAATACTCTGCTCCTTCTTTTGCATATCCTTTTATTTTAGATAAATCTTGAGGATCAGATGGTTTCTTGCATGTACATAATAAAGCTGCTGTTAATACTAAATTTCTATCAACATCTATATGCATATCATCTATAAACATTCTTGCAAGTTCTGCTTTAAATATAACTGAATTATCGAAAAAAATACCAGTTCTTTTCTTTAAATAATACACAATTTCTATCTTTTTTATAAAGTCCTTTTCAGATAGTATGTAATCTGCAAATGTTTCCATTTTCATCCTCCTTGTCATTAGTTAGTATACTTCATTATATGTCATTTTCATTATATGCTAAAAAAATAAACAATTCAAGCATGTTACAAAAATGTCATAATCTTGTAATATACTTGAATTATTTAACTTATTTTAATTTGATTTTTTCTATCTGTTTTTCTAACTCTTCAATACTTGCATTATTATATATAATATAATCTGCTTTTTCTTTTATGTATTCATTATTTTTTTGAATATTTAACCTTTTCTTTGCTACTTCTTCATCAATTTTATCACGATTACAAATTCTTTCTATTTTACTTTCTTCATCTGCAATTACCCCTATTACTAAGTCACATACTTGGTCTAAATTACTTTCAAACAATAGTGGTGCATCAATTACTATTAATTCTTTATCTTTTAATTTATTTATATTATTTTTTATTTCTCTTACAACATAATTAAATGTTAATTCATTTAATCCGTTTCTTTTTTCTTCGTTTTCATATATTAAATTTGCTAATTCTTTTCTTTTTAATTCTCCTCTATTATCAATTATGTCATGGCCAAAATACTCTACTATGGATTGTAAATACATAGTACCTTTTTTAGATAATTTTCTAGCAATATCATCTGCATCAATTATATGTGCTGCATATTTTTCTTTTAGAATGTTACATACTGTGGTTTTTCCAGCTCCAGAATTTCCTGTTATTCCTATTATTTTCATTTTGAATCATCCCTTTCTATGTAAATTCCATAATCTATCATTACAATAAAATTATACCATATTTTTACACGAATGAATATATTTATTAAAATTTTTCTTTTTGCTATTGCATAAACATATGTTTGTATGGTATGATATTTATAGAATATTTGTTTGGGTGATTTTATGGAAATAATTGATAAATTAAAAATACTTGCAGATTCTGCAAAATATGATGTGTCTTGTAGCTCTAGTGGTAGCAAGAGAAATAATAAAGCTTGCGGGATTGGTAATGGTGCCACTTCAGGAATTTGTCATAGTTGGTCTGCTGATGGTAGATGTATTTCATTGTTAAAAATATTAATGACTAATTGTTGCATGTATAATTGTAAATATTGCATTAATCGTTCTAGTAATGATATCCCCAGAGCCACTTTTACTCCTAGAGAAGTTGCAGATTTAACCATTAATTTTTATAAAAGAAACTATATAGAAGGATTATTTCTTAGTTCTGCTGTTGTAAAATCTCCAGATTATACAATGGAATTACTTTATAGTACTGTTTCAATTCTTAGAAATGAGTATAATTTTAATGGATATATTCATACAAAAACAATTCCTGGTGCAAGTTTTGAATTAATTAATAAACTAGGAAAATTAGTTGATAGAATGAGTATCAATATAGAATTACCTTCAAATGATAGCTTAAAATTGCTTGCACCTCAAAAGGAAAAAGCTGGAATATTAGAACCAATGAAATATATTTATACAAATATTGATATTTCAAATAAAGAAAAGTCTAATTATTCTAAAAGCTTTGTTCCTGCTGGACAAACCACACAACTTATAGTTGGAGCAACACCTGAATCTGATTTAAAAATTATGAAATTATCTGAGGGATTGTATAAAAAGTTTAAATTAAAAAGAGTATATTATTCTGCATATGTATCAGTAAATAAAGATGCTTCTTTGCCAAGTTTAAAGTCTCCACCATTATTACGTGAAAATAGACTTTATCAAGCTGACTGGTTATTACGTTTTTATGGTTTTAAATCTGAAGAATTATTGGATGAAAAACATCCTAATTTTAATACATTATTAGACCCAAAGTGTGAATGGGCTTTAAGACATTTGGAACAATTTCCTGTAGATGTTAATAATGCTGATTATTTTACATTACTTCGTGTTCCTGGAATAGGCGTTACTTCTGCAAAAAGAATTATTCGTTCTAGAAGAAACTTTAAATTGAATTTTGATACTTTAAAAGGGCTTGGAGTTGTTTTAAAAAGAGCTATTTATTTTATTACTTGTAGTGGTAAATATTATTATAGTTCTAATAAATTCAACAATTCTTTTATAGAAACTAATTTACTTTATCAAGAAAAACGTTTATTACCTAATTTTAAAGAATATGACCAATTATCTTTATTTGATAATTTACTACCAAATAAGGAGGATAATATAAAATGCATAACTGGAAACATATAAATACTACTTATATTTATGATGGAAGTTTTGATGGACTTCTTTGTATTGTATTTGATAGTTATATAAATAAAACTATTCCTGAAAATATTGTATGTAATGATTATTGTATTAATCTATTTAATACCTATAAAAAAATAACTACCAATTATGAAAAATCCAAAAGGATTTACAATGGTATTGTAAAAAATATATCATACAATACTTTATATTACTCTTATAATGTGTTTTTATCTAACGAAATGAATAAAGAAATTTTAATTTTAAATTACTTACTATTAGGATTTGAAATTGGTAATAAAATTGACCATTTATTATCTAATCAAATTGTTCTTGATATACAAAAAATTAGCAAAAGGGTTTTAAATGAATGTCATCGTTTTAAGGGATTAACTAGATTTATAAAAATTAGCAATAATTTGTTTTATAGCAAAATTCATCCAGATAACAATATTATTGAATATTTAGGTAATCATTTTATAAAAAGACTGCCTAATGAAAATTTTATTATACATGATAAAATTAGAAATATTGCTTTTTTATACAATACAAGTACGTATATTATAGTAGAAGCGGAAAATTTAGAAATTAATTCCATATCAGAAGATGAAATATATTTTCAAAATTTATGGAAATGCTTTTATAATACAATTAGCATTAAAGAAAGAAAAAATCCAAGACTTCAAATGCAGTATATGCCTAAAAAATATTGGCAGGATTTAGTTGAAAAGCAAATTACTATAAATTAGTAATTGCTTTTCTTGCTAATTCATCACATCTATTATTATATTTATTATCTGCATGTCCTTTCACTTTAATAAATTCTACATTATGAATTTTAGTTAATGAATATAATTCTTCCCATAACTCTTTATTTTTTACAGGCTCTTTATTTGAATTTTTCCATCCATTTTTCATCCAACCATAAATCCATTTTTGATTAAATGCGTTTACTACATATGCACTATCACTGTATAATTTAACATTACAATTAAATTTTAGTAACTTTAAAGATTCAATTACAGCAGTAAGTTCCATTACATTATTTGTTGTATCTTTCATCCCTCCAGATATTTCTTTTATTTTATCTTTATACATTAATATACTTCCCCATCCACCTGGGCCAGGGTTTCCAGAACATGCACCATCTGTATATATTATAACTTCTTCCATTTTCTCCTCCATTTTATTATTTACCATTTGATAAATATAACATTTTATGATATTATAACAGTAAATTGTTTTAATTTGCAATATTGGAGGTAAAATTTATGAATAAAGTACTTGGTATTATTGCTGAATATAATCCATTTCATAATGGACATTTATACCATATAAATGAATCAAAAAAAGCTGTAAATGCAGATTATACCATTGCAATCATGAGTGGTAACTTTGTGCAACGTGGCGATACTTCTTTAGTTGATAAATGGTCAAAAGCTGAAATGGCTTTAAAAAACGGCATTGATTTAGTAATTGAATTACCTCTTTTATATAGTATATCAAGTGCTGAAAATTTTGCTGAAGGTAGTATAAAGATTTTAAATTCTTTAAATTTAGTAGATTATTTATCTTTTGGAAGTGAACTTTGTGATGTAAACATATTAAACGAATTTGCAAATGTTTTATATTATGAGCCAAAGGAATTTGTCTCTATCCTTAATCACGAATTAAGTAAAGGATTCTCTTTTCCAAAAGCAAGAGAAAATGCTTTATTAATGTATTTGAATGATATACGAAAATATGCAAATATTTTATCAAGTCCAAACAATATATTAGCAATAGAATATCTAAAAGCGCTAAAGAAATATAAAAGTTCAATTGTTCCTGTTAGTATATACAGAAAAAAAGTAGATTACAATAGTACAGAAATTGTTGATAACTTTGCCAGTGCAACTGCTATAAGAAAAATAGCTATGACTAATGATGTATGGAGTTTAAGACAAGTTATGCCAAAGTCTTCTTTTGATATAATGTATGCTTGTTTAAGATCTCGGAAAAGTTGTATCTAGCTTATCTAAATTTGAACGTGAAATTATATATAATTTAAGAAGAATGTCAGTTGCACAAATAGCAGACTTACCTGATGTATCAGAAGGGTTAGAATTTTCTATAAAAAATGCCGCTAATTCTTGTAATACAATTAATGAATTTATTAATATTATAAAAAGTAAACGATATACAACAACAAGATTAAAAAGAATTTTGGTTTATTGCTTACTTGGCATCACTAAAAAAGATATACAAAATTCAAGAAAAGTAAATCCATATATTCGTGTTCTTGGCGTTAATGAAAAAGGAAAACAATTGCTTTCTGGAATTAGTCATGCAAACCCAAAACTTGAAATTGTTACTTCTGTAAAGAAGTTTTTGGATACTTCTAATAATAAGATTTTAAAAAGTATGCTTGAAAAAGATATTTTTGCTACAGACATTTATACGCTTGGATATACTTATGATTCTTTTAGTAACTTAGATTATACACATGGAATAATAAATTTATAGATTTTCCAAATATACTAAAAACAGAGAGTTTAATCTCTGTTTTTGTTTTATGACCTTTAATGTTTAGATACAACTATTTAATTAATATGTGTAATTCTTCTTATCTACATCCACAATTATTAGAATTATTAGAATTATTAGAATTATTAGAATTGTTAGAATTATTAGAATTGTTACAATCACATACACTATCACAAACATTATAGTTATTTACACTATTAAATTCTTTTAAACATAATCCATTGTTTTGAATTGGATTATTGGTCATGCAGAATTTCTTTTGTGCAAGTTTATCTTGCACTCCACGTAAGGCTTCTCCAAATCTTTGGAAATGAACTACTTCTCTTTGTCTTAAAAAACGAAGAGGTTCTACAACATCTGGATCATCCTTACATAAATCAATTAATTTCTCATAAGTAGCTCTTGCTTTTTGTTCTGCTGCTAAATTTTCTTGTAAATTTGCAATAGGATCTCCTTTTGCAGCAATATATGATGCTGTGAAAGGTACGCCTGCTGCTGATTGAGGATATACGTCTACACCATGATCTGTATAATATGCTCCTAATCCTGCTTTTTCTAATTCTTCTGGACATACTCCATCTGTTAATTGGTGTACAATTGTTCCTACCATTTCTAAGTGTGCTAATTCTTCTGTACCATGATGTTGTTAATTTAAATGGTTGTGTTAGAACTTTAGCTCTTACAAACCATCATATGCCGATTTATCGGTAAAAAATTTATAGTTATTGGCTGTGAAATATTAGATAAAAAAATTCACCAAGTGAATTAAAGTACACTTAGTGAACTTTTATACTTATTTATTATTATTTTCTTTTAAATATCTTTGATACATTTCATCCATACTAGAAATATATTGCATATCTTGTTTTACTCTAAATTTTTCATAT
>CAJFII010000012.1 GCA_904381285.1 uncultured Clostridia bacterium | reverse complement strand
AGGAGGAACAAGTAATCCTGGAAGTGGAGCGAGTGATGAAGAGCTAGCAGCATTAGAGGAAAAAATAAAAGAACTAGAACAAACAGTAGAAGACTTAACTAATACAAAAACAGAATTAGAAGGAACAATAGAAGACTTAAATGGGCAACTGGAAGAAGAACAAGGAAACAATGCGGAATTGCAAGAAAAATTGGAAAGTTTAACTAGCCAAGTTGAAAGTTTGACACAAGTAAAAGAACAATTAGAGCAAACAAAAAGTGATCTAGAAACACAAATAGCAGACTTAAAATCAAAACAAGCAACAGGAAATGCAACAGAAGAGCAAGTATTAACGGGAAGAACATTTTCAAATTCGACTGGAGTAGGCTTAAAAGGAAGCATGCCAAATTTGACAAGCAGCTCTAAAATTACGCATACATCATCAAATACTACAAAAGTAATATTAGGAGATGCAGCGTTTGCAACTACCAATAGTGATGGTGTGGCTAGATTTGAGATACGATATAATGGACAAAATGGATATATAACTCCAAATACATTATTCGCGCTAGATTATTCAAAAGTAGCATCAGCAATAGGGTTAACAGGAAATAAAATAGTAGCAGGAAATACTATATTAGGTGTAGCAGGAACTGACAAGGGATACAATGCAGGAGTAACAGCAGCAGATAATAGAGCAAATCCAAATTCAACAAATTATAAGACAGGATATAACGCTGGTTATAGTGCTGGTGTGACGGCAGGAACTAATACATCAGGATTAAAAACAAAGACTGGAAGTGTGGGAACAACTTCTAGTTCCGGATGGAATATGTCATTCTGGGGAAGAAATGAAACGTGGACTTGTACTATTATAAATATTAACCCAGGGTTTACACCATATATGGCAGTTGCAATAGCTGACACTTATAGGCATATATCTGTATACAGTAGAGATGCCGGATTTATTTGGATGTATCATAGGGATGCATCTAACAATGGAGGAGCTGTATATCGTTTCACACCTAAATCTGCGACTTCTTCATCACTTCAAATGCCTGTTGCTGATGAGGGCTATACTTATCAGTATTGGGTAGTTGGAAAATAGTATTTAAGACAAATTAAAAAATGAATAAATCCAAATTGTTAGACAAAAAAGTTTAATGATTTGGGTTTATTTTATATATTGAATATTACTTATTTTTGTGATATATTATATACGAAAAAATAAAATAAAAGGAGAAAAAACATGGGAAATAATAACATATATGTAACACCACTATCAGGAAGATATGCAAGTAAAGAAATGAATAAGATTTGGTCAAGTGATACAAAATATAGTACTTGGAGAAAATTATGGATAGCACTTGCTGAAACAGAAAAAGAATTAGGAATTAATATTACAGACGAACAAATAAAAGAAATGAAGGAAAATGTAGAAAACATAGACTATGAAATAGTAGCTGCAAGAGAAGCACAATGTAGACATGATGTCATGAGCCATGTATATGAATTTGGAATAAAATGTCCAAAAGCTAAACCAATTATACATTTAGGAGCAACTTCTTGTTATGTAACAGATAATACAGATGTAATACTAATGAGAGAAGCACTTCTACTTATAAAGAAAAAATTACTATTAGTTATAAATAATTTAAAAAACTTTGCATTAAAATATAAAAATGTAACATGTCTTGGATATACACATTTCCAACCTGCACAATTAACAACAGTAGGTAAAAGGGCAACACTATGGTTACAAGACTTATTAGAAGATTTAGAAGAATTAGATTTTGTAATAGACCATATGAAATTATTAGGATGTAAAGGTACAACAGGAACACAAGAAAGCTTTATGAAATTATTTAAAGATGAAGAAAAAGTAAACCAAATAGATGGTAAAATTGCAGAAAAAATGGGATTTGATAAAGTATATGCAGTATCTGGACAAACCTATACAAGAAAATTAGATTCTAGAGTATTAAACATATTATCAGAAATTGCACAAAGTGCTTCAAAATTTGCAAATGACATGAGATTATTACAACATGAAAAAGAATTAGAAGAGCCATTTGAAAAAGGACAAATAGGGTCATCTGCAATGGCATATAAAAGAAACCCAATGAGAAGTGAAAGAATAAATTCACTTGCAAGACATGTAATGGTGCTTGCAAATGATGCAAGCATTACAGCAGCAACACAATGGTTAGAAAGAACATTAGACGACTCAGCAAATAAAAGAATATGTGTACCAGAAAGCTTCTTAGCAGTAGATGCAATTTTAATATTATATGCAAATATAACATCAAACATAGTAGTATATGAAAATGTAATAAAAACAAATATGATGCAAGAATTACCATTCATGGGAACAGAAGAAATATTAATGAATGCAGTTCTAAAAGGTGGAGATAGACAAGAATTACATGAAAAAATAAGAATATATTCAATGGAAGCAGGACGTGAAGTAAAAGAATTTGGAAGACCAAATGACTTAGTAGAAAGAATAGCAAAAGATGAATCTTTTGGTTTGACAAAAGAAGAGATTATGCATGCATTAAATCCAGATAATTTATGCGGAAGAGCACCAAAACAAGTAGAACAATTCGTACAAATGCAAGTAGATCCAATACTTGAGAAATATAAAGATTTAATAAAAGATATAAATGTAGAAGTAAATGTTTAAAAAATAAAATGAACGTTAGTGAATAAAATCATTAACGTTCATTTCTGTATATTTAGAATTTTTTTCCTGTTAATCTTTCATAAGCCTCTATATATTTTGCACGAGTTGTATTAATTACATCATCTGGGATTGGAGTAGGATTGCTTGCATCCCAATTTGTTTGTTTTAACCAATCTCTCATATATTGTTTATCAAAACTTTTTTGACCATGACCAACTTCATAAGTACTAGCTGGCCAAAATCTACTAGAATCAGGTGTTAGGACTTCATCTCCTAATACTAAATCTCCATTTTCATCTAAACCAAATTCAAATTTTGTATCAGCAATAATAATACCTTTTGTAGCAGCATATTCAGCACATTTAGAATAAATCTCAATAGCTACATTTTTTACTTTATTTGCTAAGTCTTCACCTATCAATTCTACAGTTTGTTCAAAACTGATATTTTCATCATGTCCCTCTGCGGCTTTTGTAGAAGGTGTAAAAATTGGTTCAGGAAGTTTTTCAGATTCTTGTAATCCTTCAGGTAATTTAATACCACAAACAGTTCCGTTTTCTTTATAACTTTTCCAACCAGAACCAGTAATATATCCTCTTACAATACATTCTATTGGAAGCATTTTTAGTTTTTTAACTAACATACTTCTATCTTTAAATTCTTCTTTTTGAAATTCCTCTGGAAATTCAGAAAGATTTGTTGATATAACATGGTTTTTAACAAAATCTTTTGTATAATCAAACCAAAATTCAGAAATTTTATTTAAAACCTTACCTTTATCAGGAACTTCATTTGGTAGAATTACATCAAAAGCAGAAATTCTATCAGAAACAACAAGCATAAGTTTGTCATCATCTACTTCATAAATTTCACGAACTTTACCACTACTAATTTTTTTCATATAATACCTCATTTCTGCCTTTTTAAGGCTAATTTTATTAAACATATACTACATTTGTTGTAAATAAGCTGCATAACCTAAATCTTGTAATTTTTCATCCTTTTTGGTTACAGCATCTTTTAAAGAAGCTTTGAAATTTGCAAGCTTTGTTTTTACTTCTTCATTTCCTATTGCGATAATAGATGTTGCTAAAATTCCAGCATTTTTTGCTCCATTAATAGCAACAGTTGCTACAGGAATTCCAAAAGGCATTTGTACAATAGAATATAAAGAATCTACTCCACCTAAAGTTTTTGTATGAATAGGAACACCAATTACAGGAACAGTTGGAACTAAAGCTGCGAATACACCAGGTAGGTGAGCAGCACCACCAGCACCAGCAATAATAACCTTAACTCCATTTTCTTTTAAAGATTCAGCATAAGCCATAGCCTTTTCAGGAGTTCTATGAACAGATAAAATTTTCATTTCATAAGAAATTCCCATATCCTCTAAAAACTTAGCTGCATCTTTCATAATAGATAAATCTGAATCACTACCCATTATAATAGAAACATCAAAATTTTTCATTTAAAAATCCTCCTTAACAATAATTAAACACATTATACCATTTATATCGAAAAATGTCACTTAAGATTTACTAATTTCTTCTACTTCCTAATTGACCAATAACATCTCTTGAAGCTTTATTTGCAATATCAAAAGTATGTGAGATAAAATTTTTATCTATTTTATCTGCATATGCATATTCTTTTATAACTGTTGCAAAAAAAGCATCACCAGCACCAGAAGAATCAACAACTTCTGCAATAACTTCTGGGCTTTTATCAACACAAACAAATTTATCGTTTTCTTTAAAAATAAATGATGCACCTTTTTTCCCTTTTGTTATAACCAATAAATCTAAATCTAGTAAATCAAACAATTCAAATTCGTTTTCAATTTGTAATCGTTCAAATAATAGTGGAGCAACATTATTATTAAGTTGTACTAAATTACCATTTTTAAAGAAATTAATTAAATATTGTTTAGAAAAATGCTCAATAAAGCGTACATGTCCAATATCTAAACATACTTTTTTGTTTTTGATATTATTAATAAATTCTAAATTAACTGTTTCAAATTTATCTAATAATACATAAATTTCTTTGTTTTCTAATTCTTGTGGAATATTAGTTGGTAAATCTTCTCTAAAAAATAAAGTACGTTTATTTGTAATAGGGGAATACCAACTGTGAATAATTGTATCATCTCCTAATTTAGACTTATTAGGAATAATAATATTCATAATACTTGTAGTAATATCATCTCTTCTAATAAAATCAACATTTACACCATGATTCTTAAGAGAAGAAATCGCAATATCTCCTTCTTTATCTTTCCCACAAGTTCCAATTGCATAACAAGTTTCACCCATATACGAAAGATTATATAAACTATTCCAGTTACTTCCTCCGCCATCTTGTTTGATTAAATTTAAATCGCCATCATATACATTATCCAAAATAATATCTCCATGAGACACAAAAACTTTACTACTCATAGCATAACTCCTTACATTTTTTCTTAATTATAATATAAAATTTTCATATATACAACTATATAAGTATTATTTACAAATTTACATAATGGTGATATAATAGAACATATTATTTATAGGAGAAGTAAAATGGTAGAAATAAAAGGATATAAAAAAATCGTAAAACAATTAAAAGATGTAAAAGGATATTTTGCAAGAGAAATTGAATTAAAAAGATTAGCAAAATATAGTAATGAAATTGATACAGTTTTAACAAAGTACAATAAAAAAAGCTGTGATGAAACAATGATGGTAAAAGGACTTAGAAAGTCTAACCCAGAAACAACAAATAGAAAAATTCACCAAGAAGATTTAGAAAATATAGTGGGTCAAGTTGCAAAAAAATTAGACTTAAATGAAGAAATTGTAAAAATAATGGGAAAACATCATGATATAGGACATACATTTTTAGGTCATAGTGGAGAATGGTGGATATCAAATATACTTGAAGATTATGGTTTGGGGTATTTTTGTCATAATACATTAGGAGCAAGAGAACTTGTTTATACACATGAAATTTATGATGAAATAATTAAAAAAATAAAAGTACATAATCCAAATATAAGTTCAAAAATATTAGGAAAAATAAGAAAAAGTTTATGGCTTATTGTGGATGGAATTAATGCTCATAATGGGGAAAAGCCAGAAAAAGAATATATTCCAAATGTACACAAAAAAGAAGAAGATTTTACAAGGGATATGCTTTTATGCTATACAAAAGCAGGGTATGATAAGAAAATAACACCAGCAACACCAGAAGCTTGCTTAATGAGACTTGCAGACCAAATATCTTATATTCCATTAGATATGCTAGATGGATTAAGAGAAAAAATGATAAGAGATGAAAATGGAAATATTGTTACACAAATAGATGAAGATTATACACAAATACTTACAAGATTGGGGATTACAAAACAAGAAATAGATGAAGCAAATATAAAAGGAACATATGGAAAAATAGCAGAAAGAATAAAAGAAATTTTAATAAATGATGTTATACAAAATAGTACAAAAAGAAAAATAACAATGTCAAAAGAAAAAATGCAATTAATGAACGAATTAAGAAACCTAAACAATTCTAAAATAGTAGATAATGTTATATTAACTGAAGACCAAGAAACATATCCACAAGCAATTAGAATATTAATGAATCGATATAAAGATATTATACTACAAAATCATATACTACATAGATTAGTAAATGCAAATCAAGATTTGAGTATAAATGAAGAATTATCACAATACAAAGGAACACCAGATGAAGGTTTTATACAATATATATGTAATACGAATGCAAAAGATTTTAAGTTTACTATGCAAATTGTAGAAGAAGCGACAAAACAGTCTATTAGTGATGAACTAGATATTGCAAGAAAACATGTACAAGAAGGAATAGCATACAAACCAAAAGAAGAACACGGGTTAGAATATGATATGAAAAATGCAAGAATAGAACAATATATACAATATTATATGAAACAACTACAAAGTGGAGAATTGATTGGATATTCAGAAGAAAGAAAACAGCAAGAAGTAGAAACAATATTTAATAATATAAAAGCTGGAAAACAAAATGAAAATTATATGAATATGAGTGAAAGAATGGCATTATCCATGGCTGCCAAATATATATCTACATTAAATGACCATGAATTTATACAATTATTACAAGATACAGAACTGATAGATGATGAACAATATCGGGAGTTTGACAAGAAAATATAAAGATGTAGATTTGAAAAAAGAAGTATATGTGGCCAATAAATGGAAAGAAATAAAAGAAGGACAAAAAAGTATGAGCGTTGAAGAAAATACAAAGAATCCAGAACAAAAATAAAAATTGAATATATAAAAGTTAAAAATGGATTACTTTATTGTAATCCATTTTTAAGCAAGTACACTTGCAAGTACTAAAATACCAATGTTATCAGAATAAATTTGATTAAATTGTGATATTGGAAGCGGATTTTCACCGAAGTCCAGCTTCAATCGTATACCCAGGTCTATTGTATTCTTGAATAAACCAATCTTTATAACCAGCCCAAGAAGATTCTGGAGGCGTTATATCTAGTAAATAGCCACTAGCTTTAGAAAATTGTGTACCAATATATTCAGAGCGACCAGGTAAATAATCTTGAAACTTCCAATAAATGACTTCTCCTTGTGTATGATATGCTAAAATTAAACGAAAATCATGAGCTAATGTAAAATTATAGACAGCTCTAGCTTCTGGAGTAGATAATGGAAAATGCCCAACATAATCACGAGGAGCAGGAGAAACAAATCCTTGTTCATACTTTATTCTTCTTGCATTTTCCCATCCGTGCAGGAAATTGTAAATTTAAATCCACACCCTCTATATTTGCTTTCCAACCACTAGGAAAAGGAATATCTGGGTAGTTACTGGAAATATTCTTAGCATAATTATATCCAATACTATTAATAGGTAAATGACCAGTAACTAAGTTAACTCCGTCAGGATTAACCATTGGAACAATATAAATAGATGTAGTATTAAAAATCTCTCTAGCATTATAACCATAAATAGTAGAATTGTTAGAATATGCAACACAAAAATCCTCTATAAATTTCATCAAAATAGGAGAGGTAATCCATTCATTTGCATGAAAAGAAGCATTATAAAAAACTTGTTTATTACCATTACCCATTCTAATATAAACAAGAGCATTACCAAGAACACTATCTCCAATACTGTCAATATATAAAAAAGGATATGCCATTTTTAAAGAATACATATTTTGAATTAAAACATCATGGTTATAAGGAACAGTTGTAGAAACAATACTCATATAATCACCTAATTATATAGTATGAATTAAAATACAAACTGTGAATTACAAATATCTTTTCGAACTAAATAATTCAACAAAATGTTTTGTTGTCTTTGCAAACTTCAAATTAGATGGTAAATATTCTCTGTCATCTGTTATAAAAATTAATAAACCTTCAACACTACAATCATGAGTAATAGGCAAAATAATTTGAGACCTATAATTTGAGACATCATCATTAACTACCAAAGGAACTATACTATCCATGGTAGTATTCATATAATCAACAGTATTTATATCAGAATTATATAAATCCAAAATTTTTTTCAAACTATCACTAATTGTCTTATTTAAATAATCATTATTTTTCTTTTGCATTTTATTATTTTCTTTATCAAAAAGACATAAAATTACTTTTTCAGTATCTGTTAAAAGAATAGTGGAATTAGATAAACTTTGAGACAAGGTCAAAAAATCTGTTAATATCTTTGTTATATACATTCTAATTACCCCCTTATATACATTATAAGACAAAACTTATTAACTTGCAATACATGCAGGTAAAAACTATATGTATACATAGTTAAAAAATGCATATTATATTAGTATAATCTTTTAATAAGTAAAATTAAAGGAGAAAAATATGGGAGCATTTGATAGGTTTTGGAGAAGGGAAAGGTCTTTAAAGAAAACAATAGAAATTGATAACACACTGTATGAAAAATTAGGAGAACTTGCAAAAACAGTTTATCAAACATCAATAAATCAATTAATAAACGCATGTATTGAAGAGCTAATAAAAACAAATAATGTAAAAATATATGAAAAACCAAAAGGAGAATTATCTATTCAACACTCTTTAACCATAAGAGAATCATTATTTAATGAATTAGAGGAAATGAGAGAAAGATATAATTTATCTATTTATAAATTGGTAAATATAGCAATAAAAAATGCAATAGACGAATTAGAATAAATGTCGAAATTGGATTTGAAATGTCGAAAAAAACAATATATAGTGATATTATGATGAATAGAGAAATGTTATATTATCAAATATTAAATATTGGAATAAAAATAAAACGCATAAAAAATATAGATGAAAAACTAGACAAAATAATAGAAAAGTATTATGGAAGAACTATATATTTTAATCCATATATTAATTCAAGAAATCGTTTAGTAAGAATGTTAATTGAAGATGATTTTCCTACAGTGGAACAGTGGGATAAAATAGCAGAGAAAGAAGGATATCTTTCTCATATTTCACTAGAATACATAGGAGAATGTAATTGGAAACAATTAAAAATGAAATTATTAAAAGAAGTAAAGCAAATATTGTTAGAATAAATGTGAGTGAACAAAAGGGACGTTCCTTAAAGTTCAAATATTTGAACTTTAAGGAACGTCCCTTTTGTTCATTGTTCACCTTTTGTTCATGATTGACTAACCTTCACTCTGCCATTTTTTGTCATCAAACTTTACTTGACAAATAAACCAATAAAGCGTAAAATATAGTGGGATAATAAAAGGAGGAGTTATGCAAAATAATAACAAAAGAGCCTTTGAAATTATAAATTCTAAAACAAAAATATATTTAATAATTATAGCCATATTATTAATAGTAATATGCCTATATGAAACAGCCTTTGTAATGCCAGCAGTTATTTTGTTTGGCCTTATTTGTTTTTATGCAATATGGACAAATAATAAAAGAAAAGCAGAAATTTCAGAGCATATACAAGAATTAACAATAACAGTAGATAGTGCAGCAAAAAATACTTTAATAAATTCGCCATTTCCATTAATAATAATGGAAACGAATGGAAACATTATTTGGAAAAGTTCTAAATTTGTAAGCGAATTTGAAAATATAGATATAGAAACTAAATTAAATGAGTTAATACAAGAAATAAAAATAGATATACAAGAAAAAATAAATGATAAAGACAAAAATAGAATAAAAGATAGAACAATACAAAAAGAAGAAATAATAGAAGACAAAAACTACAAAATAATAGGAGAGTATGTAAAATCAAAACAAAATTCAAAAAGTGGACAAGAATATATGGTATTATTGTATTTTATAGATAATACTGAATATGTAAAAGCAGTAAAAAAATATAATGACTCTCAAACCTGTATAGGAATAATAATGATAGACAATTATGAAGAAATGTTCCAAAGAATATCTAATGAAGAAAGACCAGAAATAGTAGCGAAAATAGAAAAAAACATATATGACTGGGCAATGGAATCAAATGGAGTAGTAATTAAGTCTGAAAGAGATACCTTTGTATATATATTTGAACAAAGATATCTAGAAAAAGTAAAAGAAAACAAATTCCAAATTCTAGATACAATAAAAGAAATTAAGCTAGGAGGAGGACTACAAATAACTTTAAGTATTTCAATTTCAAATGAAGGTTCTACTGAATATGAAAAATATAAATCAGCACTAGCAGGTATGGACATTGCATTAGGACGTGGTGGAGATCAAGCAGTAATTCGTGAAAATGAAAAATATACTTTCTTTGGAGGAAGAGCTCAAGAAATTGAGAAAAGAACAAAAGTAAAGGCAAGAATTGTTGCCCATGCACTTGAAGAGTTAATAATGCAAGCAAAAGATGTATTAATAATGGGACATACAAATGGAGATATAGACTCAGTAGGATCTAGCTTAGGAATATACAGACTAGTTAAAAGCTTAGGAAAAGAAGCAAAAATAGTTAATGAAACTTCAGGATTAAGCATAGACCAATTTATGGAATCTGTAAAAAAAGAAGAAGATGAAGAAGTATTTATAGATAAACAACAAGCACTAGATGAAATTTCGCAAGAAACACTACTTATTATTGTAGATACACATAAAAGAAGCTATGTAGAAGCACCTGAATTATTAGAAAAAACTAATAAGATAGTAATAATAGATCATCATAGAAGAAGTACAGATTTTATAGATAATGCAATATTAACTTTCCATGAAGTATATGCTTCATCAGCAGCAGAATTAGTAACAGAATTATTACAATATGTAGAAAATCCAGTACAACTAAAAACGGTAGAAATAGAAGGACTATATGCAGGAATTATGATGGATACTAAAAACTTTACATTTAAAACAGGTGTAAGAACATTTGAAGCAGCAGCATATTTAAGAAAATGTGGAGTTGACATTATAAAAGTAAAAAAATGGTTCCAAAGTGATATAGAAAACTATAATAAAATTTCAGAAATAGTAAGAAATGCCGAAATTGTACATGATACTATAGGAATATCAATATATGATGAAGAGGATAAAAATGCAGGAGTAATTTGTGCAAAAGCAGCAGACGAACTTTTAACAATAAGTGATATTACAGCATCATTTGTAATTGGAGATATAGGAGAAAAAGTATGTATAAGTGGTCGTTCAATAGGTGATATAAATGTCCAAGTAATACTAGAAAAATTACGGAGGAGGAGGACATATCACACTTGCAGGAGCACAAGTTAGTGGAAAAACTAAACAAGAAGTAAAACAAGAATTAATAAAGAAAATAGATGAATATTTTGATGAATTAGGTAATTAGAAATAAAAAAGCTAATTAATGTGGAGGGATATAAATGAAATTAATACCTGGAGAAAAGAAGAAATTAAAAGAAAAAGAAGAAGATTTAGGTAGAAAACTTACTAAAAAAGAAAGAATACAACTACATAAAAAAGCAAAAAGAGCATTTATTGTAAAATCAATACTAGGAATTGGTGTTGCGGCATCGGTAGTTGCTGGAGGGGTAAAAGTATTAGGACCTGGCGAAGAAGGTAAAAATCCTCAAATAGAGTCAACAGAATCAATAGAACCAAGCAATGAAGTTAAAGATTTTAAAGAACAATATAGGGTTTCATTAAATAGTATTGAACAAGAGGTAGATAGTCTAGAAACTAAGGACGATGTGTTAAATTTTATAAAAGATAAATATATAGAAAACTATGAACAACAAACAGGAGATACTACATTGACAACGAAAGATATAGAAATTGCACCTTCACATGAAAATTATGTATATATAGATGAAAGCACAGGAGAAATTATAACACATGGAGAAAATCCATACGAAGCAGAAGCAGAGCTAGATGAAAATGGAGTTTCATATAGCATAAATAATGATGGAATAAGAACATATAAAGTTTGGAAATTAGATAAAGAAAATCGAGAAAATAGAGAAGTTATGGATTGCATGACAATTGAAAATGGAGAAAGGGTAAGAGTAATACCAGGAGAAAGCTATAACCAAATGAAGAACTATAAATCGGTTTTAGCAGAAATGTCACCAGAAGAATGGAAAGTTATATCTACAGCATTAGATTACCATGCAAATTTTGATAATGACAAAGAAACAGAAAAAGAAAAATTTAAAAACAGATTAATAGAAGCATTAAAAGCTGAACAAGAAACACAGCAACAATCAAAACAAGAACAAGTCAAACAAGCAGATCAGACAAATAGGGAAATAGAAGACGAAGGAAGATAATATGAAATGAGGTAAAATACTATTTAAGTAATTTGCCTCATTTTAACATAATAAAAAATTTTTTGTAAAATCTATTTCTTGGAGTTTGCTTAAGAAGTATGATTAATTCTAATTAACTTGAAAAAAAAGCGATTTTGTTATAAAATATAGCACATATAGAGATATGATTGTGAAAGGAGACATGATGATATGAAAGTAATATTAAAACAAGATATAAAAGGTGTTGGAAAGAAAGACCAAATTATAAATGCTAATGATGGATATGCTAGAAATTATTTATTTCCAAAAAATTTAGCAGTCCCAGCAGATAAAGGAAATTTAGCAAATCTACAATCAAAACAAGCATCAGAAGAACATAGAAAAGAACTAGAAAAACAAGCAGCTTTAGAGAATGCTAAAAAAATAGAAAACATACTTTTAAAATTGCCAGTTAAAAGTGGAGAAAATGGAAAAGTATTTGGGTCAATAACAGCGAAAGAAATAGTACAAAATCTAGAAAAACAATATGGAATTAAAGTAGATAAAAAGAAAGTTTTATTACAAGAACCAATAAAAATATTAGGAATGTTTACTATAGAAATAAAATTATATGATGGAGTAATAGCAAAACTAAAAGTAAATGTAATAGGAGAATAATTATGGAATTAGGTAAAATACCACCAAGTGATATAGAAGCAGAACAAGCGGTATTAGGAAGCATGCTAACCGACAAAGATGCCGTAGTTTCTGCAATAGAAGTATTAAAACCAGAAGACTTTTACCGTGAAGATAACAAAGCAATATATGGAGCAATTTTAAACCTATATAATAGAGCAGAACCAGTAGATATTATAACATTGAAAGCAGAACTTGTATCAATTGGAAAATTTGATGTTGTAGGAGGTTTAGAATATTTAGCAACATTACCAGACATGGCACCAACAAGTGCTAACATTGATAAATATATTAAAATAGTAGAAGAAAAATCAATGTTAAGAACTCTAATACAAACAGCAAATGAAATTATCTCATTAGGGTATAATCCAACAGAAGATGTCGAAGT
This sequence comes from uncultured Clostridia bacterium, assembly GCA_904381285.1. Lineage (GTDB taxonomy): Bacteria > Bacillota > Clostridia > TANB77 > CAG-508 > RGIG8482. The sequence goes on along the minus strand of CAJFII010000012.1, from coordinate 31,574 downwards.
AATAATGGATGAAGCAGAAAAGAAAATATTTAATATCATGCAAAAAAAGAATCAAAAAGGATATTCATCAATTAAAGACATACTAGTAGATACTTTTGCAGGATTAGAAAAGCTATATAATCAAAAACAGCATATAACAGGTGTACCTACGGGATTCAGTGATTTGGATTATAAAACAGCTGGTTTACATGAATCTGACCTTATACTAATTGCTGCAAGACCAGCAATGGGAAAATCCGCATTTGCGTTAAATATTGCAACTAATGCAGCTGTAAAAGCAAAAGTTCCAGTAGCAATATTTAGTTTAGAAATGTCTAAAGAACAAATGGTAAACAGAATATTATGTAGTGAAGCAATGGTAGACAGCAATAAAATAAGAACCGGAAAAATAGATGATGAAGATTGGATGAAATTAGCCGGAGCCTTAGGGCCATTGTCAGAAGCAGGAATATACATAGATGATACACCAGGAATATCGGTAATGGAAATAAGAGCTAAATGTAGAAAATTAAAATTGGAAAAAAACATAGGGCTAGTTGTAATAGACTATTTACAGTTAGTACAAGCAAGTAGTCAAAAACGTGGAGGAAGTCGTGAACAAGAAATATCTGAAATAAGTAGATCATTAAAAATACTTGCAAAAGAAATAAATGTACCAGTAATAGCACTATCACAATTATCAAGAGCACCAGAACAACGTCCAGACCATAGACCAATGTTATCAGACCTTCGTGAATCCGGAGCAATAGAGCAAGATGCCGATATAGTAATGTTCTTGTATAGAGATGATTACTATAATGAAGAATCAGAAAAGAAAAACATAGCAGAGGTAATTATAGCAAAACATAGAAGCGGTTCAACAGGAACAGTAGAACTATTATGGTTAGGAAACTACACGAAATTTGCAAATATAGAAAAATATCGTGAATAAGAAAGGTAAATAATGTTAGAAGAAATTGTAAAACAAACAATTAAAGAAAATAACTTAATAGAAAATCGGAGATTCTGTAGTAATAGGAGTGTCAGGGGGACCTGACTCTATTACTTTATTAGATGTACTTTTAAAAATACAAAAAGAAATAAAATTTAATATTGTTGTAGCACATATTAATCATATGATAAGAAAAGAAGCAATAGATGATCAAAAATATGTAGAAGAATTTTGTAAAAATAGAAAAATACCATGTTTTGTAAAACAAGTAGAAATACAAGATGTTGCAAAAAAACAAAAAATAGGAACAGAAGAAGCTGGAAGAAAAATAAGATATGAATTTTTTGATGAAATATTAAAACAAACAAATTCAAATAAAATAGCTACAGCACACACAAAAAATGATAATGTAGAAACAGTATTAATGAATATAATAAGAGGAACAGGAACATCCGGATTAAAAGGAATAGAAGTAATAAGAGAAAATAAGTATATACGACCATTAATAAATTGCAAAAGAAATCAAATAGAAGAATATTGCAAAAAAAATAATTTAAAACCAAGAATAGATAAAACCAATATGGAAAATATATATACAAGGAATAAAGTTAGAAATTTATTAATTCCATATATACAAAAAGAATTTAATCCCAATATTATAGAAGCAATAGACAGATTATCAAAAATTTCAAAAGAAGAAAATCAATTTATTGAAGATAAAACTATACAAATGTATAAAGATATTTTAATTGAAGAAACTAAAGAACAAATAACCCTAGATTTAAAAAAATTTAATGCATTAGAATTAGTTATAAAAAATAGAATCGTGTTATATACTATTAATAGACTTTTTGGGTCAAGTAGCGGAATAGAAAAAATACATATACAAGATATAATAAAATTATGTAGCAATAATATTGGAAATAAATTTTTAATTCCTAATAAAAAAGTAAAAATTTTAGTAAAAAATAAAAAAATATTTTTTATGACCAATAAGTAGCATCCGTAAGGAAAGTCTTGGTAATAGTGCATTTGACACAAAAAAGACACAAAAAAACTATTGCAAATGCACATAATATGTGGTATATTTCAAAAAACAAAATGCATGTAACTTTTACCCAAGGTGGTAAGTCTAATATTATAGTACAAATTTAATACTATGCATCAGTTAAAGGAGGAAAAAAGAATTGAAAAGTGGATTAAAAACATTAGGCATGTGGCTAATAATAGGAGTAATATTCATAGTACTTTTAACAACACTATTAGATAATTCTAATACAAAAATGGATTATTCAGAATTAATTACAAAAATAGAAGCATCAGAAGTAAAAGAAATAGAAATTACATCAGATGGAACAAAAGCATATGTAACATTAAATGGAGAAAATGGAAAAAAAGAAGTTAATCTACCAAGTATTGATAGCTTTATGAGGTATATTGAGGAACCATTAAAAAATGGTGAGATATCTTTAAATGAACAAAATCAATCAATATTTATAACATTATTGGGATTATTAACACCATTTGGATTATTAATTATTTTCTTAATCTTTTGGTTTTTAGTAATGAATGGTAGTCAAGGTGGAAACAAAACAATGACTTTTGGAAAATCAAAAGCAAGATTAATGGGAAATGAAGACAGAAATAAGGTTACATTTGATGATGTGGCAGGAGTAGACGAAGAAAAAGAAGAATTAGAAGAAATAGTAGAATTCCTAAAAAATCCAAGAAAATTCACTGAAATGGGAGCAAGAATACCAAAAGGCGTTTTACTTGTAGGTCAACCAGGAACTGGTAAAACTTTACTTGCAAAGGCTGTAGCTGGAGAAGCAGGAGTGCCATTCTTTATAATAAGTGGATCAGATTTCGTAGAAATGTTCGTTGGTGTTGGTGCATCACGCGTAAGAGATTTATTTGAAGAAGCAAAGAAAAAAGCACCATGTATTATATTCATAGATGAAATAGATGCAGTAGGACGTCAAAGAGGAGCAGGACTTGGAGGCGGACATGATGAAAGAGAACAAACATTAAACCAATTATTAGTTGAAATGGATGGATTTGGAACCAATGAAGGGGTTATAGTACTTGCTGCAACAAACAGACCAGATGTATTAGATAAAGCCCTATTGAGACCAGGAAGATTTGACCGTCAAATTGTAGTATCAGCACCAGATGTAAAAGCAAGAGAGCAAATACTTGAAGTACATGCAAAAAAGAAAAGATTGGCAGAAGATGTAGATTTAAAAACAATTGCAAAAAATACTTCAGGATTTTCAGGTGCAGACCTAGAAAACATATTAAACGAATCAGCATTACTTGCAGCTAGAAGAAATTTAAATGAAATAGGAATGAAAGAAATAGAAGATGCGATGGTAAAAGTAACTATGGGACCAGAAAAGAAAACAAGAGTAAGAAGTGAAAAAGAAAATAAACTTGTAGCATATCATGAAGCAGGTCATGCAGTAGTAAGTAGATTTTTACCAACACAAGATGCTGTACATCAAATTTCAATAGTACCACGTGGAATGGCTGGAGGATACACAATGTATCGTCCAACAGAAGATAAATCTTTCATGTCAAAAACAGAAATGGAAGAAAACATCGTATCATTACTAGGTGGAAGAGTAGCAGAAAAATTAATTTTAGACGATATATCAACAGGAGCAAGTAATGATATAGAAAGAGCAACAAAAATAGCAAGAAGTATGGTAACAAAATACGGAATGAGTGACCGAGTTGGAACAATAATGCTTGGTTCTACACAAGAAGAAGTATTCTTAGGAAGAGATTTTGCTCAAAGTAAAGAATATTCAGAAGAAACAGCCGCAATAATAGATGAAGAAACAAAGAATATAATAGATACAGCATACAATACTGCAGAAGAAATATTAAAAGCACATTTGGATAAATTGCATAAAGTTGCTGGAGTTCTATTAGAAAAAGAAAAAATAGATGGAGAAGAATTTGACGAAATATTTAATGAAAACAATAACGAAAATAACCAATAAAATGATTGCTTGAAATAAAGAAAAGAGGAATGCTGGTGAATTTCACCAGCATTCCTCTTTTCTTTAAAACCACAACTAGTATCTTACACTAAAGTAGTATGTGTTGTTGGATGTTATTACTTCGAAGTAATAGTCGCCTCCTCCATCTTCCATATTGAAATATACACATTTCAAGCCATTAACTTGAGGAGAATATGACAATCCCTCCATGTGATTGAAGCTTTCATCAACACGATAGATATTCTGGAGATCTTCTCTTGAAAAGATAAAGGTTAAATCTCTTATACGACCTGACCCCATCTCATATGGCAGCTTGTATGGGCTGTCAATGCATTTCTGCTTTTCTGCCTCTGTTCTTGGCTCAATTGAGAAAAACTCATTATTATATGCACAAGAAATTTTGAAGCCGCCTGACGATGAAGTTTGGTTGTTGCTACTGGAAGATGACTTATCAGGATTGTTTTGAAGAGCTATATCATCTTCAATTAAAGAATTAATCCGAGATAAAGCAGAGTTAACCTCTTCTAAAGATGATTGAACAGTCTCCATAGTCTCTTTTGTCTCTGAAAGAGATGCCGACATCTCTTCTTGGCCAGTTGTTAAATCGCTTACCTGCTGCCGTACTTCCTCAAAGTCAGCAGAAGAGATTCCTCCTGAGTTGGAGGATGTGCCGCCACATCCAACTAGAAGCAATGCTACAATCAGTGTTAAAATAAAGGTTGCTTTTTTCATAATGTTTTTCCTTTCTTTATTAAAATAAGTTTTTGGTTTCAAGAATTGCATTGCAATTCTTATAGTGTAATAATACACTTAAATTAATTATATTATACTATAGTTTCCATAAAAAATCAATTTATGTTAAAATAGCTATAATAATTAATAGAACACAATGAAAAGGAATAAAATAGTTAAAATACAAAAATCTGCAAAAAATTACAAAAAATATATACAAAATCATAAAATAAATGTATAATTGAAAATGGAAACAAAAATAGAAAAAGGGGTTTTTAGTTATGGAAAATATTAAGATTTTTGCTTGCAAATCAGCAGAAAATTTTACAAAAGAAATTTGTGATTGCCTAAATTTACCAATGGGAAAAATTTCTTCAATGAAATTTAAAAATGACAATAACTTTGTACAAATTCTAGAAACAGTGAGGGAACAAGATGTTTATATAGTACAAACTACACAGCCACCAGTAAATGAAAGAGTTATGGAATTACTAATAACAATAGATGCAGTGAAACGTGCATCAGCTAGAAAAATAAATGTTGTATTACCATATTTTATTTACTCAAGGTCAGACAAAAAAGACCAACCACGTGTACCAGTAACAGCCAAGCTAATGGCACAATTAATTGAAGCTGCGGGAGCAGACAGAGTAATTACATGTGACTTACACAATCCAGCAATACAAGCGTATTTTAGTATAAATTGTGACAGACTATCTGCACAAAATTTATTACAAGCATATTTTTCAGAAAAGCATTTAAAAGATATGGTTATAGTAGCCACAGATGCAGGAAGCTCTAAAAAAGCATATAAATATTCAGAATATTTTGGATGTCCTATTGCATTAATAGATAAAAGAAGAGATGGAAATGATGATAGAGCAATAGCGACAACAGTAATTGGAGAAGTAAAGGATAAGCAAGCAGTAATCTTTGATGATGAAGTAGACACAGCAGGATCAATGATTGAAACAGCACAAATACTTGAAAAATTTGGTGCAAAAGAAATATATGCAGGATGTACACACGGTGTGTTATCAGGACCTGCAATAGAAAGAATAAAAAACTCTGCAATAAAAGAACTAGTTATAACAAATACAATACCATTACCAGAAGAAAAGAAATTAGACAAAATAACAGTATTATCAATAGCACCATTATTTGCAGAAGCAATAAGAAGAATAAATGAAGCAAAACCATTAGGTGACTTATTTAAAATGTATTAATTTAAGCTTGTGTATTGACAATAGGGCTTAGTATAGAGTATAATATTATTCGTATTAATAATAGGGAAAAAGTACAAACTAAAAAATAAAGCGAACCCTTAATAAAATTACATACTTTGTTAAACACCGGAAGGAGGGGATGTCATGTCAGAGGTAAAAGTTAATAACGGAAATATAGAAGAAGCATTAAAAAGATTTAAAAGACAATGTGCAAGAAATGGAGTTTTACAAGAGGTACGTAAAAGAGAACACTACGAAAAACCTAGTGTAAAAAGAAAGAAAAAATCAGAGGCTGCAAGAAAAAGAAAATTTTAATTAGAAATTAAGTTGGAAGTTAGAGGTTGGAAAAGCTATAATTTTCAACTTTTTGTTTTATAAGGAAGAATGTAAAAAAGCATATTGAAAATAGAATATATATTATTATAAAATATATTTAATAAAATAAGGAGGAAAGGAATATGTTAAAAGAAGAATTATTGCAAGATTTAAAAAATTCAATGAAGGAAAAAAATGAAATAAGAAAAAATACAATACAAATGGTTAGAGCTGCAATTCTACAAGTAGAGAAAGATAAAGGAATAACATTAGAAGACGATAAAATATTGGAAATAATAGCAAAAGAAGTAAAAAAGAGAAAAGATTCATTAGAAGATTACAAAAAAGGTGGAAGACAAGATATAGTAGACCAAGTAGAAGAAGAAATAAAAATATTATCAGAATACTTACCAGAACAATTATCTGCTGAAGAAGTCGAAAAAGAAGTAAAAGAAATAATACAAGAACTAAATGCAACATCAATAAAAGATATGGGAAAAGTAATGAAATTAGCAAAAGAAAGACTAGGGGCAAAAGCTGATGGGAAAACAATAAATGAAGCTGCAAAAAAGATATTACAATAAAAAAATAGGACTTATCATAAATAATTATGAATAGGTCCTATTTTTTTATTATTAAAAATAAAAAACTATTGTATAAAATTACCAAAATATATTATACTATTAAATAGAATTATAAAGAAATGATTGGAGGAAAAGAAATGGATTACGAAAATAAAGAAATAAAAGAAGGTATAAACCTTCATATGATAAAAACAAATAAATTCAAAACTAATTTATTATCAGTATTTTTAACTACTCCATTATTAAAAGAAACAATAACTAAAGAAGCTCTAATAGGCTCTGTTTTAAGAAGAGGATGTAAGACAATGCCTACTACCGAGCAAATTAGTATAAACTTAGAAGATATGTATGGAGCGTCTTTCAACTGTGGAATTGAAAAAATTGGAGATAACCATGTCTTAAAATTTTATTTAGAAACAATAAATGATGAATTTTTACCACAAGAAGAAAATATGTTAAAAAAATCAATAGATACAATATTAGAAATTGTATTTGAACCTCTAAGTGAAAATGGAGAATTTAAACAAGAATATGTTAAAACTGAAAAAGAAAACTTAAAACAAATAATAGAAGGTAAAATAGATAATAAAGCAAAATATGCACAAGATAGATGTATTGAAGAAATGTATAATGGTAAACCTTACGGATTATACAAATTTGGGTATGTAGAAGATTTAGAAAAAATTACTTCTAAAGAACTATATGAATATTATAAAAAAATGATTAAAGAATGTAAAATAGATATATTTATATCTGGAAAAATTAATACTACTGAAACAAAAGAAATGGTAGAAAAAAATGCAAATATTACTAATTTACAAGGAAGAAAAATTTTAATAAATAAAGAACAAAAATTAGATAATGTAGAAGAACCTAAAGTTATAAAGGAAAAATTAGATGTAACACAAGGAAAACTAGTTTTAGGTTTAAACATTCCTGATACTAACTTAGATGAAAAATATGTAGCAATGATGTATAATACAATTCTAGGTGGTGGAGCGAATTCAAAATTATTTCAAAATGTAAGAGAAAAAGCAAGTCTTGCCTATACCGCAGGTTCAAGCTACATAAGACAAAAAGATAATATATTAATTCGTGCGGGAATAGAAATTGGAAATTATAATAAAGCATTGGATATTATAAAAAAACAAATAGAAGACATGAAAAATGGAGAATTCACGAAAAAGGATTTAGAAGATGCAAAACAAAATATAATATCTGCAATAAAATTTATACCAGATGAACAAGATACACAAATAACATATTATTTTGGACAAGTTATTGCAGGAAGCGATGTGTCATTTGAAGAATATATAAAAAGAATAGAAAGTATTACAAAAGAGCAAATTGTAAATTTGGCTAAAAAAATAAATATAAATACAATATATTTTTTAACTAATAAGTAAGTATATAATACCAAAATAATGGAGGTAAATTTAATGCAAGTAATTGAAAATTTAAAAGTTAAAGAAAAAGCATATATAGAAAAATTAGAAAATGGTTTAACGGTAATAGTTATACCAAAACAAGATACTCAAAAAAAGTATGTAATATTTGGTACTAATTTTGGCTCAATAGATAACAATTTTATTGTACCAGGTAAAACAGAGCCAACAAAAATACCAGATGGAGTAGCACATTTTTTAGAGCATAAGCTATTTGAACAAGAAAATGGAACAAACAGTTTAGATGTTTTATCAGCTTTAGGAGTAGATGCAAATGCATATACAACTAATGATCATACAGCATATTTATTTGAAGCAACAGATAATTTTTATGAAGCACTAGATGAACTAATGAATTATGTACAAAATCCATACTTCACAGATGAGAATGTAGAAAAAGAAAAAGGAATAATTGGACAAGAAATAAATATGTATGATGATGAACCAAGTTGGCAAGTATATATGAATGCAATGAAATTAATGTATAAAGAAAACCCAATAAATATAGATATAGCAGGAACAATAGAATCTATATCAAAAATAAATAAAGAGATATTATATGATGCATATAATACATTTTATAATTTATCTAATATGCTACTAGTAGTATGTGGTGATTTTGTACCAGAAGAAATATTAAAAGAAATAAAAAATAGAATAACAAAAAATGATACACAAACAGAAATAAAAAGAATATATCCAAAAGAACCAGAAGAAATAGTAAAAAAAGAAGAAATAAAAATCATGGAAGTAAATAATCCTATATTTGCAATAGGATTCAAAGATAAATTATGTCCGAAAGAAGAAATGGTAAAAAAACATATTGCAATAGAAATAATATTATATATGCTTTTAGGAAAAAGTTCAAAAACCTATAAAAAGTTATATGAACAAGGGGATATAATGTCACAACCAGATTTAGATTACGAGTTTTCTAAACAATATGCACATGTTTTAATATCTGGAACAGCAAGAAATCCACAAAATGTTGTAAAAGAGTTGAAAAGTGCCATAGAAGAATATAAAAAATGTGGATTAAATGAAGAAGATTTTAATAGAATAAAGAAAAAAATATATGGGGATTATGTAACAGAATATAATGATGTATCAAACATAGCAAGAATGTTTTTAGCGGATTATTTTAAAGGAATAAATAGCTTTGACTATTTAGAAGAATATTCACAAGTGAGTCTGCAATATGCAAATCAAATTTTAAAAGATGTATTTAGAGAAAATAATATGGTAGTATCAATTGTAAAAGGTGAAGAATAAAATGAATACAATTACATTTCCATTATTAAATATACAATTAAATATAAATAAAATAGCATTTACTATATTTGGAATAAATGTTTATTGGTATGCAATTTTAATAGTAGCAAGTTTAATACTTGCTCTATTATTATGTAAAAAGCAAGATGGAAAGTATGGAATAAAATACGATGATATTATAGATTTAAGTATAATATTAATACCAATAGCCTTCATATGTGCAAGACTGTACTATGTAATTTTTAATTTTAGTAATTATACAAATATAATTGATATAATAAATGTAAAAGATGGAGGACTTGCAATATATGGCGGAATAATAGGAGGAGTTATTACAGCATATATTTTTTGTAAAAAAAGAAAAATAAATATATTAGATTTATTAGATTATATAGTACCATTTTTAGCTTTAGGTCAATCAATAGGAAGATGGGGAAATTTCATAAATGTTGAAGCATATGGAACTACAACAAATGTACCATGGAAAATGGGAATACAAACCAATGCTGGGATAGAATATGTACACCCAACTTTTCTATATGAATCTATTTCAACATTTATAATATTCATAATATTAATGAAAATATCAAAAAACAGAAAATATAGTGGACAAATAACATATTATTATTTAATAATGTATTCTTTTATAAGAGCAATAATTGAAGGACTTAGAATTGATAGCCTAATGTTCTATAATTTAAGAATATCACAAGTTTTATCTATAATAATATTTATAGTTTTTTCTATTGTAGTAATAAGAAAATCTAGGAAAATCTAATTTTTAATACTAATAATTGACCAGCAATAATAATGATGTTATAATAAAAACATAGTAACTGTAAAAATAAGGCAATTGAAGTTTAATTGCCAGCACCAGAAGAAAGGAGAACATTATGTTGTGGAAAGCCTTTTGCTGGCTCTGTTGTATTATAGGGTGCGGATTGGGACTTGCAATTTTTTTACAAATTTTGTTCTAGCTTGAAGAGGTATTCAGAAATGTCACTTTTTCTGAATACCTCTTTTTGTTGAAAAATAGTAAATAATATCAAAAAATTAAAAAAAACAAAAAAATAACCATAAAAACAAAAGTTAAAATCGCAAAAAGTCGCACGAATTCCAAGAAAAATGGTGTTTTATTATTGACGATAATGTAAAAATATGGTATTTTAAATATATACGAAAGAAAAAAACACTTAAAAAAGGAGTGATACATATGCTAAATGATGAAATTTGTAGGAAAAGAGATGAATTAAATAAAAGTATAGAAATTGGCGAAGAATATAGTAAAATATATAGACTAAGTGTAGAATTAGACGAACTAATAGCTAAATACTATATACATGAATTTAAAGATAATTTTACAAAAGATGAATGCAATGAAAAAGATAAAATAGAAACAATGTAAATTAAATATATAAAAAGTACTTAATAGAGTAAATAAAACACTCTGTTTAAGTACTTTTTTGTATAGAATTTATTACACAATTATTACGTTTTGATATCATTTTTGTTAATTGCCCCAGATTTATTGCCAAAAGTTGAAAAATAGGTGAAAATAATGTATAATAAAAAAGAGTAGGTGAAATTATGAGAAATAATATAATTAAAATATTGGCAATAACACTAATAGCAATTATAGCAATGTCATTAATGGTAATAAATATATCTAATGCAGGACTAACAGATCCATTAGAAAATCCTGAGCATTATAATCCAGAAACTAATATAAATGTAAGTAATAACAGATTAGTAAGTAAGACAAATGTAATAATTAATGCGATACAAATAATTGGATCAGTAATTGCAGTAATATCGATTATGGCAATAGGATTAAAATACATGTTTGGAAGTGTAGCAGAAAAAGCGACATATAAAGAAACGATGATACCATATCTTGTTGGTGCAATTATGTTATTTAGTATTGTAAATATAATTAAAGTGCTTTATACATTAGTAAGTTCAGTAAAAATACAATAAAGAAAGGGGGATAAAATGAAAAATATAAAGTTTAGACAAGTATTTGTGAAATTAATATTAATAATATTAGCTATAAATGTAATTTTACTGGCATCTATACCAAGTAAATCATTAGCAGCAGAAACTTGGGATGAGTTTTATCAAAGATTCTTAGGAGAAATTACTCAAAATGGAAACGTAAACAATTTATCAGATGAGGACGTTCAGAGGATGATAAACGGACCAACCAAGGAGGAACGTGGAAATCCTGGAGCAACTGATTTTATTGATTCTACAGCATTACAAAGTACACAAACGGTAGCTATTGAATTAAAAGAATCTAGACTTGAGAGTGGTACTTGGGGATTAGATGCTAATGGAAATAGGATAGAAGGAACTGATGATAATAATGATAGTGAAAATATTAGTAATGAAGAAAGGAGCCAAAAAGCAAAGGAATTAAGAAAAGAAATCACAGACTTTTACTATAGTACAAATTTATCTAAATATAATAGTGTATCAGTGTTAAAAAATTATAGAGAAAAATTAAAGAAGTATAGAAATTATGGCGGAGAAATGGATGACACTATGTTGACCATACATAATGCTATAGAAGATAGATTAGTAGAATTAGGAGAAGAAAGAGATAATTCTTATTACGATAGTCAAGTAGGAAGCGGCAGCGGATTATCGAAGGAAGAAGAACAAGAAAAAGAAGAAGGAAAAATGGAAGGACAACTAGGTAATGCTGATCCATCAGCATCACATACAGTAGATGAAATTATGAATGAAGCAGATGGTTTTCTTAATACTGGAAAAGGAGAAACAGTTCCAATAAACGGAGAAAATGTGCGAGTTGGTTCAGGGATATTATATAATATATTATTAGCAATAGCAGTGGTTGCAGCAGTAGTAATAGGATTATATTTAGGAATCAAATTTATGATGTCAAGTGCAGAAGATAGAGCAAAAGTAAAAGAAGCATTAATTCCATATATAGCCGGATGTGTGGTTATATTTGCTTCATTCACAATATGGAAATTAGTAATATCGATATTAGGAAATGTGGCATAAAATATACAAATTTTCATTGATAATAAAGAAAATTTGTAAAAAATGTAGACAAACTGTAAAAAAGCAGTTATAATATATTATGTATAGGTTTTTAATTAGTTTTTAATATTAACTCATATAACTTTGAGTAATTTGAAATAAAAAATATAGGAGGAGAACAATGAAAAAAACAAACAAACTAATAGTTGTATTAAGTATTATATTTTGCATACTAGCTATAGGTGTAATGTCTTATGCATCAACAGCAGGAGATGTATTAGCTGGGTTAACAGGTGAAGGAGCAAATGTTGACACAACTGGAATAACAGGTTTAGGAAATTCAATTATTGCAGTTGTTAGAATTGTAGGTATAGTTATAGCAGTTGTTATACTATTAGTATTAGGTATTAAATACATGATGGGTAGTGCTGAAGAAAAAGCAGAATACAAAAAATCAATGATACCTTATATTGTTGGTGCAGTATTAATATTTGCTTCAACAACAATAGTTGGAGTAGTATACGATATGGCTATGGCACTAGAAAATAGTGACGGTAAATAATAGTAAAAAGTACATCTAATAAAACAAAAGATACTAGGGATTTAAGGATTTCTAGTATCTTTTGTTTTATAAAGACAAAAACATAAATAAAATTATGAAAACTAAAATCAAAAGCTATTATTGCGACTATATTACAAATATATTAAAAATACAATATTTTAGTACAATATGTTACAATTTGTGTTTTTTTTTGATATAATTATATTAGTTATATTTATATTCTAAGGAGGAAACTATGGGACCATATTATATACCCAGAAATGTTAAAGACGAAGGAAGAATATTATTTATTTTCACTGGTAAATCATTAATATATACAGTAGTAGGAGGAGTAATAGGAGCGATATTCTATTTTCTACTTTCTGCTTTTGGCTTAGGATTAATAGGAATGATAATAATTGCAATATTTGCACTTATAGGATTTTGTATTGGAACATTTAAAATGCCAGATATAGGTTCATTTGCTTTTACCAAAAAAGTTGGAGGAGAAGCAATTGATGATGTGATCTTAAGAGCATATAAATTTAAAAAGAAAAAAAATAGGATATATATTTATGACAATGAGGAGGTAACAAAAGATGAATAATACAGACCAAATAACCAATCTGTTAATGATTTTATTAGTAGTTATGGTATCGGTATTAGTAATACTTTCAGTAGTATTATTAATATTAAAATTTAAAAATAAAAAAGCGGAAAAAGATGACAATAAAAATCCTCAAAATTCAAAGGAACAAACAACAAGTGATGCAAGAAAAATAGCTAAAGAATATACTAAAGAATCTATATTTAAATTTATGGAATTTGATAAAGTAGAAGATAACATGATAGTACAAAAAAATGGTAATAGATATCTTATGGTTGTAGAATGCCAAGGAATAAACTATGACCTTATGTCAGAAGCTGAAAAAGTATCTGTAGAAGAGGGATTCTTACAATTTTTAAATACATTAAGACATCCAATACAAATATATGTACAAACAAGAACAGTAAATTTGAATGATAGTATAGAAAATTATAAGAAAAAATTGGCAGAAATAGAAGCACAGCTAGAAAAGAAAAAAAATACATATTTAAGAAAATTACAATCAGGTGAGTATTCAAAAGAAGAACTTGATAGAGAATTTTATGAAGTTACAAAACAAACTAACCTTTATGAATATGGAAAAGATATAATTGCAAACACAGAAAAAATGAGCTTAAACAAAAACGTATTAAATAAAAAATATTATATTATTATACCATATTATGTAGAAGATTTAGGATCAAATTCTTTTGATAAAGAAGAAATAAAGAATTTAGCATTTTCAGAGCTATATACAAAAGCACAATCAATAATAAGAACACTTTCAGGATGCGAAGTAAATGGAAGAATAATGAATTCAAATGAAGTGGTAGATTTATTGTATATGGCGTATAACCGTGATGAGGCAGAAGTATTTAGTCTAGAAAGAGCATTACGTGCAGGATATGATGAATTATATACAACAGCACCAGATGTTTTAGACAAAAGAATGAAAATCTTAGATGAAGAAATAGAGAAAAAGGCATTAGAAATGGTAAATGAAAAAGTATTAGCAGCAAGAAGCAAAAAACAGCAAGAAATAGCAAGAAAAGAAGCTGAATTTGATGAAATAATAAAAAGAAGAGCCGAAATATTAATAAGACAAAATGCAGCATATCTTGGAAGGGAAACAGCTGAAGAGGCAATAAATAGCATAGAACAAGATGAAGCTAAAAAACAAACTAAAGAAGAAGGAGGTAAAGCTGATGTGGGGCAAGAAATCAAAAAAACAACTAGAGGTAGAAAACCAAAATCTACAAAATAGAGAACAAGAAGAATATGGCATACTAAAACAAAAAACTATAAAAGAGCTAATTGCTCCTTCACGGAATAGATGCTTCTAATATAGACCATCTTGAAATAATATCAAATACCAAAAGATATGCAAGAAGCTTTTTTGTATCATCACTTCCTAGAATGGCATCATTCCCAGAATTATTTAGAGATTTATATTTATTTGGAGATGTAAATACATCTATATACATAGAGCCTGTACCAGAGGCAAAATCTCAAAATGAATTAAATAAAATAATAAATCAATTAGAAACAGAAAGAATTGTAGCAGCAGATAGAGGAAATATAAATAGACAAAGTACAGTAGGTCAAAAAAGATATGAAGCAGAACAATTAAGAGATGAAATTGCAGCAGGATTTAACAAATTATTTGAAGCTTCAATAGTATCAACATTATTTGCATATAGCCTAGAGGATTTAGATAAATTCACAAGTTTACTTTCAACAGAAATGTCAAAATCATTAGTTGGAGTTAAAAGTGCTTGGGGAATTCAAGAAGAAGCATTTAAAAGCAATTTACCATTAATGGATAATAAAATAAAAAAAGTACATACATTTGATAGACGTTCAATGGGAACAGTATTCCCATTTACAACATCTGAAATTGGACATCCAACAGGAGTACCTTTAGGATTTAACAAACAAACAGGAGTGCCAATCTTATTTGATAATTTCCATCCATCATTAACAAACTATAATATGGTTATATTTGCTAAATCTGGTGCTGGTAAATCTGTTACAATGAAAACATTAATATCAAGATCAGCAGTTCTTATGGGAATAGAAAGTTTAGCACTAGATGCAGAAGGAGAATATTCTATAGTTGCAGAATCCCTAGGAGGAATTAATGTTGTATTAGGACCAAATTCTAAAACAATAATAAATTTATTTGATATTGAACCAGAAATAGTAAAAGATGAAATTACAGGAAAAGAAAGAGTAGTATTAAATGTAGAAAATAAAGTAGAGGACGTAACACAAGCACTACTTACAATGGCAAGAGGAAGTACAAGAAGTACAGAAGTAAATGAATTAACAAAACAAATTATTGCAGAAGCAGTATCTGAAGAATATGCGCAATTAAATATTACACAAGATCCTGCAAGTTTATATGAATCATCTGTAGATAACATGTCAAGAGACATGCTAGCAAAAAGAAAGAAAAATATGCCAACAATAGGTAGTTGGTATAAAAGAATACAGAAAAAAGCAGCAGAAAACGATAATTCAGATTATAAATTCCATTATAGCTATTTACTAAAAGTTATGAGACAATATATAAGAGAATATGATGGACAAATGGCATATTTTGATGGACAATCTACTTTTGAATTATTAGATGGAGCACCATTTATTAACTTAGATATATCTCAATTAGAGGAAAGATTTGCAAGACCACTTGCACAACAAATATTACTTTCTTGGATATGGGAAAAATATGTTAAGAAAAATAGTGAGGATAGAACAAAAGCAAGTAAAAAAAGAGTGTTAGTAGATGAAGCTTGGATGTTATTACCATATCCAGAGGCTGTAGATTTCTTGAATACAATGGCAAGACGTGCAAGAAAAAGAAATGTATCACTTGCAATTATTTCACAAAGATTCCAAGATTTTTATGAAAAACCAGAAGCACAAGCAGTATTAACATCATCTGATACAAAACTATTTTTAGCACAAGATAAATCTGAAATACAATATTTAAAAGAAGTATTTAAATTATCAGAAGGAGAAGCAGGATTTTTAGTAACATGTTTAAAAGGAGAAGGTTTACTAAAAGTAGGACAAGATACAGCAATTTTACAAATAACGCCAACAGCAAAAGAATTTGAGTTTGTTGAAACAAACTTAAATAATTTAGTAAAAATGAACAAAAATAAAGCACTACAATAGGAAGGAGTAACAATGAAATTTCTAACAAACCAAAAAGTAGTACAAAAGATATTAATTGCATTAATAATGGTTATATTGTTTAGCTTTTCTATACCTAAACCTGTTCAAGCAGACTGGGGAGGAACTTTAGCAAGCCCTGTTATATCATTAGTTGCAGCAATATTAGATGGTGTACAACATGGTATAGAGTGGTTTATGCTAGGGGAAACATCAAATTTTATGAAAAATCTAGATAGTGGGGCGATAGATTATTCAGAACCAGAAGAGGGAGCAGCAACTATAGAAGTAGAAGATAAAATTGATGGTTCTTTTTTAGGATTAGATGCAGTAAATATACCAGTAATAACATATACACCAGAAGAAATATTTGCGAATAGGGTGCCAGCATTAGATGTTAACTTTATTAAGCCAAGTGTAAAAGAAGAAGGGGCAACTCAATCGGATACAAGAAATATAGCTTGGCAAATACAATCTACAATTGCAGGTTGGTACAATGCAATAAGAAGTCTTGCAATTGTTGGACTTTTGTCTGTACTTGTATACTTAGGAATTAGAATGTTGATGACTAGTATTGCAGCAGACAAAGCTAAGTACAAAAAAATGATGGTAGATTGGCTTGTTGCTATGTGTTTAGTGCTAGTACTGCATTATATAATGTCATTTGCATTAACTATGTCTGAAACAGTAACTTCAATGTTAGCATCAGATTTAGGAAAAACAGTACATGTATCTGTCCCAGCTGGACAAGTGGGAAGCAGATCTGAAGGATTAGAGTTTAATACAAATTTAATGGGATATGTAAGATTTATGATACAGGCAACAGATCTTAATAATAAAATAGCATTTTTAGCTTTATATATAATGCTTGTTATTTTTACAATACGTTTTACATGGATATACCTAAAAAGGGTATTAACTATGGCGTTTCTGACATTAATTGCACCAATTGTAGCATTAACATATCCAATAGATAAAGCATCAGATGGAAAAGCGCAAGCTTTTGATATGTGGATTAAAGAATTTACCTTTAATGCATTATTGCAACCATTACATCTATTTTTATACATGGTATTACTTGGATCAGCAATACATATTGCAGCACTAAATCCATTATATGCAATTGCATGTTTTGCATTTATAATAGGTGCAGAAAAATTATTAAAGCAAATGTTCGGATTCAACAAGGCAAGCGGAGGAACTTTAGGAACATTAGCAGGAGCAGCTGGTGTAACTGCACTTGCATCAAAAACATTAACAAATTTGGCAACAGGTGCAGGAAAAAGTGGAGGAGGATCTGGAAAAGTAAGAACAAACGAACAATATAAAAGACAAGGAAGAGATCCTAATGCAACAAAAGATTTTAATTCATTTGCACCAGGTGGAAATGCTTTGCCACCAACTACTGAAACAGCAGGAAGAGATACTAGAACTACCGAACAAAATGGTGGTAACCAAGACGAAGATAGACAAGATAACGGAAATGCAAGAGAAGACGTAAATACTGATCAAAACTATGCCTCAAATGAGCAAACAAGACAACAAGGTGCACAAACTGAAGTACAAACTGGAGCACAAGGTGGAGCAGAAGATGGTAATGAAACAGGACAAAATAATAATGTTGATGATGTAGATGCTTCAGGAAGCCCTGATGAAGCTGCAACTGCAGCAGCAATAAGAAATATAGGACCAGATAGAACATTTTCTGGAGTTGTTGCTGAAGATGTGGCAAATTTCGGAAAAAGAGTAACAGGAGGGGCAAGAAATGTCGCTACTACGATAAAAAATAATACACCATTTAATAGTACAGGTAGAAGAAATATAGCGAATGGAGTTAGAAAAAGAGCTATAGGAGCATGGAAAGCAGCACCAACAGTAGCATATAAAGCAGCACGTGGAACATTAAAAACTGCTACAAGAGTTGGACTTGCAGGATTAGCTGGAGTAGTAGCTGCAACAAATGGTGATGGAGAACAAGCAATAGCAGCAGCACTTGGTGGAGCAGTAGCAGGTGGAGCTTTATTTGAAGGAACAGCAGGAAAAGTAATGAAAGATAAAAGCGTTAGAGATAGCTATGGTGCAGGTGTATATGGAAGCAAAACAGATGCAAGAAATGCAAGAGCCGATAAAGAATTTTTCAAGAGTGATGAATTTAATGATTACTATGAGAAAAATTTCAAAGGTAAAAAAACTAAAAAAGAGATTAAAGAAGCTTTCCAATCTTATAGACAAGCAGGAATTACAGATAATGGTACAATTAAAAAGGCAATTGCTTTGGAAGATGAATATAAAAAGACACCTGGTGTAGATCCAAATTTAGTAAGAGAAAATGTACAAAATATTGTTCAAACAAAAGATATATTAGATGCACGTGCATATACTAATGACACAGTAAAAGAAAAAGAAATACAAAGAATTCAAAGATCACTTCCTGCAGGTGGAAGCGATCGAGAAAGAAGAAGAACAGCAGAGCAAATATTCCAAGGCTATGTGGACTTTAGAGATATGGGATAATAACAAACCAATCAGGAGGATAATAGGATGATTATAAGAAATAGTAATTTAAGAAGATTTTTAGCAGACAATAAGTATACTTTACTAGGAATTATAATTGCCGTTATTCTCTTTCTTTGTGTAATACAATTATTAGATACATTAGCTGAAAACGAATTAAATAACAGAGCACAAGAAAATATAAATAATGTAGGTAATACTACAAGTACACAGTATAGACCGCAAGAGACAGTAATTTCTGGACAAGATGTATCTGATAAAGAACAACAAACAAATGAAGAAGTAATAGAAAAATTTATATCTTATTGCAATAATAAGAATATACAACAGGCATACAATATGCTAACTGATGAATGTAAAGAAGAAGTATTCTTTAATAATATAACTAATTTTCAAGAAAACTATGTAAATAAAATATTTGATAGCAAGAAAATATATAGCATGCAAAGCTGGGTTTCAACCTATGCTAATACATATAGAATGTTATTTTCAGAAGATGCCTTAGCAACAGGTCAAGTTACCCAAAACAAAATAGAAGATTATTATACAATTGTAGATGCTAATGGAGAAAGTAAATTAAATATAAGTGGATATATTGGAAGACAAGAAATAAATGCAGTAGGACAAGCAGACAATATAACAATACAAGTCTTAACAAAAGATATTTATAAAGATTATGAAATATACAATATAAAAGTTGAAAATAACACAGGAAAAACAATAATATTAGATGGAAAACAAAATACAGAAAGTGTATATTTATTAAGTTCAAATGAACAAAAATTTACAGCATATATGTATGAATTAGATGATACAAGACTTACAGTGAATACAGGACTTGCTAAAACTATGAGTATTAGATTTAATAAAATATATTCAAATAGAACACAAATGACGAAAATGGTATTTGAAGATATAATAAAAGATTATGATACATACCAAACAGTTCAAAATAAGGAAGAATATAGTAATAAAACGCGAATTTCTATAGAATTAGATTAGATTTGAGAGAAATTATATAGCAGAAAAGAGGTGACTTATGAACGAAGAAGAAAACCAAGAAAATCAAGAAAAACAACAAAATGAGGATGGATTAGCAAAACAAGTAGGAAAAGAAGCACTTGATCAAGGAAAAAAGATGGCTGGTGATGCCGCAAAAAAGGCAGCAAAACAATTGTTGAATAAAGTAATTACTGCAATAATGCCTATACTTCTTGTATTATTAAAAATAATTCTTATAGTAGCGGTTGTAGCAGTTGTAGCAGGAGTTTTATTAGCTGCAGCAAAATGGATAATAGATCAAGTGACTGTACAAAAATCCTCAGAACAAACACAAGCAATTTTAGAAGAATATTGTACAGTAGACGATACAGGTATCCATTTTGATAAACAAGCTTTAAAAGATAATATTATACAAATGTTAGAAGAAACTGGTATAGATGTAAATGATTTAAAATTGGCAACAGTTAATTCTGAAACAGGAGTAATAGATGAAGAAAAAGCTTCTGAATATTTATATAATTTCTTTACAGCATCAATGGCTTCTGAACTTCCATATATAGAAGGAAGCGATAAAGAAGCTAGAGGCATTATAAAAATAATGAGAAAAGATAGTAATACAGAAGGACAAGCAAGACAATTACAATATATAGGTTATGAAAAGTTTACTGAAATGTTGCAAAGTACAGATAACCAAATAAAAGAAAATTCAAAAAACTATTTTTCTGTAGATGAATCATGGAATATTTGTATTACTAAATCATATAGAGAAACTAAAAATAATGAAATAACACAATTTGATATCATGGAAGTAAAAATCCCATATAGGACAATGGTATCACAATATGCAATGCCTTTTGAATTTTTAATAGCACTTCAAAGTGTAACTCAAAATGTAGAGTATGTACAAGCTGTAGCAGATTTAGCAACCAAAAATGCAGAAATAGAATTAACTATATTTGATTCTATAACTACTACTACAAACATATATACATATAGACATAGTATTATGAAAAAATGGCTACAGGCACATCATACAAGAGATGAAATAACAGGAGAGATAATAGAAACAACATATACACCTGAGCGTTCTGGACCAGACAGACAGGAGGATCAAGTTACTGTAACGGTGACACAAGAAGAATCAATAAAAGCTAATATAACAAAAGCAAGAACTTGGGCTTTAAATCAAGAAACGCCTTATATAGAAGAAAAAGCACCAACAGAATATCCTTTAGGAGAAGAGGGAAATACAAATCAAATTCCAGATGATCCAGAACCAGAAGGAGATACTGGAACTTGGAAGGTTGACCAATCAGAAACAACAGTAATTTCTGTGGATGCAAGTGAATGGCAAAAATCAAATGAAACAAAAACAATTGTAAATGCAGATAGATTTTTAGGTTTATGGAAAAATTCTACAGGATATTATGAAGCATATTATAATAGTGATAATTCAGTAAACAAAAATGCCAAATATAATCCAGATGGTGAAGTTGTAAAATATAAATTAATGGGAGAAGGACAAGACGATAGACCTGTTATGAATATTTTGTCATCTGAAGCATGGTTAAAAGGATTATTAGAAGCAAATATGAGAACACAGACTCATGCTGAACTTATGGATTATTTTATATATTTATATAAAGCCGGCGAACCACTAGAAGATGTAAATATAGATTTCAATATTGATGGCTTAATTAGTGTTTTTGAACCAGAAGAATTTGTTGAAGGAAGTTATGAGGGTGACTTCGATGTTCATGATGAGTCACTATTTATAACAGACATAGAAACATTAAAGGCTGCTTTTGCAG
The DNA here is from genome assembly GCA_904381285.1 of uncultured Clostridia bacterium. GTDB lineage: Bacteria > Bacillota > Clostridia > TANB77 > CAG-508 > RGIG8482. The sequence goes on along the minus strand of CAJFII010000012.1, from coordinate 9,418 downwards.
GAGGATATTCTGGAAATGAAAAGCTTATAGCAAATGCACAAGCATTTTTAGATATGCAAAATGAATATAAAGTAAATGCATTATTTGCAGCTGCTGTATCTATTACAGAAACAAGTGCAGGAAGAGCAGGACATGCGATAGATGGTCATAATAACTGGTTTAATATACGAGGAGGTAGTGGTTGGGCTAATTACTCTTCAGATTCAGAAGGAATAAAGGCATTTGGTCATTTGATAGCAAATGGAAGTTATTATTATACACAAGGTAAATATACTGTAGGAGCAATTGGACAAACATACTGCCCTAACACGCCAGAATATCCTACACAAGCAGATTCATGGATAGCAAATACTAAAGCACAAATAGTAAAATTCTATGCAGCTGCTGGAATAGATGCAAATGCATATATGAGTGGAAGCGGAAATGGTGCTGGAGGTATGACGGGTGCCGCAGGAGAAGGATATAGAGGTGAATATACAACAGGTTCAGGAAAGACATTTGTTGAATATTTACAATATACAGGACCATGGTGGAGTAATTACTATATGGGTGGAACAATGAAAAATTCAGGATGTTCTGTAACTTCAGTTGCCGTAATACTAAGTGGATATGGAATAGATAGAAATCCAGAAGATATAAGACGTATTAATCCAAACGGAATTAGTATTGTAGGAGTATTAAGATCTTTTGGATTAACATGTAGAGAAGATCAAAATGCTACAGCAGAAGAGATTTTGCAACATTTAAATACAGGAAATCCTGTTATAATAAATGCAGGAAATGGATATTGGAGTAATGGATCAGGACATTATTTTGCAGTACTTGAAGCAAATGGAAATCAAGTATATGTTTCAAATGTTGGATCTAGTACTAAAACAGGATGGATGGATGTAAATAAGGTATTATTACAAAATAAAAAAGTAATATTTATAAGTAAATAATAACGGAGGGTAATTATATGAATAAATCAAGTAAGATTATAGTAAGTATAATGTTATTAATACTAATAATAATCATAATAATAATAGCTTTATTACTTATAAATAGAAATACAGTAAATTTACAAGAAGATAACCCAGAAACAATAGCATTTCAAGATACAGAAAAAGTAGATAACAAAACACTATTCTTTAATATAAACAATAATATAAACAACTATTTTACTTATGTACAAGAAAATAATGCAAATGCAATAGAAAGTATTTCAAGTAATAATGTAATAGAATTAAAACATCAATATACAAGCAAAATAAACTTTATAAGCCAAGACATGTATGTAATAGATAAAATTTCAAATATAACAGTTTATGTTTATGGAGTAATTAGGGAAAACAATATTCAAGATGATTACTATTTAATAATAAATATGGACTATAATAACAATGCATTTTCAGTTACACCTATATCAAAAGAAGAATATGATAGTGCAGTGAATAATCAAGTAAATGAAAGATATAAACAGGATATAAACATACAAAAAAATTTATATAATGAAATAAAAGAAATTAATGTAACAGATTTTGAAGTATTAAAACTATATTTTGATGACTATAAATTTAATGCTATTAATAATACAGAACATGCTTTTGAGATTTTAGATAGTGAATATAGACAAAAAAAGTTTAATAATAATATAGAAGAGTATAAACAATATATTCAAAATAACTTAAATAGACTTGTAGATGCTAATATTGTACAACATGGAATTACTAAAAATGGTCAATATGGAGAATATATAGCAATAGATAATTACAATAATTATTATAAGATAAAAGAAACAGGTATAAATAGTTATACTATTATTTTAGATAATTATACTTTAGAAAATGATGAACTAATAAATGAATACAATAAGCTTTCTGATAAAGAAAAAGTAGCTTCTATTGTTGACAAAGTAATGAAATTAATTAATACAAAAAGCTACACAGAATTATATGGGTATTTGAATACTGACTTTAAAAATAATTATTTTAAAACACAGGAATCTTTTGAACAATATATTAATGAAAATTTCTTTGCAAATAATATAGTGGGAAGTTTAAGCTTAAAAAATGAGGGAACATACTATACAGTAACAGTGCCATATAAAGAAAGCTTGAGTAGTGCTGCAGAACAAAGAAGTAAAACATTTATAATAAGATTAAAAACAGGTACAGATTTTGAACTATCTTTTAATGTTTAATAGTTGTAGGAGGAATTATGGAGCCATTAATAGAACAATTAAGAAGATATAAGCAAGAACAAGAAAAAAATCTTGAAGACGGAGAAAAAATACTAGATATAAGCTTTTATGGTAAAATTAATTTATCAAAAAATGATAATGATTTAAGCAATGAAAAGCAAGAAGAAATATATCTAGTAAAAAAAGAAATAGATGGTAAAATTCAGCTTGAATTTAAAGCAAATGAAGGAACAATTGCAACAATCGGAGAAGATAATCAAGTTATAATTACTCCTCAATATAAAGAATTAATAAATGAAAACGAATTTTTAATACAATTACAAAAAATAATGCCTATATCTTTAGAAAAATTGGAAAAACTTCAAAAAGAGGAGCAACAGTTAAAAGAAAATGCACTTGAAGAAGATATGAAAGAAAATAAACAAGGAACTATTAAATATAAGCCAAATCCAAAAGATGCTAAAATTGATATGAAAAGTAAAATTACAGAAACAAAAACTTTTGAAGATTTAGTGCCAGAAGTAAAAGAAAAAGGTATAGTTGATGTAAGAGTAAGAAGAATTGATCAAACAAAGTTTGAATTTATAGGAATAGATAAAGATGGAAATCAGTTAGAATTGGAAACCTTACAACAAACAGAAGGCACTAATCCAGCACAAGAAGTTATTGAAGTAAATGAAGATGGCTCAGAAGTAAAAAAAGATACAGTAATGACTATGCTAAAAATAAAAAAGGGCGAAAATGAAGGTAGGTCAAATGAAGGTTTCACAGTAACATTAGGGGCATATGGAATACCAGAAATTAATTATTATAGAAGAGATGAAGCGGAAAATAAATATACAAGTATACCAGTAAATTTAGAAAATACCAACCAAAAGATAGTACAAACTGATGTGCAAGAATATATGGAAAAAGGTAGAAACGCATCAGTTAATGATAATATTGAAAGGGCAGAACAAAGAATAGAGAATAGTAAAAAAGAAAAAACCGTACTAGAAAATATAGATGATGACCCATATAATGATAAGGTAGTAGAGGTAGATGATACAGAAATATTAATAAGAAAAGCAGCAAAAAGATGCAAAATAAATGATATAGAAGGTTTTAAGAAAAGACTAGAAAATACAAAAGGAGATACAATTCAAGAAAAAATTGATAATTTAGAAGAAGAAATTAACGAAGAATATAGTAGACACAATGAAAGAACATTAGCATAGAGAAAATTGTTTAAGAAATTAATAAAAGTTTATGAAGGACATTAAAAAAATTTTTAGTGTCCTTTTTTATTGCATAGGAAAAATCGTCAGATTTTTCCGGAGCAACAAGGTTAAGTTACCTTGGTCTGTGCATATTCGCGAAGCGAAATGCACATGTGGCGAAGCTACTTTTCTTATAGTTATGTAAATAAAAAACAATAAATGTATGTAATATTGCAAAAATATAACTAAAATGTAAACAAAATGTTAAATAGATGTATGATATTTATTTCCGTAAGATTAGAATTATACTACTTGGTAAAAGTGCGAAAAATTGGGAAGAATATCAATTTACAACGAAAAAGGAGTTATATATAATAAAAGTAAAATATTATATATTAACATATGGAGAAAAACATGGAAAAAAAGCAAAATATTAGAAGAAAATTAATTTCATTGCTTGTATTAACACAGCTATTATTATCTGTGTTTTATCCTGTTGTAAATTATGCAGTGACAGTGGAAAAACCGGTAAAAATAACTACAAATATTCCACAAACATTGGAAAAATCAAATGATAGACAAGGGGATAATTTAGAACAAGATGATGTTAATATACAAGAAAATGAAGAAAACGATGGAATAACTAATAGAACTATCAATGCAGTTGACTACAAAAGAATATCAGATGAAAAACTAACTGAAGCAATTAATGCCACATCTAATGAAGAATTAGCATTATTTTTAAGAAAATTAAATGAAAAAGAAACTGAAGAGCTTTTAAAAAGAGATACACCATTAATATATCCAGTATCTGTTGCCAATCCAGTAAATCAAGAAGATAGTGGAGAAGATATGGTAGTAATGTTACCAAAAGAAGTAGAAAGATACTACGATTATTTAATGGAATTAGAAGTAAAAGAACAAACTACAGAAATACAACCACTTGCGTGGGGAGAAAGTGATACAAGCTATGCAGGAAGAGGAAATGGAATTTTTTATGTTGCAATAAATAAAGATAATGTAAGACAAACATTTATAACTTGTAAAGTAAATAATGTTACATCAAATAATCAAACATTATCTACAAGTACAGTGCAGGTAAGTCCAAATAATAGTGGATGGGTAACTACTGCTGTAAAAATAGAAAAACACTTAGATGCTAGTAATCAAGGTTGGGCAGGTATAGTCCTTGAAGGGCGATATAATAAACCGGAACATTATTATGCAATATGGGAATTTGATGGTGACAGCTCAAGTAGTAATTATGATCCAGCTTCCGGAAGATTTGATACATGGACAAATTCATATGATGCTGATACATTATCACACATACATGGTGCAACAACAAATTCAGTAAGAATACAAGTAAATAGTATGAATTGTGGACTTCATAGAGATGAGAATGTTCATAGAAAAAGAAGTATAAATTTAATAAAACTAAAAGAAACTTTAGTAATTAATACAAATGGTGGAACATACCCAGGTTCAACAACAATAAGTAAAGAATGTACACAAACAACAACAATATCTACTCCAACAAGACCAGGATATCGTTTTAATGGATGGAGTGTATCACATGGTGCAGGAGCAAGCGGTACTCTAAATGGTAATGTATATACACATTGTATTAGTGATGGCGCTTGGGTATCAGATAGTTCGAGTGATCCGAATAAGGGAAGATATACACGCCAAAGTGCAACAACAACATTAACAGCAAACTGGATATTAGATACAACAACTGTTAGTGGAAATATTACATGGAACGATAGTAGTAACAAATACAATTCAAGAGTAACACCTGTAATAGAATTATATAGAGATGGAACAAAAATAAATACAGTATCGGCTACTAATAATAAATATTCATTTACAAATTTACCAATATATAATCAAAGCGCTGGTAAAAACTATACATATACTATTAAAGAACAAACAGTAGCAGGATATGAAACAACATATAGCGGATATAATGTAACAAACACATTAGTATTACCAACATATACATCACAAGTAAGTTATGTACCAATTGATACTTTTAAAGACCAATATCTAAAAAATGGTAAAGTAAAAGTTACAGGTGTAGTAACTGCAAATAGCAATAATAGAGAACAAGTAGGTTTATATAAAGGTAAAGCTACACTGCAAGTTGATTCAGGAATACAAATAGATCCTAATACTGTAAAAGTAAGTTATTATGAAGCAAGTACAGGAACAACTACTCCAATAACAAACTATCAAATTTCAGGTAATACTATAACAGCAAATTATGGAAAAAATTCAGATGGAATAAGTCAAAAAGGGGATAAAATAACTTTTGAAGTACAAGGAAAAATGAATAAAATAGGTACTTATTCTACGTTGATAAGTGCAAGTGGAAATTTAAAAGACTACAGAGGAACAAATACCAATATAAACTTAGGAGAAGTAACAAAGAATACAGGAAATGTTACAGTTCAATATCAAATGCCACAAGCGAAATTACAAATACAAAAAATAGATAGTATTACAGAAAAACCATTAACAGATGCAAGCTTCACTTTATATGAGTGGAATGGAACAGAATATGTAAAAAAAGAAGAAATGGTAGATAGTAATAAGGATGGAATTTATGAAAGTTCATATTATGAATGGAATAAATTAACTACTGGAAAATATAAAGTAGAAGAAACAAAAGTGCCAGAAAATCATAAAGATTCAGGCTTTAGTATGGAGTTCACAATCGATCAGCTAAAAGCAGAAAATTATACAATTACTCCAGATTATGATAATGAAAACTATAGGATTGCATATAAGGTAAATCCAGATGATTTTGATAGGGCAAATGGAAAAATAGAAAATGAGCCATTTAAATTAAAAGTAAAAATTAATAATATAGATAGTGAAACAAAAAATCAAATAAAAGCAGATGCAACATATAAAATTTATGAATGGGATAATTTGGCAAATGATTACAAAGAATATATAAGTTATTTAAATGGAAAAGAAGTTCTATTTAATAGGCAAGAAGATAAAACATATTTAACAAATGAATGGCTATATTATACAGTTCAAAATGAAGGAAAATATAAGATTGTTGAAGAAACAGCACCTTATGGATATTATGGTGATTATGATGAAAACAAACCAAAAAGAGAATATGAAATAAATGTATTAGCATCTATACAAACTGGAGATTATGAAGGGCAGAAAGTTCAAAACGAAGGAACAATAAACATTTTCAATAATGCTGAAAAAACATCTATAGAAAATAGGAGAGTAAAAAACCAAATAAATATAAATTTAATAGATAGCCAAACTAAAACTAATATTCCTCAAGGAAATGCTACTTTGGAAGGAGCAGTATATGGTGTTTATGCTAAAGAAAATATTTATCATTCAGACGGAATAACAGCAAGATATCCTGATGAAGCAGGATTGTTATATAAAAAAGATGAACTAATACAACAACAAACAACAAATGAAGAGGGAAAATTAACTTTTGATGATTTAGAATGCGGAATATATTATATAAAACAAATAACACCACCAGAGGGATATTTAGCAAGTTCTGAGTCACAAGAAGTAGATGTTACATATAGAGGTCAAGAAGAATTAAAAATAACAGAAGAAAGAACATTTTCTTTAAATGTAAAAAAACAAGGATTTCAAATTGTAAAATTACAAGAAGATCAAGATAGCGTAAAAAAACCATTAGAAAATGCCGGCTTTAAAATGTATTTAATTAGTGATTTAGAAATTGTAAAAAGTGGAAAAATTGTTAGAAACGAAGATGGAACATATACTTTAGCAGATAAAGAAGCACAAAAAGATCCATATATTGTAGAAAAAAGAAATGATAATGGAAGCTATAATATAGGAGATTTAATTAATTATTATTATAAAATAAGATATACAGAAGATAATATGGAAAAATTACCACAAGATGAAAAAGCATATTACCCATATAATATAAATGAAGAAACAGCAAAATTATATGATAACATTACACAGGGAGAGAATATACAAGAAAAATATACAAATAAAGATGGATATTTAGCAAGTCCAGAATTACCTTATGGTGAATATGTAATAGTAGAAACAACTGTACCTCATAATTTAGAGCCAATAATACCATTTCTTGTAAAAGTAGAAAATGATAGTAGAGAATTACAAAACTTAAAATATGTACTTGATGAAAATTTTACAACAAGAATAAAAATATATAATAAAGATATTGAAACAAAACAGACTATTTTAAAAAGTGGAGCAAAATTTGTTATACAAAATAAAGAAACAGGAAAATTAATGACATACAAAACATGGACAGCAGAGGATGGAAATATAGAACAAGGTACATATGAAAATCCATTTGAAACAAATAGACTAGGCTATACAATTACTCCAATGGAATTACCGGTAGGAAAATATAGAGTTATCCAAGTTCAAGCACCAGATGGTTATGTAAAAAATGGCTATGAAGGACACGGAGAAAACCAAGAACTTGTTATGGAGCCAGAAGAGGAAATAGAATTTGAAATAGCTACAAATCAAATCTATTATTTAGATACAGTATTTGATAAGAATACAATAGTTATTGAAGAACCAAATAAACAACAAGTAACAAGTTTAAAGGTTACTATGAAAGGAGAATTTTTAACAAAAGCAAATAAAAATGAAAATGGAAATTATCAGTTTACATATGAAAAAGGAAATGTAGAAGGATCAGTAATAGGGTTATATGCTAAAGAAGACATATATAGTCAAGATAACCAAAAAACTATTGTATATAGTAAAGATCAATTAGTAAAACAAATAACAACAAATGCTGATGGAGTGGGATATTTCGATAATATACCAATAGGTAACTATTATTTAAAAGAGATAAAAGCTGCAGAAGGTTTTGCTTTAAACCAACAAGAAATTCCAATAACTTTAGTTTATGGTACAAATAATAAAGAATTAGAAGCAGGAACACCAGAATGGAAAGAAGAAGCTCAAACAACACCATTATTAACAATGGATCAAGAACTAGAGGATACAAGGCAAAAAGTTAAAATAAGTGTTACAAATAATGATCAAGAAACAAATAGTCCAATACAAGGAACTATAATAGGAATATATGCAAAACAAGATATTGTAGCAAAAGATGGAACAGTTATAATAAAAAAAGATGAAGTAATAGAAACAAAAACAACAAATGAAAATGGAGCATTATCATATGAAGCAGACTTACCATTAGGAGAATACTATGTAAAAGAAATAACACCTGCAGTAGGATATATCCAAAATACAAATATATATGATGCTGATGCAACATATAATGAAGACCAAAGAGCTTTAATAGAAATTAACATATCATATACAAGTAAGAAAACTAATGTAGAAATTAGCAAAGTAGATGAACAAAAACAAATTTTACCAGGTGCTAAATTAGAAATTGTAGATGAAAATGGATCACAATTATATTCATGGATTAGTGAAGAAAAAGGTTATACAATACGTGGATTAGAAATAAATAAAACATATACAATAAAAGAACAAGAAGCGGTATCTGGGTATGTAACAATAGAACCAATTACTTTCCAAATAAAATCAAATGGAGATCTTCAAACTAATGCTGAAACTGAAGGTAGTAGGATATATGTTGTTAATAATACTACAAAATTAGAAATAGAAGTAAAGAAGTAAAAGACATACAAACAGGAGAAAAAATACAAGGAGCAAAATTTGAAATATATAAAGTAACAAAAAATGAAGATGGAACAACAAAAGAAGAAAAAGTAAGAGAATTTACAACAGGAGAAGAAAATTACTATACAGAAAAATTACCAATAGGAGATTACATACTAAGACAACCAAAAGACCAAAAAGAAGAACTATTAGACAAAGGATATGCAACATTAGAAGATATATCATTTAAAGTAGAAGATACAAAAGAAATACAAAAAGTAGAAGTAGAACAAGATATAACAAAACTAGAAATAGAAGTAAAAGACATACAAACAGGAGAAAAAATACAAGGAGCAAAATTTGAAATATATAAAGTAACAAAAAATGA
>CAJFII010000011.1 GCA_904381285.1 uncultured Clostridia bacterium | reverse complement strand
AAAAAGAAAACTACATATTTCAAAAATTTATAGAGAAGTTGTAAGTGGCGAAACAATTAGTGAAAGAAAAGAAATGCAAAAACTTCTTAGAGATGTTGAGAATGAGAAATGGACAGGTGTTTTAGTTGTTGAGATAGAAAGACTCGCTCGTGGAGACACCGCCGACCAGGGTCGAGTTTCAAAAGCATTTAAATATTCTCATACAAAAATAATTACCCCTGTTAAAACATATGACCCTGATAATGAATTTGATGAAGAATACTTTGAGTTTGGCTTGTTTATGTCCAGAAGAGAATATAAGACTATAAATAGGCGTTTACAAAGAGGTCGTGAACTTTCCGTATCTGAAGGTAAATTTGTTGGAAATATTGCACCTTTTGGTTATGATAGAGTTAAACTAAAAAATGCAAAAGGCTATACCTTATCTATAAATCAAGATGAAGCACCTGTTGTTAAAGAAATCTTTAGATTATATGCTTTTGAAAATGCCACTATAAATTCAGTTGCAAAACAATTAAATAAACTAAATTTAAAACCTAGAATTGCAAATGAGTGGTCTATTTCTTCTGTTAAGGATATTCTCTCTAACCCTACCTATATTGGTAAAATTGTATGGAATAGAAGGAAGCAAAAAAAGAAAACAAAAAATGGACATCTTATTATTAGTAGACCTCGTAATAAAGATTATCTAATTTATGACGGATTGCATGAGCCGATTATTGATAATAAAACTTGGGAATTAGTACAAGAAAAAAGAAAACAAAATGCTCCAAAAGTAAAACATAATAACACTATTCAAAATCCATTAGTTGGTTTAATATTTTGTGAAAAATGTGGTAAACCTATGCAAAGGAGACCTTATACCCAAGCTGACAAGCCCGCTACTCTTATGTGTTCTAATTCTAAATGTGATAACATAAGCTCTAAACTTTATATTGTAGAAGATAAAATCATTGACGCCTTAAAAATATGGCTTAAAAATTATAAAGTACATTATTCAGAAAAAAATAATCTAAACTCTAATAATAAAATAATAGAAAAATCTATTAGCATAACTAAAAAAGAACTAGAAAAAGAAAACGATAAACTTAATAAAATATATGAATTTTTAGAAAATGGAATATACAACAATGACGAATTTATAAGACGTTCTAAAGCAATAAAAGACAATATTCAATGTTTAGAAAGTAAGTTAAAAGAATACAATTCTTTATTACAAAAAAATCTAGAAATACAAAACCAAAAAGAAATTATAATACCAAAGTTAGAAAATATTATAGATTTATATTATAATTTAGAAACAGCTGAAGATAAAAATATTTTATTAAAAAGTATAATTAGCAAAGTTACTTATTTAAAAACAGAAAAGGCTATAAAAAAAGATTCCGACCCAACCAATTTTGAGTTACATATTTATCCTAAAATAACTAAAGTTTAGATTTAGTCGAATAATAAGAAAAAATTATAAAATAAATATATATATAACTAAAAAGGAGTAAAAAATGAAGCAAGATTTATATGAAGAATTAAACAAAAGAAAAAATGAAGGTGAAATATTAAATTGGAATTTAATAACTAAAAAAGAATCAGAAGAATTATTTAGAAATCATAGTGATAATACAATAGCTGAATTGTATGGAGTAACTGCATATCAAGTAAAAAAGCAAAGAAACAAATGGAATATAAAACAATATAATTATGCTATTCAAGAGTCACTTCGAGAATTTCTTAGTGAAAATAAAAATAAAACTTTATTTGAAAATCTAAATAAGAATTCTAAAGAAAGATTATTAAGTGATAGAAGCAAAGATATTCTCCCTATAGCTCTAACTCATTATTTATTCAGAAATGGTCCTGTGGAAGATATGCATGCTGATGGAAAATTATCACAAAATGATATGAAAATTTTAAATAAATTTATGGTAAATAGAATAGCTGGTTTATTAGAAGCAATAGATAAAGGAGAATGGCTAAAATTAGAATTATTGTTCAATTTTTATAGTCTATTTGGGAAAGATTGGGATAAGCCAGTTCCAGATACAGATGAAATAGATGCTCTATTTTCGAATAAATTCTAGTATTTTTGGCAGTCAATAGCTAAGATTGTAATCCCTGTCTTTAGCTATTGACATCATAATGGTACTCATTCTTCTGTACCAATATCATTTAATATAGCCTTTGCTTTTTGATCTGGCATTCCAAATCTTTGAGATAAATATCTAAGCGCTGCTCCAAGTTCCCCATCTGGTCCTCCATATTGTGATATTATAAATTTTGCAAGTCTTGGATTTGGACATTTAATTTTTATTGGATATTGTAGTGCTTTATTATAAGTCCACATTAAAAACTCCTCCTTTCCCATGGCCATGGTTCTTCAAGCCATCTCCATTTTTTGCATGGATAATATATTGTAAGTGGACCAAACATTTTTTGATATTTATCTGCTAAGTCTTTTGCCTTTTTACAATATTCTCTATGCAAACAAAGAGCTTTTTCATCATCTGGGTGAGTGTCCAAATATAGTCCTAATTCTACTATAGAAAATTTATATGCTCTTAATTGCATCATCATTTCTTCTCTTAATTCGTTTTTGCATTCACAACTCATTTCTTCATTATTATCCATGCATTCACAATTACAATTACAATTGCACATGCAATTTCTATTTTCTATATTCATATTATTATCTAACATTTGTTACACCCCTCTCCTATTTCATTTGTTTTTCTAATATACTCTATTTCTTCCATTGATTGGCATGGTACATATTGGCTCACAAGTTCAGGAAAAATTGTACCCATTTTTAATCCAATACAAGGTTTAAAAGTTTTGTCCATTGTTTGCCATGGCACATAACTTTGTGCAAGCATAGGATTTTCTGGAAAAACTGATTCTTCTTCATCAAATCCACAACCACAGCCACAATTATCATCATTATCATTACAACATTCAGAAATCGGCATTACATTATTGCATGCTTTTTCCATAAGGTCGTCTTTATAATTAGAATAATTACTTAAACAACATTTATGACAATTACATCTTCTACGCATTACTATTCCTCCTTAATTTTTGATATACTACATGATATGACAAAAATAGATAAAAGGTTACAAGCATCTGTAACCTTTTATCTATTTAATCATTTCTAATATTTCTTTTTTTAACACTTCCACAATTTGATTTTGTGGGACTTTTTTTATTATCTTTCCCTTTTTAAATAATAATCCTTCTTCTATTCCTCCTGCTATTCCTATATCAGCTTGTGATGCTTCCCCTGGTCCATTTACTGCACATCCCATTACCGCCACTGTAATATTGCTTTCTATATTTTGTAAGAATTCTTCAACCTCTTTTGCAATTTCTATTATATTTATTTGTGTTCTACCACAAGTTGGACAAGCAATCAATTTTGGTGATTTATTATACAATTTACAATTTTTTAATATCTCTTTTGCAACTTTTATTTCTTCTACTGGATCACCACTTAAAGACACTCTAATAGTATCGCCAATTCCTTCTTTTAGCATAATTCCTAAACCAATACTTGATGAAATTGTTCCACTAAAAACTGTACCTGCTTCTGTAATTCCTAAATGTAAAGGATAGTTAAAGACTTTTGCAGCCTCCTCATATGCTTCTATACATAAATCTAAATCTGATGCTTTTAAAGATATTGCTATATCAAAGAAATTCAACTTTTCCAGTATGTCTACATGTCTTTTTGCACTTTCAACCATTGCTTTTGCAGTTGGTTTTCCACCATATTTTTCTAATAAGTCTTTTTCAAGTGATCCTGAATTTACCCCTATTCTTATAGGTATATTTTTTTCTTTACAAGCATTTACAACTTGTTTTATTCTATTTTCATCACCAATATTTCCAGGATTTATTCGTACTTTATCTACTCCACTTTCAATAGCTTGTAATGCAATTTTATAGTCAAAGTGAATATCAGCCACAATTGGTATATGAATATTTTTCTTTATTTCTTTTATTGCTTTAGCATCATCTAAATCTAGACAAGCTACTCTAATAATTTCACAACCAGCTTTTTCTAAATCTAGTATTTGTTTTACTGTATTTTGTACATCTTTAGTTTTTGTATTACACATAGATTGAATTACAACTTTATTTTGTCCACCTATTTGTACATTTCCTACATATATTGGTTTTGTATCAGTTCTTTTTATCATATTACACCTCTTAATATAGTTCTTATTGTATATAATTCTTTTTTGATTGTCAAGGTCAAGATTCCATATCTTTTATTTCATAACTTCACTAATAACTTTAGCTAAATATTTCATACTAACTAGGCACTGATCTAGTGTATTTCCAGTCGCACCTACTTCTATTATTACAGCAGCTTTAGTTAAATGTTGATTATATCTTGAATTTCGTACAATAATTGGTCTAAATAGTCCAGGATATAATTCATTTGCTTTTTCTTGAAGTTTTACTGCATATTTTAAATTCTGTTGCCAATTAAGATGTTGAAGCCCTCCTCCATCTGTTCCAATAACAAACATCATTTGGGCTGCTACTTCATCTCCAATTTTTACACTTGGTGCATAATCTGAACTACTTCCAACAGCATCTCTATGTAAATCTATTACCATTTGAGCATTTGGATTATTGTTTAATATATTTTTTACTGTTGTAAGTGATCTGCCGTAAGAACCACTATATGCAGGGTAATCATGATATGTTTGGTCATGAATTACATTATATCCATAACCAGTTAAACATTTTTCTAGTTCTGTCCCTACTCTTGCAACAGTAAAATTTAAATCTGTTGTTCTATAATTTCCAGTCATTTCATAATTAAACTTTTCACTTGGAGTATAACTTTCACAAGTATGTGTATGGAATATAATTATATCTTTATTATCTTCTAGAGATATGTTAGGAGTTAACATTTCTTGAGTTATTTCTTTATCTGATTCATTTTTTATTTTAACTGTTCCAAATTCTCCATTATATTTAGGAGTTATATTATTTTCTTGTATTTCTTGTGTAGTTACATTAGTTTGTGCCACTTCTAAATTTTCTTCTACTTGTGGAGCTTCTTGTATTTCTTCTACATTTTCTTTCTCTTTATCTTCTTCAACTAAATTCTCCATCATTTGTAATTCTACATTTAACATTCTTTTTAAATTTGAGCTTCTTGTTGATACACTGCTTTCAAATTTTCTAATATTACTATTTCCATTTATATCAGGTAGTGTTTCATCTAAACATTGTGTAAAATTCATGCTAGCTATTTGTTTTGTTAAATCTTGGTTACTTTTATTATAGAAAAATCTAGTACAAGCTATACCAATAACTAAAATTGATACCCCTACTAGATATTTCATTATACTCTTTAAATTAATTACTGTTACATTTATCATTCTTTTCTCCTTTGTCCTATAATCTATATAATTATATTCTAAAGAATGAAAAATATGATAATTATTTAACTATTTATACACTATATATCTCTTTGTTTTAATTCTAGATATATTGGTTTTTCTTCTTTAATCATTGTAGATTTTCCATGACCAGGATATACAATTGTATCATCTGGTAAAACTAATAAGCGATTTATTATGGAATCCATTATTTCACTCAAACTTCCTGTTGGTAAATCTGTCCTTCCCCATGTTCCTCTAAATAGGCAATCACCTGTAAACACCATTTTTTCTTCTTTACTATATAGTGACGTACTACCATTCGTATGCCCTGGAGTATAAATCACTTTAAATTCTAAATCTCCAATATGAATTATATCTTCATCATCTATTCTAGAATCTGTTTCTAGGTTGATATCTTCCATACCAATATAGTAATTTAGTGTAACCTCCGGATTATTTAAATTCTCACTTTCAATTCTATGAATCAGTACTTTACCACCATATTTATTTTTTAATTGATTTACTGCTCCTGTATGGTCTCCATGACAATGTGTTAAATAAATATACTTTAATTTTGCTTGTAAAATGTCTAACATTTCTGTTATTTTATCTGCTTCGCCCGCTGGATCTATTACCATTGTTTCTTTTGTTACATCATCTACAATAATATAACAATTTGTTGGTTCTCCAAGCATAGTATTTATTTTTAATCTTTTTAATATCATTAAAATTCCTCTCTTATTATTTTTTTCTTTTAACTTCAAATACACTATCTACTTTTCGTAATGCTTTAAGTGTCTTGTTAAGTTCTTCTAAGTTTTCTACTTCCACTGTGATTTCTGTTATAGCAATTCTTTCTTTATTTACCTTGCTATTAACAGCTACTAATTTTGTTTTAACATCATAAATAGCTTTAAGAATATCTGCAAGTAGTCCAGTTCTATCATTAGAATATACTTCAATATCTACATTATAGCTTGATGTGTTTTCATTATACCATTCTACATCAATTATTCTATCTTCATCAGATAATAAATCTTTTATATTAGCACATTCTGTAGTATGAATTGATACTCCTCTTCCTTTAGTAATATACCCTATTATATTATCTCCTGGAACAGGATTGCAACACTTAGATAATTTAACTAAGCAATTATCTATTCCTTTTACAATAACTCCACTCTTAGGAATATTATTTCTGACTTTTTTACTTTGAGCAAGCTCTTCTATTTTTTTCTCTATTTGTTCATCTTTATTTACTTTTTTATATTCTTCAAGTATTTTGGCAATAATTTTTCCTGCAGATATTGCTCCAAACCCTACAGATGCATACATATCATCAACAGAATTATATTTATATCTATCTAAAGCTGCTTGCATATATTCTTGTTTATGAAGCTCAGATGATGCCATTCCTATTCTTTTAATTTCCTTTTCTATTAATTCTTTTCCTTTAATAATATTATCTGCTCTTTGCTCTTTCTTAAACCAGGCTTGAATCTTATTTCTTGCAGACGAACTTTTAATAAATTTTAACCAGTCTCTACTTGGTCCTTTTGCATTATCAGATGTAATAATTTCTACAATATCACCACTTTTTAATTTTGTTATAATTGGCATCATTTTTGAATTAATTTTACATCCTACCATCTTATGACCAACTTGAGCATGTATACTATAAGCAAAATCTATTGGAGTTGCTCCTCTTGGCAATACTTTAATATCTCCTTTAGGAGTAAAAACATATACTTCATCTTCAAATAGTTCTGTTTTTAAAGTATTTAAAAATTCTTCTGGATCTTGCATTTCTTTTTGCCATTCCAAAGTTTCACGAAGCCATGCTAACTTATCTTCTTCTACTTTTACATTGGCTTTTTTCCCTTTTGCAAAACTAGCTTCCTTGTATGCCCAATGTGCAGCAATACCATATTCTGCAATTCTATGCATATCCCAAGTACGAATTTGTACCTCAAATGGTGTTCCTTTTTCTCCAATTAAAGTTGTATGCAATGATTGATACATATTAGGTTTTGGAACAGCTATATAGTCTTTAAATCTGCCTGGCATTGGGTTATATAACTCATGTACAACTCCTAATGCTGCATAACAATCTTTAACAGAATTAACTATAATTCTTAGTGCAAACAAATCATAAATTTGATCTAAAGTACAATTATCTCTCTTCATTTTTCTATATATACTATATAGGTGTTTTGCTCTTCCTTTTATTTCCGCTTCTATATGTTGTGCCTTTAACTCTTTTTTTATATGTTCCATTATCTTTTCAATAAAAGCTAATCTTTCTTCTCTTTTTCTGTCTAATCCCTCTACTATTTCTCTATATTCTTCTGGATATAAATATTTAAAAGATAGATCTTCCAATTCCCATTTTAATGAATACATACCCAGCCTATTTGCAAGTGGTGCATATAAGTCCATTGTCTCTTGTGCATTTGCAATTTGTCTATCTCTTGTTAAGTATTTCAGTGTTCTCATATTATGAAGTCTATCAGCTAGTTTTATAAGAATAACTCTTATGTCCTTTCCCATAGCAAGAAACATTTTTCTGTAGTCTTCTACTTGTTGTTCTTTTAAGGTAGTATAATTTAATTTTCCAAGTTTAGTAACCCCATCTACCATTTCTGCAATTTCTTCATTAAATTCTCTGACTATATCTTCATATGTCACATCTGTATCTTCAACTACATCATGTAATATAGCAGCACAAATAGTAGCATCATCTAATTCCATATTTGCAAGTATATACGCTACTTGTAAGGGATGAATAATATATGGTTCTCCTGATTTTCTTTTTTGATCTCCATGGTTTGAAAGCGCATAATTATACGCTTTTGTTATCATTTTAGTATTTGAACGCCAATTGTTTTTTTTCATTTTTGATATAATATCGTTAATTGTTGCATTTGGTTCTTCTTGCATTTTCATCACACCTTTATTTTTCTAATTATTATATGGATTTCATAATATCTTTTAAATTTATTTGGACACTCTCTATGCCATTAAAACTATTTATTTCTAGTACTCCAACAACATCTACTTTATCACCAATCAAATAGTCATTTACTAGATGCCCCATATTAAATCCTATAGCATCTATTATAATATTATCATCCTTTAGTGTCAATTTTAAATGTTTTCCTTCTGTTAATGCACGAATAGAATTTATCTTTAAACCTTTATATGCAAATAGTGGCATTTTATTTCCTTCACCGAAAGGTTCTAATTTTTCTAATTCTTTAATATGTTCTGGTTTTATATCTTCTTGCTTAACCACTCCATCTATATAAATTATTGGTAAAATTTCTTCTACTTTACTTTCTTTTGCTATTTTTTCAAATTCATTTTTAAAAGCCTCAAAATTTTCTTCCTTTAAACTAAGTCCTACAGCCATTGAATGGCCACCATATTTTTCTAAATACTTGCTAGATTTGCATAAAGCCTCATGTAAGTCAAAACCAGGAATGCTTCTTCCGGAACCTTTTGCAATTCCGTTTTCAAAAGATACTAATATACTTGGTTTAAAATATGTTTCTGTTATCTTAGATGACACTATTCCAATTACACCATGATGCCATCCTGGACTCCCTAGTACTATTGCACTTTTTTCATTTTCTTTATTTTTTTCTATTAATTCTAAGGCTTCTTCTACAATTTTCTTTTCTGTTTCTTGTCTTGTTTTATTATAATTATTTAATTTTTCTGTTAGTTCTTTTACTTCATCAATATCATTTGATAAAAATATATCTAATGCTTCTGTCTCATGTCCCATTCTGCCACAAGCATTTATTCTTGGTGCTATACCAAAAGATATTGCATTTGAATCTATTTGCTTATATCCTGTTGCTTGTAACAAATATTTAAGTCCTAAATTTCTTGTCACATTCACAAGCTTTAAACCTAGTTTTGCAATAACTCTATTTTCATCTACTAATGGAACTATGTCTGATATTGTTCCAACACATACTAAATCTAAATATTTTAAATATTCCTTTTCATCTAATCCTAACTTAATTCCAATTGCTTGAATAAGTTTAAAAACAACTCCAACACCTGCTAATTGGTTAAATGGATATTTATTGTCTTTTCTTTTTGCATCAACAACAGCTATTGCTTTTGGCAATTCGTCTAATGGTTCATGATGGTCAGTAATAATTGTTCTAATGCCTAAGCTGTTTGCATATTCAATTTCTTCTATTCCTGAAATTCCACAATCTACAGTTATTATTAATTTATATCCATCATCAGCAATTTGCTTTATAGCTTCTTTATTTAATCCATATCCCTCTTCTAATCTATTTGGAATATGGTTTGCTACATTCATTCCTCTTTCTTCTAAAAATTTTTGTAAAACCGATATACTTGTTATACCATCAACATCATAATCACCATATATCAAAATCTTTTCTTTTTCTTCTATAGCTTTTATAATTGTATTAACTGCTATATCCATATCTGGTAACAAAAATGGATCATGAAAATCTTCTCTTGTAGGCTCTAAAAATTTTCTTATCTCATCTTCTTTACATATTCCTCTATTTACTAAAATAGTAGCAAGTAGTCTGTCTATATTAAATTTTTTACTTATTTCATTTACTTTATCTTGATCACATATATAATATTCCCATTTCTTATTCATATTTTTTCTCCTCGTATACACAATTTATAACTATTGTATAATACTTTTATATATTTTTAAAGTAATTTTAATATATTTTTTACTATTTCGCATGTAAAGGTGTAAAAACTTTTATATAATATGGTTGTATATCTTTTAATATATCTTTAACAAAAATTATATTTCCATCTTTCCCTGTTAATTTTATATTTGGAAATGTTTTTAACATTTTTTCATCTGAAAAATGTTTAAGAGTAAATTCTCTTATTGCGTCGTTTTTATATAATTCTGTACATTCAAATATATATTCTTCATATGTTTGTAATTCTAAATCATATTTTATAACTAGTCTAGTAAAAAACATTTTTAATGCAAAACTTGTAATTAAAAAATCTATAAATATTATTAATATGCCTACTATTACAATTGTTTTTAATAATTTAATTGGAATTTTTGTTTTAACTTTATCAATCAATTCATCTATTTTAGGATTCAAGTATGACATTAAATATATTGCAAGTATTCCCCAAAAGAATGAAAAAGCTATACATATTCTACCATTTATATTAAATGGCATATTTGAATAATCCCACCATTTTATATGGAATATGAACTCACCTACTAAACTAATTACATATTCCACTATAGAACCAATTATAAATCCACCAAAAAACAAACTGTAATTGTTTTTCTTAAAATATTGTAATCCTAGAATCATTATTACTGCACCAACACCATATATGCAACAAACAGGTGTGTATAAAGAACTTCTTCTACTTTCTATTACACCTTTTGTTACTAATCCAAATAGTGTTTCTAAAACAAACCCAATAAAGCTATAAATTATAAAATATGCAAGTAGTCTCCAAATGCTGATTCCTAATATTGTACACTTTCTTTTTTTATTTTCTTTTATTTTTTCTTGTTCCATAGCTCATTTCACCCTTTAATAATATAATTTGTCAAATTATATCAAATTTTGTAAGAACTGTAAATCTTTTTTATAAATAAGCAAAAAAGATATGACTTTATTTTATCATCATATCTTTTTATTATTCCTTTTATTTTATCAAAATCATCAATTTTCTTAGTTTCCACTAACAAGTTGTATGTAATTCCATGAGTCTTTACACATTTCTTCTATTCCTCTTGTTGCAACCCAACCTAATTCTTCTTTGGCTTTAGTTGGATCCGCATAACATGTTGCAATATCTCCTGGTCTACGTGGTGCAATTTTGTATGCTACTTTTTTGTTCGTTGCTTTTTCAAATGCTTTTACCATATCTAATACACTATAGCCCGTTCCAGTTCCTAAATTATATATATATAATCCTTGTTTTTCTTTTTCTAATTTTTCTAGTGCTTTAATATGTCCTATTGCTAAATCCACTACATGTATATAGTCTCTTACTCCAGTACCATCTGGTGTAGGATAGTCATTTCCAAATACTGATAGTTCCTTTAGAATTCCAGCAGCTACACGTACTATATATGGCATTAAGTTATTAGGTATACCTTGAGGTTCTTCTCCAATTAATCCACTTTCATGTGCTCCTACAGGATTAAAATATCTTAAAATACATATATCCCATGAATTATCTGAATTATATATATCTTTTAAAATTTGTTCTATAAATAATTTTGATGTTCCATATGGATTAGTTGTTCCACCAGTTCTACATTCTTCTGTTATTGGAATTGTTTCTGGGTCTCCATATACTGTTGCCGAAGAACTAAATATAAATTTCTTTACATTATATTTTCTCATTGTATCTAATAATACTAATGCACCTGAAATATTATTTGTATAATATTCTATTGGTTTTTGTACAGATTCACCAACTGCTTTATATCCTGCAAAATTCATTACAGCCTCTATATCATTTTCTTGAAATACTTTTTCTAATTCTTCTTTATTTAAATAATCTAATTCATAAAATTTAAAATCTTTACCTGTTATTTTTCTTATTTGCTCTAATACTTGTGGTTTACTATTTGAAAAATTATCTACAATGACAACTTCTTTTCCACTATTTAATAGCTCAACTACTGTATGACTTCCTATATATCCTGCTCCTCCTGTAACTAAAACTGACATAAATTTTACCTCCTATTACAATTTTACTTATTATATATCAACAGATTTTAGTTGTAAATACTATTAAACTAAACTTCATATAAATCTTGGTATATTTTATAATCTCTTATAATTTTTCTTACATAATTATTTGTTTCAGTATATGGTATATTTTCAATATCGCTTCCATCTTCTTTAATAATTCCTTGTTCAATCCATCTTGTTACATTTCCAATTCCTGCATTATATGCAGTTAGTGCTAAAATATAATTATTTTTATATTCTTTCATTAGGTTCGAAAAGTATTTTGTCCCAAGTTGTATGTTCAGTTCGGGATTATATAATGACGTTTTTTGCACAAAATCTATTCCAAGACTTAATGCAATTTCTTCTGCTGTTGTATCCATTAATTGCATTAGACCTATTGCATTACTTTTGGATACTACATTGGGATTAAAATTGCTTTCTGCTTTTATTATTGCAAAAACTAATATTGGATCTACATCATATTCTTCCGCATATTTATATACATATTCAGAATAGTCCATTGGATAAATCTTTTTTAATATAATATTCTGTACCTTTAATACGCCAAATAATAATACCATTATAAGTACTATTACTACTAATACTATTAATATTTTTATACCTTTTTTATGCAAATTTCATCGCTCCTTAACAAAATTTTCTTTTGTCCCCTTTTATTTTATTTTGCTTCATACCAATTATTCGCAACTGATAATTCTACTTTTAATGGTATTTTCAACTTAGTTGCATTTTCCATTGATTCTTTTAATATAATTTCAACTTGTTCTTTTTCTTCTAATTTTGTTTCTATTATAAGTTCATCATGAACTTGTAAAACAATCTTTGATTTTAATTTAGCTGCTTTTAATTTATTGAAAACATCTATCATTGCTATTTTCATAATATCTGCTGCTGTTCCTTGTATAGGAGTATTCATAGCTGCTCTTGAACCAAATTGTCTTACTACATAACTATTTGATTTTAATTCTGGTATATATCTTCTTCTATGGAATAATGTTTCTACATATCCATTTTGCTTTGCACTCTCTACAATATCTTCCATAAATTTTTTTATTCCACTATATTTTTCTAGATATTGCTCAATATACACTTTAGCTTCTTTCCTTGATACCCCTATTTGCTCTGCTAAACCAAAATCACTAATTCCATATACTATCCCAAAATTTACCGCTTTTGCTTTTGACCTTTCTTCTGGTGTTACTTCTTCTATTGGTACATTAAATACTTTTGAAGCAGCTTGTTTATGAATATCTTCATCATTTTGGAAAGCCTCTATCATATGCTTATCTTCACTTATATGAGCAAGTACTCTTAATTCTATTTGAGAATAATCTGCATCTAAAAATATACTTCCATCTCCTGGTTTAAATGCTTTCCTAATTTTCTTTCCAGCTTCTACTCTTGTAGGAATATTTTGTAAGTTTGGTTCTGTACTGCTAATTCTGCCTGTAGCAGTAACAGTTTGGTGGAAATATGAATGTATTCTATTATCTACCTCATTTATATATGGTAATAACCCTTCTACATATGTAGAATTTAATTTCATAATGCCTCTATAATCTAAAATTTTTTCAATAATAGGATGTTCGTTTCTTAATTTTTCTAAAACATCTACATCTGTTGAATAGCCATTTTTATTCTTCTTAGCAAAAGGTAATTTTAATTTTTCAAAAAGTATTTCTCCCAATTGCTTTGGTGAATTAATATTGAACTCTTCTCCCGCTATATTATAAATCTCTTTTGTTAAATCAGATATTTGTTCTTTTAATACCTCTCCATATGCAATTAATTCTTCTTTATCCACATACATACCTATATATTGCATATCAGCTAAAACTTTTACAAGTGGCATTTCTATGTTATTAAATAGTTCTAAACTATTATATTCTTTTAATTTATTAGTTAATACATCATATAGTTTATAAATAACATATGCATATATTGAGTTTGTATATTGTTCTATTTTATCTGTATTCTCATTCATTTCATCAAATAAATTTATTTGATCTTTTTTTGGTGTTATTCCATTTTCTTCTAAATATGAAGAAATATCGATATTTAAATATTGTGTTGCTATTCCTTCTAATGTATACTTTGATGTAGTTGGGCTTAAAAGATATGCTGCAATTTTTGCATCAAAAGTAAGATTATTAGGTTCTATTCCAATTTGCTTTAGTAGTATATAATCTCTTGCTAATTCAAATCCGCCAATTTTTGTTTCTTTGTCTTCAAATATGTCTTTAAAATATTTAATAAATGTATTTATATTATTTTCAAAATTATAGTAATATATTATATTTTTCTCTAAATTTACTACACTTATACTATTTATTATCTTTTTTATAATATAACTTGGTTCTTCTTTACTTATTGTACTAAAGTAATAAAATAATTCTTTTTTAGTTTTTATCATCTTAACTAAATTTTCTATATCTTTTTCATCAGTTATTAATTGAATTTCAAATAAATTTTCTAAAGATTTTTCCTCTATCTTTTCTCCTTGTAGTCCGAAACGATCTATAAATCTGTTGAATCTATATTTTTTAAATAATTCTAATACTTTTGGTTTGTCCCATTCCTCTAGTTTCATTTCTTCAATATTTTCTTCAATTGGTGAATCCACATTAATCCTTCCAAGCTCTCTTGAAAGTAAAGCAAGTTCTTTATTTTCTACTAATTTTTCTCTTAGCTTACCCTTTATATTGTCTGTTCCTTCTTCAATTTTCTTATATAAGTTATCTATATCTGTATATTCCTTTATTAAATTAAGAGCTGTTTTTTCTCCAACTCCAGGAACTCCAGGAATATTGTCTGAAGCATCTCCCATTAATCCTTTTACCTGAATTAGTTGATAAGGTTCAATTCCATATTCTTCTTTTATTTTTTCTCTATCATAATTATCTGTTTCTGTTTTTCCTTGTTTTGTTCGTGGTATTTGTATTGTTATTTTGTCTGTTGCAAGTTGAAAATTGTCTCTATCTCCAGAAAGAATTGTAACATTTAAACCGTTTTTCTCTCCAAAACGTGACAAAGTACCGATAATATCGTCTCCTTCATAACCTTCTTTTTCTATAATTTTAATATTCATAGCTTTAAGAATCTCTTTTATTATTGGCATTTGCATTGCTAATTCTTCTGGCATTCCTTTTCTATTTGCTTTATATTCTTTATACAATTCATGCCTTTTAGTTGGTCCTTTTTTGTCAAATGCTACTACTAGATATTCTGGTTTTAAGTCTTCTAATGTTTTAAATAATATGCTTAAGAAACCATATACAGCATTTGTATATGTACCGTCTTGTGTCATTAACATTTTATTTCCCATTATACCGTAGAAAGCTCTATTTAAAATGCTATTTCCATCTATTAATAAAAGTCTTTCCATTAATTATACAACTCCTTTTTATTGTTCTATTTGTTTTTTAAGTCTTCTCTACTAGTCTTTTTATATTACTATCTTCTTTAAATAAATTTTTTATAATTAGTGATATTCCTATTACTAACAATACTGTATTTCTATATGTAAAAAAGAAATGTTGGAATGAATGTTGTTTTAATATGAAATACCATACTATAGGCATAATAGTTACAGTTATATAAGGAATTGTTCTTACAAACTCTACCTTATTTGTAAACTTTTTAGCATTTTTAATTATATATATTAATGAAATTATTGATGCAACTATTATAAAGCCTCTAATATAGTAATAGTTTGTAAAAAATGTATCTATAAATTTTACATTGTTTCCTGTACTTCTATATAAAAATTGTTCTATTGATATTTCAAAAACATTTCTATCACAAATAATATCTACAATAATCCATTTAGAAATCCATGTTACTACATATCCAATTCCCCAACTTAATGCTAGTTTAAATATCCATATTATAGTTTCTTTAAATGATAATTCTTTTTCTTTTTGCTTTAGTAAAAAGAATAGAGTAAATGGTATTCCAAGTGTTATTAATGGTACTGTTAGAAGGTCAAAAAAGCTAGCAAGTGAACCTATAACTAGAAATAGAATTGTAAAATTTTTTATTTTATCATATCTATACACCAAATATATGCTAGATATAATCATTATAAAAAATACACTGCTACTTTGTAAGGCAAATCCTATTTTTAAATATTCTATACCTATGAATGCCACTAAAAATATTAGTGCTGTATATATATCTAGTTTCTTATATATTAAATATAAAAGCCATGCTAATAACATTATGAATAAAGTTATAAATATAATTCTTATAGTATTAATATTAAAGAAACATAGTAAAATTCTAAGTATAACTAGATATCCATGCCAATATCTTGCATATTCAAATGATTCCTCTATATCATTATTAACTGTATCATTCAATTCTCCAACTTGGTCTAATTCTTTATATTTAGATGCGGATTTTAGCTCTGATGCTGTATCTGGAAATACTATTTTTGTAATTCCTGGTATATAATTCTTTCGGCAGAGAAGGCTTGATTCTAAAGGACTGTTTTCATCAATTGAATATGCTGTATTTATCAGCAAGGCATCAGTATAATTGTCATATTTGATATCTTTGTTTTTTAATATTGATTTTATAAATACTTGATTAGTCTGTTCATTTAATATTTGTGCAGTTTCTTTTACATTTTCTTTTATAGAATCTCTTGGAATTAATGATGTTAAAAATAAGCTGGACATATATATTATTAAGAGTGTAATCATTACTCCAATATGTTTTAATATGCTTTTCATTTTTCTAAAACTAATCTCCTATTTTCGTTAATTTTTTCTAATTCAATTGATAATAAATATAGTATTATCACTAAAGCTACATAGAGTTGGCAATACGTAAATCTCTCATAAAGCAAGAAAAATACTACATTTGAAACTTCCACTATAATTGTTAAATTTAATATTCTCTTTATATTTTTTGAACTTTGCCAGAAAATTGTTGGTAATAACCACAATGTATACCAGCTTTGAAAATTTGTTATTGTTGCAAATATAAATAAAGCTAATAGCCAATTATATTTTCTAATATATTCTTGGAAGGAATAATTTTGTTTTGTAAATATTAATTTTACTATATTTGCTATATAAATTATAACAAATGCTAACATAAAGCCTCTTGATACAGTTAGTGCTAAATCTATATTACGTATAGCTAAATATATAAATATAGAATTAGAAAACTTTCCTTGCTGTGTCATTATTCCTTTTAATACTTCTGCATCTCTCATATATAATAAATAACATCCTACTAATACCACAATGAATAGTAGTGCCCATAAAGCAGAATATGCTATCTTTTTTAATGGTTTCTCTTTTCTATAATGGTATAAAATGATAAATGGTATTAATAATATAGCAAAATATTTTACTGCTGTTGCTAGTGCAAAAAATATTACTGTTAAGAAAATATTCTTTTTTCTAATAAAGAAATATAATGCAGTTAAAATAAAGAATATAACTAACATTTCATTGTGTACATTTGTAATTCCATCAAATAGTAATAATGGATTTAATGCATACATTAATGTAAATATGTTCTTACCTTTAGTTATTTTATGAACTAAATATGTATTTACTAAATGTAAAATTAGATTAAACAATTTATAAATAAATAAGGCCAAAGTTAAATTACCCATAGATAATCCACTTAAAATTTTACAAATGAATGGCCATATTGGTCCATATACTATTGTTTGATCACTCCACGTATTTTGCATTTTTAAGAGTATTTCATCTGTTTTTGCTTCTTCGTTTTGCTGTAGCACTTCACTTACTGTAGTATAATATGGGTTTATACCATAGTGAGCTTCACTCCAACCTGTCCCTATATAATAAAATACATCTGTACTTGTTAATGGTAACATTATAAAAAAGATTATACTTACTATTAAAACAAATTTAGCTATATCTTCTTTTTTCTTAAAAATTGTTTTATGATTTTTTAATATTTTAAAATAAACAAATGCAATTCCTAAAAATATACCAACAAAAAATATTGTTCCTAATAGCTTTGCTGGAGTTAACTTTCCTGTTGGATATGTATAAAAAAACGTAAACGTAGAAATTAAATCAAAAATCTTTTTCCCAGAAATCAAATATACTATAGATGGACTAATAAAACATATACAAAGTATTATAAATACTGTTTTTAAATTCAATTCTTTTTCTATTTTTTCCATTTGTACCTCTTTTTCTTTTTAACATTCTTATTTAAAACAAACTATATCATACTTTCCAAAAATTATCTATATGTTATACATATTTTTTGAGCTAAAAAACAGCTTTGGTTTATTTAAATTCACTCTAATAAGTTCTTATATAAAAGAGAAAAGGTCACAAATTGTGACCTTTTCTCCGATTTTTGTATCTTTTTTCAAATAAATATTGTAAGATATTTATTTCGTATAAATTTCTGATATAAATTGCCAAGTATATCCATTATCTTTTGAAATATATTTGGCTCTTGTTTTTCCTTGGTTGTATCCACCTTCATATCCTCCAGATGCTAGTACAGTTAAAGTTCCATCATCTTCTAATGTTGGTAGATAAAAATAATCATAACATTCTTCCCAATCTTTTCCTTCTGAGTCAGATAAAGTAAAAGTACCAGTTGGAAAATCTATTTTATGAAATGTTTTTCCTGAATCATGAGTTACTAATAAATCTGCTTTTCCACAATATATACTAGTTGGTCTTTCTAAAAATCCTAATCCATTTTCAAAGAATTTTATTTTACTTGGAGTTGTTACATTTATTGTATTTATTTTGGTATATTTCGTTCCATTATCAGTTATTTTTTCAATTGACCATACCGCATCTCCCATGGTGCTATCTATTTGTTCTACTGCATATTGTTCATTTTCATTTATTTTTTCATTATAAATATAGTTTTTAGTTTCGATTTCGTTTTTTATTCTTTCAATTCTTCTTTCTTCTGTACGCTTATTTTCTAATTGTAGTATTTGATTTTCTAAATCTCCGAATATTGTCTTTTTCATTTTGCAATTTATATTTTGATATATTAAATTCTTGCCATTTCATTTTTTCTTCATTGTTTACAATTTTTAATAATATTCTTGTTAATTTTAATTTTTCTTTTGTATCTACATCCTCTTTCTGTGATTGTTCTTTTAAAATATCATAACTACCTTCAGTTGCAATTTTAGATATATATTCATAATCGATTGGTACTTCACTTGTATTCTTGTTAAGATTTTTGTATATAATTATTCTTTCTATATTAGCAAAATTAGCCACTACATATACACACATTAGTATTGTCGCATACCATTTTAATAAATCTAATTTTGTATTAAATATATAAATTGTGGTTGGAATAAATATAATTAATTCTGTTAATAAGATAATATAAACAAAAATCCTTAAATAAGTCAATCCAAATTCCGCTTCATACATATACATTCTAAACATAGAAGATAATACTATAATTATTGTAAATATTATTAAAAGTAAGTCTAATATTTTTATAATTTTTTCTTTTTTTACATTCCATTGAGTTGATATTAAAATAACCACAAAGTTTATAAGTGATACGAACATTAGTTGAAAAAATCCACTTCTTGCATATTCAGCATAATTAAATGTACTATCTAAGTTTATTTTCGCAAATAAAGATTTAACTTGAATATAGCAAAATACCAAATATACAATATTTAAAGCTATTAATAATAATTTAATTGTAAAATTATATTTATCACTTTTTTCTTTTATCTGCTGTTTTTCTTTATATTTCATTTCTTGTATTTTTAATATAAAATTTAAACATAGAAAATATATTAGTACTATAATTACAAGTCTTAATATCAAACTAAATACATTTCCAACATTTATATTTTTTAGCATATCGCCAATTCCTGAAAATATTTCTGCAAACAAACTATCAGCAGAAGCAAGTAAAATGATAACTACACCCACTATAGCAAATACAATTAAAAAAGAAATCCCAATTTTTTTAATACTATTTATATCTATTTTATGATTTGTATTAATATTCTTTTTTGCTTTATTTTTTGTAAATTCCAAACTATCTTTAACTTCAAAAACCGTATTTGCTACTATTTCAAATATACTATATATATAATCCATGAAATATTTCTTTTTATCTGTAACAATTAAATACATTAACAAATTTAATAAAATTATTATACCAAAATTAGCAATATGAAATATTGTATTTGAAAAAATGAAATATGTACTACTCAATAGCATTATTGGTATCATTAATAAAAAAGCCTTCTTGTTTTTTATCTTATTTTTTCTATTTAATATATATCCTATTATTCCATTTGCAATTAGAATAAATATTATCATTGAAATTCCAATTTCTTTTCCATAAAATAATATGGACTGAGATATTGATATTATTAAACTTCCTATAATTTCCATACAACATATTCTCCTTATACTTTATTTTTTATAATCTAAAATATCTCCTGGTTTACAATCTAGAACTTCACATATTTTGTCTAAAGTAGAAAATCTTATTGCTTTTGCTTTATTCGTTTTTAATATTGAAAGATTTGCAGGAGTAATTCCAACTTTTTGGGCTAGCTCTTGTGAAGACATTTTTCTTTTTGCTAGCATTACATCTACATTCACTATTATTGCCATTTATACATCTTCCTCCTAATTTAAACTGTTAATTCATTTTCTTCTTTGTACTCAATTGCTTTTTTATAAATCTCATTTAAAATTTTAATTCCGATTCCAAATACTAAAAATCCCATAAAAAATACACCTATTATTACTTTAATTAAAATTGCATCTAATTGGCTAAATTGTAAAGATTTATTTAAAGTAATACTTATTCCTATCAAAATTATTAAATATAAAACACTAATAATAATAGAAAATAGTGCTATTTTATTTAAGTATTTTGTATTTTCATTTTCAAATAACTTGTTTTGTTTTAGGTTTTTAAATATTTTAATAAATTGATAAATAATATAAAGTGCTACTAGGCCAGTCAAACACAAAACTACAGATATTATTGTTATTAGTACTATTTCTGACAGATAATTTTTAAATACAATGTCTTTACTCTCTGATAATACTATATTTCCTATAGTAGCAAATATTACAATATCCAATAATGCTATGATAACAAATAGTACTTCTAGACCTACTTTTACTTTTGATGACAAACTTTTTTCTCCTAAAATTTTCATTTATTCTATCCTCCTATTTGTGAACAAGTATATACTTATATTTTTTGTTTGTCAATATTTTTTTATTGTTTTTCAATATTTTTTAAATTATCCATAATAGGAAAAGCACCACCAATAACCGGTGGTGCCTGTTCCTAGACACATTTATAAACTCTTAAATAATCAAGCAATATCGCAATAAATTCGCTATTGCTAGGAATTTTCTTTTTCGAGTCAGGAATATAACCGAACAAGTTAGCCCAAGTTTCCCTATTTCCTCTAGTCGCCGAAATTTCTATTGCATGCCGTATAGCACGTTCTACTCTTGATGGAGTAGTCTCATAGGTTCTTGCTATACTTGGGTAGAGTTTCTTTGTAATCATCTCCATCATACTTGGATTTTCATAAGAGGTAATGAGTGCTTCTCTAATATAGTAGTATCCCTTAATATTAGCTGGAATTCCAAACTCGCGTATTAGCTTAGTTACTTTTATTTCCAAATTAGAGTCTTCATGTCCACTGGAATTTTCATTACTCTCTTCTAGAAATTCTTTATCATCCTCCTCAATTTTTTCATCCAACAATTGTATGATTCGGTTCATACTGTTAGTAATAGTTTTTAGCTCAAATATGAGCTCCTGCCGTTCTTCTTGTGTCATTTTGTCTTACTCCTTTCATTTTTTGACAATATAATTATATCACAGATATTAACATAATGTCAATAATTGTAAGTTTTGTACAGCTTTTTTCCTTATTTTATCTATTTATTTGTGTCTTTTGATAGTTTGATTTTTCTTGAAAAATAATTTAGATATTGATAAAATATTTATTAATGGTATATCCAGCTTTATAAAAAAATTGGTTTTATTTAACAATTTAAGTAAGGAGGTTTTCAAATGACAAGCGAAAATCATACACATGGATTATACAATAGTATGACTTTGCCGCCCCCTCTAACAAAAGAAGAAGAAAAAGAGCTTATGAAGAATTTTTTTCAGTAGGTTGTATTGGCTTATTAAAGGCTTCCAGTACTTTTAACCCTGAGAAAGGAGTAAAATTTATATCTTATGCTTCACATTGTATAGAAAATGAAATATTAATGTACTTAAGAAAATTAAAAAAACAAAATTGTGTATTATCATTAGAAACTGTTTTATCCACAAATATTGAAGGAAACGAATTAACTCTCACGGATATTATTACAGACTCTAATAATTTTGAGGAATTATATTTTGATAAAAATTTAATTTCCCACATAATTACAATTTGTTTAAATACTTTTTCCTTAAGAGAAAATATGATTTTTCTACTTAGTTTATCTAAAAAAACACAAAAAGAAATTGCAGCAATCTTGAAGTTATCTCAAAGCTATATTTCAAGATTGTATAAAAAAGTATTAAAAAAAGTACATGAAATAGCAGATTCTGAAAACAAAATTTCATACATTGAAAAATTATCTTTTATACTACATGACGAAATAATAGAAATAGTTTTTTACGAAAAATTTTATGACAATACATTAGAAAAAACATTATTAAAAATACGTAAAAGATATAATTGTGGACTTATCTTCTCTGATGACGGTAGAGCATTAGTGCTTATATTAAAAGATGAAATAGCTTTTTATATTTTAGCTGATATTCTTCGGTCATTGAATTAATTCTTTAATAGCGGACCTGTTGTAATGGGTCCGCTTATTCTTTTAAACTTTATGGATGCCCTAAAAGTTATTTAACACAAAGTCTACTAAAGCTTTTGCTGAATTTCTATTTATAATTTTAGATTGATTTTCAATCATCATATTTTGCATATTTTTATCTTTTAATAGCTTAGCAGTATTCATTTTTACCTCTTCAACATTATTTGATACTAAACTAAGACCATTTTTATAAAAGAACTCAGCATTATAATTTTCAACACCTGGTATTGGCATTATATGAATCATTGGTTTTCTTATTACTCCAACTTCTGTACTTGTAAGTCCTCCAGGTTTTGTTAAAACAATTGTACTAGCTGCAATATACTCATTTATATTATTTACATATCCTTTAACTAAAAGGTTTGGGTTATCTATTTCTTTTAATTCAGTATATAGTTCTTTATTATTTCCACAAATTGCAACAACAAATATATTTGGTATATATTCCAATAAAGCTTTAACAATATTTTTCATTTTTCCAAATCCCATACTGCCAGATGTAATTAAAACAATATCTTTATTTGTTGGTAGATTAAGATCACTTCTTACTTTATGGAATGAACTAGCAACAGGTATCCCAAAGTCTAATAATATTTCCTCTTTAAAACCTTTTTTTATAAACTCTTCTTTTAAACTACTATGAGGAATAACAAAATAATCTGGTTCTGTCTCTTCCCAAAATGGGATAACATGATAATCTGTAGCCACATTGATAAGTTTTATATCTATATTTTCTTTTTTTAACATAGTTACTGCCATTGCTGGAAATAAATGAGGAGAAATAATTAAATCGTAATTATTATCTTTAATATATGAATAAAGCTTATTTTTGCTTAGTTTATTCAAACCATAAACAGGACTAGTAATTCCTGTTTTACTATATACTTCTCCCAATTTATAAACTAACTTAAATATACTACCATTATATTTGGTTGTTCCTAGGTATATTTTTTCAGATCTTTCTTTTGCTTTAGGACTAAAAATATCAAAATAATCAACAAAATCACATACAATATTATTCTCTTTAAATTCTTTTTCAATATAATGTCCACAGGCATTGTGTCCTCCACCTGTACTGCATGATAATACTAATATCTTCATATTTTCACTTCCAATTATTATTAAACATATTTTTCAAATATTTACTATTAAATGTATTGTCTAAAAATTTCTCATAACTATTGTTTGGAGGAATTCCATTATCAGCTTTATGTGCTCTATTCACACTACTTATAGTTAGAAGTATATCTAACAATAAAAATACAGTCAAACAAATTATAATGATTTTATATGCTTGTGGATTAAATTTATTAAGTATTTTACCAATTTGCGGATATAGAATTTTTATCCAAAAAATTCCTAAAAATCCCCAAAATATAGAAAATAGTAAGCAAATACGTCCATTTATATTTAAAAAATTATTAGAGTAGTCCCATGCTGTAAAACCTAAAACAATCTCCATTCCAAAGCTCATAATATATTCCAATATAGAACCACCAATAAAGCTTAATAAAAATATTTTCGAATAAGATTCATCTTTAAATTTATATAATAGCAATGTGAGAGCAACTCCACAAATACCATATGCAAAATTGAATGGTCCGATTACTACGGCCGAGTGATTGATAAATATGCCTTTAGTTATAAATGACCATACTAATTCAATAAAATATCCACAGATACTAGTTATTATAAAGATGTATAATAGTTCATATATTTTTTTCATTTTTCCCCCTATTATTACGAAGTTCAATTATTCTATCTAAATATTTCTCATCAAGCTACTATTTTAATTTATTTAAAACATAAATTGATTCTACAATGTTTAATATTTCATAAATAGCTATAAATACTCCCATTATAGATATTGTTAGATATCCAAGCATTGGATTGCATAATATGAATATACCTAATATTAGAGATATAATAGAAAATACTAAAACCCATGCCCAATTTTTTTGTATATGATTTCTAATATTGAGTGCTATTTGCATTTCAGCTATACTTTTAATTATAATCCATACGCCCAATAAAATTGACAAAAACGGTACTAAATAACTAGCACTAAAAAATATTAGTACACTAAATAAAATGTCTAAAATACCTTCTGAAAATTCAAAATTCATTAACCTATTTTCTTTATCTGTTTTAAAATAAGAAACAATATGCATAATTCCCTCTATTAGAACAAATATACTAAACATATAAATTATCGTCAATATTGATTTAACTGGTGCAAATATTATAAATATAGATAAAATTAACATTAAAACAGAAATCCAAATAGAATTCTTTTTATATTTTTTTAAAAATTCACTAAACATAACAATTCCTCCTAAAATTTATTTTTTATTTGCTTTTCATATCTATCTTCCTCTGAACTCTTCTTATTATTTTAATTTTTTCATATTTCTACTTTTTATGCATTATTTCTTCTTTCTAGGCTAATCTTTTTTTAACTTTATCTAATTCTAATTCTGCCTTTTTTACAAAATAATCATTTTCATCCACTGGTATTTTGATTTCTTTTAATTTCATTTTTAGTTTATCAATTGTATCATATTTCTCGTCAGTTTCTATTTCTATCAATTTAGCTCCATTTTTTATATCTTTTATGGCTAATTGAAATCCATCTTTTTCATAAACAATGTCATTTTCTACTATTTCCATAACCTGAAAATATCCTATTGCTTGAAATATACTAATTGCATCTTCTATATTGGTTATATCACAATTTATAGAGTTTTGGAATACTATATTACCCTGACTATCAAATTGTTTATTCTTGAATGTTATCTTTTTTGTTTTTCTTTTTTCCATATTTCCAATAATATCTCTTATCAAAATTGCTTTTGCTAAAATGTCTCTACTATTTTCTTCTTTTAAATTAGTAGTTTTTAATATCATAAATTTATCATCCATTGTGAATTTATCTATTATTTTAAATCCTTTAAATTCTAAAATTCTATGTAACTCTTGCAATGGGCATGTAATTTTTACTGTTATTTCATTACTTTCTTTTAAAGACATTTTTTACTCCTTTTTATTATTTTCTTCTACTAAAAATATTTTACTAAATAATATTTATCAAGTTTTGAATTTTTCTTGTTTTTTCTAATAAATTCAACCTCAAACCCACATTTCTTATAAAAATCTGGTGCTTGAAAACCATACGTACTTAAATTTATATTTTCAAATCCTTTACTTTTATAGAAATCTTCAACTGCTTCTATTAGTTTACTTCCGATATGTTTGTTTCTATACTCTTCTAATACAATTAAATCACTTATATGAATTTCTTTATAATATGATTTTCCTGTTATTATTCCAGCAAATTTATCATTTTCTTTAGCAATAAAAGAAAATGGCTTATAGTTGCAAATAACTTCATTTTTTGTAGCGAACTTATTAAATTCTTCATCTATTATTTTATAAAATTCTTCATTCAAATTTTCCTTATATTCAATATTTAACATTGTTATCCTCCAAACAAAAAAATCTAAATATATGACTTTCTAAATAGTCTGTTCCTAAATGTACATATATCTCTTTATATCCTTGTTTTACATAGAATAATTTTTTTCTTTATCTTTTTGAATCTGCTTTTCATATCTATCTTCCTCAGAAAAAATGCATCCACAGTATTTTTGCATATATAATCCAAGTTCTCTTGCTTTTGCTTGTCCTTGTCTAAATCCTGGTCTAAAATCCCTATATAAAAATTTCAAGCCATATTTATTTGCTAGTTCTTCTCCTATTTCTTTTATAGCTTCATGGTTTTGATATGGACTAACTAATAATGTAGTAGTAAATGTATCATATCCATTTTCTTTTGCATATTGTACTGTCTTTTCTAATCTTACTCTGTAACAATAGTTCTTACATCTTCCATCTAAATCATTAATTACATTTTTAGTAAATTCTCTCAAACCATAATCTTCTTCAAATATAGCATTTACATTAATACTTTTTGTATATTCTTTTAAGCAGTCTCTTCTTGCACGATATTCAGTATATGGATGTATGTTGGGATTATACCAATATACAGTTGGTTCTATCTCTTCATTACGCAATTCTTCTATACAATATACACTACAAGGTGCACAGCATGTATGCATTAATAACTTCATTTTTTCTCAACTCCTTAACTTGAACATCAGGGAACCGTCCCTAATGTTCGCACTTGACTATTCCTCCATATTCATTTTCAAATATTACATTTCCTAATTTGTGTATTCTTTGTTGTAAAGCTTTATATAGGCTAGTTCTATTAAAATATATTATATAATCTGCATCATCTATATCTTTTAATGTTCTTACCATTTTTATTGTAAGCCCATATTGTCCTCTTCCTGTTATTTTGTCATCTTTGTTATTTACATATCTTGTTAATGTATAAGCCCAATACCCTTGCTCCATATCTCCTATTACTTCTACTTTGTTTTCATAACTTATATTGTCTTTAAAATATTTTAATATTTCTAATTCTCCATCATATAAGTCTGTTACTTTATTTTTTATTATTGTTTTATTCGCTCCAAATACTTCTACTACAGTTGTTGGTCTTTCATTCTCATTTAGTTCTCTATTTTCTAAAGGTGTATATACAAATAGTAAGTTTAATATTATTAAAATCACATAAAAAGATACAAAAGCAAATGGTAATTTTTTATTCTTTTTATATATTTCTACTAATCCTTTATAATTTAGATAAAATAGTATAAACCATAAAGCAAAATAGTTTTTGCTTAAATAATATATAGATACTTTATCAATAAAAAATCCAAATAATAAAATTTCTATAAATCCTATGCAGAAAATCATATTCATTATAGCGAATTTATTTTCTTTCCATTTTTTAATTATTAAGTATATTGGTATAGGTAATAACAATATTAAGTTAGAATATAGATTTACATATATGTATCCATATGTTGAAAGTCCTTCATCAATTAAATGTGATGAATAGTTAAACATTGTATCAGTATTTAAATTACTATTTATTATAACCCCATATATTTGTGGCGCTATATGATATATAAATCCCAAGAAAAATGGTACTAATAGCGTTGATACCAATAATAATATGTTCTTTTTACTAAATATTGTTTTATCTTTCTCATAACTATGTATGCAAAAATATATCCATAAAGCTGAATAAACAAATGGAACAAACATGTAATATGCACTAAATAATCCAAAGTTTAATAATAGGAACATTAACACTATATACCCAGTTTTTAATTCATTATTTTTAAAATAATAAACCATATCAAAGATTAAGCAAATAAGGAATATTCCCATACTTAGATATTCAAACCCAAATAAAAAGCTATTTAACGGATATCCCATTGTATAAATAAGGCTAACTACAAACGCTAAAAATCTTGTTTTTTTATCTATTGCAAATGATGAAATTGTTGTAAACATAGCCCATGCCGTCATAAATAATACAAATATTCCAAATATAATAAATATGTAATAATTATAATAACTATCTATTATACCATCAAAACATTTCATTAATAAGCCAGAATTAACATATGAAACTGTTTTTCTTGTTGAAAAATCTCCATATACTTCATCATCTTGTGTTATTAATAGTGAATCACTTTCAGCAAACATTTCAGCTGTTAAATAATGTACTGATGGATCTCCTGTTTCATATTTTATATTAAATGGAAATCCAAAATTTAAATATGCCACTATTAATACTGCAATTCCTAATAAAGATATGTATAATAAATCTATTTTTTTTATTTCGTAACTTTGTATTTGTTTTTTTCTAATTATAAAAAATAATAAAATTATTGTAATAATGAAATTTATTATTGATAATCCTAATAAAGTTATAGGTATTGTAAAAAATGTTAATATATAACATACCAATGTATTATAGCAAAACATTAATCCTATTGTTATAGCTATAAAACTTAGTATATTTAATTTTTTTGAAGTTTTCTTTATTAATATAAAGCTTATCATTAATGCTATTGATGATATAATATAGACTATCCCCATGTTTTTATCCTTTCAATTCTTTTATTTGTATCTATTCTTCTAATGGTATACCTAAATGCCTATATGCTTCTGGCATTGCAATTCTTCCTCTTGGTGTACGTGATAAAAAGCCAATTTGCATTAAATATGGTTCATACACATCTTCTATTGTTTCTACTTCTTCACCTATTGTCGCTGCAAGTGTTTCCAAACCTACTGGTCCACCTTTATATTTTAATATAATTGTTTCTAATATTTTTCTATCTATTTCATCTAATCCTAGTTCATCTATTTCTAACTTATTTAAAGCTATCTTTGCTATTTTTAGTGTAATTTCCCCATTACCTAAAACTGATGCATAGTCTCTTACTCTTTTTAATATTCTATTTGCAATTCTTGGCGTTCCTCTTGAACGTCTTGCTATTTCATTAGCTGCTTTTTCATCTATATCAACACCTAATATATTTGCAGATCTTTTTACTATTAACTCTAATTGATCTGGTGTATATAATTCTAGTCTTGCAACAATGCCAAATCTATCTCTTAATGGTGTTGTTAATGACCCTGCCTTTGTTGTAGCACCTATTAAAGTGAACTTAGGCAAATCTAATCTTATTGACCTTGCACTTGGTCCTTTTCCTATAATAATATCTAACGTATAATCCTCTAGTGCTGGATACAAAATTTCTTCCACACTCTTATTTAATCTATGTATTTCATCTATGAATAAAACATCAAATTCTGATAAATTAGTAAGAAGTGCAGCTAAATCTCCTGGTTTTTCTATTGCTGGACCAGATGTTATTTTAATATTTGAATTCATTTCATTAGAAATTATATTAGACAATGTTGTTTTTCCAAGCCCTGGTGGACCATATAGCAAAACATGGTCAAGAGGCTCTCCTCTTTTTTTGGCAGCCTCAATGTATATTTTCATATTTTCTTTTACTTTGTCTTGTCCAATGTATTCACTTAATACTTTTGGTCTTAATGAATTTTCTAACCTTTCTTCTTCTACACTTTCAAGTTCTGGACTAATTATATTTTCATTATCTATATCCATTAGCATTTACCCTCTTTTTATTTTTCAATAATAACATTATATCCTATAAATAATCCTGTCTCTATTACACCAACTATACTTTTTAAATCTTTTTCTAAATTTTCATCTACATTTCTAAATACTGTATCTAATATAACATTACCATTTTCAGTGATGACTGGACCATCTTTTCCTTTTGCTAATCTTAAAGTAATACTTTCTGCACCCATCTCAAACATTTTTTGTCTTACATAATTTATTGCTTGTGGTGTAACTTCTACTGGTATTGGGAATTTGTCACAAATATTTTCTACAAATTTTGATTCATCTACTAATATATATGTTACTTCCGAACTTGCAATGTTTAGTTTTTCTCTAAACATTGCTCCTCCTCTTCCTTTTACTAGCCAGTTTTTATCATTTACTTCATCTGCTCCATCATAACTCCAGTCTGGTTTTTTATCCATTAAATTAGCTGTTGGTATTCCTAATTCATT
Organism: uncultured Clostridia bacterium; assembly: GCA_904381285.1. Lineage (GTDB taxonomy): Bacteria > Bacillota > Clostridia > TANB77 > CAG-508 > RGIG8482. Next base: position 36,085 of record CAJFII010000011.1, on the reverse strand, counting down.
ACATAATAAATTAATTTCATGAGATGTTGGAATTCCTATAATGTTCAAGTTTTCCTCTTTCATTCTTTTTGCTATCTCTTTTGTTGCTACAAATGAAGTAGAACCTGAACCAATTCCAATTACATCTCCATCTTTTACTCTTTTTGCAATTTTTTTCGCAATTTGTAATTTTTGCTCTAAATTAGAAATTTCTCCATTCCATTCTATTTTTTGTATTATTTCTTTATTCCAGTTCATACATATATCTCCTTTTATACTATATTATTAATTTTTCTCTATAATTGTAGATAATTGTGCGTATGTATCTGTTGATAATAATTGTCTTGATACTTCTTTTCCATCTAATTTCAAAATTCTATATGCTCTAGATTTATATCCTCCATGACCTTTTTGTACAACTTTTTGTGTTCCTTTTGGAAGAGATGTATTTGTTCTATATTCTGTTTTCATTGGAATCGTTTGTAATGTTTCTGATTTAATAACAACTTCATATTCCACATCTTCTTTGCATCCATATATATTAACAGTTATTTTTCCGCCATTTACTGTAGATATAATCTTTATTGGATATTTCCTAGAATTTTTAAATATAAATTCTGGTCCACCCCATGATACAGTTGCATCTGTACTTAGTGGAACATATCCTGTTGCAAATCTATGATTAGACCTTTTTACAATTTCCAAATTTGCACGTAATGCTGTATTATACAATGTTGATGATACTTGACAAATTCCTCCTCCTATTCCATTTTCTACTTTTCCTGCAACATATACTGCCGCTGTCTTGTAACCTGCTGCTGCTGTTCTTTGTCCTACCACCTCGTTAAATGAAAATTGTTCTCCTGGCATTAATACTACTCCATTAATTTTATTTGATGCAAGCTTTATATTTGTTGTTCTATTTTTATTACTTGTTGCAAAAGTAGTTGAATAACTTGCAAGTAAATCTGGAAATGCTTCTGTTCCAATTTCATTTGTAGTTACATTAGGCATACTTTTTTTAAGTGGTATTGTTATTTGTGCCTCTTCATTATTTAGCAGGTTTTGAGCTTCCTCCATGCTAATTCCAAAATCCACACCTTCTACATGAGAATATACTACAAATGGATCTTTTGTATAATATGCATCTTTTGCTTCTTTATATATTTCATCATGAATCTTTTGTAAATTTATTGCCTCTGGTTCTTTCTCTATTACAGGTATTTCAATAGTTTCTGTTTCTTGTTTTAAATTTACAATATTATTGACAATAGAAGTTTTTAATTCGTCTAAATTAATTACTACACCCTTTTGACCTTTTGTAATAATTACATTATTATTTTCTACAGAATAACTACTTTGTTTTACTGCATCAGGTAAATTTGTTGATGTTGAATTTATAAATTCTGTTAACGCATTTTCGTTATAACTAAAAGCTGGCTTAATATCAACTTTGTTTAATCTAGCATTAATAATAGTATAATTGTCCTTTAAAACTTTTCCGCTTCTGCCAATGCTATAAGCTGTATCTAATGCTTCTTGTAAATTAAAGTTTGCTTCTATTTGTTCTGGTATTAGTGAAGTTTCATAATCGTTATGTTTTAGGATAATATCTTGCTTTATTTTTTCATCATATATTTTACTTACTTTTTCTTTTGCCTCATCATAAGTTAATCCAGAAACATCTATCCCACTAATTGATATTCCTGATACAATTTTATTACTAAACTTATTAGCTAAAGCAAAAGCTGTAGAAAAAATTGCTAACCCTATAAATAAAATAATAGATATTATCGTTATAGCTATTGTATACTTATGCAAACTATCTTTTTTAGTTTTTGGTTCTTCTATCTCACTCCTTGTACTATCTTCTAAAGGTGTATCTACTTCTAGAACCGTAGCAGTGTGTTCTTCTTCAGTCGTATTCTCTTTTTCTGAAAGTTTACTATCTACTTTTTCTACATCTTTTATTTCTTCTGTTGCATTATCCTGATTTAAAGTTACTCCATCTTCCTTTTTCTCTTCACTATTTTCTGTTATTTCATCGCTTTTATTACTAGATAATTCTAGTTCTTCTACTTCCTCTAACTTATCCAATTTATACTCCCCTAAACATAAAAATAAACCGTACTACCAATATATGCATTGTACGGTTTATATATTATCACATAAATAAAAAATGAACAACATTTTTTATCAAAATTTGACTTAATTTATCATTTTATTAATCTATTTCTATAGCACCTGTATATAGTCCATAATACATTCCTTTATTTTGTATTAATTCATCATGTTTTCCTCTTTCAATTATACGTCCATGATCTAATACCATTATTAAATCTGAATTCTTTATTGTTGATAATCTATGAGCTATAACGAAAACTGTTCTTCCTTTCATTAATTGGTCCATACCTTCTTGAACAATTTTTTCTGTTCTTGTATCTATGCTTGATGTTGCTTCATCTAGTATTAATACTGGTGGATTATTTAGAGCTGCTCTTGCAATAGATAATAATTGTCTTTGACCTTGTGATAAACCTTCTCCACTTCCATCTATCATAGTATCATAGCCTTTTGATAAATGTTTAATAAATTTATCTGCATTAGAAAGTTTTGCTGCTTGATATACTTCTTCATCTGTTGCATCCAATTTTCCATATCGAATGTTTTCTCTAATTGTTCCTGTAAATAAGTTAGTATCTTGTAAAACCATACCTAGCGATCTTCTTAAATCCTGTTTTTTTATCTTTTTGATGTTAATTCCATCATACCTAATTTTTCCACCTTGTATATCATAAAAACGATTTATCAAGTTTGTAATTGTTGTTTTTCCAGCTCCTGTTGCACCAACAAATGAAACCTTTTCTCCTTCTTTTGCCTCTAGTGTTATATCATGTAATACTATCTTATTTTTTTCATATCCAAATTTTACGTTTTCAAATTCTACATGTCCACGTAATCTAGTATATGTTAGTGTTCCATCATGGTGTGGATGTTTCCAAGCCCATATTCCTGTTCTTTCTTTTACTTCAATTATTTTACCATCCTCTATTTTTGCATTTACTAATGTTACATATCCATTATCTTCTTCTGATTTTTCATCTATTAAGTCAAAAATTCTTTCAGCTCCTGCAAGTGCCATAATAATAGAATTCATTTGTTGTGATACTTGACCTAATGGGTTTGTAAATGCTTTTATGAATTGTAAAAAGGCTGCAATACTACCTATTGTTAAAATACCATTTACAGCAAGTATTCCTCCTACTACTGCAACTAAAACATATCCTAAATTACCTATATTTAAAATACATGGCATTAATGTATTTGCATATGAATTTGCCTTAGTACTACTATCACATAATTCTTCATTTAGTTTATCAAATTGTTTTTTAGTTTCTTCTTCATGACAAAATACTTTTACAACTTTTTGTCCTGACATCATTTCTTCTATATATCCATTTACTGTTCCTATATCTTTTTGTTGTTTTATAAAATATTCTGAACTTTTCTTTCCAAAGAATTTTGCTACAAATACCATTATAACTACCATTGCAAGTACAACTAAAGTTAAATATATGTTAGTAGCTATCATGGATATTAATATGCTTATCATAGAAATCGCACAAGAGAAAACTTGTGGAATACTTTGGCTAATACATTGTCTTAGTGTATCAACATCATTTGTATATGTACTCATTGTTTCTCCATGTGGATGACTATCAAAATATCCTATTGGTAATGTTTGCATATGTTCGAACATTTGAAGTCTTATTTTATTTAAAATTCCTTGAGATATATTAATCATTAATCTATTGTAAATATATGTAGCTATTATTCCAACAACATATATAACTCCCATTACAATAACTGCTGTAAGAAGAGAAGAATAATCTGGATTTACATTTCCAATTAATGGTGTTATATAATCGTCAATTAATATTTTAAGAAATTGAATTCCTGCCACTCCAACTAAAGAACTAATAACTATGCTTATTAATACAATTACAAATTGAAGTTTATATGTACTAGTTACATATTTTAAAAGTCTTTTTAATGTCTTACCAGCTTTTTGGTTATTATCTTTTTTATTGTTTAACTGCTTCATCTTCTTCTCCTTTCTTCTGTGATTCATATACTTCTCTATAAATTTTGTTTGTTTTTAATAGTTCTTCTGAAGTTCCTACTCCATTTATTTTTCCATCTTCTAAAACTATAATTCTGTCAGCATCTTCAACTGATGTTATACGTTGTGCAATTATAATTTTTGTTGTATTTGGAATTTCTTCTCTAAATGCTTTTCTAATTAATGCATCTGTTTTTGTATCAACTGCACTTGTTGAATCATCTAATACCAATATTTTTGGCTTTTTAAGCAATGCTCTTGCTATACAAATTCTTTGTTTTTGACCACCAGACACGTTTGTTCCACCTTGGTCTAAAACTGTTTCATATTTATCTGGAAATTCTTGAATAAATTGATCTGCTTGTGCTAGTTTACATACTCTTACAAGTTCTTCATCTGATGCATTTTTATTTCCCCATCTTAAGTTTTCGCTTATTGTTCCTGAGAATAATACATTTTTTTGTAATACGACCGCTACTTCATTACGTAAGCTTTCTAGGTCATAATCTCTAACATCTACTCCTCCTACTTTAATAGAGCCATTTGTTACATCATATAGTCTTGGAATTAAATTAACAAATGTAGATTTTGAACTTCCTGTTCCTCCTATAATTCCTATTGTTTCACCTGATTTAATATCTATATTTATATTTTCCAAAGGTAATTCGTCTTCATTTTTTCCATCATCATATTTAAAACTTACATTTTCAAATGAAATCGAACCATCTTTCACCTCTTTTATAGGATTTTCTTTATTAGTAATTGTACTTTTTTCTTCTAGTACTTCAATAATTCTTTCAGCAGATGACTGGGCTATAATTACCATAACAAATACAAATGATAACATCATCAAGCTAGATAAAATTTGCCATGCATAAGTAATTAAACTTGATAGCTCACCTGTTTGCATACTTCCACCAACAATGTTCTTTGCTCCTAACCAAGAAAGTAAAAGTACTGATGCATAAATTGCAAGTTGCATTGCAGGGCTATTAAAAGCTACTATTTTTTCTGCTTTCATAAAATAGTTGTATACTTCATCATTTACTTTACTAAATTTTTCTTGTTCATGTTCTTCTCTGTTATATGCTTTAACAACTCTAATTGCATTTAAATTTTCCCCAACAACTCTATTTAAATTATCATATTTTTTAAATACTTTTTCAAAATTTGGATGAGCTTTTGTTGCTATTATATATAACACAATTGCTAAAGGTGGCATTGTTGCTAAAAATATCCATGCTAAATTTGCATTAATACTAAATGACATTGCAAGTGCAAAAATAAGCATAATTGGTGCTCTAACTAGTATTCTAATAATCATTTGAAAGGCCATTTGTACATTAGTTACATCTGTTGTTAATCTTGTTACTAGACTTGATGTTGAGAATTTATCTATATTTGTAAAAGAAAAGTTTTGTATATTATAGAACATACCTTGTCTTAAATTCTTAGCAAATCCTGATGACGCTTTTGCTGCAAATCTTCCAGATAGCATACCAAATACTAATGATAAAAGTGCAGAAACAACTAAAAATATTCCCATTTTTATTATGTAATTTAAGTCGCTGTTTTCTATTCCCACGTCTATTATTTTAGCCATTAAGTATGGTATTACTACTTCCATTATAACTTCTAATATAACAAAAAATGGTGTTAATATAGAATCTTTTTTATATTGCTTAATATATTTTGCTAATTTTTTTATCATTGTTTTTCCTCCCTCTTTCTTATTTGTCTTCTAAATTTTTAGACATTTTTTCTGCTATTTCAATAAACTTTCTAATTTCTTCTTCTTCAATGTTTTGCATTGCTTTATCTTCTAATTTTGCAATTTCTTTTTCAATAATTTTTCTTAATTTTAAAGCCTTCTGTGTTAATACTATTCTTTTTAATCTTCCATCAGAATCTATATCTTCTCTTTTTATTAATTCGTTTTTTTCCATGTTCTGTAATATTCCAGCCATAGATGCCCTTCTTATATCAAATTTTTTCTCAATATCTCTAGCAAATACATTTTTTTCTTTAGATTTTTTATAAATATATCGTATCATATCGCATTGAACACCAGTCACACCATATTTTGCAACTTTTATATCTAATCCTCGTTTTAGTTGTCTTGATAATATATGTACGCTCCTTCCTATATCGTCAATTTGCATAGTTTTTATATAATTTAATTATCCTCATAATCAAATTATTTCTCCTTTCATAAAAAATTATGTTTAAATATGACATAAAAATAGATGATTGTTAGGTTGCTAACAATCATCTATTTTAAACTTTTAAATTTTATTTGTCAAGAATTTTTTGTGAATTTTTCTATTCTTTATTTCTATTTCATAGCTTCTTCTACAGCAACTGCAACTGAAACAGTACATCCAACCATTGGGTTATTTCCCATTCCAATTAATCCCATCATTTCAACATGTGCTGGAACTGATGATGAACCTGCGAATTGTGCATCTGAATGCATTCTTCCCATTGTATCTGTCATACCATATGATGCTGGTCCAGCTGCCATATTATCTGGATGAAGCGTTCTTCCTGTTCCTCCACCAGATGCTACTGAGAAATATTTTTTACCTTGTTCGATACATTCTTTTTTATATGTACCTGCAACTGGATGTTGGAATCTTGTTGGGTTTGTAGAGTTACCTGTTATTGATACATCTACTCCTTCTAGGTGCATAATAGCTACACCTTCTCTAACATCATTTGCTCCATAACATCTAACTTTACTTCTTTCTCCATCAGAATAAGCTATTTCTTCTACTACATTTACTTTTCCTGTAAAGAAGTCAAAATCTGTTTTTACATATGTAAATCCATTAACTCTTGAGATTATTTGTGCTGCATCTTTTCCAAGTCCATTTAATATTACTCTTAATGGTTCTTTTCTTACTTTATTAGCAGATTTAGCAATACCTATTGCTCCTTCTGCTGCTGCAAAGCTTTCATGTCCTGCTAAAAATGCAAAACATTTTGTTTCTTCAGATAATAACATAGATGCTAAATTTCCATGTCCTAATCCTACTTTTCTATCATCTGCAACTGATCCTGGAATACAAAATGCTTGTAAACCTTCACCTATTGCTTTTGCCGCATCTGCTGCTTTTGTACAACCTTTTTTTATTGCTATTGCAGCTCCTAATGTGTATGCCCAACATGCATTTTCAAAACATATTGGTTGAACACCTTTTGTGATATCATAAGGATTAAATCCTTTTTCTTTACATATATTTAATGCATCTTCAAAATCTTTAATTCCGTATTTTTCCATTACTGGCTTAATTTGGTCTATTCTTCTTTCATAACTTTCAAATGTAACTGCCATAATTATTCTTACCTCCTATATTTCTATATTCTTTTTTATTCTTATATGGTTTTTATTATTCCTTTCTAGGATCTATTTTCTTTACAGCTTCATCAAATCTTCCATATGTTCCACTTGCTTTTTCAATTGCTTCCATTGGTTCAATTCCTTTTTTGATGTTTTCCATCATTTTTCCTAGATTTACATATTTGTAACCTATAATTTGGTTATCTTTGTCTAAACCAATTTCAACTATGTATCCTTCTGCAAGTTCTAAGTATCTTGGTCCCTTTGCAAGTGTAGAATAAATTGTTCCAACTTGACTTCTATGTCCTTTTCCTAAATCTTCAAGTCCTGCTCCTACTGGAAGTCCTCCTTCTGAAAAAGCAGATTGTGTTCTTCCATATACTATTTGTAAGAACAATTCTCTCATAGCAGTATTAATTGCATCACATACAAGGTCTGTATTTAATGCTTCTAATATTGTTTTTCCAACTAAAATTTCTCCTGCCATTGCTGCTGAATGTGTCATTCCTGAACATCCAATTGTTTCAACTAATGCTTCTTGAATAATTCCTTCTTTAACATTTAGTGTTAGTTTACATGCTCCTTGTTGAGGTGCACACCAACCAATACCATGTGTTAATCCTGATATATCTTTAATTTCTTTTGATTTTACCCATTTTCCTTCTTCTGGAATTGGTGCTGGTCCATGGTTTACTCCTTTTGCCACTGGACACATTTCTTCTACTTCTTTTGAATAAATCATTTTATTTGCTCCTTTCAATATTAGATATATATTAATAAATTTTGAAAACATTATTATATAAGAAAAGATTTTCTTTTCTCTATTTACTCAGATTTAAAATTAAGTATTTGACTTTTTATTGTTGTTTCATCTTTTACTTGTTTTTCTTCTATTTTATTTTCTATATTATTTTCTTGTTTATTTTCTAGTTCGTTAGTTGTTTTTACCTCTACCTTATTGTCTGTTTCTTCTTTATCATATTTCATTATATTACTTACAGGCTTTTTATATATTCCTTCATTATATGTAGTTATATTTTTGTTATAATATTTTTCTTTACTTAAATATTCTTCAACCATTTTTCTGTCTTTTTTTAATAAGCTCGTTAAAGGAATATCTAAATATTTGTATCTCCAAATAATATGTCTATCGTAGCTTGTATATTTAGAATTAACTAAATCTTCATAACTATATTCTACTTTAAATTTAAAATCCTCTATCGAAATTGTTATATTAGTCCATGGCTTTTCACCTTTTTGTATTAATATATTTCTTAGCGTTTTTATTTCGTCGTATAATTTTTCTGCAAGTTTTAAATAAGCCGCTTCGTCTATATTAAACCTTTCTGGAACTTCATAAACATTTACAGGATTCTTTTTTAATACACTTTTAGGATAATAATAAAAGAACATCTCGCCTGTTTGTATATTATTATAGTGGTCTAATACAGAAGCATATAAATATACTTTATCCCATTTTTCTGGTATCATATAAAATAACTGCTTCTGTATTTTCTCATATACATTTCTTATTTCAGGTGTTGTTAGCATATGCTTCCTCCACTACTTTTTTACAATTATACTTTCGCCAGTCATTTCTTCTGGTTTTTCTAATCCCATAATATCTAGCATTGTTGGTGCAAGATCTGCCAATTTTCCTGGTTTTAATTTTACATCTCCCATACCAACTAATATTAATGGAACTGGATTTGTAGTATGTGCTGTATGTGGTTCTCCTGTTTTATAATCTATCATTTGTTCTGCATTTCCATGATCTGCAGTTATTAGTAGAACACCTTTTTTGTTTTCAATTTCTTCTACTACTTTTCCAACACATTCATCTATTGTTTCTATTGCTTTTACTGCCGCTTCCAAGTTTCCTGTATGACCAACCATATCTGGATTTGCATAGTTTAATATAATAGCATTATATTTTTCAGACTTTATTGCTTCTAATACTTTATCAGTAACTTCATATGCACTCATTTCTGGTTTTAAATCATATGTTTCTACTTTTGGTGAAGGTACTAAAATTCTATCCTCTCCAGGATATTGTTTTTCTTCTCCTCCATTAAAGAAGAATGTAACATGCGCATATTTTTCAGTTTCTGCAATACGAAGTTGTGTTAATCCTAATTTGCTTATATATTCACCAAATGTATTTTTTAGGCTTGTAGGTTTAAATGCTACTTTTACATTAGGCATTGTTTCATCATAATTTGTCATACATACGAAATATAGATTTAATTTTTTAGTTTCAAATCCATCAAATTTATCATCTACTAAAGCTCTTGTAATTTCTCTTGCTCTGTCTGGTCTAAAGTTGAAGAAAATTACAGAGTCGTTTTCTTTAATTGTTGCTATTGGTGTTTCTCCATTGCAAATAAGTGTTGGCTCTACAAATTCATCAAAAATTTCTTTTTGATAAGATGCTTCAATTGCTGCTATTGCTGTTTGTGCTTTTTGTCCTACACCATTAACCATTGCATCATATGCTTTTTTAACTCTTTCCCATCTTTTATCTCTATCCATTGCATAAAATCTACCTGCAATACTTGCAATTTTACCAATTTCTTTTTCTTTCATTTTTTCTTCTAGTTTTGCAATATATCCCTCTGCTGATGCTGGTGGTGTATCTCTACCATCTAAGAAACAATGTACATATACATTTTCTATTCCTTTTCTTTTTGCAAGTTCTAATATAGCATATAAATGACGTATATGGCTATGAACTCCACCATCTGATAATAATCCCATTACATGTAAATTTGAATTATTTTTCTTACAATTTTCTGCTGCTTCATTAAATTCAGGTATACTGAAGAAGTCTCCATCTTCTATTGATTTTGTAATTCTTGTTAGTTCTTGATATACTATTCTTCCTGCACCAATATTTGTATGTCCAACTTCTGAATTTCCCATTTGTCCTTCTGGTAGTCCAACATTTAGTCCACTTGTATATATGTCTGTTGTAGGACACATTTTCATTAATTTGTCGATATTAGGTGTATTTGCTATTTTTACTGCATTACCTTTTTCATTTTCGTTTTCACCAAATCCATCTAATATCATTAGCATTGTTAAATTATTTTTCATAAATTCATTACCTTCCTTTTATTTTTCTTTGTATCTTTATTTCTGCTTTATTTAGTTTGTTTTTATAGTAATATAATTTCTTTTGTATTTTTATAATCTTTGGTAATGTACATATTTTAGTAATTTACTATTTTAGCAAATTCATCTGGTTTTAAGCTTGCTCCTCCAACTAGCCCTCCATCTATATCTGATGTAGTAAATAGTTCTTTTGCATTGGAAGATTTTACACTTCCACCATATTGAATTATAACTCTATCTGCTACATTTTGTCCATATATTTTACAAATTTCTTCACGAATCGACTTTATACTATTATTTGCATCTTCAGATGTAGCTGTTTTTCCTGTTCCTATTGCCCAAATTGGTTCATATGCTATAATTGTATTTTCTACTTGTTCATTAGTTAGTCCTTCTAAAGCAAGTTTTGTTTGTTTAGTTATAATATCTGTTGTTAGCCCTTGTTCTCTTTGTTCTAAAGTTTCACCAACACATACTATTGGTTTTAATTCATTTCTAAAAGCAGCTTTTATTTTCTTATTAACTGTCTCATCTGTTTCTGCAAAGTATTGTCTTCTTTCTGAATGACCAATTATAACATATTCTACACCTATTGATTTTAGCATACTTCCTGAAATTTCTCCTGTATATGCTCCAGTATCTTCGAAATGCATATTTTGTGCACCTATTTTAATATTAGTATCCTTAGCATGTTTTACTAAACATTTTAAATCTATAAATGGAGCACATATAATTACTTCATTTTGTGTGTTTTCTACTAGCGGCTTTAGTTCTTCTAAATACGCCTTTGCTTCTTCAGGATTTTTATTCATTTTCCAATTTCCTGCAATTACTTTTTTTCTCATATTTGTAACCTCCTAAATCTTTTATTTATTTTCTAAGCATTCGATTCCAGGTAGTTTCTTGCCTTCTAAAAATTCTAAGCTTGCTCCTCCTCCTGTTGAAATATGTGTCATTTTATCTGATAATCCTGCTTTTTCAATTGCTGCTGCGGAGTCTCCCCCTCCTATAATTGTAACTGCATCACTTTCAGCTAAAGCTTTTGCTATTTCATTTGTTCCTATAGCAAATTGGTCTATTTCAAATAATCCTAATGGTCCATTCCATACTATTGTTTTTGCATCTTTTAATTCTTTTTTGTATATTTCTATTGTTTCTGGACCAATATCAAATCCTTCCCAACCATCTGGAATTTCTGTACATTTTACAATTTTACTTTCTGTGTCTTTTTCTGGAGCCTTTCCTACTTTTGTATCTACTGGCAACATTAGTTTAACACCTTTTTGTTTCGCTTTTTCTAGTAATTCTAATGCTAAGTCTAATTTGTCTAATTCACAAATTGAATCTCCTACTCCATAACCTTGTGCTTTAAAGAAAGTATATGCCATTGCTCCACCAATTATTAATGTATCTACTTTTTCTAATAAAGCATTAATTACACCTATTTTATCTGAAACCTTTTTTCCTCCAAGTATTGCAACAAATGGTCTTGCAGGATTTTCTAAAGCATTTCCCATAAAGTCTAATTCTTTTTCAATTAAAAATCCACTAACAGCTGGTAAATAATCTGCTACACCTGCTGTTGATGCATGTGCTCTATGAGATGTTCCAAATGCATCATTTACATAGATTTCAGCAAGACTTGCTAATTGTTTTGCAAATTCTGGATCATTTTTTTCTTCTCTTGCATCAAATCTTACATTTTCTAGAAGTACAACCTCTCCATCTTTCATTTCTGATACTAATTTTTTAGCACTTTCTCCAATTATGTCATCAGCTAATTTTACTTCTATATTTAATTGTTTTGAAAGTTCTTTTGCCACAGGTGCTAAAGAAAATTCTTTTTTTACTTCTCCTTTTGGTCTTCCTAAATGAGAACAAAGTATTACTTTTGCTCCATTTTCTATTAAGTATTTTATTGTTGGTAAAGATGATACTATTCTTCTATTATCTGTTATATTTCCTTCTTCATCTTGTGGAACATTGAAATCGCATCTTACCAATACTCTTTTCCCCTTTACATCAATATCTCTAACTGTCTTTTTGTTCATAAAAATCCCTCCATTTTCATACTATGTAAATTCTTCCATATTGTATATTATATCCTTTTTTTCTTAAGCGATACCATTGTATAACAAAAAAGAATACTTTTCAAGTATTCTTTTTTAATAAATATTTTTCTATTTTGTAGCAATATATCTAGCAAGGTCAACTAATTTGTTTGAATAACCCCATTCATTATCATACCAAGCAACTAGTTTTACAAATGTATCTGTTAATTGAATTCCTGCTGTTGCATCAAATATTGATGTATGTGGATCACTTACAAAATCTGTTGAAACAACTGGATCTTCAACATATTCCATAATGCCTTTCATTTCATTTTCAGTTGCTTTTTTAATTACTGCACATATTTCTTCATATGTTGTTGGTTTTTCTAGGTTACATGTTAAATCTACTACAGAAACATCAACTGTTGGTACTCTAAATGACATACCTGTTAATTTACCATTTAATTCTGGTATAACTTTTCCAACTGCTTTTGCAGCTCCTGTTGAAGATGGAATAATGTTTGCAGCTGCTGCACGTCCACCTCTCCAATCTTTTTTAGATGCTCCATCAACTGTTTTTTGTGTTGCTGTTGTTGCATGTACTGTTGTCATAAGACCATCTTTAATTCCAAAATTATCATGAATTACTTTAGCAAGTGGTGCTAAACAGTTTGTTGTACATGATGCATTTGAAATAATATTCATACTTGGATCGTATGTTTCATTATTAACTCCCATAACAAACATTGGTGCATCTTTAGATGGTGCACTTATAATTACTTTTTTAGCACCTGCATCGATATGTGCTTGAGCTTTTTCCATTGTTGTAAATACTCCTGAACATTCTAATACATAGTCTACTCCATCTGTTCCCCATGGAATGTTTTTTGGATCCATTTCATTATATACTTTAATTTCTTTTCCATTTACTACTAGTTTTCCATTTTCTTCTTTTACTTCTCCATCGAATTTTCCATGTACTGAATCATATTTTACCATATATGCCATGTAATCTGCTGCAATAAAAGGATCATTAATTGCTACTACCTCTACATCTCCTCTTTTTAATGCTGCTTTAAATGTTAAGCTTCCGATTCTTCCAAATCCGTTAATTCCAATTCTAATTGACATTTTAAATTCCTCCAATCCCGATACATTTTGTATCTTTATATTTTATCCTTTCTTAAAGAACATATTCATTCTATATCAAAAAAGAATACTTTTCAAGTATTCTTTTTAAGTTTTTGTATGTTTTTTATATAGTATTAGTCTATTCCAGTGTATATGCTGTTTGGAATTTAGATGTTGGAATACAAACTATTGGACGAATCGCATTAGAATTGTTCGCAACATTGCGGTCGTAGAAATAGCCGCAATAGACGCCCACACCAAGTTCACTGCTAGCATTGTTGTGGCGAGGCGAAGCAAGCCACCAATAACTGCTACTACTATAGTTATATATTCCATTATTATAACTTGTACTTAATTGATTAGTTGTTGTATTCTGTGTATATCCATTTGTTCCTACTCCTAATGTTATCTCTTCTGCTCCATTTGTTTGTGCTGTTGCATTAAATGATGCTACATATAATTCCACTGTTGGACTTGCTATTGCAAATATTGCATTTTCTGCTTCATCTGTATAATCTTCCCAATATTCTGTATCTGTTAACCATGCTGTTGCTCGTATGTTAGTATTAGCATTATCTTCTACAAAAAATGTTCCATTTGTTTTTAACATATTATTTAAATTTTGTCCTACCTCACAAACATCTGCCCCTGTTTGGTATTTTAGTGTTCCATCTTCTTTTTGCACTGTTGTATAATAATCACTTGGTTTATAATCTTCTGTTACTCCATCCATTATTATATAAGTATACTCTGCATCTTGATAAAATAATCTCCATTCTCCTGTATATCCTGATTCACTCTTTGAACTATAGCCTACTACTTTTTTTCCATAATCTCCAGGATTTATTGCTTCTCAATTCTGCTAGCCCTGCTATTTCTTGCTCTTGTGCTTGCGTGTAGTTTCTTCCTGCCATTTCTGCTGTTCTAAATATTCCATTTTCTCCTAGTGTTAGGTTTATTGTTACTCCTGCTAATATTAATAATACGATGATAGTTATAACTAGAGCTATCAATGTTATACCCTTGTTGTTATTGGATAAATTCATATTTTTCTTGTTTTTTTGCTTTTTCTTTTCTTTACTTATTTTCTTTTCCATTCTTTTGTGGTCCTCCTCTTTTTTATCTTTTGATATTTTATATTTTTATACATTTATTTACAATGTTTTACCTGTTTTTTAATTATCACTTTTTTACATAAATTTAACACAAAACACTAGTCACATTTTTATAAGTTACCATAATGTTTGCAATTGCTTCAATTTAATGCTATAATACATATTGTAATTATTGGCATTGTCCAAGATAAAAGGAGGAATTTGCATATGAGCAACTACTGTAAACATCATCAGACTATCGGAGGCGGATTCAGTGATGGCACTATCGTCACCGATATCACTATTCCACCTAGTTGTGGAGAACGGCTTCTTCTGTTTGTAATTCAAACTGTAATGAAGAATGGTGGCAAGATTTGGCACAATCCTGCTTTCGGCATGGATGGTTCAATACTCTTGACGCCAATCACATTTCAAAGCAACGATGGACGGGAAAAATGTTGCGAAGAAATCGAGAAAGTAATTGAAACAGTTCTGGAAAACCAGAAACCTATCTCTATTAACCCTATTGAAGGCGAGGAAGAAACGTTTGAGATTAAACTCAATATTAAATTCCTTTTCTTGCAGTTTCAGGACATTATGAAGAAAATCAGTCCTGCAGTGGAGTATATTGAGAACAATGGTGGATGGTTTGAACATGAAACTGGTCTGTTTCCCGGATTCGATGCTCTCGAAAAAGCTCGTATGGACGGCACGCTTGATGAAGAACAGGCAAAAGAAATCGATACTGCATTGCTTACCTTCGGTAACTTTATGGGAGCATATATCATTGGCAGTCATTTCATCGGTGATGGAAATACTACCATTGTTCCTCACGAAGAATAAAAAGCTTTTCAAAACACAACTAACCACCGCTCTGAATTAAGGGCGGTGGTTCTTTATACTTATTTATCTCTCTTCTTGACTTTCCAATGGCTTTATATATTGTGATGATTTTGGAGTAAGTTGGCCTGTTTGAAGCATTTGTCTTTCTCTAGAGTTAGCTATTCTTAATAGTTCTGCTCTCATATAATCGTCATATTCACTCGTTGCTATTCTTTTTTGAAGCTCTATACCTGTATCTTCTAAATCATTTCTATAATTTTCATATGTAATGTGATAAATATTATCCTTTAATGGAGTACAATAGAAATATCTGCCATAATCATCTTCTTCTTTTACATCCTTTTGCTTATCTGCTGATACAATACAATTAATATATGTTCCTCCATAATTATTTGTACTTCCTTGTTTATAACATTGTTTCATAAATCCTGCAACCGAATCTAATGCATAAATCGGTAAAACTAATCTATTAGTAAATAGCTTATATCTACATCTTGAACCTTTTTCTTCACTTCCTGTTTCTCCTATTCTTTCGGTTTCTTCAAATACTCTTGTCGCTCCAATTATCACGTCATCTTTATCATATAATATAATTCCATCGCTATAAAGTTTAGCAGTAGGATTGTCCTTCATAACTTTTAATCCTAATCCAACATGATTTAGGTTCCAATCAGTCATATCTTCTAATTTTGTTCCACCATTATAAGATTGTATAGTAATATAACCAAATTTTTGTAATATATCATATTCTTGGTCAAATATACTTTCTGATAAATGTACCCTTTCATCTTTAGTTCCAGGTACAGATAATATTTGGCCTCCTATTTCATCCTGTTGAACAAATTTATGCTCTTCTCCAACTTGTATAAATACAGGCATTTCTACTCCATTATTATCACCACTGCTTGTTTCTTCTTTAAGCATATCTGAAATATCTTCTACACTATCTCTTCTTTCAAAAAGTGATATATCTCTTTTATCAGTCTTACTTTCAGCTAATAATTGTTCAATATATCTTCTTTGCTTTTCTATTGTTTTATCTTTATCACTAATCGTAGCACTTTGTTCATCTATTCTTTTTTCTAGATAGCTTCTTTCGTGGTCTGATTCAGTTAATAGTCTATTTGCTCTCTCAATATCTTCGGAAACTCTTTTTATATCATCAGAGAAAAATTGTGATAATATTTCCCTTCTAGCAATTTCAGCCTCAGAAATGTCTGAAATTTTGCTTAAATTACAAGATGCTTTAAAAAATGCTGACAATCTTTCATCTTGCCCTAGTAGGCTTCTAAAAGTTTCTATATCATCTGGATTTTTTAGCATGTTTGAAATAATAGCACTATATACAAATTCTTCTGGTGCATTTGCTTTTAATAAGGTACACGCATCTCTTATAGCTAATAATCCTTCTGAACAAGCAGGTATTCTTGCAAAATCTTCTTTATTATCATAGATAGCACCATATAAAATAGATACTGCATTAATTACATCTTTATCTGCATTAGGTAATTGATTACTAGCAACTTTAAAGAATACTTCTGGTCTCATTTCTTTTAATCTTAATATTTTCACTCTTCTTTCAAGTGGTCCAGATAATTCTTCTCTCATTTGGTTTTTGCATAATATAACCTGCAGATTTTGCATGTTCTCTGGTTTTATTTCCACATCACCTCTTTGGGTTGTATTAATCCTTCCTTCTTGTAAGAATTTTAATAAAAATGCATCTGTTTCTTCTCTAGCCTTATCATATTCATCAAGGAATAATATTACTTTTTTTCCTGCATTTACTGAATCTATTGCTTCTACTAATTTACCTGCAATTATTACCTCGTCTGGATTACCTGCAATGGCTGCAGCAACTCTTATTTCTTCATATAAATCCGATTTTCCTGTTGTTGAATCGCATTGATAATCTATTAATTCTACATCATCTTGTACAAAATCTTTTAATACTTTTCTATATATTTTAGCATATTCTGTTTTACCTGCTCCAGGAGGTCCTTCTAGACATATTGCATGAATGTCTTGTCCAACTTGCCCATCATTTATAAGATTTTGTATATTAATATAAGTTTGCCAAATTAATTCATCTTCTGCAAAGTAACCATATTGTTCCATCTTTTCTTTAATACTTTGATATGATATATCCATTAATTCTCTTCTCCTTTATAATAACATTAATACTATCTTATTTTTAAATTTAATTAGTTCTAAAATTTCCTCACTTTTAAACTCTATATTATATATTTGTGCAATAACTTTAAGTATTTCTAAATTTGAATAACAATTTGTATCAATCCACACATTTTTTATAATTACATTATCTTGTTTAAATACTAATTTGTTATTATCTTCTTCTATACTAATTTTTTCACATTCAATAGGTATATATTTTTTTATTTCTTCCCTTTTAGTTAATCCTTTTATATTATTATTACATAATATAATTAAATCTCTTAAATTTCCTGTTGGTTTATTCACGTTCCAATCCTCCACTTCTCATATTTCTCTGCTTTTTCTCGTATACTCTACTACTCACATTTTTTAAATGCTTTATAAAATCTTCTAATTTTGCAGTATTATAGAAATGTCCTTTAAAATTTTCCATAGATGTAGACCTATAATGACTTCTTTGTTCAAAGCAAAACCACCATATTTCGCAATCTTTTGATAAGTCTTCAATTTCTTTTTTTGCGTCAAAATCAGAGAATACAGTTAACTTTTTTGCTTTTTTCTCTCTTAAATATGTATTTATATTTTCATTTACTTGTTTTATCTTGATGTTTCTATATCGTACATCAGATATTATTTTCTGATATGATAAACTTTCTGATATTATTCTCTTAAAATCTTTTGCTGTAAAAGTTTTAGGCACACTATCTATTTGGTAATAAATTTCCTCATTATAACCAAATAATACCTTTACATCCTTTCTAATTAACTTAATAGCTATGAGTGAAAGTAATCTAGAATATTGTTCCATACTTCCAGATAAATCAAAATAGAATGAAAATGGTATATCTTCTCCGTTTCCCATCTTCGTCATTAAATCCGTATTTATCATATAGCATTTTGTTTAAATCCTTTGTAACTTTATGCCTTACCAAATCTGGAATATTCCATTCTAAATCTCCATAATCTGGGTTAAAACTATTTCTTCTGGTGTTTAAATCAGTGGTTGTTGGTAAAAACCTTTGATTTAAAAATTTATCTATTAACATATTTATAATACTATCTGGTACTTGTCCATCTTCTATTTTAAATGGACTTAATGCAAAGCCGTGTCCTTTGTCTATACTTTCACTTATCTTATCTAATTCGCTAAATAGTTGTTTAACAGGATTATTTTGTGGCTCTCCATTACTCGGATTATTTGAATCTTGTTCGGTTCTTTGTTGTCCTTGCATATTGCTTCCATTATTTCTGCCCTCTTGTTGTAATCCTGATTGACCTTGTGAAGATGTTTGCATATCACTTTCATTAGCATTTAAATCGTCTGATTGTTGAATTGATATTTTCTTTCCTCTCACAGAAAAAGAAAAATCAAATTTACCTTTTAAATTACCTTGATCAATATTAAAAGGTGTTATGTTTGAAACTTCTTTATCTTCACTTCTATTATATAAATTCCCTATAGGTTCAATCTCTTTTATTTTTTTGTCATCTTTATTTTTCTTTCCCTGCAATTCATCTATCCATTTTTGTCTTCGTTTTTTTTGCGCATCAGTAATTTGTAGTTCATCACTTGTATCTATATTTTTTCTTGTACTCTCACTATCTATTGATAAACTATCACTAAATATAGATGTTTCTGTTTGTTGATTATTACTACTCTCATTAGATTTCAAAAAACTTTCTAGAACATAAAATACTCTCTTCTTTTTCATACAAATTCCTTTTTATGATTTTATGATAATTTCATTTTTATATTAAACCTCAAATATTATAACATAATTTTCCTTTCTGCGCAACTTTTTATGTCGTCTATCGTTTTTATTCTTCTATACATCATTTTATATTTTTCTATAACTAGATATTTGAAAATTTATAATTTTCACTAAATTGTTTGTAGGAAAAAATCTTTTTGTAGCTATTTATTCAAGCTAATTTTTAGCAAAGAAAAAACTATACAAATTATCTATAATTTTACTTATAGAAATTAGTATAGTTTACATATTTACATAATTTTTATCTTATTGCAAAGAGTATGTTTCTTGGAATGTAGATGTTGGAATACAAACTATTGGGCGAACCGCACAATAATATCCCGTAACGCTATTGTATAATATATAGTTGCTAGAATACTGACCGTCTATATAAAGCTCATCTGTAGAATAGAGATCGCTACTAGGCGAAGAAATCCACCAATTGCTTGATTCGCTATAGTTATATATTCCATTATTATAACTTATACTTAATTTACTTGGCGTTGTATCATATCCCAAGGAAAACACTTCTAGTTTAAACTCTTCTACTCCATTCGATGGTGCTGTTGCATTAAATGATGCTACATATAACTCTACTGTCGGACTTGCTATTGCAAATAGTGCATTTCCTTCTTCATCTGTATAATCTTCCCAATATTCTGTATCTGTTAACCATGCTGTTGTTCTTATATTTTCATTATCATTATCTTCTACAAAAAATGTTCCATTTGTTTTTAACATACTACTTAAGTTTTGTCCCACTTCAGAAACATCTGCTCCTGTTTGATATTTTAGTGTTCCATCTTCTTTTTGTACTGTTGTATAATAATCGCTTGGTTTATAACTTCCTGTTACTCCATCCATTATTATATAGGTATACTCTGCGTCTTGATAAAATAATCTCCAATCTCCGGTGTATCCTGATTCACTTTTTGAACTATAGCCTACTACTTTTTTTCCATAATTTTCAGGAAATTCTGCTAGCCCTGCTATTTCTTGCTCTTGTGCTTGCGTGTAGTTTCTTCCTGCCATTTCTGCTGTTCTAAATATTCCATTTTCTCCTAGTGTTAGGCTTATTGTTACTCCTGCTAATATTAATAGTACTATGATTGTTATTACTAAAGCTATCAACGTTATACCCTTGTTGTTAATTGTTAAATTCATGTTTTTTGTTGTTTTTTGCTTTTTCTTTTCTTTACATATTTTCTTTTTCATTCTTTTGTTCTCCTCCTTTTTTTATCTTTTGACATTCTATATTTTTATACATTTATTTACAATATTTTACCCGTTTTTTGATTATCACTTTTTTACATAAATTTACCACAAAAAACTAGTCACATTTTTAGGAGTATCCTAAAAATGTGACTAGTGTTAACTTTTCTGTTTACTTGATTCATTTGTTATTTTATGCAATAAGCAATGCGTTATGCATTGCCTTTGACTTATCCAAATATTCCTCTTTTCTTTACAGGAGGTTGCTCATTCATTGTTTTTGCAAGTTGAACAAGCAATTCTCTTTGTTCTTTTGATAATCTTTTTGGAGTTTGTATTTCTACAGTAAATATTAGGTCTCCCTCATAATTTCTATTTACTGCTTTAAATCCTTTTCCTTTTATTCTAAATCTTGTTCCTGTTTGTGTTCCTTCTGGGATTTTAAACATTACAGTACTTCCATCTACCATTGGTATTTTTAATTCTGCACCAAGTGTTGCTTGTGTAAACGTAATTGGTATATCACATAAGACATTATAATCTTGTCTTGTAAATACATTGTGTCTTTTTATATGTACTGTTATATACAAATCGCCTTTTGGTCCACCTCTAGTTCCTGGTGCTCCTTCTCCTCTTAATACTACAGTTTGGTTTTCATCAATTCCTGCTGGTATTTTTACTCTAATTCTAGCTTGTTTTCTTACTGTTCCTTTTCCTCTACAAGTATCACATGGTTCTTTAATTACTTTTCCTTCTCCATGACATGTAGGACATGTTCTTGTTGTTTGCATTTGTCCTAATATTGTAGTCTGTACTTGTTTTATTTGACCACTACCACCACACATGCTACAAGTTTCTACTTTACTTCCTGGTCTTGCACCAGTTCCTTTACATGTATCACATGTATCGTCTCTATTGATTGTTATTTCTTTTTCAGTACCTAAGAAGGATTCTTCAAATGTAATTTCCATATTATATCTTAAATCTGCACCCTTTACTGGTCCATTATTTTGCCTGCTAGATGTTCTGCCACCAAATCCTCCTCCAAAGAAAGATGAAAATATGTCTCCTAAATCTCCCATGTCAAATCCATCAAAACCAGAAGTAGAATAAGAATAATATCCGCCTTGGCCTCCACCGCCAAATCCTTGTGGTCCATTGTGTCCAAATTGGTCATACATTCTTCTTTTTTGAGGGTCAGATAAATTTTCATATGCTTCATTTACTTCTTTAAATTTAGCTTCTGCCTCTTTCTTATTATCTGGGTTTGCATCTGGATGGTATTTTTTTGCAAGTTTTCTATATGCTTTTTTTATTTCATCATCACTTGCATCTTTATTTACACCTAAGACTTCATAATAATCTCTTTTTTGTTCTGCCATTCTATCCTCCCATTGGAAGATTAGATATTAGAGATTAGAAGCTAGATTTTTGTAATCCCTTAAAGAATTCTTCTTTCTAACTTCTAATTTCTATTTTCTAACTTCTTTTTAATTATTTATTTTCTCCATCTTCTTCTACTTTATAATCTGCATCATATACATTTCCGTTATCAGATGCATTGTTTGCTCCAGCATCTTGTGCAGTTTGATTTGGATCTGCTCCTTGTGCTCCAGCATTTGGATTTGCTTGTTTATATAATTTTTCAGATACTTCATAAAAAGCTTGTGTTAATTTTTCTGTTGCTTCTTTTATTTTATCTACATCTGTTCCTTCTAGTGCTTTTTTAACATTATCTATTTCTGTTTCTACTTTTGCTTTTTCTTCTCCTGAAACTTTATCTCCCAATTCTTTTAATGTTTTTTCACTATTATATACTAAGCTTTCAGCATTATTTCTAGCTTCAATTTCTTCTTTTTTCTTTTTATCTTCACTAGCATGTGCTTCTGCATCTTTTACTGCTTTTTCAATATCTTCATCAGATAAGTTTGTACTTGCTGTAATAGATACATCTTGGCTATTTCCTGTTGCCATATCTTTTGCAGATACATGAACAATACCGTTTGCATCAATATCAAATGTAACTTCAATTTGTGGAACTCCACGAGGTGCTGCTGGTATTCCTGTTAATTGGAATCTTCCTAATGTTTTATTATATGCTGCCATTTCACGTTCACCTTGTAATACGTGTACTTCAACACTTGTTTGACCATCTGCTGCTGTTGAGAAAATTTGTGATTTTTTAGTTGGTATTGTTGTATTTCTTTCAATTAATTTTGTAAATACACCACCATATGTTTCAATACCTAATGATAATGGTGTTACATCAAGTAATACTAAATCTTTAACATCTCCAGATAATACACCACCTTGAATAGCTGCACCTATTGCAACACATTCATCTGGGTTAATTCCTTTATCTGGTTCTTTTCCTGTTACTCTTTTTACTAATTCTTGAACACAAGGTACTCTTGTAGATCCACCTACTAATAATACTTTGTGAATATCAGAAGCTGAAATTCCTGCATCTTTTAATGCTTGGTTAACAGGTCCTGCTGTAGATTCTACTAAATCATGGATTAATTCTTCAAATTTTGCTCTTGTTAATGTGATATCCATATGTTTTGGTCCTGTTGCATCTGCTGTAATAAATGGTAAATTAATATTTGTTTGTTGTACACCTGATAACTCTATTTTTGCTTTTTCTGCTGCTTCTTTTAAACGTTGCATAGCCATTTTATCATTTGATAAATCTACGCCTTGTTCTTTTTTGAATTCTGCAATTAGGTAATCTATAATTTTTTGGTCGAAGTCATCTCCACCTAAATGGTTATTTCCACTAGTAGCTAATACTTCAAATACACCATCACCTATATCTAGTATAGAAACATCGAATGTTCCTCCACCAAGGTCATAAACCATTATTTTTTGGTCTTGTTCTTCTTTATCCATTCCATATGCAAGTGATGCAGCTGTTGGTTCATTAATAATTCTTAAAACTTCTAGTCCTGCAATTTTACCTGCATCTTTTGTTGCTTGTCTTTGTGAATCACTAAAGTATGCTGGTACTGTTATAACTGCTTGTTTAACTTCGCTTCCTAAATAGTTTTCAGCATCACTTTTTAATTTTTGTAGAATCATTGCTGATATTTCTTGAGGAGTAAATTCGTCTCCTTCTATCCTAATTTTTTTATCTGTTCCCATACTTCTTTTTATAGAAATAACTGTATTGTCTGGGTTTGTAACTGCTTGACGTTTTGCTATTTGTCCTACTAATCTTTCTCCATTTTTTGAAAATGCAACTACTGATGGTGTTGTTCTGTTTCCTTCAGCATTTGGTATAACAACTGGTTCTCCACCTTCCATAACTGCAACACATGAATTTGTTGTTCCTAAATCGATTCCTATAATTTTTCCCATTTTAAAATTCCTCCTTAAATTTTATTCAATTATAAATTTTATTAATTTTATATTTTATTTCTTTTGTATTATATATAAACTTTAAAGTTAAAAACATATTAAATTTTAGTTGGCTACAACTACCATAGAATGACGTATTACTTTGTCACCAATTTTATATCCTTTTCTAAATTCTTCTTTTATTTCTTTTTCTCCTAATTCGTCATCTTGCACACTACTTACAGCTTCATGAAGTTCAGGATTAAATGTAGTTCCAACTGTTTCTATTTCTTTTACTCCTAAAGAGCTTAATGTATCTGTAAATTGTTTTAATACAAGTTCAACGCCTTGTTTATAGTTTTCATCCTCTGTTTTTGCATTTGCTGCTTTTTCTAAATTATCTAATGTTGGCAAAAGTGATGTAATAATATCTGCTATTAAAGAATTATATAATCCTTCTCTTTCTTTTGCACTTCTTTTTTTGTAATTATCAAATTCAGCCATTAATCTTTTATATCTGTCTGTAGTTTCTTCTAGTTCTTGTTTTAATGCTTCTATATCTGCATTTTCAGATGTCTTTTCCGCTGTGGTTTCAACATTTTCATTTAAGTCTTTTTCATTCTTTTCCTCCATTTAATTTCATCCTTTCTATAATATATTATTAATTTTAAATACTTAGTTAATTTATATCTATATATCCTTTTCATTCATTTTTTTACTAATATATTTCATGACTGAAATTACTTTAGAGTAATCCATTCTTTTAGGTCCTATAATTCCTATTGTGCCTAAATCCTTATCACCTACTGAATGTTTAAAAGTTACTACACTAAAATCTTTTAATTGTTCATTATCGTTTTCTTCTCCAATATATACATTTATGTCTTTTGCAATTCCAGAATTTAGCATATCTAATACTAAGTCTTTTGTATCTAGAATATTTACAAAGTTCTTTGCTATTTCTAGACTCTTAAATTCTGGTAAATCAAACGCTTTATTAGCACCTTCTAAGTATATTTTATTTTCTTCATCAATTACCTTATTTATTTGCTCTATAATTGGTTTTATTACATCAACACTATAGGTTATTTCTGATAATATATATTCTTCCATAGGTTTATCAATTTTATTTAATGGTTTTCCTTTTAGTTTGCTATTAAATAAATTATTTAATGTTTCTACTTGACTAGCAGTAATATCTTTATCGTATTTAATTATTGTTTCTTTTACTAATCCATTATCAGTAACTATTACTACCATTAACATTCTGCTACCAAGAAGAACGAATTTTATCTCTTCTATAATTTGCATATTTGCTTTTGGACCAATTGCAACTGTAGTATAATGTGTAATTTCTGATATTGTTGATGAAGTAATTTTTGTTAATTCTTCAATTTCATTTACTTTAGTAGATAGTTTTGATTGAATATATTTTATTTCTTCTATTGAAATATCTTGGTCGTTTAGTAATTCATCCACATAAAATCTATATCCTTTTTCAGAAGGAACACGTCCAGCTGATGTGTGTGGTTTATCTAAATAACCGAAATTCTCTAGTTCTGCAAGTTCATTTCTTACAGTAGCACTACTATAATCTAAGCCATATTTTTTAACTAAGGTTCCTGAACTAACAGGCTCTGCTGTATTTATATATTCATCAATTACAGCTTGTAATATTTTCTTTTTTCTTTTATCTAGCATTCATTTCACCTCTTTTAGCACTTAAAGTGTCGGACTGCTAATTTCATGTATTATATTATAACCAAAATTAGCAATTGTCAACCCCAATTGCTAATTTTTTTTGTGAATTTTTTGTGAAAACTAGTTGTCAAAAACTCCTTCCTCACTGACAACTTATTTAATTCCGAAGATTCTGTCTCCTGCATCTCCTAGTCCTGGTACTATATATCCTATTTCATTTAGATGGTCATCTATGCTTGCGCAATATATTTGTACGTCTGGATACATTTCTTCTACTTTTTTTATTCCTTCTGGTGCTGCAATAAGGCATAAGAATTTTATTTTCTTTACCCCATCTTCTTTAAGCATTTTTATTGCATCTGTTGCAGATCCTCCTGTTGCAAGCATAGGATCTACTAGAATTACTTCTCTATCTTTTATATCTTTTGGTACTTTATAATAATATCTAACTGGTTCTAATGTTTCTTCATTTCTATATAAACCTATTACTCCTATTTTGGCATTTGGAATAATTTTTGTTATTCCGTTTGACATTCCTAAACCTGCTCTTAATATTGGTACAAAAGCATATCTATCTTCATTTATTTTTTTTGCTTTTGTTTTTTCTATTGGTGTTTCTACTTCTACTTCGTCAAGTTCAGCATCTTGCATTGCTTCATAGCATAATAACATTGCTATTTCTTCTGCTAATTCTCTAAATTCTTTTGTTCCAGTTTTCTTATCTCTTAATATTGCTACTTTGTGTTGTACTAGCGGATGTTTTACTTCAATTACTTTCATAGTTCTATCCCCTTTTCTTCCATAAATTTTTGTTTTATATTGTTTAATTCATTTTGTACTCTTTTTAAATAATTTTCATCCATTGCATCCGATTTCAAACTTGTAATCGTATCATATTCTGGATAATGCTGATCTATATACTGTAACAATTCACCATCTATTTTCCCTTTTATACCAAGTTTTATATCTACAGCTGATACTTGTCTACCGTTTTAAAAATTCTTTATATACCTTTATAATTTCACGTTTTTCATTTTCATCTTTTGTTATCCCTCTTTGATAACGGTCGATTGCCCTTGCATATTTTGAATCCATAAATAAAGAATAGTATTGAAATTTATTAATTTGTTCTAATTCTTCCAAATATACTAATATTCCATAAACTTCTTCTTGAGCCCATGCAGAATTGTTTTTTAAGAAATTGTACATTTCTTCTCCTGTAAATTGACCTTCCCAATGTGATTTTCTGTCCGCATAATAAATTCCTGATAAAGGCCTATATCTACAAGGTACTATAGCTCCTCTTTCGCTTAATTGCTTTAAATTTTTATTAAACATTTGATTTACAGATAGTGAATTAATATCTAAATCTTGATAAAAATAATGTCTATTATTAGGATCATCATGTAATGTAGTAAATCTTTCTAATTGAACAATTAAATTTAACATACATTCAGCATCAATTTCATAATTCATCTTTTCTGTATATTCGTCTAATGAATTATGTGTGCCAACTCGTTGTCTTGCAACATTTACGATAACTGCTTTTACAATTTCATCTTTATTTTCTAATCCATAAAAAAAATATTTTATAAATTGATCTACATTAAGTTGTTTTTGCATTTTTTTGTCCCCCATATTTTACAGCTATCTTTTGTTCATTAATTATATTAATTACATTTCTGGACTGATTATATATTAAAAAAAAATTATATTCAATACATTAATAAAAAAAGTATTTTTTCTTTAAAATTGTCTTCTAATATTTTTTTTATTTCTTTTTCTGCATAATTGTTTTTTATTAATACTTTAGTAAGTTTCTCTTTTACACTATAATGAGGAAACACATTAATATTTTGATAATATTCAGGCTCAATATAATAGTATTTCATATCATCTGTTGCTACAGATATATTATCCACTCCACCAAGCAAATTTTTTATATAGTTTATATGTTCTACATATTTTTGCTCATAATCTATATTGGGATTACATATATCGTTTGTATTTACACAAAAAGTTTTAATTGATACAACACCTATTACGCCATTTAATTCCTTTATAGCTATTATTTGTTCATCTGTTAAATTTCTTGGTACATCACATAATGTTCTAGAGTTTGAATGTGATGCAAAAACAATTGGTTCTTCACCTTGCTTTTTCATTTCTTTACATAAATTTATAATATCAAAAAAAGTCCTTTCATTTGCATGCGATAAATCTATTGCTATCTTCTTTTTTACTAATTTTTCAATTAATTTTTCTCCTAGTCTAGTTAAACCAACTTTATTATCCGCTCTAGTTCCTCCGCCAAATTTATTTTGATTATTCCATACTGGATTTGTAGATCTTAAGCCTAAATTATATAGTACATCTATATCTTCTATTTTTTCTAAATAATCTAATCCTTCTATTCCAAATATATATTTTATATCATTTGATATAAGTTGATTTGATTCTATATATTTTTTTACTTCTTTTAAATTCTCTATTAAATTAATTTGACTTTTTTGTATTCCTATTTCTTCCTTCATTTCTTGTTCCGTCATATAAAAAAGATTAAATATTCCTCCTGTAATATTATCCTTTTTATATACTCTATTACAATAATTTTTAAGTACTTCTTTTTCATTTTTCTTCATAAGTATATGTGTTAATAAATCGTAATGACAGTCAATCATATTTTCCTCCCTAAGAATAAATAATAAAGGAATCATACAACAATATACGATTCCTTTATTATACTATTTATTCCCCTTTAAAATTATGAGCTACACTTTCTATATTTTGTAGTTCAAATCTATATTTTTGCTTAACATTTGGATATTTTTCATGGTCTACTTCGCTTAAGAACATATCAATTGGCCTAATCCATAAACTTCCATCACCATAAAGTCTTCTATAAACAACATATTTTTCTTTTGTTTCTGAATGATTAGCTATATCTATAACCAAATAATAATCTCCTTTAAAATGCCTGTATATTCCATTAATTTTTAATTCTTGCATAATTTTTTTCTCCTTTCCATAATACAAATATATTTTATCATATTTATTTTCTATTAAATAATTTTTTAAACCATTTTATAAATTTAATAAGCTTTGATTCTTTATATTTCACAAGCTGTACATTATCTCTTTCATTATTTAATGTATTATATTCTTTTTTATCTTTTTGAAAAATATTATCTGGATTATATTTTTCTCTTAATTCAATTTGATATGTGTTTTCATTTTGTTTTAAAATTTTGTCATACTCTATTTTTTCTTTTTCAGAGCAAATATAATTTCTATATATCATTGCAAGTAATGTTTTTGTTTTATTCCTTAATTTAAGTCTATCTAACCCATGAGAAAAATCAAAATTTGGATTATAGTCAGGTATTGCTTGTTCATTTAAGAATTTTAAAAAGTTGGTTGGAATATTTGCTTTAAATTCTTCTGAAAAATAATCTAATATACATGCAACTTCATTTGCAGCTACTCTATATTCACTCATTTCAACATTATTTTTCATTCTTTTTCTGTTTCTCCTTCTTCCATTTCTTCTTTCGTTTCTCTATTCATAGAATCTAAAAATGCACTTTTAGTTTCTTCTGTTATACTATTCAAGTCAGATAATTTTACATCATTTACCACACTAAGTAACTCATCTTTTTTTCTTATATCAGCTGCTTGATTAATTAATGAATAACCTTCATACCCTAGAGAATTTAAAAAATCTTTATAATTTTCAATTCCCATATTATATTTTACCATATTCATATTGTAAATCTGCTCCAATACATTTTCAATTTTATCTAATGGTGTCATTTTTGATATGTCTGGAAAATAAACATCTTCATAACTGTTAAAAAAGTCCTGTACTTCACTTGATTGTATTCTAGCTATAATTTGTCTTTTATTATCATAGTTTCTTGGACTATCACTTGATGGTAAAATATCTGTTTCTCTATCATCCCAATACTTTGTCCTTGCCATTAATTCTTCAATCTTCGCTTTACTTTCTGAGCTTCCATGTAATCGCCAGTTTTCAAAATCTTCTATATTTAATTCTTGTAACATATATTGTATAAAATCGGATATGTATCCTTGATAATTACTAGGTACTAATACGGAATTATATGCTTTTTTCATTTCTTCTAATGGTATATTCATATAATCAGCCATTGCTTGTTCTTCTCTTACAGTATTCATGCCTTCTTCTATCATCAAACCTGTAACTTTTTCACATTTTTGTATATATTTATTATCTTCTCTTTTTGAGAAAGAATATGTATATTCCGAAGTTCCAACTCTTTCTTTTAGAAGTTTATTGTCTGACATTATATATTGATCCTTTTCTGCAGCCCAAGCATGTCCAAGCTCATGAATTAAATGTGATACATTAATATCACTTCCAAAGAATTCCTTTGCTTTTCCATCCACCTTCTGTACATATACAAAAGATTTTTTTCCTACAAGTTGCAAATTTTCATCTAATATTGCCTCTGAAACATATGCTCCCGCACCTACGTTTTTACCATATTCTCCTAGATCTATATCTTCTTTTATTATATGTGGATTAATATTTCCAATATATTGTTCTACAAGTTTCTCATAGTCTTCTTTTGTAAGATTTTCAGTTATAACAATAGGAGTGTGTCTTAACATCTGATAAAACAAATTTCTTTCTTCTTGATTTGCATCTTTTAGGATTGCTGTAACAGCTTTTAGTAGCACTGTTTTTAAACTATCATTACTTTCTTTATCCTCCTCATCATAACCATACTTTTTACATACTTCTTCTACAACATCTTTTATTTCTTCTATCATAAAATCCTCACTTTATTATTAGATTGGTTAAGCTGTGTTGTCAAAGTTATTATATACAAATTCTAATTAAAATTCAACGAAAATATATAAAAATAATTACAGATAAGAAAAATTATATTACCATTTTTATTGCATTTTTATAATTTTTCTTGTATATTGATTATTATAGGAGATGTTAATATGTATATAAGGATTTACGAATATGATGTAAATAAAGACAAGAAAAATGTTTTAGAAATTGAAGCCACCTCAAATATTATTTATTTTAATGGAAGTTTAAAAAATATCTCTAATTCATTTGAATTTAAAGATAGAATTAGAAATATCATAAATAGTAATATAGAAATATTAGAAAACCTACAAAATTTACGTATATCTAATTACAAAGGTGGAAGACAAAAACAAATGACCATATTTGCTAATAATAAAATATATAATATACTTGGAAATACAGACAATGAGAATAGCGTATCTATTTATAATAAACTCAAAGAAGAAATTATAAGTATTTATGAATTATAATAAAAGTTAAAGACAATGTCTGAATTTAATTTAGAGAAAGCATTGTCTTTTTATATATTTACAAATTAATTATTTTTCCTATAATCGCTTTATCTTCTATTTTTGAGGTGGTCACAATTTGTGACCACCTAGCATTACTTGTTTTCCTCTTATGGTATATATTAAATTTTTTATTACAACCTACAAATCTTATAGTTCGTAAGTCGTTTTTATTTGGAGCGTTTAGGGAGGGTATTTGCGAAAAAATTGCTTAATTCTCAAAGTGTTCCTCCCATATTTTGCTCAAAAAATATTTGATTAATCAACTGTTGTAATATATACTATTAACTAATTGTTCTTAACAGTTACCTTTTATAATATAAAAATATAAGACATATCACAAAACTATTTTTAGCTAATCACTCACATACAATATCATATTATCTTCACCATAATATATATTAGCAGTTTTATTTACTTCAGTTATTCTGTCATATATCCACTTAGCAATTTCCTCATTTTTTACATATATATTAACTCCATTTTTTATACCATAAAACATTCCTTCATAACTAGTTATATTATCTATATTTATATTTACATTATTCATATACAAATTTTCTAGATTTGACGTCAAGTTAAACATATAATCCATTTTTGTAACATTACTCATATCGAAGTTTCTTATGTCAATTACACTAGATTTATTGTTACTAAACATATAATAACAATTAATTAAATTTGGTGTATTCCAATTTGACAAATCAATTGAATTTATACTAAGAGTTTGTTGAAATGCTGCATTGACTGTTTCTATATTATCTATGTTCCACTCATTTATACCTTTAATTTCAATTAGATTTTCACATCCACTAAACAAATTTGTTATCTGTTTAACATTACTTGTATCCCAACCAGTTAAATCTATATTTTGTAAATTTCTACACCCAAGAAAAATATCACTCATCCATTCTACTTTATTAGTATCGAATTTCGTTAATCCTTCAATATTAGTCACTTCACTACAATTTCTATACATGCCTGAAATATCTCTACACTGACTTGTATCTATATTAGAAAATTTAATTGCCGTTGCTTTAGTAAAATCTTGAAATAAACCTCCATTTGAATTTAATATCGTTCCACTATCAAGTGGCAATTTAATAATATAATCACTAATAATACATAATCTATAACCATTATCATTAATAATATAAGCTTGAATAGAATTATCTTTTAAAATTGACATATCCCACTTTATTATTGCATTTTCAGGGACTTCATTTCCCTTTATAAATTCAATACTCATAATATTATCTCTATATTCTTCCTGCCAAAAAGCTAT
This sequence comes from uncultured Clostridia bacterium, assembly GCA_904381285.1. GTDB lineage: Bacteria > Bacillota > Clostridia > TANB77 > CAG-508 > RGIG8482. The sequence goes on along the minus strand of CAJFII010000011.1, from coordinate 3,568 downwards.
ATTATCATCTCTAGAAATCATTTCACTGTATTCTCTATTTTCTTTGTATGTTCCTGTTAATATACTTTTAATATATTTTCCACTCGCAGTTAAAATATTATCTGTTAAAGAATTATCCCATTTATTATGTTGAACTATTCCTGAATATTCATCTTGCCCATAACCTTGTCCGACTCTAAAATTGTAATCCACTAAAGCAAAATTACACCAACTTAAATTATAATTATTCATTATTGTTATAAAAGTATTAGAGCTTGCTTCATAGAATCCATCATTTCCGTTGCTTAAAGTTGTACCCCATTCAGTAACAAATATTGGTGTTTTATTTTCTATTGCTTGATTTAAATAATTTATTCTTTCACTTGTAATCTGATTTCCTACATACATATGATATGATGTCATTACATTAAAAGAATTATTTAAGTCGTTCATATCAACTAAATCTGGTCTAGAATCAGCACTTGGATTTGGCACAATAATAATATTCTCATTATCATAAGTCCTGATTGTTTGAATTATTGTATTACAATAATTTATAATTTCACTCCACTCTATATTTGGTTCATTAGCTATTTCATAGATAATATTATTTGTCTCATTATATTTTTCGGATAATGTTGAGAAATATTGTTGTGCAATTTCTATGTTATCATTTATGTTTTCACTGTTCCACAAAAGAGCTATTACATAAATATCATTATCTACAAGTAAATCAATAGTATTTAAATAGTCTTGCATTTTTTCTTCATCTGATACCTCGTCTACTTCTAATCCTATCCTTATTACATTTACATTCCAATTTTTTAAATTATTTATTGATTCTTGATTCAAATAGTAGCTAAATGATTTGCTATCTTGGTAATGAATTGAATATTGTGAAACATTATCTCCAACTAATCCTTTTAATGTTATTATTTCATTGTATTGATTAACAAGTTGTCCATCCAAAACATTTAATTGCCCATTATAGTCCGCAAAATTTTTTCCGAATATTCCTGCTAATTGTTGTTCCTCTTTTTTTACAGCTTCTTCATACTCGTTTTTTGCTTTTTGAGCCATAGTAATTATTCCGTTATCCCCCAACAACATATTGATAGTAATTCCTGCTAAAATTAGCAACACAATAATTGTAACCACTAAACTAATTAATGTGATTCCATGATTTTTTCTAACTTTTTTCATAAACTTTTTCTCCTTTTTCCCTTGTTATAAATTCATTATATAACAATATGTTTTAAATCTCAATATAACATTTTGTTTTATTTTATAATTTTTTTAGTTTTTCTTATAATTTGTACAGCTTTTGATATTTTTATTTAAGAAAGGAACTAAAAAATATGGAAACTCGCATTAAAAATCTTAGAGAAGATAACGACCTTACTCAAAAACAATTAAGCAAATTTCTTAATATTTCTCAAGTTGCATATTCTTATTATGAACTTAATAAAAGAAATATTCCTTTAGAATTATTGTGTAAATTAGCAGATTTTTATAATACTAGCATTGATTATTTGTTATATAGGACTGATGAAATGTCTCCTTATCCAAAAAACACAAAATCAAATTCTAAAGAAACTATTACAGTATAAAATTATATGTATAAAGCTACTATCAAACTTCAATAGTAGTTTTATTTTTTACATTATTAAGGAATTCCTTAATAGTGTATCATTGTTTTTTATAAAATACAATACTTTATTAAGGAATTTCTTAATTTTTTATTTTATATTAAGGAGTTCCTTAGTTGTAGACTATTCCACTTTGATATAATTTTTTAGAAAAGAGGTGGGATTATGCAACTTTCAGAAGCTACAAGAAAAAGAATAAAACAATTATTAAAGCAAAATAATATGAAACTTTTTGATTTATCTAAAGCTGCAGGAATATCTCTACCCACTATATCTGATTTTCTAAAAAATGATACAAAAAATTTAAGAATGGATACAATGTTACATATATGTGAAGGTTTTAATATAACTTTAAAAGATTTTTTTGATGACCCACTTTTTGACGAAGTTATAGCTGAATAAAATAAAAATAGGAATAAGCATTTTATTAGTGCTTTATCCTATTTTTTTGATATTATTTTCTTTCCTATTTTTATTGATATATTTTTATATATCTATGCTTCTTTCAAATAAAAAACATAAATAGATTTTATTATTTTTAAAAGGGCTTGGGATTTATCCCAAAATTCAAATTTTGACTAGGGAGGAAAAATTCAGTGCTTGTTAGGAAATAAATGGGAGTACAAAAATTATTCTTACTTTGAATTTTTCCTCTAATTTTTTATTTTTGATTACTTATTATTGCACCAATTTTATAATTTTCTTTTTTAGTTTTTGAAATTTTTTTATCATTTTTTACTGCAACTAATCTAATCAATTTTTGTTTTTCTTTGTTCAATTTTATTTCAATTTCTTCATCATTTTTATTTTTATTTTTTGAAAATAATTCATAAAATTCTATTTCAAATTCTTGATTTAGTCTTTGTATATAATCATCTAATTGCTCTTGATTTATATTCACACTTGCTCTAATTTCTTTTTCTTCTTCATTTACTTCAACTGGTACATAATAAAATTCTATTTCAAATTCTTTATTTAATCTTTGTATATAATCATCTAATTGTTCTTGATTTATATTAACACTTGTCCTAATTTCTTTTTCTTCTTCATTCACTTCAATTGGTAAATAAATATCTGCAACTCCTAATTTAAAAAATTTTGTTAATTGTTCAATATAACTACTTCTAAAATTTATTTTATCAATACAAAATTCTCCGTTTTTTATTTTTTAATAATGTCATTGACTCAACAAATTTTGAAATAAACTCTTGCTTTTCTTCTTTTGATTTTTTATTCCATTCTTGGTTTAAAATATCATTCAATTGATTTGTTCTTATTAATTTTTCTCTTTCTATATCTCTATCAGCCATTAATTGTTGTGGGGTAAAAGATAAATGATTTATATTTAACATTTCACATTTTTTAGTTTCTAAAATATTAATTTTTTCTTCAATTATTTTATAATCTTCTGAAAAATCTTCCATTTCAACTATTCCACTTAAATATGCTTTCTTTATTCTTCCTTTTTGCTTTTCTAAAGTATCAATTTCTTGTTCTAATTTATCTGTTTTTGTTTCTTTTTTGTCAGCTAGTATTGGTAAAAAATATTTCTTGACTGACATATCATATTCTACTAATTCAAGTATAAATCTTTGTAAACATTCTTCTATTTTATCTTCTCTGTAATATATTTTACAACGCTCACAATTATAGTACATATATTTTTTCTTTGTTCCTCCAGAGCCTTTACATTTCATTATTTTATTGCATTTAGGACATTTTAGTTTTTGAAAAAATATATAAACTCTATCTCTTGCATAACTTCTTTGATTTTTTTCTTTTTGGTGTTGTGCTTCTTCCCACATAGCACGACTAATTATTGGTTCTACAACATTCATAAAAACTGTTGTATCTTTATTATTTGATTTTCCTTTTTCATAATCTCCCATATATACTTTATTATCTATTATTTTCATAATAGTAGTATCTCTCCAATGTTT
>CAJFII010000010.1 GCA_904381285.1 uncultured Clostridia bacterium | reverse complement strand
CATCCTTCCTTTTTCAAGTTAAAGGCGACAAAAAAATCAACCTTTTACAGTTGATTTATCAATACTTTCGTCTGGTGCGACGATTTTACTTAATGGAGCGGGTGGCGGGAATCGAACCCGCGCTATCAGGTCGGAAGCATGACATTCTACCACTAAATTACACCCGCATATAATGAAAAAACACCAACTTAAAAATAGTTTACCTATCTACAGTGGTGTACTTTCTTTGGAGCAGGTAGCGGGAATCGAACCCGCATAGCCAGCTTGGAAGGCTGGAATTCTACCATTGAACTACACCTGCATATTTACTATAATTAGTATTATAGTAAATATCCTGTTATTTGTCAACCCTTATTTCAAACAAATTCCTCTGTCTCCTACTTTTTTATTTGCAACATAATATTCATTGCCTAAATATGTTATTAAATTTGCTTTTCCTAAGCTTATTTTTCCATTTTCAATTATTTCTTTATTCGCATTTACTCCCACAACTTCACCTATAAACATATGATGACTTCCCAATTCTTTTATTTCTTTTACTTTGCATTCTATACTAATTGGGCATTCTTTTATTGAAGGTGCTTTTATATTTTTAGAAGTTTCTTTTGTTAAATTTGCTTCTTTAAATTTATCTACTTCTTTTCCTGACTTTGTTCCACAATAATCTACTTGCCACACTAATTTCTCATCTGGTATATTTATTACAAACTCTTTTGTTTGTTTAATTATATTATATGAATGCCTACTTGGTCTTATAGATACATATACAAGAGGTGGTTCTGAATTTAACACCCCTGTCCAGGCAACAGTTATAATATTGGCATTCTCCATATCCCCACAAGATACCATTACTGCTGGAATTGGTGCAAGTGTTGTATTTGGTTTTAAACTTTCCTTCATATTAATCATCCTTTCATTTAATTATTTATTATAAATTGCGAATGCAATTCTTCTAGTTTCTTTATTGGCTTCTATTACTTGAATTGTTAATTTATCTCCTATTTTATAAGTCTTCCCTGTTTTTTCTCCAATTAAATATTTATGCTCATCATTATAAATAAAGTACTCATTTTCTTCTAAATTTTCAAACCTAATTAAGCCTTCTACTGTATTTTCTAATTCTACAAATATTCCAAAAGATGTTACATTACTTATAATTCCTTCATATACTTCTCCTATTTTTTGTTGCATGAACTCTGCTTTTTTAAGTTCTACACTATCTCTTTCCGCTTTCTTTGCAATAGTTTCTCTATCAGAAGATTGTTCTGCTACATCTTTTGATATGTTCCTATACTTATCCTTAAAATCTTCTGTTACATTATATCCATTTTCCAAATATATTGAAATAATTCTATGAATAAATAAATCTGGATATCGCCTAATAGGTGAAGTAAAATGGCAATAATATTTACTTGCTATTCCGAAATGTCCCTTGTTTTCATTTTCATACCTTGCTACTTTTAAAGTCCTTAATATTAGCGTTGATATTATTGTTTCCTCCGGTTTACCTTTTATTTGTTCTAAAATTTTTGCAAATTCTTTTGGATGAATATTATCTTTATCCCCCTTAATTTTATATCCAAAATTAAATAAAAATCTATTTAATTCTGTAATTTTTTCCATATCTGGCACTTCATGAACTCTATATACAAAAGGTGCTTCTAGCCAATAAAATTTTTCTGCAATTGTTTCATTAGCAGTTAACATGAATTGTTCTATAATTGTATTTGCAAAAGTAAGTTCATATTTTCCAACATCAATAGCTCTGCCATTATCATCTAAAGTAATTTTACTTTCTGGTATATCCAAATCTAAACTTCCACTTAGTTGTCTTCTTTTTTCTAGGATTTTAGCAAGTTCTTGCATTAATTCAAAATGATGAATATATTTTTCATATTTTTTTATAATTTTATTATCAGACTTTTCAAGAATTTTTGTAACATTTGTATACGTCATTCTTCTACAAACATTTATGACTCCTTTAAAAATTTCTGAAGATATTACTTTACCTTTATTATCTATTTCCATTTCAACAGCTAAAACAAATCTATCTTTTCCTTCATTCAAACTGCATATTCCGTTAGATAACTTTTTAGGAAGCATTGGTATTACTCTGTCTAACATATATACACTTGTCCCTCTTAATAAAGCTTCTTTGTCTAATTTTGTATTTTCTTTTACATAGTAACTAACATCTGCAATATATACACCTAATTTATAATTTCCATTTTCTAGTTTTTCTACCATTACAGCATCATCTAAGTCTTTTGCATCTTCACCATCAATTGTAAAAATTACTTTATCTCTTAAATCTACCCTGTTAGGAATATCCTTTTTTTCTACTTCTTCTCTAATCTTGTCCGCTTCTTCTAGTACAAAGCTTGGGAATTCATATGGCAAATTATATTCTCTAATTAAGCAAAGCATATCTACCCCTGCCTGGTCAATATTACCAATAACTTCTATAATTTTTCCTTCTGCATTTTTTCCATTCTCAGGATATTTTGTAATATATACAACTACTTTCTGATCTTCCTTTGCTCCATCAAAATTCTTTTTTGATATAAATATATCTGTTCCTATTTTTTTGTCATCTGGTATAACAAATCCAAAATTTTTGCTATTTTTAAATGTTCCTACTACTTTTTGTATATCTCTTCTTATTATTCTTACAATACGACCTTCTTCTTTATTGTTATTTTCTTTAGCCTCTTCTAATATTTTCACAAGAACTGTATCACCATTTAATGCATTATTGCAGTTTTTTTGCGATATATGAATTTCTCTTTTTGTTTCTTCATTTGTTTTTACAAATCCAAAACCTTTTGAATTTGCTTGATATATTCCTTCTACATATTTTTCATCCATTAATATATATTTGTTTTTTCTATTTTTTCTTATCTTATATTCAGCCTCTAATTCATCTAAAATATTTTTTAATTCTTTTACATCTTCTTTTGGAACTTGTAAAATTTGTGCCATCTCTTTTAATTTCATTGGAATATAATCCTTATCTTTTATAAATTCTAAAATTTTTTCTTTTCTGTCCATTTTCCCTCCATTCATTTTTTTCTAATTTCATTTTCTTAAAAAAATAGAGGCAACGTTTGCTGCCCCCTTATATTTTATATACTAAATCATATAAATAATTGAAAGTATAATTGTTAATATTGCAAATATTACACCTAAAATTATTGTCCATCTTCTTAGTTTTCCTTCTTTAGTTCTACCTTTATTTTTTTCATAAAAATTATTAGAACTAGAACCAGTCATTGCACTGCTCATACCAGCATCATCCTTAGATTGCATCATTGCAATAATAATTAGAGCCAAACACACTATAATATATATTCCTATTACTACATATTTTAAAATTTCCATTTATATTATTCCTCCCTAGAGTATTTTTATGTTATAACATTGATATTTTAGCATAAAGTAAAATAAATTGCAAATATTTTTACAAAATTTCTTTTTTATGTGTTACAATAGTATTTAGATAACTAGTAACTGTTAACCGAAACTATTTGTTTCTCTTCATTGGTAAGGAGGAAAGGTGTATGCTTATAAACCTTATTATCCCACTTTTTATTTTACACTATGTATTATCTTTCTTTTACAATCTATCTGAACACAAAAGCCAAAAATTACTCTTAGTTATACGGATAATTTCTATTATCATTATAATTTTGATTGTTCTTTATTTATTTTTTCTTGTTGAATACTGTTCAGAACTTGTAACCAATAGGGGCATTAATTTTTAATGACCCCGTATTTTTATGTATGAAATTAAATTATATTACTGACATTATTAAACACAACAAACTATAAATTATTACTTTTACAATATTTCTAGCAATTATATCAAAATTTACTAATTTAATTCCCATATTATTTAGTTTATCATATTCATTTACTATTATATTTATTTGCTCTTTACTACATATTTGTTCTTCTTCTAAATATTCTTTTGCCACAAATCTTGCTTTTATCATTGCATCTGTTTCTAACATACTTCTAACACAATATTGTACACTGCCCATTAATATTAGTATAGCTAGAAATAGCATTTCATTTGTATTAATTTTTAATAATACTAGTATAACTATTATTAGAAAATATAGAAGATATATATTAGTAAAAATAAAATTAAACCAAAGCATTTTTTTACTTTGCGTAGAATGTATGCATTCATGAGCTATTGTTTGAATTCTCGTAAACGAATCTTTTATATTTGCTATAGTAATAGTATTATTTATAACAACATATAAACTTGTCTTACTTTCTTTATCCTCTTTTACTTTAACATTTTTGTTTTCTAATTTATCTAAAATCTTATTACATATTTCTATATTATCAGGAAAAGCTTTCGTTAAATTATCAAGTTCTTTATTTTCTCCAATTTCTTTTATTTTCTTTACATTTAATTCAAATATAATTCCTAATATAATTAAAAGCACAAAACTAACTATTATAACATATATCACTTTGTTTTATCCTTTCTTTTGTATTTATAATTTATTTTATTACATCTTGTACTGCATCTCCAATAATTTTATTTATATCTGTTAATAAAACATTAAATTTAAGTTCCGCATCAAAGTATTTTTTCATAGTTTCATCTTGAATTAATTCTAGATATAATTTTTGCATTTCTTTAGCTTCTTCATTATCTTGTTTTGTTCCTTTAATACTTGCAACTTGTATTTCGTATCTCATTTTTTCAAATTGATCTAATTTTTCTTTTAAATTACTATTTTCTTCAACTACTTTTTTTAGTTTTTTATAATCCTTATATTCATTTGATTCTTTAATTTCATAAGCTAATCTATTTGCTGTATCATAAACATTCATTTATTTTACCTCCTAAATATATTTTAAAAGGTTGATAGTTTTGCCACCACCAACCTTTGTAATTACGCATATGCTTGTCTTTTTCTAAATGTTAATAAATTTGTAATTTCTGTTTCTGTATGTTTTGCTTTTTTTGTTTTCTTTGCTTTTTCTTGTGCTATTTGATTTTTCTGTCTTTCTGCCATTGTTTGACATATTGCTTTTTGATATGTAAAATGTGTATCTTGCGCTATTTTTGCCCAATTAAATTCATTTTTTACTTTTGCTTTTGCTTTCTTTACTACACTATCTGCTAGTTGTGGATTATATAATAAAGCAAGTATTGAATCTGCTAAAGAATTAGGATTTCCAGCATAACTTTTCATTCCATCTACACCATGTTCAACAATTTCATTTAAGCCACCTATGTCTGAAACAACAACTGGAGTTCCTGAAAGCATAGCTTCCAATGCTACTATACCAAATGGTTCATATGTGCTTGGGAATACTGAAACATCTGCACATTTATACATTTTACAAACTTGTTTTGAATCCATATATCCTGTAAAATATACTTTATTTGATATTCCTAATGAATTTACCTGTGCTCTTAATTCGTCAAGCATACCACCCTTTCCTGCAATTACAAGTTTTGCATCATGATAACCTGCAAGTATTTTTGGCATTGCTGAAATTAGATGTTGAACTCCTTTTTCATATACAAGTCTACCCATAAATAAAATTATTTTTTCATTATCTAACGCATATTTTCTTCTGAAATCATAATCTTTTTCCACACCATTAAACATATTTATGTTTATTCCGTTTGGTATAACATTTATTTTTTCAAATGGTAGTCCAAATAAAGATTGTAATTCTCTTTTCATATAATTGCTATTTACAATTACTTCAGTTGATTCGTAAGTAAGCATCCATTCTGTGTCATTAATATATCTTTGAATTTCATCATGTATACCTGAATTTCTTCCAGATTCAGTTGCATGTATTGTAGATACGATTGGTATATCATATGAGTTTTTTAAAGTTTTTGCTGCATATGCAACTAACCAATCATGTGCATGTATTACGTCAAATGCTCCTTCTTTAGCAATTATTTCATTTGCTTTTGCTATCATATTAAAGTTCATTTGCATTATCCAATCAATGAAGTTGTTAGGATTAATCATAAAGTTATCTACTCTATATACTTTTACTCCTTTATCATCTTCAAAATATGGTGCATTGCCTTCTCTATATGTAACAACAGTAACATCATGTCCATCTTTTATTAATCTTTTTGATAAGTCATTTACGACTCTTGCTATTCCTCCAACAATTCTAGGTGGATATTCCCAAGTTAACATTAAAATTTTCATCTACAATATGCTTCCTTCCTCAACAATTTTCTTTAGTTTCTTATCACATTTTTTATTTTATACAAAATTTCGTCAATTGTAAATATGTTTTTTACAAATTATTATTTTTTTATTTTATTTCATTTTTCTATTGAATTTATTCTTTATTTATTATAGTATAATAACAGAAAATTTCACTATACTAAGGAGGAAAGTTACATGCCAAAAAAAGCAACAAAAGAAACAGATGAACTAACAAACAAACCTGTAAATAAAACAACTACGAAGGTTTCAAAAGTTTCTACTAAAAAAAGTACTACTTCTCAAAAAAAGACTTCAAATAAATCTAAAACAGCTCAAGAAACTAAAAAAGCCAAAACTTCAACTAAAAAAACTAATTCTAAAACAGAAAAAAGTAAAAATACTAAAACTAAAAAAGCAACAACAAAAACGACACAAAAATCTACTAAACCATCTACTACTAAAAAGGTTTTAGAAGAAAAAGTTTCTGTTATAGAATATTATGATTTACCTTATAGATACAACCAAACTACTGTAAAAATACTTGCACAAACCCCTAATATGTTGTTTGTTTATTGGGATATTTCAGATGAGGACAGAAAAACTTTTGAAGAATACTATGGAAGTGACTTTTTTTCAAAAACAAGACCTGTTTTATTAGTTCATAATATAACAATGAATTATTCTTTTGAAATTGAAATAAACGATTTTGCAAATAGTTGGTATTTACATGTTAATGATGCTAATTGCAAATATGTTATAGATTTAGGTAGAAGACCTTATAAATATATTCCTTCAATTAATAAAGATTATATTTATGTTTCTTCTTCTAATGAAATGAATGCACCTAATAATCATATTTTATTTGAAAAATTTAATCCAAATGTTATGTATAAAAATACCAAAACCGGTAGCACTTATACAAAAGATTTTGGAACATTTACTAATTATAAGAATATGCAAAATATCTATAATATATATGATTTATACAAGAAAATTTATAAAGATGAACTATTTGAAGAATTAGAAGCAAATAATTTTACAAATCCTTCTTCAAATTTTAGATAATAAAATCAACAAAGGAGAAATTTATGAATACAGTTAAAGGATATGTAAGTTTTGTCTTACATGCACATTTACCTTTCGTACATCATCCAGAAAGCGAAGATTATTTAGAAGAAGATTGGCTTTATGAAGCAATCTCTGAAACATATATACCTTTATTAACTAAGTTTAAAAAATTAGAGGAAGAAAAAGTAGACTTTAGAATTACAATGTCTATTACTCCTCCTCTTCTTTCTATGTTAGATAATAGAATGTTACAAAGAAGATATATTAAATATTTAAAAAAACATATTGAACTTTCAAAAAAGGAAGTTAAAAGAACGGCTTATGATGAAAGGCTTAATAAGTTGTCTAAATACTATCTAGATAGATATACAAGTGATTTACATATTTTTAAAGATGTTTATGAATGTAATTTAATAAATGGTTTTAAACATTTTCAAGATATTGGAGTCCTTGAAATAATTACTTGCGGAGCAACACATGGATATTTTCCTATTTTATATGTAAATGAGAATACCGTTAGAGCTCAAATTGCAGTTGGAGTACAAACATATGAAAAATATTTTGGTAAAAAGCCTCGCGGTATTTGGCTTCCTGAATGTGGATATGTACCAGAAGCTGATAAATATTTAAAAGAATTCGGAATACAATATGTTATAACTGAATCACACGGAATTTTATATGCTGACCCTACTCCTGTTTATGGAACTTATGCTCCAATAGTTTCGCCTAATGATATTGTTGCATTTGGTCGTGATATTGAATCTTCAAGACAAGTATGGAGTTCTATTAATGGCTATCCAGGTGATTTTAACTATCGTGAATTTTATCGCGATATTGGTTATGATGCCGATTATGAATACATTAAGCCATATATTGCTCATAATGGTGTAAGAGTTCATACAGGTATTAAATATTATAGGATAACAGGAAATACAGAAAATAAGGATTATTACAATCCAACTTGGGCAATGGATTCTGTTGAAAAGCAAGCTGGTCATTTCTTTGATTCAAGACAAGCTCAAATTACAAGTTTAGCACCTCATATGCATATACCTCCAATTATCCTATGTCCGTATGATGCTGAATTATATGGTCATTGGTGGTATGAAGGCCCTGATTGGTTATATATTTTATTTAAAAAGATTTACTATGATAAATGTGATTTTAAATTAATAACTCCTGGTGAATATATAGACAAATACCCTGAAATACAAGTATCTACTCCTTGTAGATCTAGCTGGGGTGCAAATGGTTATAGCGAAGTATGGTTAAATCAAACAAATGATTATGTACATAGACATTTACATGTTGCTGGTGATAGAATGGTTGAACTTGCACATTTATTCCCTAATGAGAAAAACAAATTAAAAAAACTTGCTTTAAATCAATGTGCTCGCGAACTACTTCTTGCTCAAAGTAGTGATTGGTTATTTATAATAACCAATGGTACAATGGTAGATTATGCTAAAAAGAGAATTAAGGATCACATTGGAAGATTTACTAAATTATACTATATGTTAAAAGAAGATGATAATATAGATGAAGTCTTTCTAAAAGATATTTGTAAAAAGGATAAAATTTTTCCAGATATTGATTATATGATTTATTATTAAACCTTCTTCTTTCATACTATAAACAAGTTCCCAAAATAATAGTTATTGCATAAAATAATGTATATCTAAACAATTTTGGTAGATACTATTTTACAAGTATGAAAGGAGATTTTTTTAATATGAAATCTATGTGCATTAAAAGTAATAATAAATATATTATAGACTATCTACTAAAAGAATTCTCTAATATAAATTTAGATTGTGTTTATATTTCTAATAATTGTTTTAAAATTTATAATAATGTTATTATTCACTATTCTGGAGATAATATAGATAATTTTTATAAAATTTTATGTGATATACTTACAAAATGTATATTATTTTTCTATGAAAAAAGATTAACAAAAAATATTATTTCATATAATTATTTTTATTTTAATGATATAGAAACAAAACAAATATTAGATTCTTGTATTGATTTATTTAATTCTGACTCAAACATTTATAATGAAAAATACAAGACTATATATAATTCTGTATATTCATATATTATTGAACATCATTCTATTGTTTTAAATGGATTTGTAAATTTTAGGCTAAAAAGTTATAAAGAAATTTTAGATTATAATATAGATTTATGTGTAAATAATTTTTTAATCGAAAAAGAATATTATGAATTTATCAATATTCTTCATTTATATGTTAATTCTAAAGAAAGTATTGTTAATACAATACATCTTTTGTATGTAAATAAAGAATCTATATTAATGGATGATAATAAAAATATTATTCAAATACAGGATAATATTTTTGATGCTAAATATCTTTCTGATATTTCTTTTTCTTCTAACGACTATTGTTTAAATACTTTACTTAATTTATTACCTGAAAAATTAAATATACATTTAATAGATAATTATGAAGATGAATTTATCACTACTCTTAAGTTAATTTTTGAAAATAGAGTTACAGTTTGTAATGATTGTGACATTTGTAGAGTTTATAGATTTACAAATAATGTCGTAACAAATAATATTAAGTAAATTTTTAAATAAAAATGTTTACTCCATGTAAATTATGATATATAATAGTTTACATGGAGGTTTTATCATGGAAAATGACAAAAAATTAGTTACTATCCTTGTTCCAGCATATAACGAACAGGAAGTACTAAATCTACTATATGACAGATTAAAAAAAATAATGGATGAACTAACTAAATATGATTTTGAAATCTTATTAGTAAATGATGGTAGTAAAGACAATACTTTTAAAATTATGCAAGATTTACGAAAAAGAGATAATAGAATTTGTTATTTAAATCTTTCTAGAAATTATGGTAAAGAAACAGCTATGATAGCTGGTCTTGATTATTCTAAAGGTGATTGTGTTATTATCATTGATGCAGATTTACAAGATCCACCTGAGCTTATTCCTAAAATGTTAGAATATTGGGAACAAGGTTACGATGATGTCTATGCTAAAAGAAGATCTAGAAAAGGCGAAACTTTTATGAAAAAACTTACTTCAAAATTGTATTATAAAACTCTTCAAAGTGTTACTAATATAGAAATTCAAAAAGATACTGGTGATTTTAGATTATTAGATAGACGTTGTGTTGAAGCATTAAAATCTATTCGTGAATCTCAACGTTATACAAAAGGATTATTTAGCTTTATTGGATATAATAAAAAGGAAATATTATATGATAGAGACCCTCGTGCTGCTGGACAAACTAAATGGAATTATGGAAAATTAATAAATCTTTCTATAGATGGTTTAACTTCATTTACAACCGCACCACTTAGATGGTCAGCATTAATAGGTATTTTAATTTCTATTGCTGGTTTTATATATATGCTAGTTATCATTTTCAAAACTCTTTTCAACGGAGTTGATGTTCCTGGTTATTCTTCAACAATGGTCGTAATTTTATTTTTAGGTGGTATTCAATTAATATTTTTAGGCGTTATTGGAGAATACTTAGGAAGGGCTTTTTATGAAACTAAAAGACGTCCTTTATATTTTATAGACAGATACAATGAAGAGAAAGAAACAAATAAAGATCTAAACAAATAGTATAATACTGGGACAGATATAAAATCTGTCCAATACATTTTTATAAGGAGATTTATAAATGTCAAATTTTGTTTTAAAAATTATTGCAATGATTTCAATGTTTTGTGATCATTTAGGTTATGCAATTTATGAAAAATTTTCTTATTTCAACTATATAGGTAGAATTGCTTTTCCTATTTTTGCATTTGGAATTAGTGAAGGCTATCTACACACGAGAAGTAAAAAGAATTATTTAATGCGTTTATTTATGTTTGCAATTATCTCTCAAGCACCATTTATGTTTTTTACTTCTATTTTTAGTAATGAATTTAGTTTAAATATCTTTTTCACTTTATTTTTAGGTCTTGTCGCTATTATAGGCTATGAGCAATGTAAAAATAAATATGTAGGTATTTTATTGGTTGCTTGCCTTGGATTAACAGCTGATGCATTAAAAATGGATTATGGATATTTTGGAATATTTATGATATTTATTTTTCATGTATTTAAAAACAAAAAACTTCTTATGAATCTTTCATTTATTGCACTTTGTTTATTTAAATATATACCTTTATATATTAAATATAATTTTTATTTACCATATGTCTTTTTGTTTATTTGTACTTGTTTATCTTTAGTATTTATAAATCAATATAATAGTGAAAAAGGTAAAAATGTTAAATATTTATTATATGGTTTTTATCCTGTTCATTTAATTTTACTTTATGTATTTAACATTATTTTTATATAATATTTTTGTAAAAAGCAGACTAATTCTTATTATAATCATTTAAATAATTTAGTCTGCTTTTTCTTGTTTTATAAATTTAATTTCTAATCTTGAACTGCAAAATTAATTCCTCTTGCAACTACATCTTTCATATTTTCTATTAAGTCATCTATCTCTTTTGGTGTAACAATAAAATTATAATCTTCTGGTGCTAATACTTCTTTTATAAGTTCATATTTATCTTCTTCTTGTAATTTGTTTAAAAATTCATTTGATTTTGCTTCTTCCTGAATTTTTTGTATAAATAAATCTAAACTATCTGCTGCTATTGTAGCTGCTTCAACAACTGTTGGAATTCCTAATGCAATTACAGGAATCCCAAGTGTATCTTTACTTAAGTCTTTTCTTGTATTTCCAACTCCCGCTCCTGGTGTAATTCCTGTATCTGCTAATTGAATTGTACTACTTATCCTCTCAATACTTCTTGATGCTAATGCATCAATTACAATTAATAATTTAGGATGAATGTTTTCTACAATTCCTTTAATTATTTCTAATGTTTCAATACCTGTTGTACCCAATACACCTGGTGAAATTGCACTAACAGGTCTTGTATTTTCTGGTATTGCTTCTGGCATATATTCTAAAATATGTCTTGTTACATCAATTTCATTTATTACCTTAGGTCCTAGTGAATCTGGTGTTACATATATATTTCCTAACCCTACTACTAGAATATCATCTTTATTATTTGCATGTTTTTGTATTAGTGCTTTTAATTCTTTTGTTAATACTTCAGAAAAATTCTGTATATCTTCTGTAGTAGCTATTTTTAAATTTTTTATATCTATCGTGATGTAATTTCCTATTGGTTTCCCTATTGCTTCTGCTCCTTTCTCATTAATAACTTTTACTCTAGATGTTCGTATTTTATCATTAATTTCCTCTTTCTCTGTCTCAATTCCTTCAATTTCATTTTCTATTTTATTTGCTTTTCTATAAAGATCTCTTCTTTCTAAAGCTAAATCTGTTCTAAAATTAAACATAATAAAAAACCTCACTTTCTTTTATATTTTAAGAAAACTGTGAGATTTTATACAAATTTTTAATATTTTTTTAATAATTTCTATGAACAATATCTACATAAAATGCTTTCTAATCCAACTTTTAAATCGATTAATCCAACCTTATAGTTAGAATCTAATTTAATTAACTTATCTAAAATACTTTTTAATTCATCTTTACTAAAAAAATTACTTTGTCCTCTATATTTAGTAACTAAAAATGTTTGGTTCGGCTTCAAATTTAAAGCTTCTGTTACATTTCTGTTTTGTTCCATAGCAAGTTTTACTATATAAATTTTTTTAAAATGATTATATAATGTAATAAGAATTTTTTGTAATGGTTCTTTAGAATAAATTAAATTATTCAGAATGATCAACGCTTCTTTAATATTCTTTTTACCTAAATTATCAGTCAAATCAAATATAACACTATCAATTTGTTTTACAGCTAAAAGATCTATGCTTTCTTTCGTAATAGTTCCTCCACTCCCTGCATATTCAATTTGTTTTCTAATTTCATTAATTAAATCTTGCATTCCAGTTAAAGAACCTTCTATAAGATATTTTAGGGTACTTTCTTCCACATTTACATTATATGCTTTACAAATACCTTTTAATCTAGCAATAATTTGTGCGGGTTTTTGATATTCAAAATTACAAACTACTGCTCCAGCTTCTTCTACTGTATTTAGTAATTTTACTTTATCTACACTTTCTTCTATAAATACTAATATAACAGATTCTTTTATAATATCTTTATTTTCTTTTATATATTTTTCGAGTAATTCTCTAGTTTCTGCAAAAGTTGCCCCCTTTTTCTTTACTTCTCTTTTAAATAATCCTACATTTTTAACTACTATTAACTTTTTATTAAATCCAAAAGCTGGAGTTTCAAGGTCTTGAATTAGCTCACCAAAATTTGTATCATCAATTTCTATATAGTTTATTCCCTTTACTAATTCCCCAAAGATATGTTTTATCTTTTTTAGACAAGTTTCTAAAAGAAATGTCTCTTCCCCATATAATAAATACATACTATTTAGTTTATTATCTTTTAATTGTTTTTCCAAAGCTTCTATACTTATCATATGTTATACATTCCTTTCTTTATAATTTTTCTGCGAATTTTGAAGAATGAGCATGGCAAATAGCTATTGCCATGCTATCTGTTATATCATCTAATTTAGGTAATTTATCTACTTTTAGTATTGTTTTAACCATTTTTTGAACTTGAATTTTATCAGCCCTTCCATAACCTACAACAGCCTGTTTTACTTGCAATGGTGTATATTCAAATGTCGGAACTTGTTTTTGACATCCTACAACTAATATAATCCCTCTTGCTTGAGCTACATTTATTGCTGTTTTTACATTGTTATTAAAAAACAATTCTTCAACAGCAACCGCTTCTGGTTTATATTTATCAATAATTTCGCCAAGATCTGTATATATTTTTGATAATCTTAATGGAAAAGACATTTTTGCTGGCGTTGTTACCGCCCCACTATCAATTAATTTAAATTTATTTCCTATGTAATCAATAATACTATACCCTGTAATTGCAAACCCAGGGTCTACTCCTAATATACGCATTTTTTCTCCTTGTAATTAATTATTTTTTGTTTCATTTTCTAATATAATTCTAAATACCTCTGCCACACTCCAAGCCTGTGCCATTGTTCCTTTTGGTAAGAAAGGTGCTTTTGAATCATATAATTCTGAAATACTTCCTACCATTCCATCCTCATAAAAGGCCTTTATAAATGTTTTCTTTACTGATTCTACAAATTCATTATATCCTTGTTGTAATTGGTTCCTTTTTTGCTTATTTTTTGCACTAGAAATCATATTTTTATAACTATTATAATAAAGTCCTAACAACCATGGCCATGTTATACCTTGATGATAACTCATATCTCTTTTAAAAGGATCCCCTTCATATACTTCAATATAATTTTCTTCGCCTTTTGCTAAAGTCTTTAGACCATATTTATTTAACAATTTCTTTGTAACTGTATTAAACATTTCCTCTGCAATATCCGAATCAGGATCTAATACTGGATATGTTAAAGATAGGCTATATAACTGATTTGGTCTTATTTTTTTATCTCCTATAACATCATATAAGCATTTTCTTTTTGGATTATAGAATTTCTCATTAAATGCTTTTTTACATTTTGCCGCCAATTCTTTATATTCTTTTGCTACAGGCGCTCCCTCAAATTCTTTTGCTAGTTCCTCCATAATTTTTAAAGCATTATACCATAAGCTGTTCATTTCAACAGCTTTACCATTTCTTGGTGTAACAGCATAATCACCATATTTTGCATCCATCCATGTATTTTGTGTCTTTGGAGTTCCAGATACTAAAAGATAATCTTTATCTAAATAAATGTTATTATCGTCAAAATCAATTCCAGATTTATATGATGAAATTATATTTTTTAGTATATCATATAGTTGTTCTTTTACAAATTTATAATCTTTTGTATAATTTAGATATTTTTTCACTTGTTCAAAAAGTAAAAGTGAAGCATCTGCGCTATTATATAATGGTCTATTATCAAATCCTGAATAACCATTTGGAACTAATCCAAATTTAATATTTTTTGTAAATGTTAATAAAATTTCTTTTGCTATTTCATAACGTTTTGGAAGCAGTACAATTCCTTCAAAAGAAATAAGAGCATCTCTTCCCCAATCCAAAAACCAATGATATCCTGCAATTAATGTATGTAATCCAAATGATGGTCTATATACAACAAAATTGTCTGTTGCTATTATATAATCTTTAATAAATTCTTTTCTTTTTTTGTCTTCTGTTTTACTTTTTAAGTCAATATATCCTGAATCTAGCATTATTTCATTTATTCTTACAATTTCTTTATCTATTACATCTTTTACTTTTATTTCATCTATATTTTCTTCTAATGAACATACTATTTCTATGTCTTTTTCTTCATTTGGCTGTAATTCAATTTCATATCTACCTATTACAGCGTGATCTTCTTCTGGATAAAATCCACGCTTTTCTTCTTCTAGATAATACATGTTTTTAAACTTGTCATTATAATGTTGTATGTATGTTCCAGCATTTGAATTTATATAAATTGGTCTTTGTGCATTATCATCTATTATTACTTTTATTTTTCTTTTATTTACTTCTTGTTTTAAATTAAAGTCATGTTCTGAATTCACTTGGTGGAAATCTCTAAAATTAACTATTGGTGCTAATGTTAATTTAGAATATTTTTCCCCATTTTTCACTTTATATAAAATACATACTGTATTTTCCATATATTTCATACAAATTAATTTTTTTATTGAAACATCTTCTACTTGGTATGAAAATATTGGAATATAGTCTTTTTCAAAACTTTGTTGATATTTATACCCATCTGAAATATAATTTCTACTCATATTAGTATATAAATTGTACTTTTTATTTTCTATTTCTATACTTTCATCAATTTTAGAAAGTATTAAAAATCTTCTGGCTGGTGGAGTAAGCGGTGCTACTAATAGCCCGTGATATTTTCTTGTATTACATCCTATAATAGTTGAAGATGCATAACCACCTATTCCGTTAGTAATAATCCATTCTTTTTTTATACCATTTTCTATACTCATATCTTTTTTATTATATTTCATTTGTATTCCTCCAAAATTATTTTTTCATATTATCTTTTTGCTGTTTCATTCTGTTTTTTACTATATTTTTATCTGTTTCTTTAATTGATTGTATTCTATCTTTATATTTTTCATTAAATTTACTTGTTCTTTTTGCATGCTTTGCTGTGTTTTTCTTATTCTTAACCTTGAAAATTGGTTTTGTATTTTTCTTTCTCTTTTTTTCTTCTTTTAATCTTGAATTTAGCATTATATATTGTGGATCATTTTGCTTGTCTCTAAACTTCAAGTCGTCACATATAATTTGTATAACAGCTTCTGCAACTGCTTTTGGATTGTGCCTAATAGTTTCATCTATTATACAAGAAAGTTTTCTTTGTAATAACTTTATACCTTTGTCTTTACATTTTTGAATATCTTGCTCTACTAAATCTTGTCCTTCTCTATTATATTTTCTTATATATTCTGGAACAATCTCACCTGTATCATAAATACAATAATCAATTACACCTTCTCCTGCATGGTCAATTATTGCTTGTATATGGTCTGATATTGAATAATTGTCTGTTTGACCTGGTTCTGTCATGATATTATTAACATATATTTTTATTGCTTTACTTTCTTTTATAGTTTTTGACACATTTTTAACTAGCAAATTCGGTATTACGTTTGTGTATAAACTTCCAGGTCCAATGATAATTGCATCTGCATTTTTAATAGCTTCTAAAACTCCTGGGGCTGGCACACAATTTGAAGGACTAATATAAATCCTGTTTATTTTTGTTACTTTATCAAATACAATTTCTGGTATTTTTTCTTTTTCTTCTACTACCATTCCATTTTCTAGTTCGGCACAAATTTTTATTTCATCTAATGTTACTGGTAAAACTCTACCTGTAATATTTAATACATCTTTACTTCTTTCTATGGATTCTGTAAAATCTCCATATAATTCTTTCATAGAATATAAGTAAATATCTCCAAAAGATAAGTTTTTTAACATACCTTTTTCATATTTTAAATTTAGTATTCCTTCCATTACCTGTTCATTATATGATAATGCAACTAATGATTCTTTAATATCATCCAATGGTAATAAATCTAATTGTTTTCTAGAGTTAGAAGGTAACTTACCATAATCAGATATAGTTACTATGGCTGTTATATTACTTGTATAGTTTTTTAGTCCTCTTAAGACTGTATTTAATCCGCTTCCACCTCCAATTACAACAATATTAGGTCCTTTATCATATACTTTTTTATTAAATATTAGTGAATTAACATTTACATTTTTATTTCCTTTTTCCAAACGTAAATCACTAGCTTCAATTAACAATTCTAATGTTCTTTTTTGTGCAAATACAATACCTAATATTGTACATGTAAAGCCTAGCACAAATAACAAAATAATTTTTCCTACATCTATAAATGAAATTTCTTTTGCTACTAAAATAGATGCTACCCCATAGCATACTAAAACTATTCCTATAAGCACTAAGAATAGCCACCTTTTCATTTTTGTACTGCCTTTAAACCATGAAAAAAATCCTTTCATTTTTGTTCTTCCTTTCTAAAACTTATGTATTATTCTCCAATTATTTCTATTTCTAATTCTATTTTCTTTTTAAATTTGTCATATACTTCTTTAGTAATATGTTCTACTAATTCTAACACATCTTTTGCTGTTGCATTTCCTGTATTTATAATAAAACCTGCATGTATATCTGATACTTTTGCTCCTCCTATACTGTATCCTTTTAATCCACATTCATCTATTAATCTAGCTGTAATATAGTCTTCTCCTCTTTTAAATGTACTTCCTGCACTTGGATATGAAATAGGTTGTCTTTCTTTTCTATACTTTGCATATTCCTCCATTTTTTGCTTTATTTCTTCTTTATTACCATATTCTAACTCTAATACTGTATTTAAGATTATCCATTTATTTTTTGCAAATATACTTTTTCTATATGTAAATTCCTGCTCTTTATTAGAAATAGTATGTATTTTACCATCATAATCCATATATGTAGTTTCTACTACTATATCTTTCATTTCTTTTCCATGTGCTCCTGCATTCATCCTAACTGCTCCGCCTATAGTACCAGGAATTCCGTGAAGCAAATTCGAAACCAGCTATTTCTTTTTTATATAATTCCTGTGCAAGTTTAGCAAGTTTTACACCAGCTCCAACATTTATTATAGCTTTTTCTTCCTTTTTGTATATTTCTAATTTATCAATACAAATTTTAAGAACAATACCTCTTATTCCTTTGTCTTTAACTAATATATTACTTCCATTTCCTATAATATATAATGGTACATTATTTTTTGAAGCATAATTTAATATATTGTTAATGTCTTCTATTGTTTCGGCATTTACTAATATATCAGCATTTCCTCCAATTTTAAATGAGGTATACTTTTTCATGGGTTCATTTTTAAAAATTTTTGACGAATCAACAATTTTTTCTAAATCTTCATAAACTTTATCTATATACATATTTACTCCTTTTTGATTATTTAAAATTATCTGCTTTTGTATATAATGGTTTATTATCATTTTTCTTTGAAGTAATATTTATTACTTCTCCTGAAATATAATTAACAATATATTCATCATCTGTATTTTGTATACCTATTTCTTTTAATGATGCTTTAT
The DNA here is from genome assembly GCA_904381285.1 of uncultured Clostridia bacterium. Lineage (GTDB taxonomy): Bacteria > Bacillota > Clostridia > TANB77 > CAG-508 > RGIG8482. Next base: position 53,071 of record CAJFII010000010.1, on the reverse strand, counting down.
CTAGTTTATAATAATCTTTATTTTCATATGTATCTGGTATTTCTACAAGTGTAATATCAAGTTCTTGTGCGATTTGATCCACTTCACTTTTTTCTAATTTATTTCCTACTAAGTATACAACATCTTTTGTAGTTTCAAATTTTACATATTGTTCTAGTATAGCATGTTGAACCATTTCTAATTCTGTATCTAGTTTTGCATCTTTTGCTTCTCTAATATTTGTTATTCCTACCGTTGTTCCTACAGTTGCTAATATTGTAAGTACTATTATTGTTATAGCAAGTCCAGATAAAGTTATTCCTTTTGAATTTTTTAATTTATTCATGTATTAACTCCTTCTATACTAAAAATTATATTTAAATCTTATCATTTTTTTATTAAATTTACAACATAAAATTATAGTTTTTTAATAATTCCTATAGCCTACTCTATATTTCTATTTTTTAACTCTTTTGCTAATTTTTTTACTGCTAAATCTCTATGATTATGTGTAGCTTCATATGTTTTTTCATCTAAATCACTAAGAGGTTTTTCAAATCCTTCTGGTACAAATATTGGTATATATGTTAGTCCTCCTAGTCTTCCCATATTTTTTGCTACTGTCCCCTTACATTCTCCTCTTGCAATTATTTTTTCTCCATTTGGAAGAATTGCAGTTAAAACACATACAAATGTACATGTTCTATCTTCTATATTTTCATATTTTTTCATTTTATTTAATACTTTTTCTAATATCTGAAGTTGTGTTGCATTTTCACCTGCATATCTTGCTGAATATACTCCTGGCTCTCCATTTAATTTATCTATACATAATCCTGCATCATCTGTTAATATAATTTTATCTTCTATATTGTTCTCTTCACAAAATTTTTTTATTGCCATTGCTTTTATATTAGAATTTTCTTCAAAAGTCTTACCATCTTCTATTATTTCTTTATTAAATCCTATATCTTTTAATGTGTATAGCTTTGCATTTATATTATTTTCTCCTAATATTTTAACCATTGCTTTAACTTTATTTTGATTACTTGTTCCATATATCATTTCCATAATTTTTCCTCCTAAATATGATTATAATTTACAGTAATTTCATTTGTTATTATATATGATTTTTAATGTAAAAACTAGCAAATACGTAAAAAAATACATAATTCTTATATTTTTTTACCTTTATGCTTGTGATATGACGAAAAATGTCTTATAATGGGTATAGTTTAATTATATATTTGAAAGGATAGCTTATGACACCTATAATAATTGGAATAGCTGGTGGTAGTGGTTCAGGTAAAACTACTCTAGCTGAAAATTTAAAAAAAGAATTTGATAATGACATTGCAATTTTATCACATGATTTTTATTATAAACAACATGACGAACTTCCACTTGAAGAACGTCAAAAACTAAATTATGATCATCCTCTTGCATTTGATACTGATGTTTTAATAGAACACTTAAAGCTTTTAAAACAAGGTAAATCTATACGCCATCCAGTATATTCTTTTGTTAAACACAATAGAGAAAAAGAAACTGTATTAGTTGAGCCAAAAAAGATTATCCTTGTTGAGGGAATTCTTATTTTTGAAAATGAAGAACTTAGAAATTTAATGGACATAAAAATTTTTGTCGATACAGATGCCGATATTCGTTTTATTAGACGACTTGTGCGTGATGTAAATAAAAGAGGAAGAACTATTGATTCTGTAATCGAACAATATTGTGCTACTGTTAAACCTATGCATGAGCAGTTTGTAGAATATAGCAAGAAAAATGCTGATATTATTGTGCCTGAAGGTGGAAAAAATCAAATTGCACTTAATATGATTAAAGAACAAATTAAAAATATCTTATGTAGTTTGTAAAAGAGGGTATACTAACCCTCTTTTAATTAAAGATTAACTTGAATCCCATTATCACCATTTACTTGTTGTAATATTTCATTCCAGACTTCTTCTCCTAATTCTATTTCAACTACCTGCTTTATATTTAAATCATCCAGTATTTTATTAGTTAGTTTATACCTTGCTTCTATTTCTGGTGCTAATAATTTATTCAATTTCGCATCATTATTTTTGCAATTTGTCTTTAACCATTCAATATATTTGCTTTTCATAAGGTATGTCTGTAACTATTAAACTAGTATCATTTTTAATTATTATATATAATTATCTCTTTTATTTTATCTAATACTTCATTTCTCATTTTTTATTTTTTCCATTAATATATTTCTATCTTTCACAACAAAATCAGCTGCCGCTTCCCAGTTTAATCTTGTTTCATCAAAAATTCTTATTTTTATATATGTTAGTTTTCCATATTTTGTTTCAATAGGATTATTTAAAGCATATCTTTAATATCTAGTATATCTTTTTCTATTCTATTCAAATTTTTATTTATTATTTCTTGTAGCATTTTTATCCTCCACTTTTATATGTTTTTCTATTATTTTTACATTTCTATCTGTTAGTTCAACTTCTAAATATATACCATCTGGAATGCCTAACATGTCTATATTATCTGTTAATGAACCTACTACATAATAGTTCTTTCCATCTTCTTTAAGTTGTTTAGTCCAATGTTGGTGTCCACTAAATACTGCTATTACATTATCATCTGACTTAATTATTTCCTTTACATCTTGCCTGTTATTCATCAATCCATCTTCTGGATTTTTTTCAAACCAATAGTTACCTATTTGTTTATCTTCTGCTAGGCCAAAATGAGTAAATATTATACATGGTAATCTATTTTTTACTAAATCTTCTTTTAACCAATCAATTTCTTTTTCTGACATACATTGTGCTTTATATATTCCACCATCATTTTCACCTAAATCTTCCCTAATATCAGTTGTTAATATAATAAAATGGTAACCATTTAAATCAAACGAGAATGTTGCATTTTTATATCCCATAATCTCTTCAATTTCTTTCCTTGAGTTCATAGTTCGTAAATCATGATTTCCAATTACAGAATAAAATGGAATGTTAATTTTTTTTAATATGTTCCAAATATAAGTATAATTCATAATGTCTTTATCATGGTTAAATGTATCTTCAATTAAATCTCCTAGACAAATACTTACATCTGTCTTTTTTTCGTTTATTATATTTATTAACTTTTCTATTATTTCCACAGAATATTGCGTTAGTTTTCTACTTAAATTAAAGTCTAATTTATCTGGTCTTTCATCTAAATAATGAATATCTGAAAAAACAATTAATCTACATCTACTCATTTTGTTTTCTCCTATTTTTATGCATCTTTTTTAATATAATAATATTTTATACAAACATCTTTAAATCCTAGTTTTCTATATGTGTCTGCTGGATAATACCCATCTTCTGTTTGTAAAAATGCTAATTTTAATTTTTTATCTTTGCACATCTGTAATTGCTGTTTTATAATTTCTTTTCCTATGCCTTTACATCTAAAATCCTTCTTTACTGCTAATCCATATATTCCATAAATCTCGTTATCATATACGCTACTTGTAACACCCACAATTTTGTCATTTATTTTTGCAAAGAAAAATTCTTCTATATATTCATTTTTTATTTTTTTGTGATTTTCATATACTTCCTTATACATTGAATCTAAATCTCCATAAGGATCATCTGCATCTCCTGTCTGATATGCTTTTATCATTTCTTCACTATATAATTTCATATTTGTTGTTTTTTCTAATTTTACATTTAATAAACAATTCGTATTAATATTATTTATATTATCAAAATCATCATAAATTTGCCATACTTCATTTGATGCCAATTCATAATCATCATCGAAATACGTATCTCTATTATTATAAATTTCTTTCATAAAAGGAAGTACAGCAATAGTAACTTCTCTATCTTTTGCTTTCATTTTAGGTGTAGCTTCTAAAATAATTTCATCAAATTCTTCTTTTGTATCTGCTTTTATATCTGTAATAAAATTATACCAATAGTCTTTAATTTTATTATGATATGCAATTGTATATTTTTCAAACTTATCTATTCCATCAAATTGAAATCCTAAATTGGCATATATATTAAAATAATCTAATTTCTTAATTAATTCTACATTCATGATATGTTCCCCTATAACTTAATATATCTTATTTCTTTACGCCTATTTTAAAAATTATCCATGAAGACATATTTTCTTATTTATATCATAAAATTGCTATAAATACAATTATTTTCCAGATATTAGCTTTTAATAGCAACCCTTTATTTTTCTATAATTTCTTATCTGCTATTTTTGGCTCCTCTTGTTGGACTCGAACCAACGACCTATCGGTTAACAGCCGAGCGCTCTACCAACTGAGCTAAAGAGGAATGTTTATTAAATTATATCCATATAATAACACTTGTATTCATTTTTGTAAATAGTTTTTTTTATATTTTTTCTAAGAACAAGTATAATATTTTATCTACACTTGTTCTTAGATTATATTCATTTAAAATATTCTTAATATATCATTATATGTTACATAAATTGATAAAGCTATTAATATGGCAAATCCAAACATTTGAATCGCTATTTCAGTATTTTCTTTCATTGTCTTTCTTCTAACTGCTTCAATCAAATATATTACTACTTTTCCTCCGTCAAGTGGTGGAAATGGAAGTAAGTTTGTAACACCTAAAGATAAAGATATTAAAGCTATAATATAAATAAAATCACTTATTCCTGTAGTATTTGCAACAACACCAGATATTCCAACCGGTCCCATTAATTGGTTTGCATCAACATTTCCACTAAATAACATTTTTAAATTATCTATAATTGATACAGAAAAGTCTACTGTATCCCAGAATCCGTAGTATATATTATTAATAAAATTATTCTCTGCTTTTGCAAATTGTATTCCTAACATATAAGTATAAACAATATCAGGTGTCAAAGAAATTTCTTTGGTTTCTTCTCCTCTTTGAATTGTAAATATACAATTATCTGTTTCATTTTCTTTTATATACTCAACTACTTTATATGGATCTCCTTCTACGTCTTTTCCATCCACTTTTAAAATAACATCATTTAATTCTAGCCCACTTTTTTGTGCTGGACTGTCAGAATCAATTGCTACAATTTCAGTTGTAAGTTCTTCTCCACTTGCTCCTAAATATATTCCTGTATCTTTATTTGGAATTGCAGTTGGCGTTACTTTTACATCTATTAATTCATTGTCTCTTTCTACTGTAATTGTTAATTCTTCGCCTTTAGATTTTTCTAGCATTTCTGTAATATCATTTCTATTTCTTATTTTAGTTCCATTAATTTCTTTAATCTCATCATTAACCATAATTCCTGCTTTAGCTGCTCCATAATTTTCGTCAACAACTTCCACTCTTTGTGATACATAATTTCCCATACTTGATACTAAAACAAAATATACTAATAATCCAAATATTATATTAACCATTCCACCCGCTAAGACAATTGCAATTCTTTTAGGTATACTTGCTTTACTAAAAGAACCCTCATTATCTGAGCGTTCTTCTTCACCCTCCATACTCACAAATCCACCTAAAGGAATTAAACGAAGGGCATATAATGTGTCACCTTTTTTCTTTTTCCATATAGTTGGTCCAAAACCTATGGCAAATTCATTTACTTTTACCTTACATAGCTTTGCAACTATGAAATGACCACCTTCATGTATGAATATTAAAAATCCTAATAGAAATATTACTTTTAAAGCTGTTATTATAAAACCAATCAAGATTCATCCTCCTATAATAATCTTAAAAGCATATAAGCAAATGGTGCAATAAATATAACACTATCTAGCCTATCTAACATTCCTCCATGTCCTGGAATTAAATTACTAAAGTCCTTAATTCCAACATATCTTTTAATACTAGAAGCTGCAAAATCTCCAATTTGTCCTACTACGCTTAGTATAATAGAAATTATTATTGTACTAATATATGAAAATTCCATTCCGAAAAAACTATTAAATATATATGTAGCTAATAATGATAATAGTATCGCTCCTATTATTCCACTAACACAACCTTCTATACTTTTATTTGGGCTAATTTTACTAAATTTATGTTTTCCTATCCATTTTCCAAAAATATATGCAAATATATCTGTTCCCCACGCACATGTAAATATGTACCATACTAATAGTTTACCATTTTCAAGACCATTAATTAATGGAACAAACATTAAAAATAGTGATATATAGCATATTCCAAAAAATGTAATAGCAATATCTCTAACATTAGTTTTCATATTAGTTAGTATTACTTGCAAAAATAACACCGCTATTGCTAATGGTATTAAGACACTTACAATTGTTATTGCATGTTCTAATGGAATTATATGTATAAATGCAATTAGAGCTGATGCGACATACCCTATCCATATAACTGGATTTGCTTTTTCTTTAAAAGCATTAAAATATTCATGTAAACTCATTGCCGCTACAATTGCAAATGCAATATCTACAACATATTTATTCCCAAAAACCAATATTATTACTACTAATGGTAACCCAAGTAGTGCAGAAGTTATTCTTTTAATATCCATGTGAACTTTTACCTTTCTTTATTATTTTCCTTTTTTTATTGTTCTATTCTGATATTCTTTTATAGCTATTAATAAATCTTCCTCAGTAAAATCTGGCCAGTTTTTCTCCATAAAAACAAATTCTGAATAAATTGTTTGCCATGGTAAAAATCCACTTGTTCTTATTTGTCCACTTGTTCTTATCATAAGCTCTGGATCCGGCTGTCCCTTAGTATAAATAGTATTGCTTATTAATTCTTCTGTAATATCATCTATTTGTATTTCGCCTTCTTTTACTTGTTTTGCAATTTCTTTTGTGGCCATAACTAGCTCTGCTCTTCCACCATAATTAAATGCCACATTAAATACTACTCCTGTATTATTTTCTGTTCTTTCAACTGCTTTATTAATGCTTTCCTGTAACCTTTTTGATAAAGCAGAAATATCTCCCAACACTTGTATTTTTACATTCTCTGTGTCTGCTCTTTTAGCAAAATCATCTAAGTAGTTTCCAAGAAGCAACATTAATGCTCCAACTTCCTCTTCTGTTCTTTTCCAGTTTTCAGTTGAAAAAGCATATACAGTAAGATGTTCTATTCCTATCTTATTTGCATATCTTACTATATTTTCTAAAACCTTTGCTCCTTCTTTATGCCCAAGTTTAGGATCTAAGCCTTTTTTTCTTGCCCAAGTTCTATTCCCATCCATAATAATAGCAATATGTTTTGGTAAATTATTTTTATCTATGTCTTCTAAAGTCAATGTTCTAGTACTCCTTAAAATTATATTTTAAACTTTATATTATATACTCATAATTTCTTTTTCTTTATTAGCTAATATAGCATCTATTTCTTCTATCTTTTTATCTGTTATTTTTTGAATTTGTTCTTCTGCTGTATGTAACTCATCTTCTGTAATTTCTGAATCTTTTTGTTTTTTCTTAAATTCGTCTATTCCATCTCTTCTAATACTTCTTATTGCGACTTTTGCTTCTTCTGCCATTTTTCTAACATCTTTTACTAATTCTTTTCTTCTTTCTTCATTTAATTCTGGAAAAGCTAAACGAATTACTTTCCCATCATTATTTGGGTTTATTCCAATATCAGATGCTAAAATTGCTCTTTCAATTTCTTTTAATATACTTAAATCCCAAGGTTGAATAACAATCAATCTTGCTTCTGGAACAGATATACCTGCAACTTGATTTATTGGTGTTGGTGTTCCATAATAATCTATTTTTACTTTATTTAATATTGCTGGATTTGCACGACCAGCTCTTACCTCTGCTAAATTTTCACTAAATACGCCTATTGTTTTTTCCATTTTTTCATCAATACTTGTATAATCCATATTATTAATTCCTTTCTAAAAATATATTTATTTTTTCATTTTAATATACTTTATAAATATCTAAAAAACTATTTTACTATTGTTCCTATTTTTTCACCTTTAACTATTTTTACCATATTCTCTGGCTTATCTATTCCAAATACCATTAATGGAATTTTGTTATCTCTACATAATGCTGTTGCTGTAGAATCCATTACTTTTAAGTCTTTATTTAAAATATCTGTATATGAAATTTCGTCATATTTAACTGCTGTTGGGTCTAATTTAGGATCTGCTGAATAAACCCCATCTATTGTCTTTGCTAATAATATTACTTCTGCATCAATTTCAGCTGCTCTAAGAGCTGCTCCTGTGTCTGTTGTAAAATAAGGATTACCAGTTCCACAGGCAAATATAACTACTCTTCCTTTTTCTAAATGTTTTACTGCCTTTCTTTTTATGTATGGCTCAGCAATTTGTCTCATTTCAATTGCTGTTTGAACTCTTGTATTTAGTCCTCTTGCTTCAAGTGCATCTTGTAATGCAAGTCCATTCATTGCTGTTGCAAGCATTCCCATATAATCAGATGTTGTTCTTTCCATTTGATGTCCATATCTTCCTCTCCAAAAGTTTCCACCTCCAACAACTATTGCAACTTGTACTCCTAAATCTACTAAATTTTTAATTTGGTCACATATACTTCCTAATACATCCGCATAAACACCTGTCTTTTTGTCCCCTGCTAATGCTTCTCCACTAAGTTTTAATAATACTCTTTTATATAGTACATCGCCCACTTTTTAACACTCTCCCAATCTTTTATAATTTATCGTCCCTATTCTATCATATATCATCATAATTTTGCACTATTTTTTTGAAATTTATTAAAATTTCCTTAAAATTTATTACCTTTTATAATTTTTAAGTTGGAATGTAAAATTCCAGAGAATAAACCTTTCAATCAAATTTATTCTCTGGAATTTTTACAATATATATTTTTATTTACAAAATCTGTGTCTTCCTATTGTTACTACATGTGGTCTTGACCATATCCATTTATTTGTTGCTGTTGCTGGATTAAAATAATATATTGAACCATATGTTGGGTCCCAACCATTTAAGGCATCTTGTGCAGCTTTTCTAGCTGTACTGTTTGGTGTTAAATTTATTTGACCATCTGACACAACATCAAATGCTCCCTTTTGATAAATAACACCAGCTATTGTATTTGGAAAACTTGAACTTTTAACTCTATTTAATACAACTGCTGCTACTGCTACTTGACCCTCATACGGTTCTCCTCTTGCTTCCCCATATACCAACCTACTTAGTAAATCTAAATCACTAGAATTAGAAGATGAAGTATTTGAATTTCCTGATGAATTAAAAATTCCCATTGCTTCTAACGTATTTTTTCCAGCTATTCCATCAACTACTAATCCATTTTTTCTTTGAAAGTATTTAACAGCTTCTAAAGTTTGACTTCCATATATGCCATCAACATTCCCTTTATAATATCCCCAACGCTTTAACTTTGTTTGTATGGTCCTTACTTCTTCTCCTCTTGAGCCATATTTTGACAATGCTTGAACAATATTTACACTAAATATATTGTATAAAAGAAATAATATAAGCACTGAACTAATACTAATAATAGCAATTCTATTTGAATATACTGCTTTACCTATTTTTTTCAAAAAAATTCACCTCTTTAGATAAATACTATTTTTTAGTATTTTCTCCAAATAAGGTGAATTTATACAAAATTTTTATTTTTAAAAAATTCCTTCTATCTCTCCATTTTCATTTATATCTATATTTTCTGCAGCTGGTACTCTTGGAAGTCCTGGCATAGTAACTATTTTTCCAGTTAATATAACTATAAATCCTGCTCCTGTTCTTAAATTTACCTCTGATACATGAATTTTAAATGGTTCTTTGCATAATAAGTTTTTAGGATCATCAGAAAATGAATATTGTGTTTTTGCAATACATATTGGAAGATTTCCATATCCAAGTTTTTCTATTTGTTTAATTGTTTGTAGTGCTTCATCTGAAAATTCTACTCCTGTTGCTCCATATATTTTTGTTGCTACTTTTTCTACTTTAGTTTGAATACTATCTTCTAATTCATACATATATTCTAGGTTATCTTCTTTTTCGCATAGTTCTACTACTTTAGATGCTAAATCTTTTGCGCCTTCTCCACCTTTTCCCCATGCTTCTACTAGACTTAAATTTATTCTTTTTTCTTCTAGTTTGCTTCTTAATAAATCAATTTCTGCTTGTGTATCATCTACATATTTATTAATAGCTACAATAACATTTAATCCAAATTTATTCTTAATGTTATCTACATGTCTTAGTAGATTATGTATTCCTTCTTCTAAAGCTTGTAGATTTTCTTTTTGAATATCTTCTTTTGCAACACCACCATGATATTTTAACGCTTTCATTGTTGCAACACATACAACTGCTGATGGTTTTATTCCTGAAGTTCTGCATTTAATATCAATAAATTTTTCAGCACCTAAGTCTGCTCCAAATCCTGCTTCTGTTACAACATAATCACCTAATTTAAGAGCCATTTTTGTTGCCATTATACTGTTACATCCATGTGCAATATTAGCAAATGGTCCTCCATGAATAAATGCTGGTGTGTGTTCTAGTGTTTGAACTAAATTTGGTTTTATTGCATCTTTTAATAATACAGCTAAACTTCCCTCTGCTTTTAAATCACTTGCTCTAATTGGTTCATCATTTTGGTTATATCCAACAATAATGTTTCCAATTCTTTTCTTTAAATCATATATATCTTGTGATAAGCATAAAATTGCCATAATTTCTGAAGCAACAGTAATATCAAATCCGTCCATTCTTGGAACTATATTTTTCTCTCCAGATAATCCACATTCAATTTTTCTTAATTGTCTATCATTTAAGTCTACACATCTTTTCCATAAAACTTTTTTAAATCCTAATTCATTTCCAAAATAAATGTGATTGTCTATCATAGCCGCAAGTAAATTATTTGCAGATGTTATAGCATGAATATCTCCTGTAAAATGTAAATTAATATCTTCCATAGGCGCAACTTGAGCATATCCACCCCCTGTTGCTCCTCCTTTTATTCCAAATACAGGACCTAGAGATGGTTCTCTTAATGCCAACACTGATTTTTTACCAATTTTAGATAATCCATCAGCAAGACCTATAGATATTGTCGTTTTTCCCTCACCTAATGGTGTTGGATTTACAGCTGTTACTAGTATTAATTTTCCATTTTCATTATCTTTTATTTTTTCAAATATTTTATCTGAAATTTTTGCTTTGTACTTACCGTAATTTTCGATGTACTCTTCATCAATATTTAATTTTTCTGCCACCTCTGTGATTGGTTTTAATTTTACACTTCTTGCTATTTCAATATCTCCCATTCTTTTCACTCCTTTTTATAATTTAAAATATTAAACCTGCTACAATTCCTATTATTGCTCCAACAACAACTTGTTTTGGTGTATGTCCTAATACCTCTACTAACCTTTCTTGAACTTGTATATTAGTTAACCCCGGTGTATTAACAATTTTATTTAGTAAACTTGCTTGTTTGCCAGCAGCTCTTCTTATCCCGGCTGCATCATACATTACAACAAAAGAAAATATAACTGCTAATGCAAATATTGGACTTGTTGTACCTTGTGTTTTTCCTATCATTGTTGCAAGCGATGTGACAACTGCTGTATGAGAACTCGGCATTCCTCCAGCTCCCATAATTCTTTTAAAATTAAATTTTTTAGTAGTTACTAAATCCCAAATAACTTTAAACATTTGTATACCAAACCATAGTATAAATGGAACATATAAGTATCTATATTGTGTAATTTCCTCCATTGTTTTCCCCTTTCAAAAAGTACTCTTTTCTGAATTTATTTTCTTTTCGTTTAAACTTTAATTTTATTCTACATTAAAGTTTTCTTCTACTACTTCATCATCTTTTTTTATTAATATGGATATTCTTTTTTCAGCATTTTCAAGTATTTCACTACATGTTTTTGACAATTTCATACCTTGTTCAAATTTAGCCACAGATTCATCTAGATTTAAATCTCCCTTTTCCAATTCATTTGCGATTACTTCTAGTTGTTTTATTGTATCTTCAAAGTTCGCTTCTTTTTCCATATGTACTTTTCTCCTTTCATATTTTATATTAACTGATTTATGCAGTTTTACTCTAATACTTTTGCTTTTTTCTTTCCATCAACAAACCTTAATTCTATTTCTTCATCCTTTTTAATGTCTTTAACAGATTTAATTGCTTTTCCTTCTAGTTGTGCTATACAGTAACCTCTTGTCAATGTTTTTAATGGACTTAAAGAATCAAGTTTTGCAATTAATGTTAATAACTCATTTTTTCTATCTTTATATTTATTTATTATACTGTTTTGCAAACTTTTTACTAACATATCTACTCTTATATATTGCTCATTCACTCTTTGTAATGGTTCTTTAAATGCTCTAGATGCCATACATTTTTCATATCTCATTCTCATTAGTTCTACTTTTTTCTTTAAAGCTAATTTGAATCTATTATTGTAATTATATAACTTTAATTTTATTTCTTCTATATCTGAAACTGCAAGTTCAGCTGCTGCTGAAGGTGTAGGAGCTCTTAAATCTGCAACAAAATCAGCTATTGTAAAATCTGTTTCATGCCCTACAGCAGATATAATTGGAAGTTCAGATTCGAAAATTGCTCTTGCAACTACTTCTTCATTAAAAGGCCATAAATCTTCTAATGATCCTCCTCCTCTTGCCAGAATTAAAACATCAGCTAATTTTTTGTCATTCATATATTTGATTGCTTCTGCAATTTTTATTCCAGCACCTTCTCCTTGCACTGGTACAGGAAATAGTCTTATATATACATTAGGATTTCTCCTTGTACTTACATTTATAATATCTTTTATAACTGAACCCGTTTGAGAAGTTAATACTCCAATTACTTTTGGCATAAATGGTATTTTCTTTTTATATTTTGTATCAAATAATCCTTCTTTTTCAAGTTTTAATTTTAATTCTTCATATGCTTTATATAAGCTTCCCATCCCTTCTTCTTGCATTGCTTTACAATAAATTTGATACACTCCATCTCTTTCAAAAACAGAAACAGTTCCAAATACCATTACTTTCATTCCATCTTTTGGCATAAATTTTAGATTTCCAGTATAAGATTTAAACATGATACATTTTATAAGAGAATTATCATCTTTTAATGTAAAATATAGATGTCCTGTATAATGATTTTTAAAATTTGAAATTTCTCCTTTTACCAATACATTATTTAAGTACTCATCCCCTGCTACTTTTTCTTTTATGTATTTATTTAATTCACTTACTGATATTGCTTCATATTTCATACTTTTCTCCTAATACTAAAAGCTAAGATGTCAAAAGCCGAACTTTTTGTTAACTTCCGACATCTTTTTCTTTAAATTTAACTATTTTTATTTTTTACTATGCTTGCTAATACCCCATTTATAAATATACGAGAATTATCATCTCCGTATTTTTTTGCTAGTTCAACTACTTCATTTATTACTACTTTATAAGGTATCTTTTTATATATAATTTCATATATAGCTAATTTTAGAAGTGAAATATTTATTTGAGAAACTCTTTGTAATGTCCATCCTTCTTTTAAATTACTCGATATTTGTTTTTCAATTTCTTCTTCATATTCTCTAATTCCAATAATAGTATCTTTTATATATTTTTTCATTTTCTCATCTGTTATTTCATTATTTTCTATATAAAGTTCTATTTGCTCTTCTGCATTATCTTGTTGCATTTCAATACTATATAATAATTTAAAAGCTTCTTCTCTTGCTAGTGTTCTATTCATAATATTTCCTTTCTTTTAATTTTACATTCTATCTATAAAATTTTTTAATTTTTCTTTAACATCATATTTGTTTCTTTGTACATAATTTCCAATAAATACACCTATTACGACTAATATGATTCCAATTATTAATTCATATAAACGTGTAAATAATATAATAATTGCAATTATTCCCCCTATAATTCCACCTTTATATTCACTTACAAAATTTTTAAAACTATCCATTTTCTATCCTCCTATGCTTGTACGCTTTCTGGTTTAGGAGCTATATTTTTTACTCTTATATTTACTTCTTTTATATCTATGTCCATTGATTTTTTTACTACATCTTTTATTTTTAATTGTAAGTCATTTGTTAAGTCTTTTATAATAACATCTTGTGTTACAAACAATATGACATCAATATTAATATTGTTATCCTTTGATAACACTACTTTTGAAGAAATATCCTGTGCTCCTTCAACTTGCTTTACAACGCCACTTACAAGATTTTGTATTGTATCTTTTGATATAAATAGTTTTCCATTTTCATTTTGAATTAGAATTCCATTTTCTGTACTCTCACTATCTTTTGAATCAGATGAGAAAAATATTCCTTTTATTGCAAGTAGCATAAATACTATTAGCACTCCTAGTGTAATATTAGATGAGATAGGATTATTTAACATAGTTTTTACATATAGTGTCATAATGTCTATATTAATCCATCCAAAAATAACTAAACAAAATAAAACTGATAAAACTAATATAATACTTGAAAATAATACTAAAGCTATTCTATCTAACACTTTCATATACTATTACATTCCTTTCTACAATAGATTCTTTTTTATTCTTGTACATTATTATCTTGTTCTTGATTAGTAATATCTGTATTAACTCCTTGTACATGAACATTTACTTCAATTACTTTTAAGCCTGTCATTGTTTCAACTGCTTTTTTTACTCTATTTTGTATTTCAAATGCTACATCTGGTATTCTTGTACCATATTCAACTATAATGTTAACATCTATTTTAGTTTCTTTTTCTCCAACTTCTACTTTAATTCCTTTTGATAAGTTTTTCTTACCACTTAATACCTCTGTAATTCCCCCAGCAAATCCTCCAGCCATTCCAGAAACACCTGGTACTTCAGATACTGCAACTCCAGCAATAACAGCCACTACATCATCAGATATTTTTATACTGCTATTATCTTGACTTTCTATTAATACTTCCTCTTTTACATCTTCTACATTCTCATTTTCCATAATTATTCCTCCTTAATATTAAAAAAATTGATATACTTAAGTTTGTCTACCTTAGTATATCAATTTTTCTAAAATTTTACAACATATTTAATTAAATTTTAACTATTTTAATTTTTTTATTTCTATTTTAATTGGTTCATAACTTCTTCAGCAAAATTTTCTTCTTTCTTTTCTATTCCTTCACCTTTTTCAAATCTTGCAAACCTTATAATTTTTGCTCCTTTTGATTCTAGTAATTTTCCTACTTTTATATCTGGATCTTTTACAAAAGGTTGTTCAACTAAACAAATTTCTGCATAGAATTTTCCAATTCTTCCTTGTACCATTTTTTCAGCAATTTCTGCTGGTTTTCCCTCATTCATTGCTTGAGCTTTTAATATTTCCATTTCTTTTTCTACACGTTCTTGTGGAACAGATTCTCTATCTAAATATTCTGGTTTTGCAGCAGCTATTTGCATACAAATATCTTTTGCTAGTTCTTCATTTCCATTTTCTAATTCTACTAATACACCTATTTTTCCATCACCATGTATATATTTTTCTACAAGTCCATTTGATTCAAATCTAGCAAATCTTCTTATTGTTAAGTTTTCTCCTATTGTTGCAATTTTTCCAGTTAGTACTTCTTGAACTGTTTTTGTAGAATCTTTAATTGATTTTTGTTTTAATAGTTCTTCTACATTAGATGGATTTTCTTTTGCAATTTGTTCTGCTACATCTGCAACAAAGTTTCTAAATTCTTCATTTTTTCCAACAAAATCTGTTTCTGAATTTACTTCTACAACACTACCTAGTTTTCTATCTTCTGAAACATAAGCTGCAACAACACCTTCTGCTGCAATTCTATCTGATTTTTTTGCAGCTTTTGCAATTCCTCTTTCACGTAATAGTTCAATAGCTTTTTCAATATCTCCATCTGTCTCTGTTAAAACTTTTTTGCAGTCCATCATTCCTGCACCTGTTTTTTCTCTTAATTCTTTTACTAATGATGCTGTAACCATTTTTTATTCCTCCTTTAAATCCTTATAGTTTTTAAAAAATGGACACGGCCTCACCGTGCCCATACAAATATCATATAAATTTATTCTTGTGTAGCTTCTTCTTGTGCTACTACTTCTTCTATACTTGTTGGTTCTTCGTTTTCTGCTTCTTCTACCATTTCTTCAGTAGCTGTTTCAAAGCTTTCACCTTGTTTTCCTTCAATAACAGCATTTCCCATTACTTCTGTAATTAATTTTACTGCACGAATTGCATCGTCATTTCCAGGAATAGGATAATCAACATCTTCTGGATTACAGTTTGTATCAATTAATCCAACAACTGGTATATTTAATTTACGAGCTTCTAATATTGCTATTCTTTCTTTTTTAGGATCTACTACAAACATTACTCCAGGTAATTTTTTCATTTCTTTTATTCCACCTAGATTTCTTTCTAGTTTTTCCATTTCTTTCTTTAATAGAATAACTTCTTTTTTTGGTAACACTTCAAAAGTTCCATCTTGTTCCATTGCTTCTAAATCTTTTAATCTTTGAATTCTCTTTTGAATTGTATCAAAATTTGTAAGCATTCCTCCTAACCATCTTTGATCTACATAGTACATTCCAGATGCAAGAGCTGCTTCTTTTACACATTCTTGTGCTTGTTTTTTTGTTCCTACGAAAAGAACGTCTTTTCCTTCTTCAACTTGTTCCTTAATAAATCTGTAAGCTTCATCAATTTTCTTTGATGTCTTCTGTAAATCGATGATATGGATACCATTTCTAGCTTGGAATATATATTCAGCCATTCTAGGATCCCATCTTCTTGTTTGGTGTCCAAAATGCACACCTGCTTCAAGTAATTGTTTCATTGCAACTACTGCCATTTTAATTTCCTCCTTTAGTTTTTACTTCCATAAAATTTCTAACATTTGCGCACACTTTATAAGCACTAACGCAAACTAACTTTATGTGTATATTTTTTAACTGTAATAGTATATCAAAAAAATATTGCAATTGCAATACTTTTTTGATAATTTTCCATTTTTTTGAACTTTTAACTTAGATGAACTTTAAGGAACGTCCCAAAAGTTCACCTAAGTTAAAGCTACGTATTTAGTACTTCTTGTGCTATTTGCCAAATATCATTTGTTTCTCTATCTTTTTCCCAAAAAGCTCCACCTGCTAACTCATATTTATTTATCAAATTTAGTTTTTCTCTAATAGATGTTGCTTCTTCTAGCCACATTTGATATTTATATGATTCACTATCATATTCTACATAATATTGTTTTGTATTTTCATCCCATTTTCTTGCTACATCATTTGCACTAGGAATTTTTTCTTCTATTTGATTCATATTAACTACTGTACTAGTAGATTTTCCATTTATATCAGTTTTCCAAAGTCTTGTATAAAGAGGCATTCCTAATATTAATTTTTCTTTTTTTACTGCTTCTTGTCCTAAAAACTTATTTATATTTGCTTCTACCCAATCTGCTCCCGCTGTTGTCCCTGGAGTTGTACTTGATACTCCATATTGATCATACGCCATAAATACTATATAGTCTGCTTCATTTGCAATTAAGTCTCTATCATAACATAATGACCAGTTTTCACTTCCATCTGGCGCTGTAACATCAACTGAAGTTACTTTTCCATATTCTCTTAAACGTGGTGCTAATTCTATAATAAATCTAGAAAATACATCTTTATCTTCCATATTCATATTTTCAAAATCTATATTAATTCCATCTAGTTCATACTTTATTGCAAGGCTAACTATTTCTTCTATCATTTTTTCTCTTTGTTCATAATTATTTAAAATTTTAGATGTAGTTTCTCTCATTGAATTATTTGAAAACATTGCCCAAACCTTATAATCATTTGCTTTTGCCCAATTTATATATTCTTCTCCTCCTCTTTGTGCATTATCATTAATACTAAATGTATCACTATTTTTTAAAGAAAAGAATGATGGTGATACAACATTTACTCCTTCTATTGTTGTATTTGTTCTATCTGGTGCATTAACATATTCTGAATAATAATCCCATACAAGATTAATTTTTCCTGTTATTTGTTTTTCTTTTTCAATAGCCTGTCTTACATAGGTCTTATTAGTTAAATCTTTTGTTTTTACATACCCAATTTTTCCATTTGCTGTTCTAATTTTCGTCCAGTCATCATTTTCAGATATCACAACTACTTTTTCTCCTGCTCCTAGTTTGTCAACTGTCTTAGATATTAATTTAGTATTATATTTTACATTTACTTTTTTAGTAGTATCTGCTTTAATTAATTCTCTATCTAGTGAATCTACGGTTACAACAGAATTATTTATGTTTTCAATTTCTATGTTATACACATTTCCTAATTCTGAGATTGGAATATAAAACATCCCATCTCTTCTAATAGCTGTACCTAATAATTTTACTTCTGAACCATTTACTTTCATAACCTTATCATTTAAAGATATTACTGCAACTTTGGTTTCTGAAGTAGTTATTATTTGTTCATTTTCTTTATCATAATATATTTGTCCATCAAAATAATTTTCTATATCGTCCATAGACACATATATAACGCCATTTTCATCAATATATAACTCTTGTTTCATTTTTCCTGTTACATTATTATTGTTAATAATAAAGTTAACTTTACCTTCGTTAGGATCTTTTTTGAAATTTGGTGCGAATATTAAAATAGCTACCGCTATTACCAACATTATTAGTACTATTATTATATTTCTTATCATTTTTTTGTTTATCCTTTTTTTCATTTTCATTCTCCTAATTCTTATATATAAGTAATCAGACTTTTTTATTGAAATAAAATTTTGAAATAACTTGTCCAATTTTATAATAATATATCATAAATTATTTTTTTCGTGAATATTTTTTATATAATTTTTCATAAAAATTATTATTACATATTTGCATTTTACTCTAATCATAGGATATTGTAAGTATATACTTTATTTTTTTTATCATCTATGTTATAATATAATTGTATTTAGATAGGAGTGATTTTTTATGTGGCAGTTTTGGTTAATTGTATCTGGCATATGTTTTGTAATTGAAATGGCTACAGTAGGATTTTTAGTATTTTGGTTTGGAATTGGTGCATTATTTGCATTAATTACAAGTTTAATTACAGATAATATTATTATTCAAACTACAGTATTTATTATAAGCTCTACTATCTTATTATTTTTAACCAAACCTTTTGTCAAGAAAATAACTAATAAAGACAAAATTCAAACTAATGCTTATTCAATTATTGGAAAGACAGGAATTGTAACAAGAGAAATTAATCCCAAAAAAGGTATTGGTCAAATAAAAGTTGAAAGTGAAATATGGAGTGCAAAAACAGAAGTTGATAATGATGACATTATTCCAGAAGGTACAGAAGTTGCGATTGTTGATCTAGATGGTGTAAAAGCTGTTGTAAAACCAGCTGTCGTAGAAGTAACTAAATAATGATATTAATATTTCAAATTATATATTATTAAATTTTAAGGAGGAAAAATTATGTTATTTTTAATTATTTTACTTGTTATTATATTAATAATAGCATTTAAATCAATTAAGATTGTTAAACAAGCTGAGGTTTATATAATTGAAAGACTTGGTAAATACCATAAAATAGCTGATGCTGGTCTTACAATTATAGTTCCATTTATTGATCACGTAAGAAGTGTAGTAAGTTTAAAACAACAAACAATGGATATTCCACCTCAAGGAGTTATTACAAAAGATAATGTTACAATTACAATTGACACAGTTGTATTCTATAAAATTACAGATCCTGCAAAAGCAGTATACGAAATTCAATCTTTAAAGAAAGGTATTGAATATTTAGCAATTACAACAATCCGTGATATTGTTGGTAAAATGGACTTAGATTCAACATTTAGTTCAAGAGATGCTATTAATGATCAATTAAGAGTTATACTAGATGAAGCAACTGATCAATGGGGATGTAAAATAGATAGAGTTGAAATTAAAGATATTACTCCACCAGCAGACATTCGTGATGCGATGGAAAAACAAATGAATGCAGAAAGAAATAAAAGAGCATTAATTCTTCAAGCAGAAGGTGAAAGACAATCTGCTATAACTATCGCCGAAGGTCAAAAAGAAGCAGCTATCTTACAAGCAGAAGCTGATAGAGAAGCTAAAATAAGAAGAGCAGCCGGT
The DNA here is from genome assembly GCA_904381285.1 of uncultured Clostridia bacterium. Taxonomy (GTDB): domain Bacteria; phylum Bacillota; class Clostridia; order TANB77; family CAG-508; genus RGIG8482. The sequence continues at coordinate 32,905 of CAJFII010000010.1, read as the reverse complement.
GAAGCAGAAGCTATTAAGCAAGTAGCTCAAGCTAAAGCTAAAGAAGTTGAAATGATTTACTCAGCAATTAAAAAATCTGATCCTGATGAGAAATTAGTTCAATTAAAATCTTTAGAAACATTAGAAAAAGTAGCTGATGGTGAAGCAAACAAAGTATTTATTCCATTCGAAGCTACATCTATGTTAAGTAGTTTAGGTGCTGCAAAGGAAATTTTCACTGATAATGAAAAAAAGACTAAATAAGTAATAATAGAATAAAAATACATCAAACAAATTAATGTTTGATGTATTTTTATTCTATTTTCATTAATTTAAAATCTAAATAATCTCCACTTACTAAATTAAATTGTATTCCATCAACAATACCTTCTATTGCATCTTTGTGTGATCTTGAATGTAAATGACCATACATGCATCTTTTTACATTATACTTTTTCATTACATTTACAAATTTTAGCTCTAAGTTATTCAAGATTGCAGAATTTGTAATTGGAGGATAATGCATAAATACTAGAATTTCCTTATCTGTACCAAACTTTGTAATTCCTTCTTGTAACGATAATTCCAATCTTCCTAATTCTCTATTTAATATTTTACCATTTCCTTCTAAATCATTTAAGCTCCAACCTCTTGTCCCTGTAATAATATAATTTTCATAACAATAGCTATTATTATATATAAAATCAATTGTGTTAAAATTATTTTCTTCTAAATATGCTCTCATCTTTTTTAGAGTAGTCCACCAATAATCATGATTTCCTTTTAATAATAACTTTTTTCCTGGCAATTCATTTAAATATTTAAAATCTAAGTATGTATCTTCTATATTCATTGCCCAAGAAAAATCACCTGGCAAAACTACTAAGTCTTTATCTGTAACTTTTTTAGTCCAATCTTCTTTAATTTTTTGCTCATGATTTTCCCAGTTATCTCCAAATATATTCATTGGCTTTGGATTTTTAAATGATAAATGCAAGTCAGCTATTACAAAAATAGACAAATTTTTATACCTCCTAATTTAATTTTAAATTTGCAATTGCATTTAATGTTAAGTCTGATACATTACCTTTTATATAATTATAATACCCCGCAGAGGCTATCATTGCTGCATTATCAGTACATAATATTGTATCTGGATAATATACTTTAATATTTGCTTCCATTCCTAGTTCTTTAAATTTTTCCCTTATATATGTGTTTGCTGATACTCCACCCGCCAATGCTACTTTGTCTAATTTTAAGTTTTTAATCGCTTTTCTTGTGTTATTAACTAACATATCTGTAACTGTTTTTTCAAAACTAGCACACAAGTTGGCTTTATTTATATCTGGATTTTTATGATATAAATTTAATATAGAAGTTTTTATTCCACTAAAACTAAAGTCCAGATTATCAAAATATGTATGTGGTAATTCAATACAAGGTTCTCCCTCTTTTGCAAGTTTATCAATCTTTGGTCCCCCTGGATATTCAAGACCAATTACTCTTGCTACTTTATCAAACGCTTCTCCTACTGCATCATCACGAGTTTTTCCTAATATTTCAAATTCTGTATAATCTTTTATATGCACTAAATGTGTATGTCCGCCAGAAATAATCAAACATAAAAATGGTGGTTCTAACTCTTTATATGTAATATAATTTGCCGCAATATGACCTTGTATATGATTTACTCCTACAAGTGGTTTACCAATAGCATAACTTAATGCTTTAGCATATGCAACTCCTACAAGAAGTGCACCTACTAGCCCTGGTCCATATGTACAAGCTACTACATTTATATCTTGAAATGTAATATTTGCTTGTTTTAAAGCTTCTTTTGTTACAGATGAAATTGCTTCTATATGATTTCTTGACGCTATTTCTGGAACAACTCCACCAAATTGTTTATGTATATCAATTTGTGAGTTAATTACATTAGAAAGAACTTCTCTACCATTTTTTACTACTGATACAGAAGTCTCATCACAACTTGTTTCAATTCCTAGTGTTATAATATCTTTTTCCATTTTTGTTTGTCCTAACTTTTATAAACTATTTATAATATTATTTTTTAATTAAACTATTCTAACAAAACCATTCTAATTAAACTATTCCAAATAGCAATCCAATTAAGTTGATTAATCCCTCAGCAATTAATTCTATTATAGGTGATATGATTGTTCCTGCAAGTCCTGTAATCCATAGAATAAGAAATATTATATAAAATACATTTTCATATTTATCTAACCAAGCCTTAACATTATATGACATAAAATTTCTAAATATTTTGCTTCCATCTAGTGGAGGAAGTGGTATTAAATTAAACACTCCTAATCCTATGTTTACAACTATTGTAGCTTGCACCATTCCTATAACTATTATACCTGTTTGTGTTAATACAAATGCTGGAGCAAATTTTATTATTAAGAAATATATTACTGTAAATACTATTGCTAGTATAAAATTCATAGCTGGTCCTGCAACAGATACTATCGCTTCTCCTGCTGACATAGAAATTTTTCTATCAAAATTCCTAGGGTTTATTTGTACTGGTTTACCCCATCCAATATGAGCAAATATCAATAATACAAAACCAATAGGATCTAAATGACTTAGCGGATTTAAATTTAATCTTCCCTGCATTTTTGGCGTATCATCACCAAGTTTATAAGCTGCAAATGCATGTGCAAATTCGTGAAATGTAATCGCTATTATAACACCTGGTAATGTTAATAATAAACTAAATATATAACTTCGTGTCATACCAGCAATAGATAATACTACCATAATTGCCAATATAACATATAAAACTCTTTTATCAAATGAAAAATTATACATAGATTTCTCCTTTTTAGTAATTTTGGGATAAATAAATTTTCTTCTAATTTAAAGGTTTCATTGTAGGAAATAGTAATACATCTCTTATTGATGCAGAATCTGTTAATAACATTATAAACCTATCAATTCCAATTCCTAATCCACCTGTTGGAGGTAAACCAATTTCTAGAGCTTGAATATAATCTTCATCCATCATTCCAGCTTCTTCATCGCCTGCATTTCTTGCCTCTACTTGTTTTTTAAATCTTTCATATTGGTCTATTGGATCATTTAATTCTGAAAACGCATTTCCATATTCTCTTCCACCAATAAATACTTCAAATCTTTGTGTTAGTCTCTTATCGTTTGGACATTTTTTTGCAAGTGGTGAAATTTCAACAGGATAATCATATACAAATGTTGGTTGAATTAATGTTTCTTCAACATATTCATCGAAGAATAAGCTTATTACATCTCCTCTTGTTTCTTTTGTTTTGTCAGGAATTTCTATATTTCTTTCTTTTGCTAATTTTACAGCTTCTTCATCTGTTTCTATTTCATTAAAATCAATTCCTGTTACTTCTTTTATTGCATCAATCATTGTAATTCTTTTCCAACCAGGTGTTAAATCAATATTTTGTCCTTGATAAGTAATTTTAGTAGTGCCTAAAACTTCTTGTGCAGTTTTTGAGAAAATTTCTTCTGTAATATCCATCATGTCATTATAATCTTGATATGAAGCATATAGTTCAAGCATTGTAAATTCTGGATTGTGTCTAATATCCATTCCTTCATTTCTAAATACTCTTCCTAATTCATATACTTTATCAAATCCACCTACAATTAATCTTTTTAGATTTAATTCAAGTGCAATTCTTAAATACATGTTTATATCTAGAGAATTATGATGTGTTATAAAAGGTCTCGCTGTTGCTCCTCCTGATATTGTATTTAGTATTGGTGTTTCTACTTCTAAATATCCTTTTTCATCTAAAATTTTTCTTACATTACTTATAATTTTACTTCTTAATTCAAATACTTTTTTTACTTCTGGATTAACAATTAAATCTGTATACCTTTGTCTATATCTTAAATCAGGATCTTTTAATCCATGGAATTTTTCTGGTAATGGTCTTAGAGACTTTGAAAGTAATTTTACTTCTTTTGCATGAACAGAAATTTCCTCTGTTCTTGTTTTAAACACAAAACCTGTTATTCCTATAATATCTCCTATATCCCATGTTTTAAATGCTTTATAGTTTTCTTCTCCTAAATCATTTATACTTACATAACTTTGAATTTTTTCATCACAATCTTGTATTGTACAAAATGATGCTTTTCCCATTATTCTTTTTGCTATAATTCTACCTGCAACAGTTACATCTTTTTGTTCAAACTTATCATAATCTGCTTTTATTTCTCCTGCCGTATTTGTTCTATTAAATTTAGTTACTTCAAATGGGTCTTTTCCATCTTTTTGTAATTCTGCTAATTTTTCTCTTCTTACTTGCATTAAATGATTAATATCTAATTCTTCTAAATTTTCATTATTATTTTCCATCAGTCAATTCTCCTTATATATTATTTTATTCATTTATTATATAGTAAATTCTTAAAAATGTAAACCTAATTTGTGTAAATAATAGATGAATATTTATTTAAGGAGAGCAAAAACGCTCTCCTTAATCCCATACACGGTAAAATACATGGTCACCATATGAAAACGACAAAGTTATGTCTTCTCTTTCTGCTTCTCTCTCTTTTGAAATAGCATCCGGATTATAAAAGAAACGTGCCCCGCCAACATAATACTGTTCATCAGTGCATCCTTGCTTATCAGCAGCCTCTTTTAAAAGTTCCTCTGTGAAGTCCTTAGTACAGGCTGTTGCAACAGCTTGTTTTATTTCATCTGTTATCATATTGCTAGTAACAATTTCTTCAACATATTTACCGTCTTCCTTGGTGTACATCAAATATACATTACCGTTTTTGACAGATGAATATCTGCCTTCCATTGTGAATTCTTCTATTAGACTTATACCTAATTCTTTGGCATTGTTAATAGAACAATTCAGCACTAATACTTTTCCCATGAAATCTTGGTTTCCAGCTTCTGCAAGTACTATTTTACAAGCCCATTCCCACTCTTCTGCATTCATGGTATAATAAGTATCCGTGTTTTGTGTGGTTTCAGGTGCTACCATTGCTATTTGCAAGTCTTGAGTATCACTCCCTTCGGCTCTTACAACCACCGGGTTAAGCAAACAGTTGAATAGTAGCACCATAAGTATTAATGCCTGTGTTTTCCGCATAGCTCCTCCTGTTCTTTAGAGAATAAAAAAACATTCTCTTTTAAAATACTGAACTTGTTACATAATTATTTTAATATTTTTCTAATATTATGTCAAGTTTGTTGTATATTTTTTCCATTTATTTTTCTATTTGCTTCTTAATTCTTTCGCATGCTGTATAGCAATTTCTGTTACATTACCACTTGCAATTCTCGCTATTTCTTTTATTGTTTCTTCTTCTGTTAATAATTTTACTTTTGTTTTTGTTTGGTTTTGATCTACTTCTTTATAGATATAGTAATTGTAATCCCCTTTTGCTGCAATTGGAGCTAAATGTGTTACTGATAATACTTGATGTTTACCAGCTATTCTTTTCATTTTTTCTGCAACACTATTAGCAGCAATTCCACTTATTCCAGTATCTATTTCATCAAACACTAATATTGGCACTTTATCTACATCTGCAAGTACATTTTTTATTGCAAGCATAATTCTAGACATTTCTCCTCCTGATGCAATTTTAATTAAAGGTTTTGCATCTTCACCTATATTAGTTCTAATAAAAAATTCTACTTTGTCCAATCCATTTTCATTAAACTCTGTTTTATTATGCTCTATCTTTATTTCAAATCTTGCATTCTTCATTTCCAAATCTTTTAGTTCAATATTTATCTGATTTTCCAGAATTCTAGCTTTTTTACATCTAATCTCATTCATTTTTGAACATATTTCTTGCATTTTCTCTTCTATTACTTTTTGTTCATTTTTTAGCGTTATAATATAATTCTCTAAGTTTTCTATTTTTTCTATTTCTTCTTTTACATCTTCATTATAAGACAATATTTCTTCTATATTATTTCCATATTTTCTTTTCAAAGAAAATATTAAATCTAACCTTCCTTCTACTTCTTGTCTTTCTTCTTCATTAAATTCCACTTCATTTTTTAATGAAGTAATATCTCTTGATAATTCTTGTAAGTCATAATATATGCTTTTTAAATTATTTAATTTTTCTTGATATTTTTCATCTAAGTTTTCTATTTTTTCTAAAGCCCTTATAGCATTTGATATATCATCAATAGCATTTTCTCCAATTTGAATATCTGCTTGATTTAGATTTTCTGATATTTTTTCAGAATTTAAAATTTTGCTTCTAATTACTTCTAATTCATTGTCTTCTCCAATTTTTAAATTTGCTGTTTCAATTTCATTTACTTGATATTTTAATAAATCTAATTTTCTTTGCTTTTCTTTATCATCTCCATAATTATTTTTTAATTCATTTTTTATATCATTGTATTTAGTATACTGTTCTAAATATTGTTCTTTTAATTTTATTAATTCTTCTCCTGAGAAATTATCTAAATATTCAATATGCGAGCTTGATTCTAAGATTGTTTGGTTATCAAGTTGTCCATGTATATCAATTATATTTTTCATGAAATTTCTCAATTCATTTACTGTAACTAATCTTCCATTAATTTTGCATAGATTTCTTCCATTTGTATATATTTCTCTTGATACAATAATATTTCCATCAATAGCATTTTCATTTTCAGGTAAATACAAACATAATTCCACAAAAGAATGATTTTCTCCTTTTCTTATCATTTCTTTTGAAAATCTTCCACCTGCAATAATTGATAATGAATCTATTATTAACGTTTTACCAGCTCCTGTTTCTCCTGTTAAAACATTAAATCCTGTATTAAAATTTACATTTATATCATCAATAATTCCAATATTTTTAATATGTAAATTCGATATCATAACCTTTCTCCTTACTTTAACTCTTTATGAGATTTTTCTACAATATTTTTTATTTCTTCTCTTGCACTAAATAAATCTATTTTTGAATCATTTTCTTTCTTCATATATACAATATATTCAATATTTCCTGCTGGTCCTTTAATTGGTGAATAATCTATTTTTATTATTTTAAAACCTAAACTATTAGAATACAATATTACTTTTTCTATCACTTTTTGATGTATTTTTTTATCTTTTACAACGCCATTTTTATTAATGAATTCTTTTCCCGCTTCAAACTGTGGTTTTATTAATATTACTATTTCTCCGTTTTCTTTTAATAATTTATATGCTTTGTCTAAAACATTTGTTAATGATATAAATGATACATCTATTGAAATAAAATCTACTTTCTCCATATTATTTATATCTATATTTTTTATATTTGTTCCTTCTAAATTTACTACTCTATCATCATTTTTTAAAGATTCTGCTAATTGGTCGTGTCCAACATCTATGGAATATACCTTTTTTGCCCCGCTTTGTAACATACAATCAGTAAAACCTCCTGTAGATGCCCCAATATCTATACATATTTTATCCTTTAATTTTAGGTTAAAAACTCTTACTGCTTTTTCTAGTTTTAATCCTCCTCTGCTAACAAATTGTAATGTTCCTTCTTTCACTTCTATTTTACAATCATTTTCATATATTTTACTTGGTTTTTCTACTAAAATATTATTTACATATATACATTTATTTTCAATAGCATATTTAGCTTTCTGTCTTGTAGCAAAATATCCTTTTTCTACTAAGATATTATCAATTCTATCTCTCATAATACCTCCAAAATTAATACGAATTTTTGTTTGTATTAATTATATATTATTAATTTATTTTGTCAAGTATTTTGTTATATTTTATTTTTGTTTTTCTCGAATAAATTGCATTTTTTGAGAATATTGAAGAATTTAAGTTTAATTTTTTTACTTTTGTCTTGTGTTTTATGTTAATATGTAGTAAAATATGATTATCAAATATATGGAGGTCACATAAGTATGAAAAACCAAGAAGTAACATCGACATCTACAACTAATGAGATTTTGAGTTTTGAAGATTTTTGCAATCGGCTTCCACTAAATGAATATTGGACTACCGAAAGCAGAAAAGAGGCGTATATTCTCTATAAGAAGAATCCTGAAAATTACTTTAAATCTTAAAATGGTTAACCGCCCTTTGCATATAAATTGCAGAGGGCGGTTTTTCATATATATTTATTTGGTGACCCGTACGGGAATCGAACCCATGATTCAGCCTTGAGAGGGCTGCGTCTTAACCGCTTGACCAACGGGCCATAAAAGTGTGCTATATATTTATAACACATTTTTAGTAGTTTCGTCAATTAATTTCTAATATTTATACATTTTTTTAATATTTCATTTAATCTTTGTTCTTGCTTTGTTAAATATAAATATCCTATTAATCCTTCAAAAGCTGTTGAATACATATATTGTGTTACATTTGAATTTTTAGGTAAATGATGATTTTTTGTATTTCTTGCTCTTCTTACTATTTCTTTTTCTTCTTCTGATAAGTCATCCATTAATTTTTCTAAAATTTGTGCTTGCGCTTCTGCTTTTACATATTTTATTGCCTCTATATGTAAGTTATGAGGATTTAACTTTGTTGTATTTACCAAGTAATTTCTAACATATAATTCGTATACCGCATCACCCACATATGCCCATACAAGAGGTGACATTAAATTTACTTCTTTTTCATCTTTTTTTATAAAATCTTCTATTAATGTATCCAAATTTTCCTCCTATTTTACTTTTTCTAAAGATATTTTTCCTAGTTTTCCTGTTCTAAAATCTTCTAATATTATGTTTGCTATTTTTTCTTCATCTATATTTCCTCCTGAAACAATAGCTCCTCTTTTTTTGCCTATTAAATACAAAACATCCATAATATTCTCATTTGGATTTTTGTTTTGACTCATTATATTTTGTATTTCTTCATCTGATATTTTATATCTTTGTATTATATTGTTTTTATAATTTTCTAATAAGAACTTCACTAAATAAAATGCTATTTCTGTTTTTTGTAATATTTCATCCTTTATTGTTCCTACATATGATAAATTTAAAGCAACTTCTTGATTTTCAAACTTAGGCCATAACACTCCTGGGGTATCTAATAATTCTATATTATTTTTCAAACGTATCCATTGTTTCTGTTTTGTTACGCCTGGTTTATTCCCAACTCCTGCGGACGTTTTTTTAGATATTCTATTAATTAGAGATGATTTTCCAACATTAGGAATTCCTAATATCATAACTCTAATTGGTTTTCCAACTCTTCCTTTAAGTGCTTTTTTTTCTAAATTTGATTTTGCAATAATTTCAATTTGTTTTACCACATTGTCTATTCCAAATCCAGTATTTGCATCTGTTAAAACTGCTTTTATGCCTTTTTTTTCAAAATATGTAACCCATTTTTTATTTTCTTTTTCGTCAGATAAATCACACTTATTAAGTATAATAATTCTTTTTTTATTTCCAACGATTTCTTTTAAGTCTGGATTTTGACTAGAAATTGGAATACGTGCATCTAATAATTCAATGACTACATCGATTAATTTTAAATCTTCAATTATCTGCCTTTTTGTTTTAGCCATATGACCTGGATACCAGTTAATGTTTGTTTTATTATCATCCACAGAAATCACTTCCTTTCATTTACTTTTAGTAATTTCTATATTGGTTTTTGTCAGCTCTTTCATCTAATTTTCTGTCAAATTGTTCATTTTTATAAAACCAATCTGTTTTTTTATCTACTGGATTAGCTGTTCTGTTTTTATCTATTAATAAATTAAATAGTACTGCTAATGGAATTGCTATTCCTATAAAAGACACTATTGCTCTAGAATAATCTGTTAATGTTGTAGCTCCATTCATTATTCCCATTACAATATTGTATAAATCTACACCAAAGTATGCACCATATGCAATTACATATATTATTGCCCCTATTAATTTTCTTTTTCCAACTAATCCTATACATACCATTGCAACAAATAATAATATTATTTCCATGTTCATATCCATTGGTACAAATCCAATATCAACTCCAATTGATGTAGTAAATGCTACTACTATTCTAAAAATCCAAAACATTACCATAAAAATTAATAATAAATAACTTGCCATACTTCTCATTCGTATTCCCCCTCGTATTTTTTTAATCTATTTTGATTCTAGCATATTTCTGTTTTTTTCGCAAGATTAGTCTGATATTCTTCTATTATATCTTGTACGGATGTAATACATTTTGCACCTTGTTTTATAAGTTCATTTGTGCCAATAGAATTTTGGCTTGTAATGTTTCCTGGTACTACAAATATATCTTTTCCTTGTTCTAGTGCAAAATCTACTGTTATTAAAGTTCCGCTTTTTTCTTTTGCTTCTACCACAACTATTCCATCACTTAACCCACTTATTATTCTATTTCTTGCTGGAAAATTCATTTTATCTGGTTTTGTACCTATAATATATTCTGATAAGATTAATCCTCCTTTTGAAATGATATCATTATATAATTTCATATTTTCTTTTGGATATATTCTATCAAGTCCGCTTCCTAAAACCGCTACTGTATTTCCTTCTGCTTTTAAACATCCAATATGTGCATAACTATCTATTCCTTTTGCCATTCCACTTATAATAGTAATATTTTCTTTAGCTAATTCATATGAAATTTTTTGTGTTACATTTATTCCATATTGGCTACATTCTCTACATCCTATTATGCCTATTGATACATTATTTAATATATCTTTGTTTCCTTTTGTAAATAATGCTACAGGTGGATCATATATATTTTTTAATTTGTTGGGATATTCATTGTCATGTATTGTTATTATATCAATTTTGTATTTTTCCATATATTCAATGTACTTTTCTAAGTCCTTTCTATATTTTTCATCTAGAATTTCATTTGTTATTTTTTCTCCAAAACCTTCTATATTAACTATATCTTCATATGACAAATTCCAAATTTCTTTTGGTTGTTTAAATATTTCTAATAATTTATTTTTTCTAACACTACCTAATCCAGTAATTCGTGATAACCATATCCAATATTTTTTATTTTCCATGTTCTCCTCCTTTTTTATTTTTCATATAAAAACAAAAAAGAGAGCTTTTAATATCGCTCCCCTTCGATTTTTATATTATTAGCTTACTATTCCCCATAATCATAAACTAAAATTATTTAATTCTACTTTTTGCTGATTTTACTACATTAGCCATAAGCATAGCAACAGTCATTGGTCCTACTCCTCCAGGTACTGGTGTTATGTATGATGCTTTTTTTGATACATCTTCAAAATCAACATCTCCTACAATTTTTCCTTCTTCATTTCTGTTTATTCCTACATCTATTACCACTGCCCCATCTCTTACCATATCAGCTTTTATAAAGTTTGGTTTTCCTAAAGCCGCTATTAATATATCTGCATTTTTTGTAGTTTGCTCAATATTTTTAGTTTTAGAATGACATACAGTAACTGTTGCATTTTTATTTAGTAAACATTGCATTAATGGTTTTCCTACAATGTTACTTCTTCCTACTATAACCGCATGTGCACCTTCTAATGGAATATTATATGCTTCTAACATTTTTATTATTCCATATGGTGTACAAGATATAAAGCAATCTTGATTTAAGCTAAGTTTTCCAACATTAATTGGATTAAAACCATCTACATCTTTTTCAGTAGCAATTTCTTTAAAAGCTTCATTTATATCTAAATTTTTAGGTAATGGACTTTGTAAAAGAATTCCATGAATGTTTTTATCTACATTTAAAATATGTATTAAATTTAGTAGCTCGTCCATAGTTGTATTTTCTTCTAATAAGTATTCTTTATATTCCACTCCAATTTCTTCACAAGCTTTTGATTTATTTCTTACATATATTTTTGAAGCCTTATCATCTCCCACCATAATAACAGCTAATACTGGCTTAATACCTTTTTTCTTTAGTTCATCCACTTCTTGTTTTAAATTTTGTCTAATATTTTTTGCAAGCGTTTTTCCATCTATTATTTCCATAATTTTTATCTCCTTATCATTTTTTTCATATTGTATATTAAATATTATTTTTTTTCAATCATTTTTTATATTTTATTCTCCTTTTTCTTTTCTAATATTTAACATATTGTTTACTTTCATTTCACCTGCTCTAGTAATTTTCCCATATCCATATTTCTTTTTTAATTCATCCATTGTTTTATCTAATCGTTCTTGTTTTTTATTTTCTATAGTATCAAATAAAGACATTTGTATTTCATTTTCATTATATAATTTATCTGCTCTAATTCCAATTAATCTAACAGCTCTATTTTTGTGTAATTCTTCTAATAATTGTTTGGCTGTAATATATATTTCTTTTGTTACATTCGTTGGTGTTTCTAGTTTTCTCTGATGTGAATATGTATTGAATTCTTTTGTTTTTATTTGTACATTTATTACTCCTGCAAATAGTTTATATTTTCTTAATCTAAAACCTACCTGTTCAGATAATGCTAGTAATATTTCATTTAATTTGCTTATATTATAGACATCTCTAGGAAGAGTAATTGAATTTCCTATACATTTAGGTGTCTCTTGAACATATACTACTTCGCTTTCATCAATTCCATTAGCATACTCCCACATCATTTTTCCATGTTTTCCAAATTTTTTTATTAACATGTTTTTATCACATTTTGCGATATCTCCTATAGTTTTTATACCTAATTGTTGTAATTTTGAAATACTTCCTTTTCCCACCATAAATAATTCTGATGCAGGCAATGGCCACATTTTATTTTGTATTTCTTCTTTAAACAATGTGTGTACTTTATCTGGTTTTTCAAAATCTGATGCCATTTTTGCAAGTAATTTATTAGTTGATACCCCTACATTTACTGTAAATCCTAATTCTTCTTTTACTCTTCTTTTTATTTCATATGCTTTATCTATTAATTTTTCATTTTTTCTTAAAAATAATGTTAAATCCATAAAACATTCATCTATTGAAAAACGTTCTATTCTATCAGTATATTCTAATAATAGGTTATATAATTTTTCAGAATATTTTCTATAATTATCGTAGTTTCCTTGAAAAACTTGTATATATGGACATTTTTTTCTAGCTTGATAAATAGGCTCTCCTGTTTTTATTCCAAATTGTTTTGCTTGCATACTTTTTGCAAGAACCACTCCATGCCTACTGCTCTCATCTCCTCCAATAACAGCTGGTATTGTCCTTATATCTATCTCTTCTCCATTTTCTAATCTTTCTATTGCTGTCCAAGATAAAAATGCGTTGTTTACATCTACATGAAGTATTTGCTTTTCCATAATATCACCAACCATATAATAAAACATGTGTTCTTGTTTTGTCAATAATTTTTTAAATTTTTTTCTTTATTTTTGTATCATTTTTTATAATTAGTGTTATACTTTTGTTTATGATATTAAAAATATAAAAGAAAGGAGCAATAATCTAATAACAAAAGATTATTAAAGTAAAAATGGGTGTTGAATTAAAAAAAGATGAAATTGATATTGTAAGTAAGTATGGTAAAGAATGCATTCTAGAAAAAGATGAATTTCTAAAACAAGCTGAATTTGATGAAAACGGCTTAAAATCTGATGTTGCAATTAAGCTCTTAAATACATACGGTTTAAATGAATTAAAGCAAGCAAAAGAGAAAAAATGGTACAATTATTTTTTTGGAAGTTTATTTAGCCCTTTTAATACTATTTTATTAGGTATTATGCTCGTACTATTTTATACTGATGTTATTCTTTCTTCACCACCAAACTTTGCTAATATTATAGTTATAGTTATATTAGTAGGTGCTTCTACTTTATTAGAATTCTTTGAAGAATATCGTTCTAATAAAGCTGCTTCTAAATTAAGAAATTTAGTTGCAACTACAACTACTGTTTTAAGGGATAATAAACAAATAAAAATTCCTATAAAAGAAGTTGTTCTTGGAGATGTTTGCATTCTTTCTGCAGGAGATATGATACCTGCCGATTTGAGAGTTATTGAATCTACAGATTTATATGTTAGCCAATCTTCTCTTACTGGAGAATCTGATGCAGTAAAAAAGCTTACTAACAGTGAATTAAAATCTATGGATGAAATAGAAGGTATTACAGATTTAGATACAATATGTTTTATGGGCACAAATGTTGTAAGTGGTAGTGCAAAAGGTATTGTTATAAAAACTGCAAATGACACATATTTTGGAAAAGTTGCTAAAACAATTACTACTGGAAAACCAAAAACAGCTTTTCAAAAAGGTCTTGAGAATATTAGTAAACTTTTAGTTAGATTTATGCTTGTTATGATACCTATTGTATTTTTAGTTAATGTTTGGAAACATGATATTTTATTAGCTTTCACTTTTTCTGTTGCAATTGCAATAGGAATTACGCCTTTATTATTACCAGTTATTTTATCTTCTACATTAGCTAAAGGTGCAATACGAATGTCTAAGAAAAAAACTATTGTAAAAAAACTAGACTCTATTCAGAGTTTTGGCTCAATGAATATATTATGTACTGATAAAACAGGAACTCTTACAGAAGATAAAATTGTTTTGGAAAAATACTTAGATATTAATGGTAATGAAGATTTTGGTGTATTAAAACATGCTTTTTTAAATTCCTATTTTCAAACAGGTTTAAAAGGAAATATTGATGAAGCTGTTATTAAAAGAGCTTTGGAATTTGATATGGGAAATATAATAGAACAATATAAAAAAGTAGATGAAATTCCTTTTGATTTTTCAAGAAGGCGTCTTTCAGTAGTTGTTTCTGATGGTCAAAAAACACAAATTATTACAAAAGGTGCTGTTGAAGAAATTTTAAGTATTTGTACAATGGTATATCATAATAATGAAACTATTCCTATTACAAATGAAATAAAGGAAAATATACGTAATATTACCAAAAATCTAAATAAAGATGGTTTAAGAGTAATAGCTGTTTGTCAAAAGAACGATACTAGAGGAATTACTGACTTTAGTATAAAAGATGAAAGTAAAATGGTTCTTATAGGATTTATAGGCTTCTTAGATCCTCCTAAAGAAAGTGCAAAAGAAGCAATAAACAAATTAAACAAAAAAGGTGTACGTGTTATTGTTTTAACTGGGGATAACGCAGAAGTAACAAAATGCATTTGTGAAAAAGTAAATATTAAATCTTCTAAGATTGTTTTAGGTAGTCAAATAGATAAACTATCAGATACTGCTGTTTTACGTTTGCTAAAAAACACAAATATATTCGCAAAACTTTCACCTATACAAAAAGCTAGAATTGTTAGGTTATTAAAAGAATCTGGTAATGTAGTTGGATATATGGGTGATGGAATTAATGATAGTCCTTCACTTACAAATGCAGATGTTGGAATTTCTGTTGATACAGCAGTAGATATTGCTAAAGAAACTTCTGATGTAATTTTACTTGAAAAAGATTTAAATGTATTATTGGATGGAGCAATTGAAGGAAGACGTACATTTGCAAACCTTTTAAAATATATTAAAATGGCTGTTAGCTTCAATTTTGGAGAAGTACTTTCTGTTCTAATTGCAAGTATACTTTTACCATTTTTACCTATAACACCTATACAACTTCTAGTGCAAAGTTTACTTTATGATTTAGGACAAATGTCACTACCTTTCGATAATGTTGATGCTGAATATCTAGCAAAACCTAGAAATTGGGATTTAAAAAGCTTATTACATTTTATGTTATTTATGGGACCAACAAGTTCAATATTTGATTTAATGGTATTTGCAAGTTTATGGTTTGGATTTAATTTACGTGCTGAAGATGCACATTTATTCCAGACAATATGGTTTTCATATGGTATAGTATCTAATCTTGTAGGACTTCACATTATTAGGACTTCTAAGACCCCATTCATTAAAAGTAATGCAGCAAAACCAGTATATGCTACTTCTATTTTACTAAGTATTGTTGCTATTATTGTACCTTTCACAGTTTTAGGGCAATGGATTGGACTTGTACCATTTAGCCTTAACTATTTATCAGTTATTATTGGATTTCCAATTATTTATTGTATTATTGCTAGTATTGTTAAGAAATTATATATTAAAAGATATGGTGAATGGATTTAGATTATGTAGTTTTGGTTATCTCTCCAACCAAAGTAAGAGACCAAGAAAAAGTACTTTTTCTTGGTCTCTTACTTTATGCTTTATAAGTTTTGTATCATTACATTATTTCATTATATGAAGAATTTTTTCTCCTATCTTTTTAGTTATTCTCTGGTTTTAATGGTCCATAGAAATATGATGCAGTTGCTCCACCATCAATTAAGAAATCTGCTCCTGTTATAAATGCTCCTCTTTCTGTCATTAAAAGTTCTGCTACATTAGCTACTTCATCTGCTGTTCCTGGTCTTCCTGCTGGACATTTTGCAAACATGTTCTTATAGAAATCTCCACGAATACCATTAAATTCATCAATTGCAAGTGGAGTCACAATAATTCCTGGTGATATTGAATTTATTCTTGCTCCTCTTTCTCCCCATTTTACTGACTCTGCTATAACTCGCTTTTCATTACATCTTTTTGCTAATTGATATGCATGTAATGTATCTTTTATATTTTCTGGTTGTAATACATCTAATTTTAATAATTCTTCTGTTGGTGTTGTTGCTAATTGTTCATCAATTACAGCTCCTAATTGCTCCATTCTATGTCCTGATTGAGATGAAATAGTAACACCTGTTCCACCTGTCTTTATTACTTTTCCTACTTCTTCAAGTAATACCGCTGTTCCATATAAATCTACATTTAAAATTCTTTCTATTGGTGCTTGTGATGGTGATACTCCTGCACTATTTATAAGCATTGCTATTTCTCCATATTCTTGACCTTTTTTAATTAGATTTAATATAGATTCTCTTGAAGAAATATCACATTCTATTGCTTCCACATCAAATCCTGCTTCATTCATAATTTTTGCTATTGTATTAGCATTTTCTATATTTTTGTCTCCTACAACAATTTTCTTTCCATATCCTACTCTTCTTGCAATCGCCATTCCTATTTGACCTGCACCTGTCCATAAAATAACGTCTTTCATCTTTACACCACTCCTTTTTATAATTTTAAAAAACATTTATAATATTTTTCACTCATATATTTATTAATCATCTTCTAATCTATTTGTATTATATACAATTCATTAATAAAGAGCAATTCCAATTTCTTATTCGTCATATAAGTTAAACTTATTAAAAAAGTATTTATTAATTTTTAAGAATTCTTCTATTCTAAATAAAAAAGAGAGTTTTTTACAATATTTAAACTCTCTCCAGATTATTTATTTTTTAAATTGTCTTTCTAATATATTAGCAAATTCTTCTTTTAATGTATTATTTGTAAGTTTGTTCCAAAAAGCATAATAGTTTCTTTCTACTCTTTCTCCATTTCTTACTAATAATACTCTTGATATACCTTCTATGCTTTCTTTTTGACTTGGAACACTTGCAATTGGTAGAAACCCTTTATTTGCTGCCACCAACATTCTTGCTTCATCTAGATTTTCTGCAAAAATAAAATCTCCTTTAAAACCTAATGTATTGCCATAATATTCCATCTCAATATCTCGTTGATTTTTAGACGAAACTATAATACAATGCATTTGTGTTAAGTCTTCAAAATTTACCTCTTTTAAATCATGTAATAAAGACTTGTTTGAAATTTCTATATAGCAAGAACTTTTATATAAATAGTGGTTTATATATTCTTCTGATAAAGCTCTTCTTTGGTCATTTATAATAATATCTAATTTGTCATTTTTCATCAATTCGTATAAATCCTCATGATTTCCTGTATGAACTTCTATATCTATATTAGGATATATTTGTGAAAACTCAACAATAGCTTTATGTATTTCTAAGCCACAGTAGCTATTAATATATCCAATTTTTAATATGTCATTTTTTTGTTTAGATATTTTCAAAATAGATTGTTTTATTCTTTCAATTTCATCTGTAATTACTAAACTTTGCTTATAGAAATATTCGCCAGCATTTGTTAAAGTAAATCCTCTATTTTGTCTTTTTAATAATTTTACATTTAATTCATCTTCTAATGATTTTATTGCTTGTGAAATTGCTGACTGTGATATATAATTCTCTTCTGCCGCTTCTGTGAAACTATTATTTTTTACAATTGATATAAAATATTGCATTTGTTTAAACAGCATTGTTTTCTCCTCCTTATCTTTAAAAACTTTTTATCATATTAATCCTTCAGTTTTTTTCATAACATATAAGTTTCAGCTTATTAACTTTTAAAATTATAACAAAAAAAATAGAATTATTCTATATATTAATATATAAAATAATTCTGTACTGAGAATAAAAGTAAATTATTTTTATCCTAAATTTTCTATTTTAATTTTTTCTGAGTTTCTTAGCATAATAATTCCTGTAATAAAAATTATAATACTAAACATAATTGCAGATATGCCATTTCCAACTGAATGATTCTCTTCTGGACGTAAAGCTGTTAAAACAACTTGTGTTAAAACAAATGCAGTACATATTGATGAAAAGTTAATATATGCCAAAGCTTTACTAATAGGACTATGAATTTTCCTTACTTGTATTAATTCTTTAATACTAAACCCAAATTCGAAAAATGTAAAAGCTGCAATTCCAATAGCAACATATTTGTGATATACTATGATTTTCCCTGAAAATAGTTCTACGGAATTATATACACCATAAACAATACTTGCCAATATTAAAAGAATTGCTACTTTTATGTATGTCTTATATTGTTTTTCAATTTTTGATTTTAAATTAGCTATGCATAAATGTCTTGCAATCCCCAAGAAACAACTATATAAAGCATTTATCCACATAAAAGAAGAATTTGATATAATTCCTAAAATCATTTTTTCTATAACTAAAAAATAATCTTTACCAATCGTTATTTTCTTCATTAATATTTTTATATCCTGAAAATTCTGTTTTTTTAAACTTATTTTTTTCATCCTATTATCCCATTTTTTAATTTTCTATAAACCTATTATTTATCATTTTTATTTATATATGAATATATTGGATAATTTAAAACACATATTAATAATCCTATAACTCCACAAATCATTCCTACTACCATATCTGTTTGATTTGGTGTTCCATGCATAATTTTGCTCATTCCAAATCCCATTAATAAAGCTCCAATAATGCCAACAATCCAAGTTAATACAATTCCCCAATTTATATTGGTATGTTCCTTTTTAGGATGACTACTTCTATATATAGGTATAATACATAATAATATTATAAAACCTATAACACTTACCACTATTCCTATGTTAAACATATTCCATTCTGGAATTAGGCACATACACATTCCTATTGCAAATACTAATCCTCCAATTGTTCCAAATATAATTTCTAATAATGTTTCTTTTTTCATTTTATTCTCCTCCATTTTTCTTATTTTCTATTATTCTTTGATAATTCTTCTTGTTCTTTTTTTAGCCTTTCTTTTGCTTCTTCAATTGTTTCTCCATCTTTTTTTAAGAACTTATCAACAAATTTGTCTTCTATTTTTTTATATCCTGATACAGTTGCATCTTCTATTTTTTTATACCCAGAAACTACACCATTTTCAATCTTTTTATATCCTTCTACAACTGTTTCTTCAATTTTTTTATTAGCTTCTTTTAAATTTGGCATATAATCTCCTCCTTTCTTTATTCCAACACTTGTTGTATTTCTTTATTTATAGTATAATATATAAGATTTTAAAAAACAATCATCAATTTAGCAACATCTGTTGGAATAATAGGAGGAATTTATGAACACACCAAATAATAAAAGAAAAAAACTATCTCAAGAAAAAATCGAAAAGGTTTTTGTTGAATTACTACAAACAAAGGAATTATATCAAATATCAGTTACAGATATTTGTAAAATTTCACACTTAAACCGTTCTACTTTTTATGCTAATTATATAGACATATATGATTTAGCTGATAAAGTAAAAGAGAAATTAGAAACTGAAGTCCAAATTTTATATAAAGATGAAACAACAAATAAATATAATAGTAATGATTATTTAAAATTGTTTTATCATATAAAGGAAAATCAATTATTTTACAAAACTTACTTTAAGCTTGGTTTTGATAATAAACATTCTATTTTTAATTATGATACTAATTTATCCAAAAAATTTTTTAACGATAAATTCATAGAATATCATATTGCATTTTTTAAAAATGGATTAAATAGTATTATAAAATTGTGGCTTAAAAATGGATGTAAAGAATCTCCTGAAGAAATCAACTCTATTATAAAAAGTGAATATGCACATAGAAAAAATTAAAATACATTTTTTATTCCATGCTCACAGAAATTCTATTTTCCTATTAAATAGCTTATTACTTTGGATATATCACTTTGGATTAATATACATTTATTATTTATATCAAAAAATGTAGTGCAATCACCATTATTTATTCTTATTAAATTCCAATTTGAATTTTGATATGTCATTTGTTCAAATGGATTTCTAATTATTCCAGGAGTATTAAATCCTACCCCCAGTTCTAATAATACTACATTTTTGTTTTTTATATAGTCTAAAAATTCGCTATACTTTTTATCTTGTTTATACCAATTATCATCTTGAACAAAATTTGCATCTTTTCTTACATTAACATCCATTTTTTCTCCGCATACAGGACACCTTGGTACAAGTTTTTGTGGTATTTTACAATTGCTTGTTTTTTCTATCATCTCATTTACCAAATTTGTCGCATCATATAATTTATTATGACAAGATTTACTACATTGAATATACTTATAGCTTCCTTGTGTTGCAAATATTTTTTCTTTAGCAAAACCTGCTTTATAAAATTGATCATCTACATTAGTTGTAATTACAAAATATTCTTTATTCTTTACAACTTCTAACAAATCTTTATATAATTTTGTAGCTCCAATTCCAGTATCATTTATGTATATATGTTTTGCCCAGTAAGCCCACTTCTCTTCTTCTGTTTCAAAATTATAGAAGCTTGACGTGTACATGTCTGTAAAATGATATTTTATTATAAATTCTTTAAAATTCTCTTCAAATCTTTTACCAGAATACTCTAGCCCTGCAGATGTTGAAAGTCCCGCTCCTGCACCAATTAAAATATAATCTGCCTTTTCAATTAAATTCTTTGCCTTTTCTAAGGTTTGTTTCATATATTTCATAATCCTCCTCTCCAAATACATTGAAAACAATTTTTTCAAATTTATCTGAATATTTGTCTAAAAATTTATTTACTGTTGTAATTGCAATTTTACTCGCCATAACCTTTGGAAACCTAAATTCTCCTGTAGATATACAAGGAAATGCTATTGTTTTTATATTATTTTTTATAGCCAATTCTAATGAATTTATATAGCAATTTGCTAATGCCTTTTCATCATCTTTTGTAACATTTTTTTCTATTATTGGTCCAACTGTATGAATAATATATTTTGCAGGCAAATTATATCCTTTTGTTATAAAAGCTTCTCCTGTATGAAGAAAATAATTTCTTTTCTTCATAACCTCATTACATTCCAATCTTAACTCTATACCTGCATATGTATTTATTTGATTATCAATACATTTATGGCAAGGTATAAAACAGCCTAATCCTTGTGAATTTGCAGCATTTACAATTGCATCTATTTTTAGAGTTGTTATATCACCTTTCCATAAATATATTTTATCTTTCATTTTTGAATCTTCTATATTTTCTGTTATTCCTTTTTCTTTTATCTCTTCCTGTAAATACATGTCTTGAATTCTTAAGAAGCTTTCAGTTGTTTTTTCTGGCTCTCTTAAATTACATAAAGAACGAAATATTCTTTTTTTATCTTCATAAGATAATTCTGTTAAATCTAATTTTTCATTTCTTTCTTTTAATAAATATGTAATTAAAAAGTCTAACTTTTCCAATATAATCAACTCCTATTATAGATTTTAAGGATTGCATTTTATTTTGCAACCCTTGTTATTAATTTAGGATTTTGTTCCACTAAATCTGTGGAAAGAAATATCCTGCTGTCATATCTAAATAATTTAATCCACTATATGTTGGATATTTTAAATGGCAGTCATGACTTAACAGTAGATACCTCTACCTTGTTTTTCAATTTCTACAATTATTTTAATAGCATATTTTTCTTTTGTAAAGTAGGCACTTTAAAGTGGTTTAGTTTCCTCAAAGTAACTATTGTGTATTTTTCTAACTTTTAGAATTTTTTAATTTTTAAATTTATTATACTTTTTTGAATATTACATCCGAATTTATACTTTTGTTGGTTTTGTAGGGTTAAGTTATTTACTTTTTAGTATTTCTCTGATATACTTTCATTAATTTTTAGGAGATGATATTTTATGAAAAAAGATTTACCAGCTTGCCCTGTTGAAATAACAATGGGATTGATAGGCGAAAAATGGAAAGTTTTAATTGTAAGAGATTTGCTTACAGGAACAAAACGATTTGGAGAATTAAAAAAATCTGTTACTGGTATTACTCAAAAAGTATTAACAAATAATTTAAGACAAATGGAGGCTTCTGGACTTATAAAAAGAAAAGTCTATGCAGAAGTTCCTCCAAGAGTAGAATATTCTTTAACAGAAACTGGACTTAGTCTAAAACCCATTCTAGATTCTATGGTAGAATGGGGAAATAATTACAGAGATAATTTTAAAGAATAATATAAAAATAATTATCATGTAGAAAGCTAATATATTATTTTTCCTAAATTTATATCTGACAAAAAATTAGATACGTTATATAGAAAAAGTACATCTGTTATTCCATTTTCCTGTACATATTTAGTATAATCAAAATTAGTATAACGAGGGTCTAAAAAGTGTACTTCACTATAATTTTGGCATAAAAATTGTGACATTATATGTGCATAGGAATCTTTTATTACAAGTAACTTCTTATTATTATCTATGTTTGTTTTTATAATGACTCTACTATTATTTCCATTTAAAAAGTAAGAATACTTGTCTTTTCCCTCTAAATATGTCTCATTAAAAATACTATTCGTTGTTTCTCTGTCATAAATCGCTTCTTTGATGTTTGTATTCATCTCATTTTCATATGCAAATAATTCGTCTGCCTCTTGATTTATTATTTGTGCTTTAGAATCAAATGTACCTAAAAAATCATTAGCTAAAGTAACTTTTGTAAATTCCTGTAGTGGTACAACTTGTAAATTAGCATATTTGCAAAATTCATTATATACTATATAAGCTCCATTACTATTCATATGATGATCTGTTTTAAAATATAATTGTGTAATTTTATTTCCAGTTTCTAGAGCTGTTGTAACATTTATATTATTAGTATCTTTTATATTTTCATATATGTTATTTATAATTTCTTTTTGATTTGCAACTTCAACATTATCTGGTAATTTATCGCTATTTATATAAATTGAATTAGGTACTAATATAAAATAAGTTGGTATATCTGATTCTTTCATTTTTTGTGCAAAATTAGAAATTGCTTTAATATTTCTATTTACATTTTCCTTTTCTTTTTCTCCAAACTCAAATTTTTCAAATAAATATCCATCTTTTCCTATATATATACCATTATTTTCTTTTTTTCCCATTACATCTATTTCCCACCAAGAATTAAGTTTCAAAAATATATTCCTAAATGCAAAATGGTCATTAATATAGTCATTTACTCCATTAAGATAATCTCCATTTACAAAGCTTTCAAAAGTAAATCTCGGTATAACCGCAAGCATTCTATTCTCTTGTTGTGAAAATGTTTGTTTAGGATATATGAAATTAATTACTATTATTATTATCCATACTGTCATAAATATAGCAAAGAATATCTTGTTCTTCATATTGTTTCTCCTTATTTGTGTAAAATTCTATTATAAAATTACACAATACTAAAATCTAAAATATAAAAATGGATTAAAACTATTATTTACTAGACTAGCTGTACAAAGTATTAGAATAATTACATAACAAACACTTGAAAGCACAGAAACTACTAAAGCCTTTTTATTCTCTTTTTCTAATTTCTTTTTATATTTTAATATTGGAATACTACAAATAATACCAATTATAATTATTACTATATAATTTTTTAAGTAATAAATTGCTTCTGGATTTATAATACTTACTCCGTTTAATCCAAACATTGTGCTTAAATATGCTCCTATTTTTCCTAGGTCTTCAAACGCAAATATTACCCAGCTTATTAGAACTAGTAATATGCAATAGATATGTCCAAATATCTTTGGTAACTTGTCTAATACTTTAAGCATAAATATTTTCTCTATAATAAGTATTACTCCAAAATACAATCCCCATAAAACAAAATTCCATGAGGCTCCATGCCATGCTCCTGTAAGTGCCCATACAATTAATATATTACGAATTTGTTTTGGAAGCCCCTTTCTATTGCCTCCAAGTGGTATATAAATGTAATCTCTAAACCAACTACTTAATGTAATATGCCACTTTCTCCAAAATTCTGTAATGCTCTTACTAATATAAGGAAAATTAAAGTTTTCATCAAATTCCATACCAAATATTTTGGCTAATCCTATTGCCATATCAGAATATCCACTAAAGTCAAAATATATCTGTAATGCAAATGAAACAACTCCTATCCATGATAACAGAACTGTCATTTCTCCATATGCTCCTGTCTCAATTACATTCCACATACTTCCAACATTATTTGCAATTAACACCTTTTTTCCAAGTCCTATAATGAATCTTTTTATACCAAGTGAAAAATTATCCAAACTAATTTTTTTATCCACTAGCTCCTCATCAATTGTTTCATATCTTACAATTGGTCCAGCAATAATTTGTGGAAATAAAGTAGTATATGTTAAATAATTATAAAAGCTTTTTTCACATGCCACAGTTCCTCTATACACATCTATTATGTAAGATAACGACTGAAATGTATTAAAAGATACTCCTATTGGTAGTGGTATATTAAGAAGTGGAATATTAAGTTTTGTTATTCCATTAATAGTTGATATAATAAAATCTGCATATTTAAAGAAAAATAATATAATTAAGTTTACGGATATGTTTATCCATAAATATAATCTTTTTTTCTTTTTATCATTAAAATTTTCATTTATCTTATTTCCACACCAATAATCCAATACAGCCAAAATTAGCATTATCGGTATATATCTTATTTCTCCCCATGCAAAGAATATAAAACTTGCTATTATCATTACTAAGTTTTTAAATTTTTTTGGTACAATAAAATATATTAAAAGCATTATTGGCAAAAACATGTATAAAAATACTATACTGCTAAATACCATCGTTTTCTCCTTTTTTTCAATTAGTAATATTCTCTATCTATCACCTAAACAGTAATATCATTTGGAATTTCAAAATTTTGTATTCCCATATATCCAGGTGCTATTTCATATTTTTGAAATACCACTGTAACCTTTTTGTTTTCATTTATATAAAAATCTTGATACTCATTTTCTATTCCTGAAAATCCACCCTCATCAGCTGTAAAATATATATTATTTTCATTTTCCTGTATTCTTTCATTTATTTGTCTATTTACTGAATCATCTACTATTTTTTTGTAATTTTCTCCAAGTACATCTCTTAAATTTAATTCTTTACCATTTTCAATATCTACATTATAAAAATATTGCTCTTGATAAGCAGAAGCTGAACTCTCGCTTTTAGTAATCACAAAAGAAACTAATTTTTCATCTTGATATGTTATTTTATAATCTACATTTATCTGCGTAGGAATATAATCATCCATTGTTCCTCCTGTTGCTAGAACTGCTTTTTTATATTCTTCAGCCCTTTGTTTTGCTTCATCTAGTACTTCATTTATTTTAGAAGAAATTTCATAATTGATTCTATTTTCCAAATCTGAATTTCCAGTATTCTTTATTGCTGGAATTTTAGCTTCAATTAAATCTGTCTCATTTTCTTCTTTATATTCTCTGACAGTAAAGACTTCGGCAATTCTACCTATAACCGGCAAATCCTCGACAGCTTTTGCAAAGCTCTCGTTTGTATTTAAAATCACTACAAATAGAGCAAAAGTTGTAGCTAAAGTTACTGTAGCACCTTTCATCCAAATTTTTAATTCATTTTTTTTGTGTAATTTATTTTCATGTATAGTCCTATTAACAACATAGTCTAATTCTTGTGGAATTTCTATTGAATCATATGCTTTTTTAGCTTTTTTCAATATACTCATATATTTCTCCTTTCAATACTTTTCCTAATTTCCTCCATACCTTTATATAATCTAGATTTAACTGTGTTCAAATTTGTTTTTGTAATATAAGCTATTTCTTCTATCTTTAAATCTTCAAAAAATCTAAGTATTATTACTGTCTTTAGTTTTTCATCTAATCTTTGTACAGCTTTATATATATCAAGTTTTTCCACAACTTCATTTTCGTGACTATTACTATGAATTTCATTTTCTACAGAATTATATTCTACAAAATATATATTGCTTTTAGATGCCTTAATTGCTTCATTTATTAGTATTCTATAAAACCAAGATTTTACATACTCTTCATTTCTTAGTTGGTTTATATTTCCTAAAGATTTAGTTATTGCTTCTTGAACAACATCTAATGCAATTTCTTGATTTTTAGTATATGTATATGCTATTCTATATAATTTTTCTTGATTTTCTTTTACGTATTCTATTAGTACTTCTCTAGCTACATGTGCCATTATTTTTGTCCTTTCCACCATGTTAATAATCGTAAATATTAATCCATTTCTATATTTATTTTTATTTTAAATATTCATTTAATAGCTTATTTACTCCATTATTATCGTTTGATATACATAAAATCACATAATTTTCTTCAACTCTTAAAATATTATTCTCTATTTTTCCAACCT
The DNA here is from genome assembly GCA_904381285.1 of uncultured Clostridia bacterium. Lineage (GTDB taxonomy): Bacteria > Bacillota > Clostridia > TANB77 > CAG-508 > RGIG8482. The sequence continues at coordinate 6,046 of CAJFII010000010.1, read as the reverse complement.
CTTTAGGTAAATAATTTTCAAATGCTTCTTTTCTTTCTTGTAATCTTATATTAATTTTATTTTTTACACTATTTAACTTACTTTTATCTTTTACTTGTAATATTACTATTTCTTCGCTTGATGCACCGCTTCCTTGATAAGAAACTAGTTTTTCAATTTCATCAGATGAAAAATTATATGCCTCCATAATCATTTCAGAATCTACTTTTTCTAGCTGATCCTCAAAATAACTATTTTCTGCAATTTTACTAGCCAAATCTTCAATATTAATTTGTATATTTTTATTTTTATCTTTTATAACTATCATAGCTAAACCTATTACAACAATTGCGACTACTATACATATTATTAATATTTTATTTTTCATTCTATTACCTCCATTATATAGTGAATAACTTTTAATTTTTATCAGGAATTATTTTTTAAATACTCAAGCCATTTTTCACAGTATTTTTTATTAATATGAATACCATCTGTACTTGCTTCTTCTGGCAAATATCCATTTTCATTTATTAGTGCAGATTTCACATCTAAATATGTTACATTTTTTTCATTTGCCACTTCTTGTATTAAATCATTAAATATTGCAACATTTTTTATATTGAAAGTAGCATCAGTATCACTTTTACTTTTGGTCATAGGTATAATAGATTGTACATATATCTCACAATTTGGCTTAACTTCTCTTATTTTATCAATTAATTCTATATATTTTGATTTAAATACTTGTGGATATGACCATCCAAGTTCATTTATACCTAACATAATGTAAACTTTTTTAATGTTTTTATTTGCCATATCTTGTAATAAAGTAATTTTCTCTCCATTATTTGTCTTTACAAATTTTTTAGTGATTGCTGTATCGACCATTAAGCTAATGTATGAATAATCTTGTATATCTTTTAATCCATTATACATAATGAAACCTTGTGTTCTTGAATCTCCTATAAATGCTACTGAGCTATCAAATTTGACACTACTGTTATTGGGAGTATCATTTACAACTTCATTTTTTATTTCACTTGACTCTACTACATTCGAAATTTGATTAATATTATTTTGATTTTTATCACTTTCATTATTTTGATTTTGGTTTTGCTCAATTGTATTTTCTGCTATCTCATTTACCATTATATTATTATTGCTTTGTTCTAAATTTACTATTTCATTATTTTTAGCAGCCTCTTTATCTTGAAAAATTTTATTTTCAACAAAGCCACCTATAATTAATATTAGTATCACTGGTACAAATGATAAAAATGTTTTTTTCTTTTTATCGTTAATCTTCATGTCTTTCCTCCCGTTTTTCTTTTGGTATAATATATTAGATATTAATATACCCAAAAAAGTTTAAAAATTTTAAAAATTTTTAAACTTATTTGTCTATTTTTGTTATTTACTACATTTTTATGTGGTATTAAATAATCACTATATAATACAATTTCTTATTGTAAATCTTGATTTTATTGGTTTCTTCCACAACAATTCTTATATTTTTTTCCTGAACCACATGTAGTGGAAAATTAAGTATTATTAGTATATACAATGTTATCTATACTATAGGTATTTCTTAATTTAAAGGATTTATATAAAAGGTACATATAGTATTTATTGTATTATTCTAATTATCTTTTTTTAAATTGTGACAACAAATTGACAACAATGTCGCCAACATATTTTTATTTACCATTTAAATATATAACATATATTTTTTATCAATACAAATTTTATAAAATTTATTCTTCATTATTATTTTCAATTTTAAACAATTTATTATTTTGTGATAGTTTTACTATAAAATATTCATCTTTATTTAATTCATTTGGTAATTTGTCTTTCAAAATTGATATAACTAGTTGAATATCTCTATCTTGCAAAAACTCTGCAACTTTAATTAATTGATTGTCATGCATTAATTCCTTTTTATCGTTTAATAAGAAATGTAATGTTGGAATATTTTGTTCATCTGCAAAAATCGTATATGCTAAATCGAAACATAATATTTCTCCTTGTTTTTTTCCAGAACTTAAATTGGTGTTAAAAGAACTAAATTTAAATAACTGTTGTCCATTTTTATTTATTATTTTATCATATTTTAAGGCATATCTTTCTCCATATAGTTCATTTGAAACTGTCGAAAAGTATCTATTAAAGATATTTATTTGTTTTTTAAATTTTCTTCAAATTCATCAGAAAATAGTTTCTTATCTAAAACATTTAGTTCATTATTATATTGTTCTAAATTTTCTTCTGCTTCTGTTAATTGAGAAATTATGTTTTCATATTCACCTTTTTGTCTATATTTTTCATTTATTGTTGCAATTATTTCTTCAAGTCGTGAAAAAGAATCACTTTTGGATATTTTTTCAGTTAACGATTTTTCTCTTTCAATAATTTTTTTATATTAATTTCGACTGTATTTATTTGTTTCTCTAAATCTGGCTCTTGTTTTCTCGCTCCTTGATCAAAATTACATCCTAATAAAAATAAATATAAAGTTTCATATTCTCCATTAATTAACCTGATAGCTTTTTTCCCAGAAAGGAAATTCCTTTCAATAACAATTTATATAGTCATTTTAATCAAACTTAATAAAAGTTTCGGGATTTTTGGAAATTCTTGCAAAACAATATTTACTATATTTTCTTTTGAAAGCTCTTGTGTTGTATTAAATATTATATTTCCACTTGTTTGTTCTCCCACAGCAATATGTCCTGAGGCATATCCTCCAACACCAATATTAGAGGCAAGTGCAGCTCCACCAAAAGAGTATATTCCTATTGCCAATCCACCAATAGAGATTATACCTATTGCCAGTCCTCCAATAGCAACAGGTGCTAATGCTACCTAATGCCAATAATCCCATTGCAATTCCACCTATTGCAAATAAACCTTGTGCAATATTTCCAATAGCAATTATTCCTTTTGCTCTCCTTATTCCAAAACCAAGATTGATATGAACTAATGGAATACCTTTAATTTTTGTTTTACTTTTATATTCGTAATCTAGTCTAACCTTCCCATAAAAAATTCTTTGATTTCCATTCAAAATTTCATTATCTTCTTTTCCTACTAATTTATCAATAGAAATATTAAAAACTTTACTTAATTCCATCAGTTTTTCCAACTCTGGAGTTGTTTCACCTAATTCCCATTTGCTTACAGTTTGTCTACTCACATTAACTTTATTACCTAATTGTTCTTGTGATAAACCTTCCTTTTTTCTTAACTCAATTAATTTTTCATTAAATTTCATTTTTTATTCCTCCCTTTGATATAATTATAGAATTTAGTGTCAATTAAATCTACCAATTATACTTGGAAGATTGTCAACAAAACTTAACATTGCTTGTTTTATCGCAAAAATCAACTGTTTTTATATTACTTTTTTAAAATTCTTTTCTGACTTTTTATTACTAATTTTATATATTTTTTTATTTCATTTCTATAAATACTGTTGTATATTACCATAAAGTTATAAAATTTTCCACTATTTAACTGTATTATTTTATAAATTTTTTACTGCAAAAAGAGAATCACTATTTCTAATGATTCTCTCTATAAAATAAAAGGTGATGTTTTATTGTGCTTTTGCACTTTCGTTGTGATATTATAATATTATTTGAACTATTTGTCAAATTGTAATTAATATAATGTATCATCTTTTAACATATCCACAATATTTTTATTTAAAATCTTTTTTCCTCCAATATAATAAGCTATACTTACTGCTAATAAAATAAATATTATATAACAAAGTACTGGTATTATAGGCATATTATTTATATAATCAGACAATAATATTTGACTAGCATTTAAAAATAATATAACAATTGGAATATTAATTATTAGGCTTATTATAATAGGTTTTATGCTTATTATTAGCGCCTCATAAGTTAAAATCTTTTTTATTCCTTTGCGTGATAATCCAATAGACATATATCTAGCAAATTCTCTTTTTCTTAGAGTAATTTGTGAAATACAATTTGAAAACACATTTACAATTCCAATCAACGCAAGAATTCCTGCTAAATTCCAAATTATAATTCTTAATCCACTTCTTATATTCTTGTCTGATGTTTCCTCTTGTATTCTATTTTGTAATTGATATTCTACTCCAGAAATTTTTTGTTCAATTTTATTTTGTATATCATATATTTCTGATATATTATTGATTTTCACATTAAAGTATGTAGGATTGGTCATCATATTAGAATTGATTTTATTAGCATAACTTTCACTAATTATTAAAACTAATTCGCATTCATATCTATTATATTCTTCTTTTAAACTAGGTAATTCTTGTGCATAATTCGTTATAGATATATTATATTTCTTTGATTCATTATTTTTTTCAAATATTTCTAACTTTAAATTGTCTATTTCCTGTAAATATGGGATGTATTCTCCTTTTAAATTGTGATTCTTACTTTTCCATATTTTATTTATTGCAACACATTTTTCTTGTGCCGCTAAATTACTACTGTTATTATTTTGCAAAGAATTATAATATTCATCAAAACTTATGTCGTCTAATATTATAATTGGGATGCCTATTTGATATTTTCCATTCTCATTCTTGGTAATTTTTTCACTAATTATATCTAAACCACCTGCTATATTTAGTTCATCACTAAAATATGTAGAATCTATTTCTGTATAAAAAGTACATTTTTTATAATTAATACATTCTTTAATTCCTTCCATATTTCTTATCTCTTGGGTAAGTTCATTTCTATTATTCATGTCTGGCATTTGGAACATTATATCCCATTTGTCCCTATACCTTTCAAAGAATGTTTTATTAGTTGATAAATCTGACACTGTTTCAAAATTTAGAAATGTAATTAGAGCTAATGATGAACAAATAAATGCTCTTGATGCTGTACGAAAACTTTTTCTTCGTGAATATATCGATTTCCTTGCTATTTCTCCTTCTACTCCAAAAATTTTTGAAAAAATTATAAACTTTTTCATTCTTTTAATTTTTGTATCTTCTCTATAAAATATTGCATCCATAACTGAAACTTTAGCAATTTTTCTTGCAGGAATAGTTGCTGATATCCAAACTGTTATAAAAGAAATACCTGCAGAAATAATAGCAACTAAAATATTATATCTAAAATATAACTCAGAATCTCTTGCAAGCTCTGTTGCTTTAATTATAAGCTGCATAAGAATATATGTTGCTCCTATACCTAATAAATTTCCGAATTATAATTGGAACTAAACTTAGAATTATTACTTCGTACCTTAATATTTGCTTAATTTGTTTAGGTGATGCCCCTACACTTTTTAAAATTCCTAATTGATGTAACCTTGAATTCATTGACATAGCAAAAATATTATATATCATTAAGATTAAAGAAAAAATTGCCATAAATAATACAAATACAAAAGCAAAAATTTCTACTGTTGTTTGTGATTGTCCTCTAGCGACATTATCAACATATATATTGTAAAATATTCCTGTCAGTAATGAAAGAAGCAATGAAGCAAGAAATGAAGTTATTGCTATTGAAACACTTGTAGTTTTATTATTTCTTATATGACTTATAACATATTCTTTTATCATTACATTCCCCCCTATCTTATATGCTCATCTGATACAATTTTTCCATCTTCAATTCTTATGATTCTATCTGCTTGTAGAGCTATGTTTTCATCATGTGTTATTAGAATTAAAGTTTGATCATATTTTTTATTGGAATATTTTAAAATTTCAATTATTTCTTGTCCATTTTTCTTATCAAGATTTCCAGTAGGTTCATCTGCCAAAATAATAGATGGTGCATTTATAAGAGCTCTACCGAATTGCAACTCTTTGTTGCTGACCTCCAGATAATTGATTTGGCAAATGTTTTTTTCTATTACTTAATCCTAACATATCTAACAGTTCATTAACTCTATCTTCATTTATTTTTTGTTTATCTAATTTAAGTGGTAGAACCATATTTTCATAAACATTTAATATTGGTATTAAATTATAAAATTGATAAATAAGTCCAACATTACGACGTCTAAAAATAGCAAGTTCTTCTTCACT
>CAJFII010000009.1 GCA_904381285.1 uncultured Clostridia bacterium | reverse complement strand
GGAAGAATTACTAAAAAATAACAAAGAATTAAGGGAGATGAAAGAAGAACTAGAAAGAATAACAGCGGATCCAGAACTAAGAGAGAAATACTATTATAGGGAAAAACAATTAAGGGATGAACTATCCAGAATAAAAGATGGATATATGAAAGGTATCAAAGAAGGAAAGAAAGAAGGGAAAAGAGAAGGTATAGAATAAAATCGAAAAGAAATAGTGTTAAATATGTATAAAAATAATATGGATATTAATACAATATCCAGGATAGTACAAATTACAGAAGAGGAAGTAAGAAAAATAATAGAAGAAGCTTAATAATTAAAATAGAAATTAGAATATATCTAAAAATCCAAAAATTTCTATTGACAAGTAAGGTTAAAATATGCTAATATATATACTGTTACTGGCGAAAGCTGGTAACACGTGCAGAGGTGGTCGAGTTGGTTTATGGCACCAGTCTTGAAAATTGGCGTAGGTTTGTAGCCTACCGTGGGTTCGAATCCCACCCTCTGCGCCATTTTTTATAATATAAATACTAACAATTCAACAATTTGGAGATTTACCCAAGTGGTTGAAGGGGACGGTTTGCTAAACCGTTAGGGTTGCGTAAGTGGCCGCGAGGGTTCAAATCCCTCAATCTCCGCCAAAAAAGATATAAAGAAATTATTCTCTTTATATCTTTTTTTATATACAACAAAGATTAGATTACATTAATGTGGATAATAATTGCTGTGTATATGAACATAGAAATTTTACGTTTTGTTAATACTGTTATGTTGAAAAAAAATTAAACAAAAATTGAGTAATAATATTAATTTAAAAATAAATAAATTAATATTATTAAAATGAAAATTTAAAATTAATAAAAATCAATTAAAATAAAAATATAGTTAATAAAATTAGAAATAAGAAAATAGAAATAAATAAAATAATTATTAAAATATATTTTTAAAGCTATTTATTTTTAATAATATAAAAAATAAGTAATTAATTATTTTAAATATATCTAAATTTTTAATTAAAATAAAAAATATTATTAAAAATAAAAAAATATAATACGAAATATTAAATAAATGTTACAAAAATTAAATTTTTTACATGTAGAAAATTTAGTAGAGAAATTGAAAAAGATGCATGCTCAAATGGACAAATATTAAACAATAATAAAAATTAGGAAGAAGATAAATATTAAGTTTAAATTCAATAATGCAAGAGTAGTATAGTATAAATATTTAGGAAAAACTGACGAATAAAGAAAATGAGATTAAACTTTGGGAAATAAGCTCTTTTGGAAAGAATTTTGTGGAAAATGAAATTGAATTTAATGTTAAAAAGCTTTTTGATGAAATAGAAATAAAGAACATAAATGTTATGTATACATCACAATCTAAAAAGGGTTGATATATACATACTGTTTATTTCGAGAAGTAATTTATATGTGAAAAAATTAAATATAATAATGAATAAAATGCTTGGGAATAAAGAAACATGAAGATTTTGAAAAGAAACTAAAAACAGTATACATAACAAAAGAAAGGTGCGATAGAAGAGATATATAACAAATAGTAAAGTGTTATTTTGACAATTATATAAAAACTCAATAAATTTAATTAACAGAATAAACTAAATAATAAAATTCAAAAATATTAATTTTTTCAATTAATATTTTTAATAAATTATAAAATCTATTTTCAAATATAATTAAATATTAATAAATTAAAATAAAAAATGTTTTCTTGTTGAAAATAAATAATTATTCTATAAAAAAATTAAAAATAAAATTAATTATGAAATAAAAATTATTTATTAATTAAAAATAAAAAAAACTTTTAAATAATTTAAAAATTAAATTATTTAATTTTATAAAATAATAATTATAATAAAAGACAAATTAAATATAAAAAATAAAAACAAAAAAATAAATAGTAAAAAAATATAATAATATTTTTTTAGAATAAAAATAAAACTATTTTTATAAATTTATATAGGTGATATAAATGAATTTAGGAATATCTTTATCTGGAGGAGGAGTTAAAGGTGCGGCTCATATAGGTGTGCTTAAAGCTTTTTCTGAAGTAGGAATAGATTTTAATTATATTTCTGGAACATCTTCAGGAAGTATAGTAGCAACACTATATGCAATAGGATATACACCAGATGAAATATATTATTTATTTAAAAAATATTGTAAAGAAATAAAATATGTAGATTATAAAAATATAATAAAAGGAATATTAGGATTGATATTTAAAAGAAAAATAATAATAGATGGTTTAAATAACGGAAATAAAATTGAAGAAATAATTAATGATGCATGTGGAGCAAAAAACATAAAAAATATAAACCAAATAAAAAAATATTTAATTATACCATCAATAGATTTATATGATGGAAAAATTTATATATTTTCTTCAAAGCAAAATAGAAATACTTATTCAAATAATATGTGCTATATTTATGATATGAAAATAGGAAAAGCAGTGCAAGCGAGTTGTAGTTATCCAGGAGTATTTTCACCATGTACATATAATAATACAAAATTAATAGATGGAGGAATAAGAGAAAATATACCATGGAAACAAATAAAAATAAATGGAGCAGATAAAGTTATTTGTGTCGTTTTTGAAAAAGAAATAGATAAAAATAAAAAAAATAAAAATAAAAATATTATTGATGTTGTAAGTAGATCAATAGATTTGTTATCTTATGAATTATCAAATTATGAATTAGCAGGAGCAGATTATATATTAAAAATAAAAACAAAAGATATTGATTTATTAGATATAAATAAAATTGATTATTTATTTAATTTGGGTTATGAAATAGGAAAAAAAGAAATAAAAAAAATTAATTTTCAAAATAAAAAATAAATTTTAATATTTATTAAATAATTAATAAGAAAATAAATTAAATTAAAAAAAATATAAAAACAAATAACTTATTTTATAAAATTATAAATAAATTTGATATAAGATTTAAATAAATTAAAAATAATAATTTTAAGAAAATAATTAAAAAGTATAAAAAAATATTTATATTGTATTTTAAAAATATAAATAATAATAAATAAAATGAATATAAAATAAAAATATTAATTTATTTAAAAAAATTTACAAAAAAAGTAATAAAATTATTACAAAAATATGAAAAATATACACGAGTAAAGAGTAGGAAAAAAGAAAGAAAAATAGATGCTCATAATGACAAAAGGATTAAGCGATTAAAAGTTCACTAACAGATAAGATGAAATTAATCGTGTGAGAAAAAAGATTTTTAGATATCCAAGTTTAATGAAAAACTTAAAAAAACATAGAAAGAGGTTTAAATTAGGGAAAATAAGGATTTTTAGCAACTCTGATTATAAAAATTAAGAACAAGTAGCTTACAAAAAAAGGAAATTACAGTGCTTTATAAAATTTATAGTAAATATGTAAACAATGATAACATAAAAAGCTTGAAATATAAGCTTTTTATATTTGAGTTGATTAAAGTGGTTTGTTAAAAAATATCATAGAAGATTAGCTGAAATGCTTGGGAATTAAAAAGACGGGACAAATTACAGAAACACAAAAAATAGTAAACATAACACTGAAAAATACTGAAAAAGAAAAGCAAAAATGAATACATGTACATCATTTTGACAATCTATAGATGCGGCTTGGATTTTAACTGTTAAATAAAAAATTTTGAAATAACAACAAAACAGAAATTATATTTTGTATATAAATATTTTTTATTCTTAATAAATAATAAATTAAAAAATTAATTAATAAAAAATAAGAAATAATTAGAAATTAAATTTTAAAATAAATAATATAAAAATAATTATAAAAAATAAATTAAAAAAATTTAAAACTTGAAAATTTATTTTAAAATATAATTAAATATTAATAGATTTAAAATTAAAATAAAAATAAATATTAGAATAAAAAACAAATAAAATAAATTAAAAAATTTCTTTCAAACAAAAAATAAAATACAGAATTAAATCCGTATTTTATTTTTTGTTATTAATTATTTAATTAAATATTAAAATTAATTATTTTTTTATTAATTCAGAATTATTTTCTAGTTTATTTTCTTTGCTAATTTTTTTCTTAGAATTTTCTTTTAATTTTAAATTATCTTTTGCAACAGTCATAAGTAATTTAATTCTATTTGTTTGGTTTGCTTCACTAGCTCCAGGATCATAATCTACAGCTGAAATATTGGCTTCTGGGTATTTACTTCTTATTGTTTTAATAACACCTTTTCCTACTACATGGTTTGGTAGGCAAGCAAATGGTTGAACACAAACAATGTTTGGAATATCATTTTCAATATATTCTATCATTTCAGCTGTTAAAAACCAACCTTCACCAGTTTGATTTCCAATAGATAATACATCTTGTACTTTTTCTTCTAGATGCCAAATATCACAAGGTGGTAGGTAATTCTTTTTAGAATTAGCAAGGGCTATTCTTAAATCCTTTTCAAAAATGTCAATTAAATTAATTGCAATTTTTGATATTTTTGAAGATGTTTTATTTATTTTTAATAAATGATTAAATGTTATTTTATGAGTAGCCATAAATTTAACAAATCCCATAAAATCTGGTAATATAACTTCTGCACCTTCTTTTTCTAATAAGTCGGCAACAAAGTTATTTCCAAAAGGATGGTATTTAATTAATACTTCTCCTACAATACCTACTTTAGGTTTTTTCACACTTTTATCCAATTCTATTTTTTCGAAATCGTTTACAATATCATAAATACTTTGTTTAAATTCTTTTGAGTTTGTACTTTGTACTAGTTTTTTACATTTTTCCATCCATACATCAAATAATTTTTGAGTTTCACCTTTATGTACTTCATAAACTCTATTTTTAGTTAGCATTTTTTGTAATAAATCACCATAAATTACAGAACGTATTAATTTTTCAACCATTGGAATTGTTAATTTAAATCCTGAATTTTTTTCCATTCCTACAACATTGAATGATATAACAGGAACTTGTTCAAAGCCGGCATCTTTAAGTGCTTTACGAATAAATCCTATATAGTTTGTTGCTCTACAACCTCCACCAGTTTGAGACATAATAAGAGCAGTTTTATTTAAATCATATTTACCTGATTCCAATGCTTCAATCATTTGACCAGTAGTTAAAATAGATGGATAACAAGCATCATTATTAACATACTTTAATCCTGTTTCAACAGTATGTGGAGTACATTCTTTTAGTAATTCAACATTATATCCACAAGAAGCAACAGCTGTTGTAATTAACTCAAAATGAATAGGTGCCATCTGTGGTACTAAAATTGTATAGTCTTTTCTCATTTCTTTTGTAAAAGGAATTTTATTAACTTCGTAATTTCCTTCTTTAGAGATATCATGTTTTTTTGATAAACGTTTTTCCATACTTGCAAGTAGAGAACGTATACGAATACGAACAGCACCTAAATTATTAACTTCATCTATTTTAATTAAAGTATACATTTTTTCGTAACTAGATAAAATTTCTTCTACTTGATCTGTTGTAACAGCATCAACACCACAACCAAAAGAATTTAGTTGAATTAATTCTAGATTATCATGTTTACCAACAAATTCTGCTGCAGCATATAGTCTTGCATGGAACATCCATTGGTCTACTACTCTTAATGGACGTTTTGCTTCATCTAAATTTGCAATACTATCCTCTGTTAAAACACATAAACCTAAACTTGTAATTAATGTATCTATACCGTGGTTAATTTCTGGATCGACATGATAAGGTCTTCCTGCAAGAACAATACCTTTTAAATTATTTTTTTCAATATATTCTAAAGTCTCTTTACCTTTATTATGGATATCATTTCTACAATTTTGATATTCTTCTTCTGCTTTATTTGCAGCATCTAATAATTCTTTCTTAGTAAAGTTATATTCTTTAAATTCATCTAATTCTAAAATTCTTTTTGTAAGATTTTTCGCATCAAAAGGTAAAAATGGATTTAAGAATTTTATACTTTTATCTTTTAATTCCTCAATATTATTTTTTAGAACCTCTGAATAAGATATAACTATTGGGCAATTATAGTGATTATCAGCTTTCTCATATTCCTTTCTTGAATATGGAATACAAGGGTAAAATATAGTTTTAATTCCAGCATTTAATAAACTAATAATATGACCATGAGCAAGTTTTGCTGGATAACAAACAGATTCAGAAGGCATTGATTCCATACCCTTTTCATATGTTTTTCTATTACTTTTTTCAGATAGAATAACTCTAAATCCTAAAGAAGTAAAGAAAGTAAACCAAAATGGATAATCTTCATACATATTTAAAACTCTAGGAATACCAATAGTACCACGAGGAGCATCTTTTTCTTCAAGAGGTGTATAATTAAATATTCTTTCAAATTTATATTTAATTAAATTTGGTAATTTAGTATTATCTGAAACAATACCAGCACCACGTTCACAACGATTTCCTGAAATATGTTTTTTGCCATTACTAAATTTATTAATTGTAAGTAAACAATGATTTTCACATAAGTTACATCTTGTATGTGTAACTTTTATATCTAACTTATCTAATTCATCTAATTTAGATATAGTAGAAAAATATTCCATATCAAAGTTAGCTTCAAATTGCTCCTTTGCAAGTAAAGCAACACCATATGCTCCCATAAGTCCAGAAATATCAGGACGTACAACGTTTTTACCAACAATTAATTCAAAAGCACGTAAAACAGCATCATTATAGAAAGTACCACCTTGGACAACAATGTGATCTCCTAAAGTTTTTGTATCCCTTACTTTCATAACCTTTTGAATTGCATTTTTTATAACTGAATATGAAAGACCTGCTGAAATATCCCCAACAGAATATCCTTCTTTTTGAGCTTGCTTAATTTTTGAATTCATAAAAACAGTACATCTAGAACCTAAATCAACAGGACGTCTAGATTTAAGTGCTTCATCTACAAATTCTTCTATAGAAAGATTTAAACTTTTAGCAAAAGTTTCTATAAATGAACCGCAACCAGAAGAGCAAGCTTCATTAAGCATAATATTATCAATAACACCATTTTTTATTTTAATATATTTCATATCCTGTCCACCAATGTCAACAATACTTGTAACATTTGGCATGAATTGCTTTGCTGCTGTGTAATGTGCAATTGTCTCAATTTCATTTAAATCAATATTTAAAGCAGTTTGAATTAATTTTTCACCATACCCAGTAACACCACTATATCTAAGTTTCACTCCTTCTGGTAAAATAGAATATAATTCTTTAAGCATTTTTATAACACTATTTAGTGGATTTCCTTCATTGCTACCATACATAGAATATAATAAATTACCGTCTCTATCTATTAATACTAATTTAGTAGTGGTAGAACCTGCATCTATACCAATAAAGGCATCACCAGTATATGAGTTTAAATCTGCTCTTGGCACTTTATCGTTATCATGTCTTTTCTTAAATTCCTCATAATCTGCATCTATGCTAAACAATGGTTTAAGAGGAACAGAAGTGTCATCATGTGATATTCTTAAAACTTCTATTTTACTTTTCAATTTTTCAACTGAAATAGGAGTTGAATTAACTGAATCAAGAGCTGCACCTTTTGCAACAAGCAAGTGTGCTTCTTCTGGTACTATTGTTGATTCTGGTGTTAAATGTAAAGTTTCAATAAATCTTTGTCTTAATTCAGATAAATAATTTAAAGGACCTCCTAAAAATGCTACATTTCCTCTTATAGGTCTTCCGCAAGCAAGACCACTAATAGTTTGATTTACAACTGCCTGAAAAATAGAAGCAGCAATATCTTCTTTTGCAGCACCTTCATTTAAAAGAGGTTGTACATCAGTTTTTGCAAAAACCCCACAACGAGAAGCAATTGGATATATTGTTTGGTAATTTTTTGCAAGTTCATTCAATCCAGCTGTATCTGTATTAAGTAAAGAAGCCATTTGGTCTATAAAAGCACCTGTACCACCAGCACAAGTACCATTCATACGTTGTTCAATAGATTTATCAAAATAGATTATTTTTGCATCTTCTCCACCAAGTTCAATAACAACATCAGTTTGTGGAATATATTTTTCAACAGCACGTTTACAAGCAACAACTTCTTGAATAAAAGGAAGTTCTAAGAAATTTGCTGCACTCATTGCACCAGAACCTGTAAGAGCAATTGTAAATTCATTATCTTTATATTTATTTGCAAGTTCAGTTAAACAATCACAAACTGTATTTTTTGTATCTGAAAAATGTCTTTTATAAGACATATCTATTGTTTCTAATTTGTCGTTCATTACTACAACTTTTACAGTAGTAGAACCAACATCTAACCCTATATGTAGTAAATTATTCATAACAAAACTCCTTTTTATTTCTATAAAATAAATATATAAATTCACCTTATATTGTATACGGAAAATTCAAATTTGTCAAACAAAAAAAACTGTAAAAAACTTACAGTTAAAGAGATTTGGTCTTAATTATAGTAAGTAAATTTGAGTATATAAAAAGGAATAGAAAAAAACTATTCCTAAAATTATATAAAAGGTAAATATTTAATAATAAACCAGTACTGACAAAAGCTACCAAGCAATACAAATATGTGAAATATTTCGTGAAAACCAAAATATTTATTTTTTAAATGAGGCCATTTTAAACCATAAATAACTGCACCAATTGTATAAAAAATACCTCCAGCAAGAAGCCACAATAATGAAGAAAGAGCACCTAATCTACTAAAAGTAGTAATCATTGGGTAAACAGCTACAATAACAGTCCATCCCATAGCAAGATAAATTCCTGTGGTAAGCCAACGTGGTGCATTAATCCAAGTAGCAGTTAAAATAATACCAATAATAGCAAGTCCCCAAACTATACCCAAAATACTCCAGCCCCATCCACCTCTTAATGGACCTAAACAAATAGGAGTATAAGTTGAAGCAATTAATACATAAATCATAATATGATCAAATTTTCTTAATACTCTTGTTGCTGTTTGACCAACATTTAATAAATGATATAAAGAGCTAAAAGTATAAAGTAATATAAGTCCTACACCAAAAATAGTAAATGAAACAATATCCCAAGCTTTTTCATTGCTATAAATAGCAGGAATAATTATTAAAAAGACTAACCCTACAACAGATAAAACAGCTCCAAATAAATGAGTAAACCCACTAACTGGGTCTTTAATTTTTTTCATAGTACCATCTCCTAATAAATTAGACATATTTTACTATAAAATAAACATGAAGTCAATTTTATATGGAAAATATTTACAATAAAGTTCTAAAAATAACTTGTCTATCATATGATTAAGCAAATAAAACAAAGAGAGGAGAATAAAAAATGAAAAACAAAAAGATATTAATAATATTAATTCTTATAATTATTATTTTAGCTATTATAGGTTTTTTTATACTTAAAAAAGTAGAAGAAAATAAAGAAATAGAAGAAATAACAGAATACATACCAGAAGAAGAGATATCTATTGAAGGATTAAGACAAACTATAGTATCATTATATTTTAACCAAAAGGATACAAATACACTTGTTCCAGAAGCAAGAAATATAGATGTAAAAGAATTATTAAAAGATCCATATAAAACATTAGTTAATTTATTAATAGAAGGACCTAAAAGTGAAAAATTAGAAAAAGTAATACCAGATGGAACAAAAATAAATAAAATAGAAATTAAAGAAAAAATAGTATATTTAGACTTATCTAAGGAATTTGTAGAAAATCATAAAGGAGGAGCAGAAGCGGAAAGTAGAACGGTTTATTCAATAGTAAATACATTAACACAGTTAAATGAAGTAGAAGCTGTAAAAATATTAATAGATGGTAAAGAAGATGCAGCATTTAAAGATAATTTAATTAGTTTTAAAGATCCATTTGTAAAACAAGAAGATATTACTTAAAAAAGCAGTAAAATTTAAAGCATTTAATAGCCTTTTGGCAATTACATAAAAAATTTTCAACCTCATGAAGAGAACAAAGAGTGTTCTCTTTTTTTTGTGCAAAATTAAAAGAATTTTTATTACAATGATTACAATTATTATAATTATTAGGATATTTATGCATTTATTTCACCTCTTTTTGCATAAAATATAAATTTAATATATAATATGTAAGAAAATAAAAATAAGTGAGGTATTATGAAAAAAATATTAGAAAATGAAAGAATAGATGATTTAGAATTTAAAGGATTAAAAATAATTCAAAATAAAGATGGTTTTTGTTTTGGAATTGATAGTATATTACTATCTGATTTTGCAAAAGAAATAAAAAAGGGAAGTAAAGTAATAGACTTAGGAACAGGAACAGGTATAATTGGAATTTTATTATGTGGAAAAACAGAACTTTCAAAAATAATAGGGGTAGAAATACAAAAAGAAGTATATGATATGGCAAAAAGAAGTATAAAACTGAATAACCTTGAAAATAAATTTGAAATAATAAATGAAAATATAAAAAATCTTGAAAATATAATAGAAACAGGAACACTTGATGCAGTTGTAACAAATCCTCCATATAAAAAAATAGGAACAGGATTAACAAACGAAAATGAAAAAAAATTAATATCAAGACATGAAATAACAGCAAATTTAGAAGATTTTATTAAAGTTTCATCTAAAATGTTAAAAGATAAAGGTACTTTATACATGGTGCATAGACCAGATAGAATGGTAGATATTATAGAATTATTAAGAAAATACAAATTAGAGCCTAAAAGAATAAAATTTGTATATCCTAATGCTAATAAAGATGCAAATTTAATATTACTAAAAGCAGTAAAAAATGCAAATCCATTTTTAAAAATAGAAAAACCATTATATGTATATAATCAAAATGGAGAATATACTGATAAAATATTAAAAATATATGGCAAAAAATAGGAGGAATTTAAATGGCAGGAGAATTATATATAGTAGCAACCCCAATTGGAAATTTAGAAGATATCACATTACGAGCAATTAGAACATTAAAAGAAGTAGATATAATTGCAGCAGAAGATACAAGGCAAACACTAAAATTATTAAATCATTTAGAAATTTCAAAACCATTAATTAGTTATCATAGGCATAATGAAGAAATAAAAACTAAAGAATTAATTAATAAGTTATTAGAAGGGAAAAATATAGCATTAGTTTCTGATGCCGGAACGCCAGTAATTTCAGATCCAGGTGGTGAAATAGTAAAAGAGGCTATTAAAGAAGAAATAAAAATAATACCTATACCTGGACCTTGTGCATTAATTACTGCACTAATTGCATCAGGAATGGATGCAAAAGAATTTACATTTATAGGATTTTTACCACAAAATAAAAAGAATAGGAAAGAAAAATTAGAACAAATAAAAAATGCAGAAAATACATTAATATTATATGAAGCTCCACACAAATTGCTGCAAACATTAGAAGAGCTAAAAAGCATAATAGATAAAAGAAAAGTTGTATTAGCAAGAGAATTAACTAAAATACATGAAGAATTTAAAATGGGAACAATAGAAGAATTACAAAAAGATATAATAAATCCGAAAGGTGAATATGTTATTATAATAGAAAAAAATGAAAAAACTAGGAGACAAATTAAACTAGAAAATTTAAATAATTTAACAATAGAAGAACATTATAAATATTATGAAGAAATTGGATTAGATAAAAAAGAGATAATAAAAAAAGTTGCAAAAGATAGAAATTTAAATAAAAATGAAGTTTATAAAAAATTTTTAAAGCAATAAAAATAAAAGGTATAAAAATATATCTTATATAAGTAAAACAAATAAAGTTAACAACCTATAATTATATAAATAGATTGTTAACTTTTTTCATTTATAAAAATTTAACCATTTGAAACTAATTGATTTATTTTTTCAGCGCATTTGCTACAAACTAATTTTTCATTATAAGAAACTAGTTTTTTTGTTGCACCACAAAAAATACAATTTGGTTCATATTTCTTTAAAATAATATTAGAACCATCTACAAAAATTTCGATAGGATCTTTTTCATAGATTCCAAATTTATTTCTAAGCTCAATCGGTATAACAACTCTACCAAGCTCATCTACTCTTCTTATAATTCCTGTTGATTTCATCACAAAAAAAACCTCCTTAAAAAAATAACCTGCTTCCAACAAAATTCGACAAATTCTTATATATAAATGATATCATTTTATGCCTTTAATTGTCAATGGAAATAGCGAATAATTATATAAATTTACAAAAAAATTATATGCACAGACATAGTATGCGTATGTAAATATGAAATAAAGTTCTTTTTTTTGTTTGTTAGAATAAAATATTAATGTTAAAGATTAAAAAAGTATCAGAAATAAAAATTTAATTAAAAATTCTACTAGTTTAATTCTAATAAACAAAAAGGAGAAAAAGAGTGTTAAATATAATATGGCCAATATTTATAATAATATCCTATATATATGCAATATTTACTGGAAAAGTATCACAAATAAACAATTCAGTATTTGATTCCTGCGAAAGTGCTGTACAACTTAGTATAACTTTTTTAGGAACAATGTGTTTGTGGAGTGGAATAATGCAAATAGCAAAAAAGACTACATTAATTGATAAGCTTACAAATTTTTTAAATCCTATTATGAAAATATTATTTCCAGATATAAAAAAAGATGATCCTGTACATAAAGAAATATCAATGAACATGGTTGCAAATATATTAGGTTTGGGAAATGCGGCAACACCACTTGGATTAAAAGCAATGAAAACAATGCAAAAAGAAAACCCTAAAAAAGATACATTAACAAATTCTATGGCAATGTTTATTATTATAAATACAGCATCAATTCAAATAATACCAACTACAGTAATAGCAATAAGAAGTTCACTTGGTTCAAATAATCCAACATCAATAATAATACCAGTATGGATAACTACAATTTGTGCGGCAATAGCAGGAATTATTACAGCAAAAATATTAATGAAAAAATATTAAGGAGATAAACATGGATATAATAAATTATTTATCAGCAGCTGCTGTGCCAACAGTAATATTATTAATTATTGTATATGGAGTAATGGAAAAAAATAAAGTATATGATACATTTTTAGATGGTGCAAAAGAGGGATTAGAGGTAGTAATAAAAATATTTCCAACATTAATTGGAATATTTTTAGCTGTGGGAGCATTAAGAAGTTCGGGAATATTAGATTTAATAATAAATATAATACAACCAATAATAAGTGTATTAAAAATACCAGCAGAAATAATGCCCCTTGCAATATTAAGACCAATTTCAGGAAGTGCATCAATGGCAGTAGCAACAGATATTATATCCCAATATGGAGCAGATAATTTGATAGGCATGATAGCCTCAACAATAATGGGATCAACAGAAACCACATTTTATACAATAGCAGTATATACAAGTGCAGTAGGAATAAAGAAAATAAGATTCGTATTAGTAGCAGCATTAGTAGCAGATGTTGTTGGAATGCTTGTGTCAGTTGCGGTCTGTCGAATTATGTCGTAATTTTCTTGTTGACATTAAAAGAAAATTGTTGTAATATATTAGTGTATTAATTCAAAGGAAACTTTTAAAATGATTTCAAAAATATTTATATTTTTTTTCATATTTTTTTCTATCAGAAAAATTATAATAAAAATTCAATCTAAAAAAATTCTAAAAAAAATCCAAGAAAATTAAAAATTATTATAAGAAATATATAAATGTATTTTATTTATATATTATTTAATGAAGTTATTAATTTTGTAGGGGATATAAAACCATTAAAAATAGAAAAGCCCAATAACATTATTCTATTAAGTTCCCTATATGTTCAAATACTTCCCTTAAATTGAACTTATCCCCTACAACCCCCATATATTTATTCAATTTTACTAGGGAAAGCTCCCTAGTATTTCTTTTAATAAAATATTATAAATATTTTGAGCAAGGATGTATACTCAAAGCTTCATCAATAACATCAACAATTGGAATTAATTCCGCTTTATCAGGCTCAATATAGAAAAAAGGAATATTAGTCTCTTCATCTAGATAAACAGTAACATTAATTTTCCCATATTCTTTTCCCTTAAGTATGTAATTATTTTCATCATTATTCTTAAAATCATCTAAATATATAATTTTGCCCATATTACACCTCTTTTCTTTTGTAACAATAAAAATTATTATAACAAAGGAAAGATAAAAAATTTGTCAAATTTTACGAAATATAGTAAAAATTATATAAAAAATAATATGTATTAAATAAAAAATACTTAAATTTACAATTATGTAAAATTGTGTTATAATAAATAGCGTGAAACCGTTAATATTTTAAGCCTTGTAAGGCAGAAGGGAAAAACACTATGTTAAATGAAGAAAAATTCACAAAAGTGAAGCGGAAAATGGCATTAGGGAGGGCTGTACAGGGGTATAGGAATACAGTGTTAAATCCAATAAAGTGGATTGTTGTGTTTATTACTATCTTAATTCTAAGGATGATTCTAAAACTTTACTGGTTTTCAATCTTAACAGGAATTATTATAGCTCAAATATTACTAATATACATGTATTATGGTGAATGTACAGAAGAAGTTGAGGACGAAGATGTAAAACATCGTGAATACTATTCATAATTAACACAGGTGTGAGGAAGAAGACTGGACTGCCAGTCTTTTTTCCGGTTTAAAATATAAATAGTTATAAAATTATTAGTACAAATTATAAAAAATCTATTGCAATACTATAGCAGTATTTAATAAAAAATAAACCATACAAACATTGATATATCAACGATTGTATGGTTTTTATTGTTGTGGTGAGCCAGGAGGGATTCGAACCCCCGACCCCAGGCTTAGAAGGCCTGTGCTCTATCCAACTGAGCTACTGACCCACATAACGCATTAATTATAATAGCATAAAACATTTGTAATGTCAATAAAACAGTATTAAAAAAATAAAAAAAGTAAAAAATATAGAAATAATTCACAAAATATTATAAAATGTTAAAAGCAATTAACAAAAAAGGAGAATAATGTGGAAAACATAGATAAGAAAATAACTTTAAAACAAATAATTTGGTATAGTATAATATTTAGTATTTTTGGTTTAATAATTGAAACACTGTTTTGTTATTTAACAACAGGAGTTTTAGAAAGCAGAAAAGGATTAATATGGGGACCATTTTGCCCTGTGTATGGAGTAGGAGCAACTATACTAATTATATTATTAGATAAATATAAAAATAATTCTATAAAATTATTTTTAATAGGAAGTATTGCAGGAAATATAATTGAATATGGATTAAGCTATTTATTAGAAGCAATGTATGGGACAAGATTTTGGGATTATAGCTATTTGGATTGGAATTTAAATGGTAGAATATGTATTAAATATTCAATTTTTTGGGGAATATTAGCTATTTTATTAATAAAATTAATAAAACCACAAATAGATAAAATAATAAATAAAAATCCAGATAGTAAAATTTTAAATATAATAATGATAATATTAATAATAATAGATTGTGGTGCAACTGTGTGGGCAATTAATACTTATCAAAATAGAGTGGTACAAAATTATTTTAATGTAGAAGTAAAAAAACAAAATAATATAAAACAGTTTATAGAAGACAAATTATTCTCAAATGAAATAATGAAAAAAACATTTCCAAATTTAAGATATATAGATGAAAATGGAACACAATATTATTTAAAAGATATGATAAATTAAAAATATAAAATAACTCCAAATTATTAGAAAAAAGAATTTCAATAATTTGGAGTTTACTTTCTTATTAAATTATTGTTTTTAGAATATCTTGCACATCATAAAATGAAGAATTGTTAGTTAAAACAACATCAAAATCTTTTTTATAAAGTTCAAGATTTTGAGATACATTTTTTTCTAAAAAACCAAAAGATAAAGTTCTATTTAAATCTTCCTTTGATACCATTTTTAAATCTTCAATTAAATCGCCAAATAAAAGTATATATTCTTTATTATTTATTTTATTATTAAAATCTATTGGTAAAGAATTAATGCATTTATTACTAGTATGGATTATTTTATCTGTAAAAGGAAGAATAGAATTATTATTAAATTTAATAAAATTACTAATAATATGAATATTATCATAAAAACAATTATGGAGTTTTAGTAATTCAGTTATAACATTACCTATACCAGCAGATAAAATTATAACAGGAATATTATCATTAAATAAATTATTAAAAAAAATCTCGACACCGCTTCTAAATTTAATATTAGAATTTTTAACACAATTTAAAAGTGCATCATTAGTTAATCCATAAGTATAAAATAACTCCATATTTTTAGTATACCATTCTTGCATATAAACACTTTTGGTTTTTTCGTCTAAAGTATAATCTAACTCAATAGGATAATATTTTTCTATTAATTTATGTGATTCTTCAATAAGTTTGGGATTAACAAAATTAGGATTTTCAAGAACACTCCAAGAACCCAAACTATCACTAGTAGTAATTGTGCTATCAAAATCCATAACCACATAAAAATTATTTTTATTTAAAGAAAATTTACTTAATTTATCTTTATTAATATAAACCATACTAACACCTCTAATCAGGTAAAACTATTTTTGAATTTTTCTTTCTAGGTCTATATAAAACAATTTTATTTCCAATAACTTGAACTAAAATAGAATTAGTTTTAATTGATAAATCATTAGCAATATTATAATTATCTTCAGGAGCAGTTTCAAGAACAGAAAGTTTAATTAACTCGCGAGCTTCTAAAGCATCATCAATTTGTTTAATTAAATTTTCATTTAAACCATTTTTTCCAACCTGAAAAATTGCATCTAATTTATTTGATAAAGCACGTAAATATGCACGTTGTTTACTAGTCATAAATCAAATCTCCTTATAAAAAACTAACAATATTATATACTGTAATTAAACAATATGCAATATACAAACAAAAGTAAAATTATATATTTAAATTAATAAAAAAATTAACAAAACCAAGTATTGCAAAACCAATAAAAATAATTCCAGATAAAATATTCATAGATTTATTTGAAATTTTATGGCTCAAAAATTTACCAAATATAATTGCAATAGCGTCACTAACAACCATACCTAAAATAGCACCAATAATTAAAAAAACTTTAAAATTAGGATATTGTATACCTAGTCCTAAAGAAGCAAGAAAAGTTTTATCACCTAATTCACCGATAGAAATACTAAGAGCAATAACCAATATATAACTAATCTTTAAATTTGAAATTCTTTTTATTATTCCACTTTTTTTAGAATCAGTATCTCCATCGTCATTATTCATTAAAGTAATAATTCCAAAAAATAAAAAAGAAATATAAGTAATAAATTTTAAAATACTATGAAACCATTCATTATTTAAATTTCCTAATACACTTCCAAAAATAATTGCTAATCCATGACTAAAAAATGAACCTAAAGCAACACCTAATAAAATTGTAAAACTTTTTAATTTAGAAGAAAAAGATAAAACTAAAAGTTGAGTTTTATCACCCAATTCAGACATGAAAACAAGGCAAAAAGCCACAAAAATAGGATATAAAAAATCCATATTTAATCACCTAATAATAAATATGTATATAAAAAAGAAAATATTCAGAAAGTACTTTTTCCGTAGCATTGTGAAAATTTTGTGAAAAAAATGTAATTTATTAAAATTAGTATTGCAAACTATTCATACAAATGATAATATCGTAAAAGTTAAGAAATTATTAAGATAGGGAGGAATCAAATTGATTGAAGTAAAAAATGTAACCAAGAAATATGGTAGCTTTACGGCAGTGGACAATATAAGCTTCAATATTGAAGAAGGAGAAATTGTTGGACTACTTGGTCCAAATGGAGCTGGTAAAAGTACAACTATGAACATGATAACAGGTTTTATAGAGCCAACTGAAGGAGAAATAATAATTGATGGAAATGACATCTTAAAAAAACCTAAAAAAGCAAAAAAGCAAATAGGGTACATGCCAGAAGGAGTACCATTATACAATGATTTAACAGTAAAAGAATTTGTAAATTATATGGCAGACTTAAAAATGGTACCAAGAAAAGAAAAAAAGGAAAATATTCAAAAAGTATTAGAACAAACAAATCTTGTAGAAGTACAAAATAAATTAATAAGAAACCTATCTAGGGGATATAAACAACGTGTTAGTATGGCAGGAGCTTTAGTAGGAAATCCTAAAATATTAATACTAGATGAACCAACTGTTGGATTAGACCCAAAACAAATTACAGAAATTAGAGCATTAATAAAATCTTTAGGAAAAGAACATACAGTAATCTTAAGTTCACATATTTTATCAGAGATAAGTCAAATATGTGAAAAAGTAATAATAATAAATAAAGGAAAAATTATTGCAATAGATACACCAGAAAATCTAGAAGAAAAAGTAAAAGACGAAAATGCAGTAACATTAACTGTTGAAGATAAAGAAAATAAAATAGAAGAAGTAACTAAACAAATTAAAGGAATAAAAGAATTAAAACTAATAAAAGATAATGAAGATGGAACAAAAGACTATGTTATTGTTTCAGAAGAAAAAATGGATATAAGAAAAGAAATATTTGAAAAATATGCAAAAGCACATATAACAATTTTTGAATTAAAAAAGAGAGAAACAACTTTGGAAGATGCTTTTATGAAGTTAATTGAAAATAAAAATGAGGAGGGAAATAAATAATGTGGGCAGTATTAAAAAAAGAAATAAAGAGCTACTTTTTATCTCCAATAGGATATGTTTTTATAGGACTATTTTTAGCAATGTGTAGCTTGTTTTTTTATTTAGATGTAGTTAACTATGGAAGTTTACAATTTGAAAACATGTTTTATTCAGGAGCAACAATTCTAACATTTATTATACCAATACTTACAATGAGAATGTTTGCAGAAGAAAGAAAAGTAGGTACAGAACAACTACTTTATACATCACCAAGAAGTATAACAGGTATAGTATTCGGAAAATTTTTAGCAGCTCTATTTGTTGTTTTCATTACAGAATTGTGTACATTAATGTATCTTGCTATTCTATTCCTTTTTGGAACACCACATGTACAAACAGCACTTGTAACACTACTTGGATTTTTCTTATTAAGTATGGCATATGTATCATTTGGAATGTTTGCATCAAGTATTACAGAAAACCAAATAATTGCAGGAGTAGTAACAATAGGATTTTTCATAATAACATGGTTTTTACCAAATTTTTCTACTATATTTAAACCATTATCACTAGTAACTATGTTTGATAAATTTCCTTTGGGATTAATTGCTTTAGAAGAAATTATCTCATTTGTATCATTTACTATATTCTTCGTACTACTTACAATTATAGTGTTACAAAGAAAAAAGAGTGTAAAATAGGAAGGGCGTGAAAAGGTGAAAAAGTTTATTGAAATTATAAAGAAAAAATGGTTAAGAGATACCACAAAAACAATATTATTAGTAGCAATATTGTTTGCAGCTTATATAGGAATTAATGTATTAGTTCAAAATGTGGAAATAAAAGATATAGACGTTACTGAAGATCAATTATTTACATTATCAGAACAATCAAAAAATCAAGCGAGAAATGTTAATGAAGATATAAAAATATATCTAATAGGAGTTGAAGAGAATACATCACTAGTAGATTTAGTAAAACAATACACAAACGAAAATGAAAAAATAACATATGAAGTAATTCCAGACGTTCAGGACAGAGCAGATTTAAAATCAAAATATAATATAACAGATGAAACACAAGTAATAATAATGGAAACAGCAAGTAAAAACAAAATTATAACATTTGATGAATTATATACATATGATTATACAACATATCAACAAATAGATATATCAGAAGAAACACTAACAAATGGAATTATGGATTTAACAATTGCAGAAAAACCAAAAATATATTTCCTAACAGGTCATAATGAATATGCAATAAATGCAGATATGACAATATTAAAAGCATACTTAGAAAATGAAGTAAATACTGTAGAAACATTAGACTTATTAGTAAAAGATGCTGTACCGGAAGATGCAAGTTTATTAGTAATTGCAAGTCCACAAAAAGATTTCTTAGATAGAGAAGTAGAACTAATAACAAATTATATAAATAATGGTGGAAAAATATTATGGATGAATGATCCAAGTTTTACAGGAACAACATATCCAAATATGCAAAAATTACTAGACTTATTTGGAGCAAAATTTGATGAGGGAATAATATTAGAACAAGATGCAGACAAAATGGCATTACAATCACCAAATTATATCATTCCTAATATAACAAGTACACAAGCAACTAAAGACATAGCAACAGACGGAGGAATATTATTAATAAATTCAAGCAAAATTACTCTAGCAGAAGATACAAAATTAGAAGAACTAAATGTAGCAAGTCAAGTAATATTATCAACAGGAGAAACAGCATTATTTAGAAAAGATGTTTCTAATACAAGCACAGGAAAAATCGAATCTGACGAAGAAGGAAGCTTTATTCTAGGAGCAAAATTAACAAAAACATTAGATGATAATAAAGAAGCGGTTATGTATGTATTAGCAAATAACTTCTTTGTAGTAGATTATCCAATAACTATAGGAAACAGCCAAGTATATCCAATACAATTCTACAACAATAAAGATTATATATTAAATACTATCGCAGAATTAACTAATAGAGAAGATACAATATCAATAAGAAAAGATACAGGAGTAGTAACATATACTGCAACAGAAGCTCAAGACAGAAATATAAAAATTATAATATCAATAATCCCAGCATTTATAATAATAGTTGGAATAGCAGTTTGGATTTATAGGAGAATAAAAAAATAATAAAATTAAAAACCTCTCATATATTAAATATGAGAGGTTTTTTTATGAAAAATATATTAAAAGTAGTTTTTGTAATCATAGGAACAATAATAGGTGCAGGATTTGCATCACGGAAAGGAAATATATTTATTCTTCGTAGTATATGGAATAAATGGAATATGGGGGATAATTTTATCACAAGTAATAATAGGAATAATTATTTATAAAGTTCTTACAATATCAAATAATCAAAAAATATCAACCTATGGTGAACTAACTGGAGTAATAAATAAAAATACGAAAATAAATGAAATATTAAAAATAATAATTAATATATTTTTATTACTATCATTCTATGTAATGATAGCTGGATTTAGTGCATATTTTTCGCAAGAATTAGGTTTACCAAACATACTTGGCACAATACTTATAGCTGTTCTATGTTATATTATATTCATGGGGGATATCGACAGGATTATTAAAGTAAATACAATATTAATTCCGTTAATAATATTATTTATAATATTATTAATTAGTAAAAATATGGAGGCATATACTAATATAAACGAAAAAATGTTACAACCAAACATATTCAAAAGTATATACAGTGCAATTTTGTATAGCAGTTATAATAGCATAACCTTAATACCAATAGTAATATCATTAAAAAAATATGTAAAAAATAAATCACAAATAATTAAAGTATGTATAATATGTACAGTAATTTTATGCCTAGTAGCAATAGCAATATATGGATTAGTTTTAAAAGTTGATATAAATATAAATTATATAGAATTACCAACAGTATATGTTGCTGGGATGGCTGGAAAAATATATAAATATTTATATGGAATAACAATTTTAGTTGCAATATTAACATCTGCAATATCAGCAGGATATAGTATACTAGAAAATTATAAAGATAATAACAAAAAATATAAAAATATGGCTTTATTAATATGTGTAAGTTCAATACTAGTATCAAAAATAGGTTTTTCTAACCTAATAGGATTGCTTTATCCAGTATTTGGATTTTTGGGAATTATACAAATATATTTTCTTTTTAAAAGAAAAGAGAAAATAAAATAATAAAAAGAATAATCTATTAGTAAATATACAAAATTATCTTGAAAAAATCACATAAAACTGATATAAAATAAGTAGTAAAAAATAGGAGAAAACATATGAATAAATTAAAAATTAATTTAAGTGATAAAACAAAAAAGAAAATAAAAATTGGAACAATACTATTATTAATTATCATAATAGTATTGTCTATATCATTATATATAGGAAATGAAAATGTAAGAACATTTTTTGACCGTTATATTTTAAGAAAAGAAGTAGTAGAAAATAATGTATCAAGTATAGATTTATCTAATATAGAAAATCCAAAAATATATGCATATGATAAATATATTACTATTTTAAATAAAAATATATTATCTACTTATTCAAGCTCTGGTAAAAAAGAATATGAGCACGAAATAGCTGTAAGTGATCCTCTATTTTCTGCAAGTAATAGATTTTTAGCAGTTGCACAAAAAAATGGGACAAATTTATATTTAGTATCAGGTTCGGACCTATTATGGAATGTAGAAATTGAAGATGCAATACAAAAAGTAATTGTAAATAAAAATGGATATGTATGTGTCATTACTTCTGGAAGTAGCTATAAAACGGTTATATACACATTTAGTCCAGCTGGAAAGGAATTATTTAAAACATATTTATCAAGTACAAGTGCAATAGATGCATCTATATCCAATGATAATAAATATCTAAGTGTTGCAGAAATAAATACTTCAGGAACAGTAATACAATCAAATATTAAAATAATATCAATAGAAAAAGCACAAAATGATCCAACAAATTCTGTAATTTATACTTATAATGCAGAAGCAAATAAATTAATTGTTAGCATAAAATATCAAGATAAAAATAGGTTAGCAATTTTATATGATGATGGAATTTATACATTGTATGAAGAAAAAGAAGAACAAGCAGTATCATTTAAAGAAGCTAAAATCACCTTTAGTAGTGTAGACTTATCAAACTATACATTATATACAATTGAAAAGTCAGCAGGTTTATTCAATTCAAATACACAAGTAATATTAAGAAATACAGATACAAGTAAAGAAAATGTATATACAGCACCAGGAACATTAAGAGATGTTAAAACACATGATAATAATATTGCACTTAATTTAGGTAGTGAAGT
The DNA here is from genome assembly GCA_904381285.1 of uncultured Clostridia bacterium. Taxonomy (GTDB): domain Bacteria; phylum Bacillota; class Clostridia; order TANB77; family CAG-508; genus RGIG8482. The sequence goes on along the minus strand of CAJFII010000009.1, from coordinate 26,685 downwards.
ACATTTTATAAATACTAATGGTTGGCTAACAAAAAAATATGTATCAGAAAAAGAAATAAATGATATTGTATTAGGACAAGGTGTTGCAGGAATTGTATATAAAGATAAAATAGAAATAATAAACTTGTAAAAAATGATTAACATTTTATTTATTAAGATAATAAACCTTATTATATAGGAGGAAAAAATGCAATTTATTATTGATTTAATAGTAATTGGAATAATATTGCTTAGTACGTTTTTGGGATACAAAAAAGGACTAATAGGAGTGGCGTTCAAAATAGCATCATTTATAATAGCAATTATTATAACCTTAATATTATTTAAACCAATTTCAAATTATATAATAAATAATACAGAATTTGCACAAACTATTGAAAACACAATTGTTCAGAAACTATCTACAGCTGAAATAGAAAATGGACAAATTAAGCAAGAAAATAGTAATTTACCAGAAGTAATAGTAAATTATATAAATGTAGGACTTCAAGATACGGTAAATGAGGCAAAAGATAGCATTGTAAAAATAGTGGCAAGAAATCTAGGAGAAACAATTATAGACATTATAGTAATTATAGGATTATTTATTATAACAAGATTACTTTTATTATTTGCAAAAGCAATTTTAGAAGCAATATCAGAAATACCAGTGATAAAACAATTTAATAAAGCTGGAGGAACGTTATATGGAATTTTAAGAGGGATATTGTTAGTATATTTAATACTTGCTATAATAAGCCTTATATTACCAATGCTAGATAAAACTTCAATATTAAATATAATAAATAATTCAATATTAACTAAAGTACTATATAATAATAATATAATATTAATGTTATTTTTTTAATAAAATATAAAAACTCTTAATATTAGTAAAAATAATAAAGAAATATTGATATTTATATATAGGTTTGTTATACTAATACATATAAAATTTTAGAGGTGAAAATATTGAAAAAAGAAGAAGCAAATGAAAATAATGAAACAATAAAAAAAGTAGAAAAAAAAGCGGATAAAAAAAAGTTAAAAAAAGAAAAAAAGAAAGAACAAAAAAGACTAAAAAAAGAGAAAAGGAAAAAAAGCAAAGCTTGGAAAATATTTAAAATCATACTAATATTGTTGTTAATAGCGCTCATAATATTTGCAGGAATATTCGCATATAGATTTGTGAAAAATGGTGGCGGATTACAAGGATTTTTAGCTACTGCTATGGGACATGATGAGAATACTTTAAAAGATTTAGATAAAATATATTTTTTATTAGTAGGAATTAGTGGATATGAAGAAGACTATAAGTTAGCAGATACAATAATGCTATGTTCATATGATCCAAAAGTACAAAAAGCATCTATATTATCAATTCCAAGAGATACTTATGTAGGAAAAAACAAGAAAAAAGCATCAGCAAGTTACAAAATAAATGCTGTATACAGAAATGGTGAAAATATAGATGGAATGATAGAAGCCATAGAAGATATAACAGATATACAAATAGATAATTACTTGATAGTAGATACAGATGCATTAGTACAAATAGTAGATGCTATAGGTGGTGTAGAATTTAATGTTCCAATAGACATGAAATATGATGATGTCACTCAAGATTTACACATAGACTTAAAAGCAGGATACCAAAAATTAAATGGAGAACAAGCAGAATGGTTAGTAAGATTTAGACATAACAATGATGGTTCAACATATCCTACAGAATATGGAGACAATGATATTGGAAGAATGAGAACACAAAGAGAATTTATAACAGCTACGTTACAACAAACATTAAAACCAGAAAATTTAGTACATTTAACAAAAGTAGCAGAAATTGCGTTTAATAATATAACTACAAATATGACATTTCAAACTATAAAAGACTATATACCATATGCAGTAAGCTTTAGTACAGAAAATCTACAAACTAATACATTACCAGGAACACCAGAATTGGCAAATGGAGTTTGGATTTATACAGTGGATAAAAAAGAAACTGCAAAAGTAGTTGAAGAATTATTTGCAGATGAAGAAATACCAGAAGAAGTAGATGGACAAAACACTATAAATACAAATACTATTTCTGGTAATACATCAGAAAATACTAATGAAAATAAAAAAGAATTAAAAATCGAAGTATTAAATGGTACAGGCAAATCAAGTAATTTAACAAAAGTAACCCAAATTTTAAAACAAAACGGTTATAATGTAGTAAAAACAGGTAATACTAATAGCACAACAAAAACACAAATAATAAATAGAACTAACCAAAGTAGTAAAACAACCAAAGAATTAAAAGAAATACTAGAAGTTGGAACAACATCAGAGAAATCAAATAATTCTAATGTAGACTATACAATAATATTAGGAAAAGATTATGAATAAATTTTATAAGGTTAGGGGAAGAATATGGAAACTGAGTTATTAAACAAAATTACTAAACTATTAGATGATAAAAAAGCAATAGACTTAACAGCAGTAGATGTAAGAGAAAAAACGACAATAGCAGATAGCTTTATAATAGCAACAGGAACATCAATTACACATATACGAACATTAGCAGATCATGTTGAAGAAGAATTAAAAAAACAACAAATATATCCAAATAAAATAGAAGGATATAATACAGAATGGATATTAATGGATTACGGAGAAGTAGTAGTTCATATATTTACTCAAAAAGAAAGACAAAACTATAATTTAGAAGAATTATATATGCGTAATACAAATGAATAGAAAAAAACGGATTGCTTTAAGCAGTCCGTTTTAAACATATTAATAATTAAATTTGTATGGTGAATAATAAGCATAATTATTTTTTTTAGATTTCTTTTTCCTTTTTTTCTTTCTTCTTTTTCCAGAATTAAAACTAGTAAAAATAAATTTTAAAATAAATAATGCAAATATAACTAGAATAATTTTTATTATTATAGAAAAAATAGAATTTGATTCAATGTCTTGACCAGCAATTAAATTTGTAGTATAGTTAATACCGTAAAACGGTATAGGAAACTTTACCAACAACACTACCTTTTGTAATAGGTGCTTTAAGCTCATTTAATTCCACATCTGGAACAATTTCTGTATCATAATTAGACTTTTCTACAAGTGCATTTATATCATTTTCAAATAAGATATTTAAATTTTTAGTTTCATTACTTGCATTACTAGGAGTTACAACCTTATAAACACCATCTTTTTGACTTAAATTCTTATATGTATAATTTTCAAATCCAAAATCAAATAAAGTTACACAATCTTTAAACTTATTACTATCAGTAGTATTTTCGGCACCCAAAATAACACAAATTAGTTCTAAATCATCTTTTTTAGCACTAGCAACAATACAATTTTTAGCAGCATCTGTATAACCTGTTTTTATTCCTGTAGCATACTCATAATATTGTTTATTTTTTTCATTAATGAGACTATTTGTATTTAGAAAAATTCTATCTGCTTTATCATATTTATTAGTTACTGGTAAAGTATATGTAACGGTATCAACCATTTTTCTAAATGTTTCATTTTGCATGGCATATCTGCCCATAAGAGCTAAATCATAAGCGGTAGAGTAATGATTTTCATCATGAACACCATTAGCATTAACAAAATTTGTACCTTTACATCCTATTTCAACAGCTTTAGTATTCATCATACTAGCAAAACTTTCTACAGAACCTCCGATATCTTCTGCTATTACATTAGCAGCATCATTAGCAGAAGGTATTAATAATACATTTAATAATTGTTCCATAGTTAATTCTTCATCAAGTTGTAAATTTGCATTAGTATATCCTACTGGAACAGTAAAAATGGCATCATAGCTTACTTTTGCAACATGAGAAAGATCACGGTTTTCTAAAGCTAAAATTGCGGTCATAATTTTAGTTGTACTAGCAGGGTACATCCTATCATAAGCATTTTTTTCATAAAGAATTTTTCCTGTATTAGAATCCATTAGAATAGCGACAGGTGCATCAATTTTTATTTCGTCAGTACTAGTAGCTGCATAGCTATTACTAATTGGAAAAAGAAATATAATTAACAATAAGCATAATAAAAATCTAAAATAATTTTTTGTCTTCATTAAAAAACCCCTTAATCATAAATAATATTAATATATTACAATAAATAGTACAAAAATTCAATGTATGTAACAAAAATTTAATAATAAAAAAATATTAATCTAATTCAATAGATAATAAAAGTATTGGTTTATAGGTTAAATCTACATAAAAACCTAAATCTAATAAAAAAGGAGAAAATGATGATTAATTTAAATAAAAAACAGTTAATAATATTAATAGTAATAGCTGGAATAGTAATATTTGTAGTAGGAGCATATATATATTCTTTAACTTCTCGGGAATAATTATGAACAATTGGAGGAAATAAGTGAAGAAGTAGTACAAGAAAATAAAGAAAATGTGGAAAACGAGGAAGAAAAAAATGAAATAGTAATACATATAGCAGGTGAAGTAAAAAATCCAGGAATAGTACGTATTAATGAAGGTGCAAGAATTGCTGATATAATAGAACAAGCAGGAGGACTAACAGAATTTGCAAATATAACAAATATAAATTTAGCATATATAGTTGAAGATGGACAAAAAATAATAATACCAAAACAAGGAGAACAAGAAGAAAACAAAGAATACATAACCAGTGAAACTGGTGAAGGAATAATACAAGAAAACGGACAAAGTCAATCTACAGGAAAAACAAAAATAAACATTAATAAAGCAGGTTTAGAAGAATTGCAACAACTACAAGGAATAGGTGAGGCAACAGCTGCAAAGATTATACAATATAGAGAAGAAAATGGAGATTTCAAACAAATAGAAGATTTAAAAAATGTATCTGGAATAGGTGATGCAAAATTTGATACAATAAAAGATAGTATAAGAGTAAAATAGTCAAGCAAATAAAAACGTCAAATCGTAAAGATTTGACGTTTTGGCATTTCGTTGGTTGCGAGGGGTAGACTCGAACTACCGACCTTTGGGTTATGAGCCCAACGAGCTGCCAACTGCTCCACCTCGCGATGTTCTTAATTAGTATAATATTTTTTTTATATAATGTCAAGGTTTTAGAAAAAAATATTGAAATTTTCGCTAATGTATTGTATATTTTTAAATAAAAGGATAATATATAGTATATGTAAAAGATATAAAAATATTACAAAAACCATTATGGGGAGGAAAAAAATATGGAGTTTTATGCAAATGAAGGAAAAAGTGTGGAAATAGAAGTAAATGGACAAACTTATTTAAGACATGCAATAAAAACAAGATTTATAAAACAAGGAGAATCTTATATAGACGTATTTAAAGAATATGTATTACCAATATATCAAGAAGGAGATATAATTTCAAGTAGCGAAAAAATAATTGCATTATGCCAAAATAGAATAGTAAGAAGAGAAGATATAAAAATTGGATTTTGGGCAAAATTTCTATCAAAATTCGCATCACATCCTACAACAGGAGTTGGAGTAGGAGAAACAATAAAAATGCAATATGCTATAAATACAGTAGGATTGTTAAAAGTACTATGGGCTAGTATCGCAAGTGCTATAACTAAATTATTTGGAAAAAAAGGTGTATTTTATGAAATTGTTGGACAAGAAGTAAGTGGACTAGACGGATTTTATGACCATGTATGGAAAGAATATGGAGATATTGGAATACAATTACCAGAAAATCCAACTAAGGTTTGTAATGAAATAAAAAATGAATTAGGAATTTCATGTATGATAGTAGATGCAAATGATTTAGGACAAGAAATTTTAGGACATTCAGATGATATACAATTAACAGAAGAAGAATTAAAAGGACTAATAAAGGATAATCCTTCAGGACAAGGAAAAGAGTTAACACCACTAATTCTAATTAGAAAAAAACAATAGAATGTAGCAAATATGCGGACTTAATATGTTATATAAAAACATATTAATGTCCGCTTTTTCATGCAAAAAACTAACCCGTAATATATAAAATTTCCAATATAATTTGATAAATTAATAAAAATATATTAAATAATACCCCAAAAAATCAATAAAAACACCTAGTCAATGTGGTTTTAATCCACTTTTGCTAGGTGTATAGCTTATATAAAAACATACTTAAGTAGTTTTTTTTAGATTATCTTCAAACTCTTCCCAAGATTTACTAAAAACATGATTGGCAAAAGCTTCTTTTAATCCACTAATTTGTTTTAATCTAATAATTTCATCTAATTCCATACCTAAATGTTTAGAAATTTGTTTATCAGTCCATCCGTTATTGCTTAAATCAATAACAATTTTAGACATATCAATAATTTGATGAGTACCTCTAGCACGATTATGTCTAATAGTACTAGCCATTCTATTACTTAAATCTTTATCTATTGTAACAACAGGTACTTGTTTTAAATGAAAATATTCTTTAGCACATCTATAACGATGAAATCCGTCAACAACGATATAAGTATCTTTTTCTTTATCATAATAAGTAACAATAGGTTGAGTGTATCCATCTTCCTCAATAGAATGTTTTAGTAACTTCATTTCAGGAGGTGCTACCTTGTTTGGGTTATAGTCATTTGCAATTACTTTATCAATATCCACCATTTTAACATTTAAAACGGGAAATTGTATTTCAGCCATTAATTATCACCTCTAATCATAATAAAATGTTTATAATTTTCTAAACTATTAATCTTTAGTCCACATTCAAGATAAACGTTTTCATATATTTTAGTAACAATACTAGGTTGTAGAACAATATCTTTTTTTACTTCAAGAATAAGGTTTTTTAAACTAGTATCATTTGATGAATAAATATTTTTAATAATTCCGTCACAAATTGAAAGAAAAGCACAAACTTTATTGTTTTGATCTAAATAGATATACCAAACCTTGTTATTATCATCATAAATTCGGTCTTTAGTTTCAGTTTGTACAATTCTGGAACCAAAGAATTTACCCATATAAGAATAAAAATCATTATCCTTATTGGTCATCTTCAAAATCATTATCTATCACCTCTCTTTCTATAAAATTCATTAAATCTTTATCATCAGAAATGGTATCCTTTGTTAATAGATTATCCCATTTATGAATTAACATTTTTAATTCTTCGTCATCTGTTTTAGTTTGAGTAAAACAAAGACGTTTCATATAAAAATCATTTTTTTCAATAGCCCTTGCAATTCTTCTCCAAGAAATAACTTTTTTCCTAGTTTCTAGTTTTGCATCTGCTTCATCTGGTATATCGCGTATATCAATATTGTCACGCTTTTTATACCAATAAATAAATTTTTTGATTTTTCTATAATAATGTAACATTAAATCACTATTATAAATACCTATACTTTCTAATAAAAATACTGTATATTCCATCCAAGTCATAAATTCTGGTTTGCAAGATCTTAAATTACCAAGTGCTGTAGTTCTACAATATATATTACCAAAATTTACACCATTAACACGATTTACTACTTTTTCCCAAGTATCATATTCAAGAGCTTTAAATTGATCTAAGCCATTTTTTTGATCATCTCCATATGGTTGGCATAAACGTTGTTCATGAATACTTAGACCGTTTTTATACATAAGTTCGTAAACTTGATTATACATTAAATCAAATTTACTTACGGCTCCCCAAATATCCTCTGTTTTCCAATCATAAATAGGATAGAAATTATATACATCAATATATTTATCATTAAATCTAATTTTAGTAGTCCATCTTTTATTATCATACATAATTTTACCATCAAAAGCTATGGTCCTAAAACGGTTCAAACTTTCATCACATCTAATACCTACGCCACAAGCAACACTGCCACCATATCTTTTTTGATACCAATCTGCAAACTGAATAATAAATTCTTCAAATTCTTCGCCCTTTCTAAACCATTTGAAAGGGCAATTTTTAATATTAATACTATCTTTAGGAAGATCTCTAACCCATAAATCTTTACTTTCTTCTTCCCAACAAATCCATTTAGGTTGTAAAATAGAAACAGCATTTCTAAGAGCCATAGGTAAAGCAATATGATAGAAATTCCTAATTTGAGATAATTTCTTTAATTCATATACATGTTCAATTGTTAGCCTATATTGTGCTTCAAAATCAATATATAAAACATCAAATTTTCTATTTTTCCTTTTAGCAACCATATTAGCTAATTGAACCATTACTGAACTATCTTTTCCACCACTAACACTAAAATATATATTCTCAAAATGATCAAAAATATATTCTAAACGTTCAAAAGTAGCATCTAACACATTTTTTTCTAAATATATTTTTGGCAAAATTTACACCTTCTTAAAAAATATTTAATTAGCAAATAATCATATCATTTCTATCTGGTCCAGTACCAATAAACTTAATTGGTACTTTTACAATTTCTTCTATACGATTTAAATAATCTTGAGCATTTTTTGGTAAATCGTTTCTAGATTTAATATTACTTAAATCACCAAAATTGCCATCAAATTCCTCATAAACAGGTTCACAATTTGAAATATAAGTTGTATTTGTAGAATAATCCATAGAAATTTTACCCTTATGATTATAGGCAACACATAATTTAATTCTATCTAATTTACCAATTGTATCTAAGTGATTTATAGCAAGACCTGTAAGACCATTAATTCTGGCAGAATATTTAAGAGCTACTAAATCTAACCATCCACATCTTCTAGGTCTTTTGGTAGTAGTTCCATATTCATGACCAAGTTCACGAATACGGTCACCAATTTCGTTATCTTGCTCTGTTAAGAAAGGTCCAGCACCGACTTTAGAAGAATAAGCTTTAAGAACTCCATAAACTTCACCTATATCTCTTGCACCAACACCGGTACCAGTACATACTCCACCAATAGTAGGATTAGAAGAAGTAACAAAAGGATAAGTACCAAAATCAATATCCAACAAAGTAGCTTGAGCTCCCTCACATAAAATATTTTTATCATCTTCTAAACTTTGATGAATAATATTAATTGTATCTTTAACATAAGGAGCAAGTATTTTTGCATATTGTTCATATTCATCAATAATAGAATTAGCATCTAAAGGTTCATATCCAAAAGCCTGTAAGATTTTATTCTTATTTTCTATATTAACTTTTGCAATTTCACTAAACTTAGGAGAAATAAAATCTTCTACTCTAATACCAGATCGTTCATATTTATCGCAATATGCAGGTCCGATACCACGAGCAGTAGTACCAATTTTATTATTTCCTCTAATTTCTTCTAATAATTTATCCATAACGATATGATAAGGCATAATAATGTGAGCTTTATTACTAATAAATAAATTATCAGTTGAATATCCATTTTCATGTAAATTATTTATTTCATCTATTAATACCTTTGGGTCAATTACAACACCGTTTCCAATAATAGCTTTAGTATTATGAGAAAGAATTCCAGAAGGAATTAAATGAAATGCGAATTTTTTACCATTTACTTTAATTGTGTGTCCCGCATTATTTCCACCAGAACAGCGGACAGAAACATCAGCAGTAGTAGAAAGATAATCAATAATTTTACCTTTTCCTTCATCTCCAAAAAATGTACCTAAAACAACATTAACCTTAGACATAAATTTCCTCCAATTTAATATAAAAATTTAATAAAAAATAATTTAACTTTAATAACAAAATAAAACCATTTTTATATATACTAATTATTATATAAATGTAAAAAAAAGTCAACAAATGTAGAACTTATTTTTATAATATACTATAATCTATCAAAATTCTAATAAGAAAATTAAAGAATAAATGAATTAAAGAGAAAAATTACAAATAAAACATAATAAAATGTACCAAAAGTATTGACATATTAATGGAAACTAAAATATAATACACTTAAAATGTAGCAATCTAGGAGGTAAACATATTATATGGCAGAACTTGATACTCTAAACAACAAATATGTTAATATGTCAGACGAAAAAATAGTAGAAGTCATACAATCTGGTGATAATGTAGCATTAGATTATATGATGAATAAATACAACGATTTAGTAAATATAAAAGCAAGCAAATTTTATATGGTAGGAGCTGAACGAGAAGATATCATTCAAGAAGGACTGATAGGATTATATAAGGCTACTAAATCATTTGATGTGCAAAAACAAAACTCTTTCAAAACATTTGCAAATTTATGTATAGAAAGACAATTAATAACGGCACTTAAAACATCAAATAGACAAAAAAACATACCATTAAATTCAGCATTTTCATTGAATTCGGCAGCATATGAAGAAAATGATGATGTAGCGGTAATGGAAATTTTAGACACAAAAACAGTAGAAGACCCATTAGACACAATAACTAAAAAGGAATATTACAACTTAATAGAAAATAAAATAGATGAAAGTTTAAGCGATTTTGAAAGACAAGTATTGCATCAATATAAACAAGGAAAATCCTATGCGGCAATTGCGGAAAAATTAAACAGTAAAGTAAAATCAATAGATACAGCAATACAAAGAATAAGAAAAAAAGCGAATAAAATAAGAAATAGTATAGAAACAGAGGAAAATAAGTAAAATTATTTTCCTCTGTTTGTTTAAAATTATAAAATATCCATAAAACCAAGAAATACCGAAAAAACAGTACTTTTATATCAGAAATTTAACATAAATGTTAACAAAATGTAAAAAAAGCCGAAAAATGTATATCCGTAAAAGAAAATTGAACTTTCTAAAAATAAAGGAAAATATTGCTATTTACTATAGAAAAACAAGTTTATATAATAAATATAATAATATTTATAGTTTTTAGAAAGGACAATGAATGAAAAAGTTAATTGCTAGTTTATTAATCGTTTTTATATTAATTACAACATTACCAATAGCACCTATAAGCCAAGCTATTTCTGAACAAATTATAAATCCTACAAAAATAGCTGTGGATCCAAGAGTAGGTGTTACAACCATTGACTTAACAGGACTAGCAATGGGAAGTGAAGCAAGCCATACACATATTTACGAGAAAAAATATGATGCTTCAGCACACTGGGATCAATGTTGGATTTGCAATAATGTAATTAATAGACAATCACATAATATTACAAGAACAGATTACACATGGGGTTACCAAACATGTTATCCTGGTAATACATATACAATTTACTGTGCTGATGGATGTGGGTATAGTCAGACAACAAAAGATCCATGTAATAGCAATAATAAATATGAGAATGTTGAATTAAGATATTTGCATCATGCAAATTGTACACAGTGTGGTGTATGGATGGATCAAGCAGGATGTACAGACGCAAATGGAAATAGATTAACTTGCCAAAACCTAGGGACATGTGTTGTATGTGGGCATAAATATACAGAAGTTATTCACCATGTATCAAACAATGGTCGTTGTGAATTTTGTGGGCAACAATTTGTAGAATTGGTTAGTAGTTCAATTCAATATGCATCAGATAATAGCTATGCAATAATGGAATGGAGATTAAGAGGAGTAAATGGAGGAGAATTAACTGGAAGCATGGGATGGTATTCTCCAACACCAGCAGATAGTAAAAGACCTACTATAAAGAAAAATGGAACAAATGATTACACATACCAATATAAAATTACTTTTTCTAATGATGTACAAGATGAAATATTGGCTCAGTTTGACTCAGATAATGCTGTAAAAGTAAATGGAAAAAAAGTACATTTTCAAGGATTTCCACAAACAGTATATTATGACCATGTAGCACCAACTGCTGTCTCAATTACCACAGCAGGAAACGGAACAGTAGGAAACTATAGTACAAAAGCAACTATTACAGCAACTGTGAATGAAAATTTTAGTGATATAGTAGAAATGAGACTATTAGATGCAAATCAATCAACAGTATTATCAGACTGGGGAACAGCATCAAAATCAGGTAATAATTTTACAAGAGTATTTGATGTTGTGGCAGAAATAAGAACCCCTTCTACATTATATGTTCAGTCAAGAGATAGAAGAGGAAATATAACAACACAACCAATTACAGTACAATATATAGATGCAAAAGCACCAACTTTAACAGCACAATCTGGAAATAATACTACTTGGGTACGTACAAAACAAATAACATATACAGCAACAGACAAAGGTGTTGGACAAACACAAATAGCATTTAATAATCAAAATGACTTTCAATTAGCAAATCAAAGTGGAGACAATTATACACGAACATATAATTTCGTTGGAGATGTTTATGGACAAGTAACAGCAGCTTTATATTTAAAAGATGGACTTGGAAACATAAGAACAGAAAAAATAACAATAAGTAATATTGATAATACAGCTCCAACAATAACAGGAATATCGCAAGCTATATCAGGTGACAAGAAGAGTGTAAGTATAACTGTAAATGCAAATGATATAAATCAAACTTTAGGAAAATCTGGTTCAGGAATATCTGGATATGCAGTAACTACTAGCAATAGTGCACCAAGTAGTTTTCAATCAAGTAATATACTTACAGTAAATAAAAATGGAACATACTATATTTGGGTAAGAGATGTGGCAGGAAATATTTCTAGTGCACAACAAATATTTGTAAGAAATATAGAAATTGATATAACAGGAAATATAACTTGGAATGATGACAATAATAAATATTCATCAAGAGTAAAAACAAAACTAAGCCTATATAGAAATATAAATAATGGAGCAAATGAACTAGTACAAACACAAGAAATAGCAGCAGGTCAAACAAGTTATAAATTTCAAGCAAGAGAAATGAATGACCAAGGACAAGTTTACAATTATACAGTACAACAAGACATAGTAGATGGATATGAAACAACATATGACCAAAGAAATGTAATAAATACATTAATATTACCTACATATACAAGTAGTGTAGAATATAAGTTAATAGATGCTTTCCAAGATAAATTCTTGAAAAATACAGAGGTAGAAATAACAGCACAAATACAAGCAGATGTTAACAATAGAGAAAAGGTAGGACTAAATAATACTCAAGCAGTATTAAATATAGATTCTGGAGTAAAAATTGATAAAAATAATATAGAAGTTAAATACATAGATGGACAAACTGGTAAAGAAACAGAAATATTAGACTTTATGATAAGACAAAACACAATAACAATTGATTATGGAACAACAAGCAGTAAAGTAACAAAAGCGGGAGATAAACTTATAGTAAAAGTAAATGGAGTATTAAATGAAATAAAAGATTATAATACAACTATTACTCTAACAGGAAATCTAACAGATTATAGAGGAAAAAATACAACTATAAATTTAGGACAAGTAACAAAAGCTGAACAAAACTTTACAGTAGAATATCAAAAACCACAAGCTAATATTAGTTTGCAAAAAAGAGATAGTATTACAGAAGAAAATATAAATGATGCAACATTTACCTTATACGAATGGGATGGAACAAAATATGTAGAAAAAGAAATATTAACAGATCCAGACCATGATGGAATATATGTATCAAACTATTATGAATGGAATCCAACAACGCAAGGAAAATATAAAATAGTAGAAACAGGAATTCCAAGATATTATAACAACTTAGAATTCAGTATGGAATATGTAATAAATCAGTTAGACACAAAAAATTATACAATCACACCAGAATATAATAATGGAAACTATAAAATAGCATATAGACAAAGAAATCCTGATGATTTTGATAGCCAAAATGGTGTAGTAGAAAATGAACCATATAAGTTAAATGTTAGTATTAATAATGTAGACAGTCAAACAAAACAAACAATAGTATCAAAAGCAGAATATACGATATATGAGTGGAGCAATCAAACTAACCAATATGAAGAATATGTAAGCCATACCAATAATGAAAAAGTAGAAATGCAAAAACAAAGTGATAATACATATTTATCATCACAATGGCTATATTATACAAAATACAATGAAGGAAAATACAAAATAGTAGAAACACAAAGTGCATATGGATATTATGGAGATTATGATGAGAATAACAATAAAAGGGAATATGAAATAAATGTACTAGATATTATAAAGAAAAGAAAATATTATGACCAAGTAGTAGATAATGAAGGAACAATACAACTATTTAATAATGAAGAGTCAAACACAATACAAAATAAAAGAGTAGAAACAGAGTTAAATATACAAATAATAGATGTAGAAACAAATACAAATATTCCACAATCAAGTGCAACATTAGAAGGTGCAGTATATGAAATATATGCATTAGAACAAATAAATCATGCAGATGGCACAACAACAAGATATCCAGACGAACCAGGTGTATTATACAAAAAGGATGAATTAATAAAAGAAATACAAACAGATGCAGAAGGAAAAATACAGGTAACAGATTTAGAATGTGGAAAATACTATATAAAACAAAAAACACCTTCAAAAGGATATGTCCAAGATACAAATATTTATGGAGTAGACTTTACATATAGAGGACAAGATTTAGCAAAAATAGTATTAAACAACACATATAAGAATAAGGTAATAAAACAAGCCTTTCAGGTGTTAAAATATCAACAGACAACTCCAACAGAAGTTGCACCACTTGCAGGAGCTGGATTTACAATATATGAAATAAAAGAATTAAGTATTGTAAAAGAAGGAAAAATAGAAAGGAACTCAGATGGTACATATACATTAAAAGATGAGCAAGCACTCGCAAATGAGCAACTTGCAAAAAAAGCAAATCAAAACGGAACATATAATATAGAAGACCTAGTAGAGTATTACTATAAGATTACTTATACAGAAGAAAATATGGAAACATTACCACAAGTTGAAAATGGATATAGACCATATAATCTAGAAAATGAAAAATTAGTAAAACAATATGAAACTAACAGCAATGGTGAAGAAATACAAGAATTAATAACAAGCAAACAAGGATATTTGGCAAGCCCAGAACTTGCATACGGAGAATACATAGTAATTGAAACCACAGTACCTCAAAATAAGGTTGAAATAAAACCATTTGTAGTAAAAATAGAAAATGACTCAAGAGAAAAGCAAAGTTTAAGATATGTACTAGATAAAAACTTCCAAACAAAAGTAAAAGTATATACAAAAGATATGACTACAAATAAAAATATACTAAAACAAGGTTCTAAATTTGTAATACAAAACTTAGAAACAAACGAGTTAGTAACATATAAAGTGTGGGATCCATTTAGTAATGTTATAGAATATGGAACATATGAAAAACCATTTGAAACAAATAGACAAGGCTATTTTATAACACCAATGAAGTTAGAAGCGGGAAGATATAAACTAATTCAAGTACAAAGTGCAGATGATTATGTAATAAATGGATTTGAAGGATATTCTGAAAATGGAGAAACAATAAAAACACCATATGCACAAGTAGAATTTGAAATAAATACAAACCAAATGTACTATGTAGATAATGAACTAGAAAGTAATATTGTAGTTCAAATACAAAATAATAAACCACAAGTAGGAAGCTTAAAAATAACAGTACAAGGACAATATGTAAATAATGTAACAAAAAGTGAAGAAGGAAATTATACATTTAATTATCAAAATAAAAACCTAGAGGGAGTACAAATTGGAATATATGCAAAAGAAGATATAAAGTCTAGTGATAACCAAGGAACAATAATACATAAAAAAGATGAACTAGTACAACAAGCAACAACAAATGACCAAGGAATTATATACTTTGATAATTTAGAAATAGGAAAATACTATTTAAAAGAAATATCAGCTATAGATGGATTCGCATTGGATAAACAAGCGAAAGACATAGAAATATCATATGGAACAAATGATGTAACATTAGAAGTTGGAAAAGAAGAATGGAAAAATTCTGCACAACAAACACCAGTAACAAATGAAGAAACAAATATACAACAACCAAAGCAAAATGTAAGTATTAAAATAATAAACAAAGATGCACAAACCAAAGAAAAAATTAAAGGGGCAAAAATAGGGTTATATGCAAAAAATGATATATTAAGTGCTTTTACAAATGAAGTTATAGTAAAGAAAGACGAACTAATTACAACTGCAACAATTAATGAACAAGGAGAAGCACTTATAGGAGAAAACTTACCATTAGGCGAATATTACATAAAAGAAATTACACCTTCACCTGGATATGTTCTTAATGAAGAAACAATACAAATAGATGCAACATATAATAAAGACCAAAGAGAAACAATTAATATAACCAAAGAATATGAAAGCAAACAAACAAATATTAATATAATAAAAGTAGACGAAGACAAAAATCCAATACCAGGAGCAATTGTACAAATTAAGGACGAAGAAGGGAATGTAATAAAAGAATGGGAAACAAAGGATACACCAGAAAACATAGTTGGTCTAGAAATAAATAAAAAATATACAATAGTTGAAGTAAAACCAGCTGATGGATATATAACAGCTAAAGAAGAAACATTTATAATAAATGAAAAAGGTGAAGTAATAACAACTATAGAAGAAGAAAATAATACAATGTATACAAGAGGACAAGGAACAAGTGTAGAAATAGAATTACAAGATGCTGTAACAAAAGAAAAGATAAAAGATGTAGAAGTAAGCTTAATATTACAAGAAACAGAAGAACAAGTAAGCACATTTACAACAAAAGAAGAAAACTATATAGCAGAAAAACTAAAAATAGGAAAATACACATTAAAGAGTACAAAAGTACCTTATGGATATAAAGAAGTTGAAACAACAATTGAAGTAAAAGATACTGATCAGACACAAAAAATAGTTGTATCAGTAGAAAGACAAATCTTTGATATAGAGGTACAAACATGGATACAAGAAATAAATCAAAATGGACAAATCAAATATGCAAATACAAAAGAAGAAAATAAAACCAAAAAAATAGACATTAAAGATAAAAATATAAATAAAGACCAAATAAAAATCACCTATAAAATAAGAATAAAAAACATTGGAAAAATTAATGGACAAGTAGGAAAAATAGAAGTGGCTGTTCCACAAGGAATGCAATTTGTTAAAGAAGATAATAAATCATATTGGAGTATGGAAAATGGGAAAATAATAACAACAGGATTAGCAGGAAGAGAATTAAAAGAAGGTTCTTATGCAGATATTGAAATTGTGTTACGTTGGAAAAATGGATTAGAAAACTTCGGAACTAAAGCAAATCAAGTAGAAATAAAAGAAATAACAAGTGATATAGGTTTTGAAGAAAATAACACACAAAACAATGTGGCAAAATCAGCAGAAATAATAATAGGTGTAAGTACAGGAGAAATGAATCTTGTATGGATATGTTGGACATTACTTATACTATTAATTATAATGGAAATTTTTATTACAAAAAAACTTAAGATAAAAAAATTCAAAATAAAAGACAAGACATTAAAGATGTCAAAAGATAATAAGAAAAAATAAAAAGGAGAAATAAAGACAAATGGAAATTGGATTTTATGCAGGAAGTTTTGATCCATTTACAAAAGGGCATTTACATGTTGTTGCAAAATCTGCACAATTATTCGATAAAGTAATAATAGGAATAGGAGTGCATCCAGATAAGAAAAGAAGATTTGATAAAGATGTAATGAAAGAAGCCATAGAAAAAGTATTAACACAAGAGAATTTAAATAATGTAACTGTAATTTCCTATGATAATCTTTCTGTAGATGCCGCAATAGAGAATAAAGCAACATTTTTAGTTAGAGGAATTAGAAATGGAATGGATTACGAATATGAAGAAAATATGGCATCAATTAATGAAGAATTATCAGGATTAGATACAGTGTATATAAGGGCAGGAAACTTAGGAAATATAAGTTCAAGTATGGTAATGGATTTGCTAAGAAATGGTAAAGATGTTTCAAAATATTTACCAAAAGAAATAATAGATATAGTAAAGTAATGTTAAATAAACGAAGCCGAATTCACAATTGAGAATTCGACTTCATTTGTTTGTAACAATATATAAACAACTTGATAATGTGAATTTATGTTTTAGGAATTTTTAAAAAATTACGTCAAAACCTTGACAAGCCGTAAGAAAAAATGATATATTATAAGAACATAAATTACGGATACCTTGTTATGAAACTAAAAATAGTAAGGGTGGTTAAAATAAAAAAACCAAAAATAACAAGAAGTTAAGTAAAATACAAAAGGTAAGTTGGTAAAAAAGAGAGTTTACCAACATGCCTTTTTGTTGTCGTAATTTAGTTTTTTTCGAAAATTTAAAAGAAGAGGAATTAAATTATGTAGGAACTTTTAAGAAGAGGTGGATGGAGCAGTAACACTAAACTTACTAGGGAAACTTAATTTAAGAAGGACTTCTTATTAAATATATTTTTATCTTAAAAAGCATTATTAAATAATGCAATTTAAATCTTATTTTTCTGCTTAAAATTTATTTAGAGGTGATTTTTTTGGTAAAAGATGTAAAACACGAAAAATGTGTAAGAAAAACCTTTGCAAAAACTGAAGACAGTATAGAAATGCCAAACCTAATTCAAGTACAAAAAGATTCATATGATTGGTTTGTAAAAGAAGGTTTAGGAGAAGTATTAAAAGATATATCTCCAATAGTTGATTACACAGGAAATTTGGTTCTAGAATTTTTTGACTATTACATGGAAGACAAAACAAAATACTCATTAGAAGAAGCAAAAGAAAGAGATGCTACATACTCAACAAGACTACATGTTAAAGTACGTTTAATAAATCGTGAAACAGGAGAAATTAAAGAACAAGAAATCTACTTAGGAGATTTTCCATTAATGACAGAAAGTGGAACTTTTGTAATTAATGGTGCAGAAAGAGTTGTTGTAAGCCAATTAGTACGTTCACCAGGATGCTACTATGCAAATGAATATGACAAAACAGGTAAAAAAATATTCACATCAACAGTTATGCCAATTCGTGGAGCATGGATAGAATATGAAACAGATGCAAATGACATATTTTATGTAAGAATAGATAGAACAAGAAAAATACCAGTAACATCATTATTAAGAGCAATAGGATTAACAACAGACCAACAAATAATAGACTTCTTTGGTGAAGAAGATAAAATTATTGCAACTATAAATAAAGATACAATAAAAGATCAAGATGAAGCTTTAATAGAAATATACAAAAAATTAAGACCAGGAGAGCTTCCATCTGTAGAAGCTGCAAGAAACTTATTTAATGGATTATTCTTTGACGATAGAAGATATGACCTTGCAAAAGTAGGAAGATACAAATTCAATAAAAAACTAAGTTTAGCAGAAAGAATAAAAAATCAAATATCAGCTAGTGACATAGTAAATCCAGAAACAGGAGAAGTACTTGTAGAAGCTGGAGCTGTTATAACAAAAGAAACAGCTAAAGAAATTCAAAATACAGGAATAAATGTAGTAGATGTTAAACTAGAAGACAAAGTTGTAAGAGTAATAGGTAATGGAACAGTAGACATACATGAATTTGTAGACTTGAAAGATGTTAAAGTAAAAGAATATGTAAATTATGCAGTGCTAAAAAATATATTAGAAAATACAGATAAAAAAGACTTAGAAAAAATGATTTCTGAAAGAATGGATGAATTAGTACCAAAACATATTACAACAGAAGACATTTTATCTTCAATAAACTATGTACTTACATTACAGCATGGACTAGGGAAAGTAGATGACATTGACCATTTAGGAAATAGACGTATACGTTCAGTAGGAGAATTATTACAAAATCAATTTAGAATTGGTTTAACAAGACTAGAAAGAGTAGTACGTGAAAGAATGACAATTCAAGACTTAGATGTTGTAACACCACAAACATTAATAAATACAAAACCAATTACATCATCTATAAGAGAATTCTTTGGAAGTTCACAATTGTCACAATTCATGGATCAAACAAATCCTTTATCAGAATTAACACATAAAAGAAGAATATCTGCATTAGGACCAGGTGGTCTATCAAGAGAAAGAGCAGGATTCGAGGTAAGAGACGTACATTATACACACTATGGAAGATTATGTCCAATAGAATCACCAGAAGGACCAAACATAGGACTTATATCTGCTTTATCATCATTTGCTATAATAAATGAATATGGATTTGTTGAAACACCATATAGAGTAGTAAATAAGGAAACACATCAAGTAACAGATGAAGTAGTATATCTAAGTGCAGAAGATGAAGATGGTGCAAGAATTGCACAAGCATCAGAACCACTTGATAAAAATGGAAAATTTGTAAACAAAAAAGTAAAAGTAAGATATTTAGATGACATCGAAGAAGTAGCACCAGAAGAAGTTGATTATGTTGATGTATCACCAAAACAATTAGTTTCTGTAGGTGCAGCTATGATACCATTCCTAGAACACGATGATGCTCACCGTGCATTAATGGGTGCAAACATGCAACGTCAAGCAGTTCCACTACTAATGCCAGAATCACCAATAGTAGGAACAGGAATAGAGTATAGAGCAGCAAAAGACTCTGGAATTTTACAAATAGCAAAATCAAATGGAACTATTACAAAAGTTACAGGTGATGAAATTACACTAAAAACAGATAAAGGTGAAATAGAAAAATATCATTTGCGTAAATTCAAAAGAACAAATGGTGGAACATGTATAAATCAAAGACCAATAGTAGTAAAAGGTGAAAAAGTAAAAGCTGGAGACGTTATAGCAGATGGACCATCTACAGATAAAGGCGAAATGGCATTAGGTAAAAACGTATTAATAGCCTTTGCTACATGGGAAGGATATAACTACGAAGATGCTGTACTTATAAGTGAAAGATTAGTAAGAGAAGATGTTTACACATCAATACATATAGAAGAATATGATTGCGAATGTAGAGATACAAAACTAGGTCCAGAAGAAATAACAAGAGATATTCCAAATGTTGGAGAAGACAGCTTAAAAGACCTAGATGAAAACGGAATAATAAGAATTGGTGCAGAAGTAAGACCAGGAGATATCTTAGTAGGAAAAGTAACACCAAAAGGAGAAACAGAATTAACAGCAGAAGAAAGACTACTAAGAGCAATATTTGGAGAAAAAGCAAGAGAAGTTAGAGATACATCTTTAAGAGTACCACATGGAGAAGAAGGAACAATAGTAGATGTAAAAATCTTTACAAGAGACAATTCAGATGAGTTAGCACCAGGAGTAAACCAAGTAATTAGATGTTATATAGCACAAAAAAGAAAAATTTCAGTAGGAGACAAAATGGCTGGACGTCATGGAAACAAAGGTGTTGTTTCAAGAATATTACCAGTAGAAGATATGCCATTTATGCCAGATGGAACACCAGTAGATATTGTACTTAACCCATTAGGTGTACCATCACGTATGAATTTAGGACAGGTGTTAGAAGTACATTTAGGTGCAGCTGCACGAGAACTTGGCTGGAAAGTAGCAACACCAGTATTTGATGGTGCAAAAGAATATGAAATTGCAGAATTGTTAGAAAAAGCAGGAAGGTCTACAGACGGAAAAACAACTCTATATGATGGAAGAACAGGAGAAAAATTCGATAAACCAGTAACAGTAGGTGTTATGTATATGTTAAAACTTCATCACTTAGTAGATGACAAAATACATGCTCGTTCTACTGGACCATACTCTCTTGTAACACAACAACCACTAGGAGGAAAAGCACAATTTGGAGGACAACGTTTCGGAGAGATGGAAGTTTGGGCATTAGAAGCATATGGTGCAGCACATACTTTACAAGAAATTCTAACTGTAAAATCTGATGATGTAGTAGGAAGAGTAAAAACTTATGAGGCAATAGTAAAAGGTGAAAATGTACCAGAACCAGGAGTTCCAGAAAGCTTCAAAGTACTTGTAAAAGAACTACAAAGTTTAGGCCTAGATGTTCGTTTATACTCAAGTGATGATCAAGAACTAGAACTAAAAGAAAACATAGAAGAAGGAATAGAATATAATCCAGAAAGAGAAAAACAACAAAATGTATTATTAGAGGATGAATTAGCAGAAAACTACATAGAAGAAGATGAAGACGATAATGGAGAATTACTAGAAACAGAAGATACAGACGAATTATTTGAAAGTGTGCTTGATGATGAAGATGAAATGTTGTTAGACGATACAGACTTAGGTGTAGACAATTTAATGAATGACAATGATATATTAGATGATGATAACGAATAGATTAAAAGTGTTTTATCCTAGAAAGTGCTAATAGTGCTTTCTAGGTAAAACAAAATAATAATTGAATATGTTCTACATAATAGTATAAATAATTGACAAGATGGAATTGTTCGTGCAGTGTAAAATTATTATATACATATTATGGATTAAAATCTTCAAATTTTGGAAAGGGGCCAAAAATGGACGAATTAGAAATATTTGATAAATTAAAAATTGGGCTAGCATCTGATGAGAAAATAAGGGAATGGTCAAAAGGTGAAGTAAAAAAACCAGAAACAATAAATTATAGAACATTGAAACCAGAAAAAGATGGTTTATTTTGTGAAAGAATATTTGGACCAACAAAAGACTGGGAATGCCATTGTGGTAAATATAAAAGAGTTAGATATAAAGGTATAGTGTGTGACAGATGTGGTGTTGAAGTAACAAAAGCAAAAGTTAGAAGAGAAAGAATGGGACACATAGAACTTGCAGCACCAGTAGCACATATTTGGTATTTCAAAGGAATTCCAAGTAGAATAGCCTTATTACTAGACATATCACCTAGAAGCCTTGAAAAAGTAATATATTTTGCATCATATATAGTAACAGACAAAGGAACTTCAGGATTAATAAAAACACAAGTATTAACAGAAAAAGAATACCATGAAGCAGAAGAAAGATACGGAAAAGGATCATTTAAAGCTGAAATGGGAGCAGAAGCTATAGAAAAATTACTAAAAGAAATTGATGTAGAAAAATTAGCAGAAAAACTAAAAAAAGAACTAGAAAAAGCAAGTGAGCAAAAAAAGGTAAAACTAATAAAAAGATTAGACACAGTAGAATCATTTAGATTATCTGGAAATAAACCAGAATGGATGATAATGAATGTAGTGCCAGTTATACCACCTGAATTAAGACCAATGGTACAACTAGATGGTGGAAGATTTGCAACATCTGACTTAAACGACTTATATAGAAGAGTTATAAATAGAAATAATCGTTTAAAAAGACTATTAGAATTAGGCGCACCAGAAATAATTGTAAGAAATGAAAAAAGAATGTTACAAGAATCTGTAGATGCTCTAATAGATAATGGTAGACGTGGAAGACCTGTAACAGGAGCAGGAAATAGACCACTTAAATCATTATCAGATTTATTAAAAGGAAAACAAGGACGTTTCCGTCAAAACTTACTTGGAAAACGTGTTGACTATTCAGGACGTTCAGTTATAGTTGTAGGACCAGAATTAAAAATATATCAATGTGGACTTCCAAAAGAAATGGCAGTAGAATTATTCAAACCATTTGTAATGAAAGAATTGGTTGGAAGAGGAATAGCACATAATATTAAAAATGCAAAAAGAATGGTAGAAAGATTAAGACCAGAAGTTTGGGATATCTTAGAAGAAGTTATAAAAGACCATCCTGTAATGCTAAACCGTGCTCCAACACTACACAGACTTGGAATTCAAGCATTCGAACCAGTGCTAGTAGAAGGTAGAGCAATAAAATTACATCCACTTGTATGTACAGCATTTAATGCAGACTTTGATGGTGACCAAATGGCAGTACACGTTCCATTATCACCAGAAGCACAAGCAGAAGCAAGATATTTAATGCTATCAGCAAATAACTTATTAAAACCACAAGATGGAAAACCAGTTACAGTACCAACACAAGATATGATATTAGGAAGTTATTATCTAACAATGGTAGTTGATGGAGAAATTGGAGAAGGTACATACTTTAAAGATGTTGATGAAGCAATAATGGCATATGCAAATGGAGAAGTAGGATTACATGCAAAAGTATGGATTAGAATGTTTAAGGAAATAGATGGTGAAATAAAACACAAGAAAATTGAAACAACAGTAGGAAGAGTAATATATAACCAAGGAATTCCACAAGATTTAGGATTTGTAGATAGAACAAATCCAGAAAATGCATTTGACTTAGAAATCAATTTTCCAGTTATAAAGAAAAACTTAGGAACTATTGTTGCAAAATCTATAAATGTACATGGACTTTCAAGAACAGCAGAACTATTAGATTATATAAAAGCAACAGGATTTAAATATTCAACAAAAGGTGCTATTACAGTTAGTACAAGTGATATCATTATACCAGAAGCAAAAAAAGAAATATTAGAAAAAGCTGAAGTTGAAGTTGAAAATATAGCAAAACAATATAAACGTGGTTTAATAACAGAAGATGAAAGATATGAATCAGTTATTAAAGTATGGGAAAAAGCAACAAATGATGTATCAGATGCAATGCAAGAAAACTTTGATGACTTAAATCCAATTTATATGATGATACAATCTGGAGCACGTGGTAACATGAATCAGTTACGTCAAGTAGCAGGTATGCGTGGACTTATGGCAAATACATCAGGTAAAGCAGTTGAAATACCAATTCGTTCATCATTTAGAGAGGGACTAGATCCACTAGAATACTTCGTATCAAGCCATGGAGGAAGAAAAGGACTTGCAGATACAGCTTTAAGAACAGCGGACTCTGGATATCTAACAAGAAGACTTGTAGATGTTTCACAAGATATAATAGTAAGAGAAGATGATTGTGGAACACATGAAGGAATTATAATTTCAGATATAAAAGATGGAAACCAAATTATAGAGAAATTACAAGAAAGATTAGAAGGTAGATATCCATTAGAAGATATAATTGATCCAAAAACAGAAGAAGTAATAGTTGATACAAATACAATGATAACAGAAGAAATTGCTAATAAAATAGTAGAAGCAGGATATGATAAAGTAGCAGTACGTTCTACACTAGGATGTAAAACAAAACATGGTGTGTGTGCTAAATGTTATGGAATGGGACTTGCAACTCGTGAAAAAGTTAATATCGGTGAAGCTGTTGGAATTATAGCAGCACAATCAATAGGTGAACCTGGTACACAGCTTACAATGAGAACTTTCCACCAAGGAGGTGTAGCAGGAGGAGATATTACACAAGGTCTTCCTAGAGTTGAGGAACTATTTGAAGCAAGAAAACCAAAAGGACTTGCAATAATAACAGAAATTGCTGGAACAGTAAAAATAAATGATGACAAAAAGAAGAAAGAAGTTGTAGTAACTTCAAAAGATAATTCAAAAACATATACAATACCATTTGGTTCAAAATTACGTGTAAGAGATGGAGATGTATTAGAAGCGGGAGATCAAATTACCGAAGGTTCTATAAATCCAAATGAAATACTAGCAATAAAAGGACCAGAAGGAGTTTATGAATACTTAATACAAGAAGTACAAAAAGTATACAGAAACCAAGGTGTTGATATAAATGATAAGCATATTGAAGTAATTGGTAGACAAATGCTTAAAAAAGTAAGAGTAGAAGACAATGGAGATACAGATATGTTTGCAGGATCACTTGTAGATATGCACGAATTTGAAGAAAAAAATCAAAAAGCAATAGAAGAAGGAAAACGTCCAGCAGAAGGAAAAAGAACATTACTTGGAATTACAAAAGCATCACTTGCAACAGAAAGCTTCTTATCTGCAGCATCATTCCAAGAAACAACAAGAGTCTTAACAGAAGCAGCAATAAAAGGAAAAGTTGACCCATTAATTGGATTGAAAGAAAATGTAATTATAGGAAAACTAATTCCAGCTGGAACAGGAATGAACATATACAAAAATATAAAAATTAATACAGAAGTAGAAGAAGAAAATGAAAGTGAAGAAAAAGAAGAAACACAAGAAGAGCAACAAGAAACTGATGCTGTAGAAAATAAATAAAAAAAGTAAAAAAAGAATATAAGCAATAAAGTAGAATTGTTTATATTCTTTTTTATGTAAAAAAGTGATAATCAAAAACGGTTCAAACTATTGCAAATGAAAGATGACAAAGATAAAATGACGAAAAAGAGAAAAAAGCAGTAGGAGGACTAAAGAAAAATGAAAGGAAAAAACAATGCAAAAAATATAAGCAAAAAAATAATAAAAGAAGCAAAAGGAATAACGCTAATATCACTAGTAATAACAATAATAATATTACTAATATTAGCAGGAGTAACTTTAAGCTTAACATTAGGAGATAACGGAATAATAACCCAAGCGCAGAAAGCAAAAGAAGCTGGGGAAATAGCAGCAATAAAAGAAGATTTACAGTTAGCGATATTAGATAAAGAGCTAGAAAAAGGAGGAACAGGGTTAACACAGGAAGAACTAGAAGAAATAGCAGGAAACTATGGAGAAATGCAGGAAGATGGAAATACAATAAAAACAGAAGATGGATATGAAATAAACATAGATGAAATATACAAACCAGGAGGAGGAACAGGAGGAGATGCGGCAACAGATGAAGAACTAGCAGCATTACAAGAAAAAGTAGAAGAACTAGAACAAACAGTAGAAGATTTAACTAATACAAAAACAGAACTAGAAGGAACAATAGAAGATTTAAATGGACAATTAGAACAAGCACAAGAAGATAAAACAGCATTACAAGAACAAATAGAGAATTTACAAGGACAAGTAGACAGCTTAAATAAAACAAAAGAACAATTAGAAGCAACAATAAGTGACTTAAATACGCAAAT
>CAJFII010000008.1 GCA_904381285.1 uncultured Clostridia bacterium | reverse complement strand
AGCTGATAAAATAGCTTAATATCAATAATTGCATAGTTTTTAAAAGCATTTTTTGGAATGCTTATTTGTGTTGCAAAAATTTATTAAAAAATGTCAAAATTTTTTTCTAAAAACTCTTGACATTCATATAGTTAGTCTATTTTCTACTATGTTATAGTATCATTAATAAGAGTAATTATCAATATAACCACTCTTGTCCTAATTTCTATTATAATTTTGTCAAACTATTATTTTCAGTCTTTAATATTTCTAACATTAATTGTACACCATCACAAAATCCATTTTTATAAAATTTCTTTTTATCATAATCTACTAAACAATTTTGTCTATCGATATAACCTTCGAGTCTTTCTAAAATAAATTCTCGTGTATTATTAAAATGTGGTGGTAGATTTTTTATTGCTGTTAATAAATTATCATAGGTTACAGGTTTTTGTTTATTAATTTCTTTTATTTTTTCATTATCAAGTACAGAATGCTGATATAGACTATCTTTTCGTTCCTGATAAATTTTTTCAATTAATGAATTATTAGCAAAATCTGAAATTTCTATTTTTCTATTCATTATATCCCTTCTTTCTCTTATTATTTCATTATGACTCTCATAATATATTAACATGAATTCCATGATAATATCAATAAAATATTGAAAAAAATTGTAAAAAGGTGGAATTTACATGAATAAATATAAAAATAGAAGTAATATTTCTGGAAAAGTTATACATGATAGTAGAATTGAGCATAATCTATCTCTCGAAAAATTATCTAATAAACTAGAATTAATCGGAGTAACTTTATATCCAAACGACCTTTATTTAATAGAGAAAGAACAACGAATTGTAAAAGATTTTGAACTAATGGCTATATGTAAAGTTCTTGGAATTGATACAAAAAAGATAAAAGAAGAATTATAAATTATACTTAATTTATAATTTGTAGCTTCATAATACGGGCAATTTCTTCAATGATAGTTTTATTAGTAAAATAATATTGGTCATATTTAAACCCAAAAATTTTTTCAAAATTCTTTTCTGTTTTTTCTTCTGCTCTGCTATTTAATGCATAAGAAATATCATTTTTAACTTGTTTGGGAGTAATATTGCCATAAAAATTAGAGATATTGCTATAAATATCTTTAATCTTTACAATATCATTATCAATAACAATTAACATTTGAACAGCTTTATTAATATATTTTGTACCTTTATGACTAGTATTTAACCCTATATCACGAAGAATATTAAAGATAAATATAATCTGCTTAGGTTTTATTACTGTATTATTATTATCTCCCATTAATATTACCCCCAAGAATGAATTTCTATTACAATACTAATATAGCAAAATTATGTAAATTGTTCAAAAAAATAAAAGTTGTAATATATGCAACGAAAATTGTATATATTGCAACTTTTATATCTATAATATATGATTTTTTAGATAATTTTTTATAAAAAAGAAAAAAACTGCAACAATTTAGAAAATGTTACATATTTTGCAACTCTTAAATTTCTATAATAAAACCTGAAAGCACAATCGACCAAGAAAAGCTTTCAGGCTTTATAAATAAGCTAATTGCAGTTAACTTATCTATTAATTCTATTATAAACTAAAATTCTAAAAAAAGCAATAAAAATTGGAGGAATTTATCCTCCAAAACTGAATGGCTCTAAGTACCTGGCCATCCGAATAACTCTTAATTTTTTCATGGTCGATTGTTTCCTTTCTTATTTATTTCTGTAAATAAATAATTAGTCAAGATATAGAAACAATCAATAATGAAAGTTATATATCGAAAAAGTCAGGCACTGCAATGCCTGAGATTATTGACTAATCACAAGCATTGCTTGCGGAATAGCGAAAGCCATTCTATCTATTTATAGATAGTTATATTATAGCATATTTTTTCTTAAAAATCAACTCGCACAAGGGATTGGAGATTTTGATAGTGTCAATGATTTTTGAAAATGTCCCAAAAATTTTAAAACATAAGCCCTAAAAATTTAGTCTTTTAGGGCTAAATTTTTAACATATTTCTTGAATTTCTTTTTGTCTTTTCATCTCTTGTTTTTCTAAAAACTTTTCAAATGATTGCCTTTTCCATGGATGTATCATCCTTGGTATGTAAATTTTCTTTGGCTCTGTTGGTAAAATCTCATCAAAGTTTTGAGAATATGATTGTACCTTAGGAATTTCTTCAAGTGAGAAAATGCTATCTTCCACAGTAGCATAAAGCGATTTGTCAAATGCTTCAATTACCATACATTTTGTGCCTTTTCCAAAATAAATTGGTGTACCTACCGAATTAACTAGTCTGTAATATTTCTTTTTAAAACAAATAGAATGTCCACAATCAACAACTCTTCTAGACAATACTGCTAATGTAAGATTAATTTTTTGTTTATCTGGTTGCTTTTCAAAGACAGATTTGGTATTATCTATGTATAGGGCAAACTTAGAGTTGTACTTGTCTAAGAAAGCAGGTAAGAAGCGATTCGCTTCTTCAATAGTAGTAATATTAGCTAATCTTAGTTCAGGTATTAACCTTGATTGAAAAGTACCAAAGAGACGTTCAATGCGAGGTTTAAATTCTGGTATGCTACTAGTATCAATATTAGTGCCTAGCTGTGAGCAAGCATAGGCGAATTGAGTAAAGGTATTATCTTCGTCAGAGGTAGTACCTTTTCTTTTGTAGTCAAAGACTGTTCTTCTGTCAGCTTAAAAAAGATAAGGGATACCGATATTTAGTTAGAATCTGATAATATATATTGTAATAGCCATTTAAAGTTTCTTGCTTATCAAAGTAAGCAGCTAGAACTTGCCCAGTAGAATCATCAATAGCAGCATGAAGATGAGATTTAATATTAGCAAACCAAATATGTTCAGAAGCATCGATTTGAACTTCTTCACCAAAGTAAATACATCTAGGTTGTCTAGGGTGAGCATCTTGGGCAGCAACAATATGTTGTTGAAGTTTTGCAATTTCTTTTTTAGATTTAGACTTTTTATGTTGTTCAATAAGTTTTTTCTTAATGTTTTTTCTAGTAATTTTATGAGTTTTAGGAGAAAGAATAAATCTATCTCTAAGAATTTGACCTACTTCAGCAATAGATAAAAAGATATTTTCTCTTTCAGCTAAGAACTCAGTAAATTGAGTATATGTACAATCGAAGTATTTAGTATTATACAAATCTTCAATTTGATTTTTTAGTTCAATAGATAAAGAATGGGCAGGTTTTCTACCACGATTACCATGAACAAAAAATTCTTTACCAAAAGCAATATACCCAGCGATTAATCTATTAACTTGTCTTACAGAAATGTTTAAATGGATAGCAGCTCTTTTTTTATTTCCATTTGTTTCCACTAATTTTTTAATTGTATTGTACTTGTCTTGTTCTTTCAATGTTAACACAACCTTTCTCATAGATCCTCCTTTAAGTTAAATGATATTTTAATTATATCATTTAGGAGAACAAATATTTTTTGGTTGGGACATTTTCTCATTTCATTACTTAAGACATTATCATATTTCATTCATACGCACAAGGGATTGAAGATTTTGATAGTTGAAACAACTGTCAAAATATGGTATAATTAAAGTCATAGATATAATATTCAAAGGAGTTGATATTATGGCTATATTTAATGATAAAGAATTTGGAATAAGATTAAGAAATGAAAGAAAAAAGGCTGGTTTATCACAAGAGAATTTAGCTTATACTTTAAATGTAACGAAAAGTACAATAAGTAGATTTGAAAAAGGTATTACATCTCCTACACCCAAACAAATTGCTATAATGTGTTATGAAATGAACATAAGTGTCAATAAATTATTTGATAGTTCGGAAAAAATTATTAATAAAGAAAACAGCAAAAATGTATTTAAAACTAATATGTTATATATGTATTATAAAGGAATTTATCCTACAACAAAGAAAACTGCATTTTTAAAATTTAAAATAGAAATTATAGAACATACAGAAATTATAGAAGTTAATTTATTGGATTTTAACACAAATAAAATTTATATGACTGGATATATGTTATCAGATGATAATAGCACTTGCGATATGATATTTGAAAATTATAAGCCTAATAATACAAAATATGAAGTTGGAATTATAACTGTAAACATCTCAAGCAATATGGATAGCTTAATGTTAGGAGTTTTAAGAGCAACAAATTCTCAAAATATACCTAATGACAGAAAATGTGTTATATCCAAAAAAAATATTGAATTTACAGAAGATATAAAAGAATTATTAAAAGTTACAGATGAAGAAAAAGCAAATTTTTGTGAAAATGATAGTTGGTATATAAATATTACAAATAAAGAAGATTTTGAAGAATAATAAATATTATAAAAACTTTGAATTATATATAAATACTGTAATTCAAAGTTTTTTTATTTGTCTGATAATAATAACGTAAACGAATTTTTAAAATGCTTAAAAATGCTAATATTAATACGCTTTCAGAGATCTTTTGAAGGTGTATTTTTCAGCTTTTTAAGTCTTTTTTATGTTTATCTTGCTTTTTTTATGCTTTTTCTCTTTATGTGCAGAAATCGTTGTATCATAAAATCAAGCTTAAGCCCTATGGGTTATCGATGATCTAAATATATTTTAGGAGATTTGATAGAAATGAAAAAGAAAAAAATAAAAAAAGCAATTACAAATGATAATTTAAAAAAACTAAAATCTAAAGACAATTCATTTATTAAAGATGAAATTAGTTTAGATGACAAGGCAAATAAAAAATACTTTGATATTTTGGCATATGAAGAATATTTGAGGAAATTAGAAAGTAAAGGTGGTGACTTTTCTGATGAACAATAAAAATGAAATTGTAGTGATTTATAAAGAAGTCGGAAAAAAGCCTGAACTTAAAAAAATCAAGAATGATCTAAGCACTTTTCAAAATTTACTTGGTAACAATATAGTCTACATACAATACAAGGACATAACAATATTAGCAAGAAAAGATATGAAAAGACGACTACAACCTAACATTTACCTAAATACAACGATGTTAAATATTAGGGAAAGAAACGTTAGAGGTAACATTGTAGTAACCTGTATAGAAAATGGAAAGTTTAAGTCATTAACTAAAGAACAGGCTATGCGCTATCAAAGATTTTTACAAGAAGAAAGTTTTAAACATAATAATTTTGACGAAAACAACAGGCATATTCAAAAAAATAATAAAAATAAGAGACGATTTATTCTTGAAAAAGAAATTGGAGATAATGATATAGCTACAATGACAGAAAATTCGGGGCAAAATGCTGATACTAAAGAAACTTTAAAAATGATTTTAGCAATTCAATCAATAATTTTAAAATTTATAAAAAGGGACGAAAACTAGGAAGGAGAAATAAAACATGGAAGAATTAAGTAATATAACTAATCAAGTAGTAAATGAAATACAAAATACAGAAACAAAAAATATAATAATTGAAACAAAAGAAATTCTAACACCAGAACAAAGAATGGCAATAGATACAATAAGACGAGTAAAGAACCCATTTATAATGATAGGTGTTAAAGAAGTAATGAAAGACTTAAATGTATGTGAAACAATAGCATACAGAATTTTCAAAAGAAATGATTTTCCTTCAATAAATATCGGAAAATCTAATCAAATAATGCTTATCTCCTACTTAATATGGAAAATGAGCAAAAGGGTATAAGGGGGTAGATTAAATTGAAGAATAATGGAAAAGAAAAAACTGGTAGTATTTATTATGACAAAAGAGATAAAAGGTGGAAATGTACTTATTATATTATAAAGCAAGAGACTTGCGAAGAAAAAAGAAAATATAAATCATTTCCAACAGAACAAGAGGCTAAAGAATTTCTAACAAGTATTCAATATCAAAAAGGAAACGAATTATTCATAAAAAATAATGGAATTCCATTAAACCAGCTTATGAGAGAAAACGTTCAACGAAAACTAGATATGAATTTAATAGGAGAGAGAAGTTACACAAGAATAATGGAAAGTATTAAAAAAATTGAAAAAAGCCCTATGTCTAAGAAAAACATTAATGAAATAACAAGCAATGAAATTCAAAGCTACTTAAATTCATTAAAAGATTATAGTAACTCAACTATTAAGAAGATAAAAGAGCAATTCTCACAAGCATTTAGAGAGGCTGTAAATAAAGGATATATTATAAGAAATCCTATGCTAGAGGTGATAAGACCAAAAAGCACACAAATACGAAAACCTGTTAGAGCATTAGAAATTGAGGAACAACAAAAACTAACTAATTATTTGATGAATGCACCTATTAAAGATGTACCATTTAAAGCAGTATATTTAATTCAAATGTATTTAGGTTTTCGTATTGGAGAAGCACTAGCGCTACGTAGTACAGATATAAACTTACATAGAAATTTAATTACTGTTGATAAAACTCTAACAAAAGATAAAGAAGGAAAAATAATAATGAAATACTTACCTAAAACATTTGCTGGAATTAGAGAAGTGCCTATTCCTTCTTTTATAAGAAATGAAATAATAAATCAAATGCGATTAGCTGAAAACAACAAGGATAAACAATTATTTTTAGATACGAAAGGAAATTATGTAAGACCAGAAAACGCTAATAGGAGATTAAGAGAATTAATGAAAAAAATGGGAATAACAGACATATCTTCACATAGCTTACGTCATACGTATGGAACTAGGTGTGTGGAAGCAGGTATGAGGGCAGTTGCACTACAAAGATTAATGGGACATTCTGATGTAGCAATAACATTAAATACATATACATCTGTTTTTAATAAGTATAAAGAGGCAGAACTAGAAAAGGTTAATAACTATTATATGAACAATGAGATTGTAAGCGCGGATAATTTACTTACAGAAAATAAGAATCTAATTGAAAGTATATCTAATGAAAGAGAGGAAAAAGAAATTGAATAATAAAAACAAAATAAATTTTATAAATAAGGAACATGAAGATTTCTATAAAGAAAAAATGAAAATTTTACAGCAATACGGAAAAACAGATGTATATTATCGATCTATAGTTTATACATTAGGGATATGTCCTACAACAAGGGAAAACTTTGAGCAAATATTTGACATTCAAAATAGAGAAATAAATATAAATTCTCTGCAAGGTTCATATCAAACTGAAACAAGTGAGAAGGTAACTAGAATGGCTTTTAGTTTATGGAATAGATGCATGTATGATAGTGAACAAGATATAGAAGATGAAAAAATATCAAGAGGGTATAATATATGTGAAATATTCAGTTGTTCATATGCACCATACTTCTATGAAAGCATAAAGATAAGGTACCCAGAATATACAAACGAAATAAATAATTATGATATCCAACAACTAGAAAAAATAAATGAATATTACACTAATGATAAAAGTGAAGATGCTGACAATCTACTCGCAGAAAATGACAGTATATTTATCGAAGAAGATGAAAGATAAATTTATAAAATTAATTATATAGATAAAGTGGAAGGGTTGGGGAAAACGACAGAGGTTTCCCAAGCAAGATTTTTTAGATAATTATTTATAAAATGTGCCATTTATTAATATATGAATGAATATTAATAAAAAATGATAAAAAATCTTGCATAGGGGTTATTAGGGACTTGCCCCTAATCATACAGAACACTTTTTTAAAAGTGTTCTAGTATGTTCTAACACTTGCTATTTGTGTTATATTCGCCTATTTAAAGAGTATTAGAACATAAGTAGGGCTACGAAGGCTTACTTTAAATAGATGTAAAAAGGGGGCGATAGAATATGAGTTATGCGATTATTAGAAATGAGAATTATAAAATGGGACAGTTGTCTTATATATACAGACATAATGAGAGAAAAAATACTAATTATTCTAATAAAGATATTATAAAAGAAAATGGTATAAAAAACTATTCATTAAAAAATGTAAATACATCATACCAGAAAGCATTTAATAATATAAAAGAAAAATACAAATTAAAAGGACAAATAAAAAAAGTTAGTAATGTAATGTGTGAATTGATTATTACATCTGATAAAGAATTTTTTGAAAAAATTGGCGAAGAAGAAACAAAAAGATATTTTCAAACAGCATATAATTTTGTAGCTAATTACAATAATCTTGGCGAAGAATTTATTGTATCTGCAAAAGTACACATGGACGAAAGCACACCGCACATGCACATTGTATTTATACCTGTAGTTCATACTAAAGATAAAAATGGAAATTCAATAAATAAAATAGCTTGTAGTGAATTTTGGAAAGGTAAAGAAAGTTATAGAATTTTGCAAGATAGGTTTTACAAGAATGTAATAGATAACGGCTTTGTTTTAGAACGAGGAAATACAAAAGGCAATGAACATATTAAAATAGAGCAATTAAAAAAAATCACTAATTATGAAATGCAAACAATGTTTGAAAATACCCAAAACTACGAGCAAGAGAAAGTAACAAATGATATTGAAGTTATAAGAGAAGATTATAGACGAGTAATTAATAAATGTAATGTACTTAATAAAAAATATACAAAAGTTAAGAATATTGTTGAAGGCACTATTAATAAAATTGAACAAATACAAGAAGAAAATCAAGAACTAAAACAAGAAAATATTAATCTAAAAAATGAAAATAAAAAAATTAGAGAATACATAGATAAGGCTTTTGAATATATCAGTTTATTATTTGATTTTCCAAAGGAAAGATTAAAGCATTTAGTAAATTCATTTATTAATAAATTTAAGAATAAAGAAAGATAAAAAAATATAAAAAATGTTGAATAGGGTTATGTGCAAGTAGCCCTATTTTTGTGTGCACAAAAAATTTTAGTCAAACCTTATAATGCTATATATCAATACTATTTCAAAGATTATTTTGTGTGCAAATCATGTGTGCATATTGTGTGCAGAAAATTAAAATTAATGAATAATGGCAAATAATTTTGAAAGTAGATTAAATAATAAAAATAGCTAAGCTGAATTTGGTAATAATTCGGATTTTTTGGTGACAACGAAGTAGTTATCTACAACTTTTTGGCTCTCTTTACGATTAATATAAATATCAATCAATTTAATAAGTATATTATATTTTTTACAAATTGAAATAAAATCATAAGAAAATTCATAAAAAAAGAAACCTCTTACGAGGAAAAGAAATAATTTTCTTTTTTAGATGATTAGATGCTAAACAAGTTTATAATTAAATTGAATAACCATAATGCATACCACATACCACGTGTAGCAATTCCTTTACTGTCTTTTAAAATTCCGTCAAAAACCAATTCAACGGTAATTAACAGTAAAATACAACCACACAAAATTACATGCCGTAATGCATTAAATGCAACTACCTGCAATACTACAGTGATAACCGAAAGTATTAAAAGGATAGTTCCACATACTGACCTTAAACCGTCCATCATTTTTTCATCGTTCATACTAATTCCTCCATTTTCTTTTATTGTTGATTTCTTGTTATATATGTTAAACTAAAAAGTCGGAGAATACTTCCTCCACTAATTAGTAAATACAGGAATTAAATTATAAAAAAATCATTCTTAAATAATATTATACATTATTTAACATAAAATTTCAAATTATTTTTTTAAATTCACTTGCTTTTTTTAACATTTACACATAAATTAACTATATATATATAACTTCCTCAGCTTGATTTTTTATTGAATTCATTGTGTTTACCAAATAAAGCATATCAGTATTCTTCATGTCTTCAGTCAAATTGTTTTTTGCTTTTAGTTCATTAATTATTTGTTCTATTCTAGTATGTGTTGTTTCCGGAATTTCTTTCAAATGTGTGTTTAATGTTCCATTCATAAGCATTATAATATAATAAGCTTTTTTATACTCTTTTAACATTTTAATCTCATTCTTTCATATTTATTTAGAGTAATTTTTTCATGTCTAGGTATTGCTAAATTTGGTATATAATAATCTATCTCTAAAGAAATATAAAAAATGTTGAATAGGGTTATGTATAAGTAGCCCTATTTTTCCGAGCAAAATATCAACGAATAATTTCAAAAAAAGTCATATAATGCTTGTAATTACTGTAATTAAAGCGCTTTTTTATTTTGTAAATTTCCCGAGCAGAAAATTTGCATATCAAATCTCTATAACACTTGATTTCAATACTATTACAAGGAATATTTTTTCGAGCAAAACTTCCGAGCATATTCCGAGCAGAAAACAAAAAATAATGAATAATGGCAAATAATTTTAAAAATAGATTGAATAACGAAGATGGCTATAATACAGTAGTATCAATACTTTCGAATACTTTTGAATAAAAATAAAAAAAGCTGAAATTGGTTAAATTTCAGGCTTTTTGGTGCAGATGGCCGGAATCGAACCGGCACGGTTTATTCAACCGCAGGATTTTAAGTCCTGTGCGTCTACCAGTTCCGCCACATCTGCATTTTGAACTGGCCTTGTCTTGCGACAAAAGTAATTATAATATGTATTTATATAAATTGTCAAGAGAATTTTTAAAAATTTTAATGATTTTTTTAAAAAAGAATGTAGATAGTCTACATTCTTTTCATATGAATTCATATGTTTATATTAACATATACAAATCTTATTTTTTGTTAACTAAATCTTTTAAAGCTTTTCCTGCTTTGAAAACTGGAGCTTTAGATGCTGGTATTTTGATTTCTTCTTTAGTTTGTGGGTTTCTTCCTTTTCTAGCTGCTCTTTTTCTTACTTCAAAAGAACCAAATCCAACTAATTGTACTTTGTCTCCTTTTACTAAAGATTCTGTTACAACATCAACAAAAGCATTAACTGTTGCTTCAGCACTTTTTTTTGTGTCTCCTGTTTTAGCAGCTATAGCTGCGATTAAATCTGATTTGTTCATTAAAATTACCTCCTAAAAGTTTTTGTTATATGTAGCTTTTTTCATCTACAATATAATTATTCGCCAAAATAATATAAAATCCCTCTTTTTTCAATTATTTTTTTCCTATAATCCTTAGATATTCTAAGTTAATTCTGATTTTGGCATTTTGTATAGTTTCTTAAGCTGTTTTTTCATCTTTGTAAATTCCTAATTTTTCAAGTATTTTATATAGTTTTTGCCCATAAGGAATCATAAAAATCTCTTCTTTTGTAAATACATTTAGAACGATTAATGCTACGGCATATATAACAACAGCTGAACCGATTGCTATTATTGTTGCAATTTTTCCAGGAATTATACTATTAATTCCTAAATAAATTGCATATGAGCATATAGACATTATTATTGTAGCAAAAATTGGTTTTAAAATATATTTTGAAAATTTAAATTTTATATCCATATTCTTCTTTAATACTGTAAAACCTATTATGCACGCTATTACATTACAAGCTATTGTTCCTATAGCTGCTCCATTTATTCCAATAGCAGGGTTTGGTATTAAAACTAAATTTAGTATAAGTTTAACAACTACTCCCACACTAAATGCAATTGCTGGGACCATTACTTTCCCTAATCCTTGTAATGCACCATTTATAGTTTGTGCTAAAACTGTAAATATTATTGCTATAGAACTTATTTGTAATAATAATGCTCCAGATGATTGTGCTGGGAATAATAACTGTAATATTTGTTCTGCAAACACAAACATTCCTGCAGTACATGGCAATCCTATTAATATTGTTACTAAAATTGAAAAAGCAACTCTTTTATTTGCTGTTGACATATCTTTTTTTGCTCTTGCATATGAAATTGCGGGAACTAATGCTGTTGCAAATGCTATATTAAAAGATAATGGAAGTGATGTTAGTGTATCAACTTTTCCACTTAATATTCCATATTGTATCTTAGCTTGACTTTCTTCCATAAAAGTACTCAATCCTCTAACTACTGTTGTAGAGTCTATATTTTTATTAATTGAAGACAAAATTGCACTTAATGAAATTGGCATAGATACATACAATATTTTTTTAATTACTTTAAATATGCTTTCTTTTTTAGTTATAACATTTGGTGCATTTACATTTAATGTTCTATGATTCTTATAAAAGAAAAATAAATATATAAAACTACCAATTGTCGCAACTGTTGTTGCAAGGTTTGCTCCTGCAGCCATAATTGTTGTATTCATCCCTGTTGCAATTACTACAACTTCAACCAATATTATTGTAAATACTGTTTTAAAAACTTGTTCTAAAGTTTGTGAATTTGCTGTTACTTTTAATGTTCCATTTCCATTAAAATATCCTCTAATTACACAAATTAAAGATACAAAGAAAATAGATGGTGATAAAGCAACTAATGTCATTTCTGATTCTGGAATTTTTAAAATCACATTAGAAATATAGTGAGCACCCAAAAATAATATCATCGTTCCAATAAAGCCTAATAAACCGAAAGTGAAAAATGCTATTTTAAAAATACGATTTGCTCCTTTATTATCTCCTAAAGCTATTCTTTCAGATACTAATTTTGATATTGCATTTGGAACACCTACTGAAGAAAGGGTTAATAATAGTGAATATATATAAAATCCAGCACTATAAATGGCATTTCCTTCATCCCCAAATCCTTCTCTATTAGTTAAGTACATTTTATATACTAACCCTAATAGTTTAATTAGCACTTGGGAAAACATCATAGCAAATACGCCTTGCATAAAACTTTCTTTTTTATATTTCTTTTTTTCTTTTTGCATTTCTATTCCTTTCAAATTTTTATTATTTTATCATTATATTAATAATATATTTAATATTCAAGAGTTTTTTGTAATCTTTTTGTGATTTTTTTATTATAAAAAACATTTTTAGTTCATCTGTCCGTATGTAAAATGTTAATTTTCTTATTAATTATATGTAATTTCTTTTTTATTATTATATAAGTTACTAATTGTGTAATATTGAATTTACCATAATAATCCATAGAATTTTTAGCATTTTTATTCAAATACTCTTGTTTTTTTCTTCATTTTATAGGATAATATATATTGTATAGTTTTAATTTGAAAGTGGTGGAAAGATTGTTAAAGAAAATAGATAAATTTTTAAAATGGTTAGGCACAGACCGAAATACTTTTGTTACATATATTTTAACTCTTGCTACTTTATACATAATGGTAGATAGGGTTGTTGAACTACTTATGTTATTTTTCACTGGAATAGGTGTATCCTACTGGGGACCAATAACTTATACTTTTGCACTTGCTTGTCCTGTATTTGCCTTCTTATTTTCTGGCTCGTCAAGCTTTGCAAAATCATATAAATTAAAAGTAACATATTTATATGTATACTGTATAGCCCTATATGTAGTTGGAATATCTATGGCTGTACAATGGATTAATGGTTTATTATGGTTATTATTCTTGTCTGTACCAAATTATACAACAATTGTTACAGAATTTTCTAACTTAATTAGACCTGCCTTTCAATCTATAGCTATATACTTACCACTTGTTACTTTCTATCCATTATTTAAATGGTTATTTACTACAATTAACGAATCAAAGGATATTCGAGATGGTATAAACGATTATGGTGGAATCGATTTATCAGACAAAAAAGCTGGTATGGGACCATACACTTGTGAAAATATTCTTTGTAGAGATAAAGTAAAAGGTCATATTGCAAAAATACCAGAAGCAAGAAGATTTAATCCAGCCTTGATTGTTGGTATTTCTGGTACTGGTAAAACTTCAATGGTATTTGAACCAATGATTGCAAGAGACATTGAAAAGAAATTTTTCTTTAAAGAAGTATCAAAAGAAATGGGATTTACAGCATTAAAAACAGGAATTGCATATTTGAACCGTCCTTATAATAATGATTATTTAAACGAAAATTTCACTTTAAATATGTTAACTCCAGCTGCTGGAAAAGAAAGTTTATATAATGCATACATGAAAAAAATGATATATT
The DNA here is from genome assembly GCA_904381285.1 of uncultured Clostridia bacterium. Lineage (GTDB taxonomy): Bacteria > Bacillota > Clostridia > TANB77 > CAG-508 > RGIG8482. The sequence continues at coordinate 120,846 of CAJFII010000008.1, read as the reverse complement.
ATGATAAAGGATCAAGAGGAATTATTTATAGAACTCTAGGACTTACTTATATATCTCCAGATATTGAATCGACAAAGAATATGATAGATGTTGCTAATAACTATAATATTTCATATAACCTTATCGATCCAAATGATCCAAATTCTATGGGAATAAATCCTTTTGTTTTTGATGATCCTTCTTTAACAGCTGTCGCAATTTCTACAGTATTAAAAGGAATGTATAATTCAACTCATTTGGATGATGAAGAAACCTTTAGAGCTAATACTGCAATGCAAGCTATTGAAAACCTATCTATTTTATTAAAAGTAATGTATCCTAGACTTCATAATGGCGATTTACCAAATCTTGAGGATATGCTAAAAATGTTAAATGACTTTGATTTAGTAGAAGATATGTGTAAACAAATGGAAGAAATTCCTGAATTAGCTGAAGAATATTATTTACAATTAGGCTATTTTAAAAAGAATTTTTATCGTAATTCAGATATGAGATCAGATACTGAGCATTTTGTATATTCTGCAATTACACAATTAGATAATTTATTAAGAATAAATAATGTTAGAAATATTTTGTGTAATAGAACAAATAATATTAATTTTGATAACATGTTAGAAAATGGTGATATCACCTTTGTATGTACAAGAAGAGGTGATTTAGGAGCTACCGCACATGTAGCCTTTGGATTATTCTTTATATTGTTAATGCAATTTTCAGTATTAAGAAGACCTGGAAATGAAAATTCTAGAATCCCTCATTTCCTATATATTGATGATTTTTCACCATATGTATGTAGTGCTACAGAAGCTTTATATACAATATACAGAAAATATCATGTAGGAACTATCATTTCTACACAAACACTTTCTCAATTAGGTCCTAAAGATAATTCAAAATATAGAGACACCATTTTATCTAATTCTACTACAAAATTAGTTTTTGGTGGTATTACTCGTGAAGAAAGTGAAATTTGGGAAAAAGAATTTGGTGATCACAGGGAATGGAAATTCACAGCTACATATAATACTTCTAAAGTACAGTATGAAGATAAGTTAGGAAATCCTGTTTGGGATTGGAAAGCAAATATTAAATCTGGAAAATTACAGGCTTTAAAATTTAAGGATTGTGCATATGTTATAAAAGATTTAAAAGGAAAAAATAATTATGGTGACGGTAAAGTTGATTTTCTAGAAGCAAAATACAAAGAACCTCATCTTCCTAAAAAATATGATTTTTCTAGATTTACAAGCGGAATAGCTGAAGATCATACATCTAATGATAAAAAGAAAAAATTAGATTTAACTAAAACAGATTATTCTGTAGATGCTCAAGGAGATATAGACCCAATTAAAACAGATAATACTGATTCAAAATTCTTATTTGACAATGATGATGCAATTGTATTTGATTTAAAAAGAGGAAATCCAAATTAGAAAACATATAAAAATGGTATTACAAATTAATGTAATACCATTTTTTATTATATATTATAATATTTTTCCTCCCCCTAAAACAATGTCGTCTATATAAAACACTACTGATTGTCCTTTAGTTACTGCTCTTTGTGGTTTTTCAAATTCTACTTTAACTTTATCTTTACTTATTGGTATAATTTTCGCTTTTGCTTCCTCTGACCTATATCTTATTTTTGCATTAACTTCCATTACTTTATCTAATGTATTAAATAATAGAAAATTTAGTTCATTTGCATATAGCTCTTTTGTATATAACTCTTGTTGTGTTCCAACAACTACCTCATTTTTATTATCATCTAATTTTAGTACATATAATGGTTCTTTATATGCTATTCCTAATCCCTTTCTTTGACCTACTGTATAATAAATTAACCCTCTATGTTTTCCTAAAATTTCTCCATTTGTAGTTACAATATTTCCCTGTTCTGGTTTGTATTCTAAATTATTTAGTAAAAATTCTGTGTATTTATTATTAGGTATAAAACACACTTCTTGACTATCTGGTTTTTTAGCCACTTGTAAACCATTTTCTTCTGCAATTTTTCTAATTTCTGATTTTTCCGAAAAATCTTGAAGAGGAAAAATCATTTTTGGAAGGACTTCCTTTGGAATTCCATATAAGAAATATGTTTGATCCTTTTTTTGTGCATTTGATTTTTTTAACACTACTCTTCCAAATTTCTCTACATATTCAGTTTTTGCATAATGTCCTGTTGAAATATATTCACACCCTAATTCTTGTGCTTTTTTATAAAATAAATCAAATTTTATATGTTTATTACATTCAATACATGGATTTGGAGTTTTTGCACATTTATAACATTCCACAAAATCATCTATTACATATTTTCTAAATTCTTTTTTACAATCTAATACATAATGCTCAATGCCTAATTTATTACATACATTTCTTGCATCATCAATTGCACTAGAAGAGCAACAACCAGTTTCTATATTACTTTCATCTTTCCACAACTCCATAGTTGCTCCAATTACCTCATATCCTGCTTTTTTTAATAAAATGGCTGATACTGAGCTATCTACTCCTCCACTCATTCCTAATAAAACTCTTTTCATTATTACTCCTACTACTTTAAATATTATCTAATAAATTTTGTAATTCTTGTTTACTAAAATTATATTTTTTATTACAGAAATGACATACTGTTTCTATATTTCCTTGTGTTTCAATAATATCCTTTAATTCATCCTTACCTATTGCAATTAAGCCTTTTTCTATTTTTTCTTTACTACAATCACATTCATATACAGGTATTATATTTTCTTCAATTACTTCAATATTTTCATCTCCTGTAGCCTTTTTTGCAATTTCTATTAAAGGAATATTCTCATCTAACATTTTACTTATAGAATCTATCTTCTCTATATTTTTTTCTATCTTTTCAATGATATCTTCTGTTGCATCTGGCATTAAAGTTAAAACATATCCTCCAGATTTTTTTACCCCATCTGAATTAACTAATACTCCTAAACTAACAACAGCTGGAGTTTGTTCAGAAGTTGCAAAATAGTTTGTAAAATCCTCTGCTATTTCACCAGATACAAGTGGTACCATACCTATATATGGTTCTTTTAGCCCTATATCCTTTATTACATTTAGAAATCCATTTTTTCCTACTGCTTGTCCAACATTTAGTTTTCCATTTTCATTTAGTGGTAAATCTAATAAGTTATTTCCTACATAACCTTTTAGTTTTGGAAAATTATTTGCTACAACAACAATATTTCCAATAGGTCCATCTCCTTTAATTTGTACCGTTAATCTATCGTTTTTGTTTTTCATATTAATTGCTATAATGCTAGATACAGTTAGTGTTCTACCTAAAGCAGCTGTTGCTACTGGACTTAAATCATGTATTTTTCTTGCTTGTTCAACTAAATATGTTGTATCTGCACATATAATACTTACTTTACCTTCATATGCTAAACATTTTATAATTCTATCATTATTTTCCATATCTCTTAATCTCCTTATATTTATTTTGCAAAAAAATTATACCATAAATAGATAAAAATGAAAAGTTTTATCTATTCATGGTATATTTCTCTACTATAGAAATTTGTTTGTACAATTTATTCAACTTCTTCAAACATATCTTTTCCTACTCCACATAATGGGCATACCCATGTATCTGGTAAGTCTTCAAAAGCTGTACCTGGAGCTATTCCATTATCTGGATCTCCTATTTCTGGATTATATTCATATCCACATGCTAAACATCTGTACATTTCATTACCTCCTCTTAATTTAAATATATTTTTATATCCTAGTGCTATTACTGCAACTACGATTAACGCAAATGACATTGCTTTCCATATTCCACTTTCTAACAATATTATTGCAAACATTCCAAATGTAGCACTAATTCCATATAGGGTTAAAACCGCTTCTTTTTGTGTAAATCCTTTTTTTAGCATTTTATGATGTAAATGCCCTTTATCTGGCATTACAACAGCTTTTAATGATTTGCCTTTTATTAATCTCCTTACTATTGCAAATAGTGTATCAAACACTGGAAGTGCAAGAACTATTAACGGTGCAACAATTACTATTGCTGTATATGTTTTTGCTACTCCTAATATAGATATAACTGCTAAAGAATATCCTAAAAAATTGGATCCTGTATCTCCTATAAATGTTTTTGCTGGATTAAAGTTAAATGGCAAAAATCCTGTTAATGCACCTGCTAAAGCTGTAATCATTATAATTGCAATTAGTGGTGAATCATTTAATGAAAATATAATTATTAATGATAAACAAGATATTAAAGATATTCCAGATGACAATCCATCAAGTCCATCTATTAAGTTAATAGCATTTGTAATTCCAACAATCCAACCTAATGTTAAGATAGTTGAAAAAGCATTATTTAGTTGCATTAACTCTTCTGTTTCTAAAAATGGTATACTTATATGTTCAATCCTAACTCCACATTTCATTATGATTATAGCTGCAACAATTTGTCCTGAAAGCTTTACTAATGGTGAAATTCCTTTTACATCATCTATAAAGCATGTTATTATTATAACCAATGCTCCAACAAAATAACCTACTAATTTAATATAATATTGATCTTCTGCTAAATTAATAGTTCCTTCTATTCCCATAATAGTAATTAAATATATTATAGACACCAAAAAACCTGCAATGACAGCAAGTCCACCTAATCGTGGCATTGGTTTTTTATTAATTCTTCTCTCATCTTTTGGTAAATCTATCGCTCCTACTTTTTTTGCCAGTTTAATTGTATAGGGTGTAACAACAAATGCTGTAATAAATGCAAGTAAAAACGCTATTGCAATATCTCCCCACATAAGTAGGCCTCCTATTATTTCATATTTTCTTTCTCTATTTCATCTATTATTTCAAGTTCTTGTTTTCTATCTCCTTCATATTGTGTAGCAAGCCACATTCTCAATATGCAAATTGCTGTACTTACGCTTAAGTCTTCTCCTCCTAATGCAATAATATTGCTGTTATGATATAATTTTGAATATTTTGCTGTATATTCGTCATAACATGGTACACATTTTATTTTTTTAAATTTATTTGCTACTATAGACATTCCTAATCCTGTTTTACTAATTAATATACCTGATTCGCAAACGCCTTTTGAAACTGCTTGGCTTACTCTTTTAGCTATTTCTGGATAATCAATTATTTCATCTTTTTCTACCCCAAAGTCTTTATATTCAATATCTTTTTCATCTAAATATTTCTTTATTTCTTCTTTTAATTTATATCCTGTATGGTTACTTCCAATTGCTATCATATTAATTCCTCCTATTTAAATTTACATCACAAATATATCATAATAATATGTATATTTCAATATTTTTTTAATATATATGTTAATATATTTACTATGTTTTAATATATTGTAATTTCTAATTATTATATTAGGAGGATTTATAATTGAAAAACAAAAGTCATTTTATAACTTTATCTATAAAAAGAAATATTTTACCTAGTTTGTTAGTTGCATTTACAATATGTTTAGTTCTATTTTCAAAGGAAAATTTGTCTGCCACAAAAAATGGATTATTATTATGGGCAAATTCTGTTGTTCCTGCTCTTTTGCCTTTCTTTATTGCAACAGAATTATTAGGGCATACCAATGTAGTTTCATATATTGGCAAATTTTTAAATAAATTTATGAAACCCATTTTCAATGTTCCTGGAATAGGTGCATATGCTTTTGTTATGGGAATAATAAGTGGATACCCTATTGGTGCAAAAATTGTTACTAAATTTAGAGAAAATGGTGATTGCACGAAAGCTGAAGCTGAAAGATTACTTGCCTTTACTAACAATTCTGGACCATTATTTATTATTGGAACTGTAGGAATTACTATGTTTGGAAATACTTTAATTGGATTTTTATTATTTATAACTCATTTTTTAGGTTGTATTATTGTTGGTTTTCTTTTTAGGTTTTGGAAATTTAAAGATTCTGAAAATATATCTTATAAAAATAGTTCTAAATCCACTAATCAGAATATAACTTTATCAAATTTAGGTGAAATATTAAGTAGTAGTATTATGAATTCTGTTAATAGTATCGTCATTATAGGTGGATTTGTAATCTTATTTTCAGTTATTATTTCAATACTAAAAAGTTCAGGATTATTACAAATAGCTATTAATATATTTTATCCATTTTTTGATTTTTTAGGAATTAATGTTAATTTTATTCAAGGTATATTATCTGGAATAATTGAATTAACAAATGGTTTAAGCTCTATCGTTCAAGTATCTACAAAATCAATTTCTACTACAATTATAATTTCTTCATTTTTACTTGGATTTGGTGGATTAAGTGTTTTGCTTCAAGTATTGAGCATAACATCTAAGTCTGATATTTCAATAAAACCATATTTTATTGGTAAATTATTGCATGGTATAATTTCTGCTGTTTTAACATATATTATTATCCACATTTTTCCTATATTTAATCTAGATATTGTACCAATATTCTCCTCAAATGTTAATAATATTAATCCAATTAATGCATATGGTAATTATTACAGCTTATCTATAGCCTTACTATTATTTATTTTTACTTTTTTTCTTATTTACAAATATAAAAACTATGCCTACAGTAAAAGAAAATAAATATACTTTTTAAATATCATTAATTTGTAGTTTATGCATATATATTTATAGGGAGTGATTTGATGGATAGAAATATGGATTTTAATGGTTATGATAATATGAGTTTTGATCCTAATATGGTAAATGACAATATTTATAGAGATCCTATGTTTAATCCTATGGTACAATATGAGCAAGCATATATGTATTACAGATATATGGCTCAACAAATGGATTACAAAATTAAATGTAAAGAATATGATAAATTATGTGGTAAGGATAAAGAAAGAAGAATAGAATAACCTATTCTTCTTTCTTTAAATTTATTTTACTATATCTAATATCATCTTAGGTTTTGGTACAACATTGTTTGCTATTTTATATGTTTCTTTTAAATTTTTACTTGCTTTATTTCCTAATTCTTCATTATTTGCATATACATATGCAAGTGTCTCTCCAACTTCTACTCTGTCAGATATTTTTTTACATAACATAACTCCTACGCTTTGGTCTATCTTATCTTCTTTTCTTAATCTACCTGCTCCAAGAGCTCCTGATATTTCTCCAACTTTTCTTGCATTAAGACTTTCAACAAATCCATCTTTATCTGATATAACTGGAATTTTAAATTTAGCTTTCGGAAATTTTTCTGTATTTTCTATGTATGAAATATCTCCACCCTGATTTTCTACTAACTGAATTAATTTTTGATATGCCTCTTTATTTTCTATTTTTTCTAGTATTTTGTTTTTATTCTCTTCTATATTATCTCCTAAACCTGCAAGCTTAATCATATATGCACCAAGCTCTAAAATAACTTCTTTCACATCTTCTGGCATATCTCCTTTTAATGCTTTAATTGCTTCTATTACTTCTATATTATTTCCAACAGCATATCCTAAAGGTTCATCCATATTAGTAATAACGCATATTGTTTCTCTATTAGATAACTTTCCTATTTTGTTCATAGTTTCAGATAATTTAACTGCATCTTCCTTATTCTGCATAAATGCACCACTTCCACATGTAACATCAAGAATAATTTTGTTTGCACCCGCAGCAATTTTTTTGCTCATAATACTAGATGCAATAAGCGGTATACTATCTGTACATGCTATTGTATCTCTTAAAGCATATATTTTTTTATCTGCTGGGGCTAAATTCATTGTTTGTCCAATTACACTAATTCCAATATTTTTAACATTTTGTATAAATTCATCAATTTCAACACTAGTATTATATCCTGGGATTGATTCTAGTTTATCTATAGTACCACCTGTAAATCCTAGCCCTCTACCAGACATTTTTGCAACAGGTATTCCTAATGAAGCAATTATTGGCATTAAAATTAGTGTAATTTTATCTCCAACTCCTCCTGTACTATGTTTATCTACCACATTTTTTCCAAAAACAGATAAATCTAGCATTTCTCCAGAATGTGCCATTGACATTGTTAAATTTGTTGTTTCTTCTTCATTCATTCCATTAATATATATAGCCATAATTAAAGCTGCTGCTTGATAATCAGTTATATTTCCATTACAATATTGTTCAATAAAAAAATCAATTTCTTCTTTTGATAATGTTTTATTATCTCTTTTTTTGGCTATTATTTCTAAAATATTCATTTATATCTCTCCTATTTATATAAAATTCTTTGTGAAGCTTTTCCTATGAATAGGACATAGTCCATATTCTTTAATTGCTTGAATATGTGCAGCTGTTCCATATCCTTTATGTTTTTCGAAACCGTACATAGGATATATTTCATCCCATTGTCTCATTATTCTATCCCTGGTCACTTTTGCTATTATTGATGCTGCCGCGATTGAATATGTTTTTGCATCACCTTTTATAATTGATTCATATGGAATTCCTAATGTATCAATTCCTTTTAATGCATCTACTAAAATTATATTTGGTTTAACTTTTAATTCTTTTATTGATGTAGTTAATCCAAGTTTTGTTGCATTTAATATGTTAATTTCATCTATTTTATCTTGATCAATTATTCCTACTCCATAGCTAATTGCTTCTTCTATTATTTTTTGATATATTTCTTCTCTTTTTTTCTCAGAAATTTTTTTAGAATCATTTACTCCTTCTATCATTGAATCTCTTGGCATAATAACACTTGCCACAACAACAGGTCCTGCAAGTGGTCCACGCCCTGCCTCATCAATTCCACATATATATTCTATATTAGAGTTCTTGTTATATATTTCTTCTTCTATTTGTTTTAAATTCTGTAATCTTTGTAATTCTTTTTCTTTCATTTCTTTTTCCTTTTATTCAATCTTTAAATTTTTTAAATCTGATAATTTATAGTAAGTATTTCCATCATGTTCAAAACCTTGTACAAAAATTATTTCTTCTGTTTCATAATTCACAGCATATCCTTTACCCACATTTATTTTTGATAAGCCCATTTCATTTAAATCTACTCTTGTAAGTAGGTAATATTTACTAGGATCATCTATTATTCCTTGCTCTATCAAATTATCTATATTTTTATTTCCTGATATTTCGCTTACAACAGTTCCTTTATAAAGTGTATCATCTTTATTAAAACTTGCTTGTTCTTTAATTGTTTTTGTTTTTGCTTGAATTAACATCATATCTGTATTAATATTTTGAAGATTTGCTCTTTTTATAATATTAGTACCTACATATAATGTAACCGAAGCCAGAATTGTAAGTACAATTATTGTAATTGCTAATGCAACTAATGTAATTCCTTTTTCTTTTTTTACACTCATTTTTTTCTCCTTTTAAGCTTATTTTAATATTCCATCTTTATTATATATATTAATAAAATTATTTTCAACAAAAATTTAATTTTATTTTATTATTCCATATTTTTTTCACATACAATTCACAAAGTTATTGTATTATTATAGTGTTTTAGGATATATTAAATGTAGTTTGGAGGTTTTTTAAATGGAAGATAATACAAATAATAAATCTACTGAATATAAAGTAGTTGATATCTCTGGAAATGAAAATAAAAAGAAAAAAGGAAATTTTGGAAAAAGTATTTTATTACCATTTTGTTCTGGAATACTAGGCACAACTCTTGTAATAGGAACTTGTTTTGGTGTTCCTGAAATAAAAGAAAAACTTATTGGAAGTAATAATTCTTCTGTTGCTACTTCTAGTTCAAGTTCTGAAAATAGTAGTTCATATAATGGAACTTTAACACAAGTTTCTTTATCTAATTATAATGATGTAGCAGTTAATGTTGCAAATAAAGTAAGACCATCTATTGTTGGTATTCAAGTTGAATATTCTATCAATTCTGTATTTTCAAAAGGTGGAACATCTACAGCTGAAGGTTCTGGAATTATTATAAGTGAAGATGGTTATATTTTAACTAATAACCATATTGTTAATTCTACTTCTAATAACTCATTTTATGAAGTAGCAGAAGCTAGCAAAGTTACAGTATACCTATATAATGATGAAACACCTTATGAAGCAAAAATTGTTGGTACTGATGAACAAACAGATTTAGCAGTTATAAAAATAGAAAAAACCGGCTTAACAGCTGCCGAACTTGGTGATTCTGATAGCGTAAAAGTTGGTGAATTCTCAATGGCAATTGGTAATCCTTTAGGTATGCAAAGTAGTGTTACTTGTGGTGTAATTAGTGCTGTTAACAGAGAAGTTACAGATTCTGATGGAAAAAAATATACTTTAATTCAAACAGATGCTGCAATTAATGCTGGTAATAGTGGTGGTGCTTTAGTAAACTCTGAAGGAAAAGTTATTGGTATAAATACATTAAAGCTAACTGGAAATGATGTTGAAGGTATGGGATTTGCTATTCCAATAAATTCAACTATTGATATTTACGAACAATTAATTCAATATAATAAAGTTAAAAGACCTTATATTGGTATTACCGGAATTGAATTAGATGAAAAAACAGCAGAATTTAATAAACTTGTAGTTGGTGTATATGTAAAAGAAATCGAAGATTTTTCTAGTGCTGAAAGAGCAGGTTTAAAAGTCGGAGATGTAATTATTGAAGCAGATGGTAAAAAAATCACTACTATGGATGAATTAAATGAAGTTAAAAATTCTCATAAAATTGGAGACGAAATGAAATTAAAAGTAAATAGAAATGGTCAAGAAATTGAAATAACTTTAACACTTGCAGAACAACCTTAAGTAAAAAAATAATTAATTTTCTAACATTACACTTTTTATTCACAAAATGGACAAATTTATCTTATATTATATATACATGCAAAGGGAGTATATTTGTTACTCCATATACTCCCTTTAAAATATAAGAAATGTTATTATGAGATTTAGAGATTTTCTTATATTTAAACATCCCCTTTTATTTTCGAAAATCGGCTATTAAATAGCCGATTTTTTATTTTTATTATTAAAATACTATAACATCCATTTCATCTGTATAATTTGAATTTCCATATGGATAAATAATATATAAATAATTATTAGCACCTAATATGAAGTTTTCTGTATTTTCAATTTCATATATTTCACTTGATAAATCTCTTACATATACATTATATCCTAAATTTTTTAAGTCTTCTGCTTCTCTATTCGCCTCTTGTACTTTATTTACTATTGTATTTTTTACAGTATTTTCTTGTAATCCTTTAATTTCTAGCATTTGCTTTAATGTAATTTCTTCGTTTGTGCTTAAATTATAATTATAAGTTTGAATAATTACCCTTTGAGGATTGTTGCCTTCTTTTAATGTAGATTTAATTACTAATGATAAAATATTAGTATTTATATAACTCATATATTCAACTGTATAAATTGTATTATTAGTTGCATTTAAAATAATATCATTTGCTTTATCTACATATAATTCTTTTATTTTTTCATTAAATTTTTCTACAGATGTATTAGATATATTTACTCTTGGTATATTTAAATCTAAATCATATTTATTTTCAACAACGCTTTCTTTTGTTACCCATGTATAAATTAAATCTTGTGAAGAATCAATTTTAAGTACTCCTGTTGTGTTTACATCATATCCTTGATAATCTAATCTATTTTCAAATATATTTTTAAAGTTATCTTCTAATTGTGCAGTTTCTTGTGATGTACTAATAGTATTATCAGCTGTTTGTGGATTTTCTGTATTTCTAAAAAATTGCCAATACACAGCAAAATTCACTGCAAATACACAAACAATAATTATTATTCCAAATATGATAGTTCTTAAATTTATTTTCATTTAATCATCAATCCTTTCACACTCATTTTGATTATAACATTGTTTTTATATAAATGTAAATAAATTCTTCGCTAAATATTGACTTTTTATTAATTTTGTAATAGAATAATTAAGCATTATTGTATAAACTAGTTTTAAACTTCTCCCCGGTGGTTTAATTCATGTTTATATAATATACATATAGAAATAATGAATGGAGGGTATTTATTACCATGAATAATACAACATATAGTATAAAAAAAGGTGAAATTGAAAGAAAATGGTATATCATTGATGCAGAAGGAAAACCTTTAGGTAGAGTTGCAACAGAAGCTGCAAAATTATTAAGAGGAAAACACAAACCAACATTTACACCAAATTTAGATGTAGGTGATCATGTAATTATTATTAACTGTGCAAAAGTTGTTTTAACAGGTCATAAATTAGATCAAAAAATTTATAGACATCATTCTGGATATATTGGAGGAATGAAAGAAACAGTTGCAAGAGATATGTTAAATAAAAATCCTGAAAAAGCTTTAATGCTTGCAGTAAAAGGAATGCTTCCTCACAATAGTTTAGGAAGACAAATGGTTAAAAAATTAAGATTATATGCTGGTAGCGAACATGAAAACCAAGCACAAAAACCAGAAAAATGGGAATTCTAAGAAATTTAAGGAGGAAATTTAAATGCCTAAAGCAAAATCAGAAAAAATAATGTTCTATGGTACAGGTAGAAGAAAAAGTTCAATAGCAAGAGTTCGTTTAGTAGAAGGTACTGGAGTTATTACAATAAACGGAAAAAGTATTGATGAATACTTTGGTCTTGAAACATTAAAAGTTATTGTAAGACAACCATTAACAGTTACAAACACACTTGCTAAATATGATGTTATTTGTAAAGTAGTAGGTGGAGGATATACTGGTCAAGCAGGTGCAATACGTCATGGTATAGCAAGAGCTTTACTAGAAGCAAATGCTGAATATAGACCAGAATTAAAAGCTAACGGTTTCTTAACAAGAGATCCTCGTATGAAAGAAAGAAAAAAATACGGTCTTAAAAAAGCTAGAAAAGCTCCACAATTTAGTAAAAGATAAAATGAAAATAAACAAAAACCTCGGAAATTTCAAAATTTCCGAGGTTTTGTTATGGATTTATAGGTCGATATATATTTGGTTTTCTTTTCGTTTTATTGCATCATTTATTTGCATTATCAGAATCTGTCCTCTTAATCCGCCTATCCATCCTGTACATATTGTATGCCATTTTCCATCATTATCCATAATTTGAAGACAATCTGTAAAAATCAAGTCTAAAATCCGAGCTTTCCTGGGATTTTCGATTCTTTTCAGTTTGTTTCTAGTTTCGATTTCTAATACATACATATTTTTTCTCCCTTCTTATTGATTTTAATTGCAAGGTTAAATGTATAAACTATGTATTATTATATCAAATTTAAATAAATTTTTCAATACACTTACATTTTTCTGAACACGCCACTAACTTTACCTAGTATTTTACAATCTGGTACAATAATTGGATCCATTGTAGAGTTTTCTGGTTGTAATCTAATATGATCTTTTTCTTTATAGAATGTTTTTACTGTTGCCTCATCTCCTATTAATGCTACTACAATTTCTCCATTGTTGGCTGTGTTTTGTTTTCTTACTAAAATATAATCTCCATCCAATATACCTGCTTCTATCATGCTTTCTCCTCTAACTGTAAGCATGAATGATTCACTATTTCCAACGAAATCTATTGGTATTGGAAATGTATCAGTAACATTTTCTACTGCTAATATTGGTGCTCCTGCTGTTATTTTTCCTATTACTGGAACTTCTACCATTTCTTTTCCTGAATAGAATTCTTTCATTGTTGTTTGGTTTTTATCTTCTCCTGCTCCACCTTTTAATAATTTTAGAGTTCTTCCTTTTTGTGATTCTTTCTTTATATAACCTTTTTCTTCTAGTTTTGCCAAATATCCATGTACTGTTGCTGTTGATTTTAAGCCAACTGCCTTTCCAATTTCTCTAACTGATGGTGGATAACCATTTAATGTTATTTGTTTTTCAATGAATTTTAATATTGCTTTTTCTCTTTTATTTAGTTCACTTGATCCCTTTTTATTCATAGACTTATCACTCCCTTTTTTATTTGTCACTATGGTATCATAAAAAAATAAAAAAGTCAAACAAAAGTTTGAACTTTTTTATTTTTTTTATTTTTATTTTAATTTTTAATCATACCATTCAAATTCCCATTCTAAAAATTTAACTGTATCTCCTTCTTTTATCCCCATTTTCTTTAATTTGTCTTCTATTCCTAACTGTCTAATTGATTTTTGGAAATAATGCATTGATTCATTGTCTCCTATATTTACTCTTCCCATTAATCTTTCTGCAGCTGGGCCTTCAACAATATAATCATTTCCATCTCTTCTTACAGTAAATTCATCTTTATCTTCAGATAGTGTATACACTATTTTTTCTTCTGTTTCAACAAGTTCCTCTTTAGGTAGTTCTTTTAGAACTTGTGTAACTCTATTCATTAATTCATCTATTCCCTCTCCAGTTGCAGCTGATATTTTATATATTTCTATATTTTGCTTATTAGCTAATTCTTCTAACTCTTTATATAATTGTTCATTTTGCATTACATCAATTTTGTTAGCAACAATTATTTGTTTTCTATTACTTAGTTTTTCACTATATTTTCTTAGTTCTTCATTTATTGTATAAAAATCATCTACAGGATTTCTTCCTTCTACTCCTGAAACATCTATAACGTGTAATAATAATCTTGTTCTTTCTATATGTCTTAAAAATTGAATTCCAAGGCCTACTCCTTTACTTGCACCCTCTATAATTCCTGGAATATCTGCTATTACAAAACTATCTCCATATATAGATTTAACTACTCCTAAATTTGGAATAATTGTTGTAAAATGATAATCTGCAATTTTAGGTTTTGCTGAAGTTACCACCGAAAGAAATGTTGACTTACCAACATTAGGAAATCCAATAAGTCCTACATCTGCAAGCAGTTTAAGCTCTAAAATTAACTCTTTTTCCATTCCCTTTTCTCCATCTTGAGAAAATCTTGGTGCTTGACGAGTAGATGTTGCAAAATGTGTATTTCCTTTTCCACCTCTTCCACCTTGTAGTATTAGCTCTTTTTGATTTTCTTCCGATAAATCAGCAACTACTTTTCCACTATCTGCATCTTTTATAATTGTTCCTAATGGTACGCCTATATATAAATCTTCACCTTTTTTACCATTGCAATTATTTCCACTACCATTTTCTCCATTTTCAGCCTTAAAAATCTTTTTATATCTGAAATCTAATAGAGTATTCATATCTTTATCAACAAAAAAGTATATGCTTCCGCCTTTTCCACCATCTCCTCCATCTGGTCCTCCAGCTGCAACATATTTTTCTCTTCTAAAAGTTGCTGCACCATTTCCACCATTTCCGGATTTGATAGTTATTTTCGCATAATCTGTAAACATTTTTTTCTCCTTTATTCAAAATAATCTAATTTCATTGCTTGTTTTACTTTTTTCATAGTTTCTTTTGCTATACCTTGCGCTTTTTTAGTTCCTTCCATTAGTATTTCTTTTACTAATTCTGGTCTTTCTTCATAATATTTTCTTTTTTCTCTAATTGGTTCTAATTCATTATTAATACTATTAATTAATTGCCTTTTGCAAGCTACACAACCACGTTTACCCTTCTTGCATTCTTCACATATATTTTCATATTCGTTTTTAGTAAATAAATTGTGATAATATGCTACCATACATATATTAGGATTTCCAGGATCATCTTTTTTTATTCTTGCTGGGTCTGTAACTGCATTCATAACTTTTTTTGCAATTTCTTCTTCTGGATCTGACAAATATATTGCATTTCCTAAAGATTTTCCCATTTTTTCATTTCCATCTAATCCTTTAATTCTTTTATTTTCTCCTAAATATGCTTGTGGTTCTTTTAGAGTTTCTCCGTATATACTATTAAATTTTCTTACAATTTCCCTACATTGTTCTATTAATGGTAATTGATCTTCCCCAACAGGTATAATTGTAGCATCAAATGTTGTTATATCTGCTGCTTGGCTTACAGGGTAACCTAAAAATCCATATGTTACACTTTCTCCAAACAATTCCCTTTTTTGTGCAATTTCTGTTTTCACAGTTGGATTTCTTTGAAGTCTCGCTATTGTAACTAAGTTAGAATAAAAAACTGTAAGTTCAGCTATTTCAGGTATCATAGATTGTAAAAAAATAGTTGTTTTATTTGGGTCTATTCCAACTGATAATTGATCCATTACAATTTGGCTAACATTTCTTTTTACTTTTTCTGGATTATTGAAATTATCTGTTAATGCTTGAACATCTGCAACTTCAATAAAAGTTTTATACTGATTTTGTAATTTAACTCTATTTTGTAAAGAACCAAAATAGTGACCTATATGTAATTTACCTGTTGGTCTATCTCCTGTCAAAATTCTTTTTTCTTCTTCTTTTATTGGTATCATAATTTCAATCATCCTTCCTTAACAAAAATTTAATAATAAGTATTTCTATTATACTCTAGTTTACTAAAAAAAACAACTCCATTAAAGGAGTTGTTTTATATATTTAAGCTTCTTTTTTTGCTACTTCTTCAACTGGGTAAACACTTACTTTTTTCTTGTCTCTACCTAATCTTTCAAATTTTACTGTTCCATCTACTAATGCATATAAAGTATCATCACTACCTTTTCCTACATTAGTTCCTGGATGTATATGAGTTCCTCTTTGTCTCATTAAAATATTTCCTGCAAGAACAAATTGTCCGTCAGCACGCTTTACTCCAAGACGCTTAGATTCACTATCTCTTCCGTTCTTAACACTACCTTGACCTTTTTTATGAGCCATTTAAATCTCACTCCTTCCTTACTATGTATGCCTTTTATATCATTCAAAAATTATTCTTCTACTTTTTCTTCAGCTTTAGCCGCTTGCTTTTTAGCAGCTGGTTTCTTTATAGCTGTAATTTCAACCTTTGTATATGGTTGTCTGTGTCCTTGTTTTCTTCTATAATTCTTTTTTGGTTTATATTTGAAAACAATTATTTTTTTACCTTTTCCATGTGCTAGCACTTTTCCTTCAACTTTAAATCCTTTTACATATGGATTTCCAATTTCTATTTTTTCTCCATCAGATACTAAAACAACATTATCAAATGTTACTTTTTTATCAACTTCAGCATCTAATTTTTCAAAAAATATAACATCTCCTTGTGCTACTTTGTATTGTTTTCCACAGCTTTCAATTATTGCGTACATATATGTACACCTCCCTTTTTTGTATACTCGCTAATCCCAACATTTAGGTAGTTAAACTTAATTAACTTTTCAGCACCTTAATTAAGCGGATTACAGTTTGATATTGTATCATATTTTTACTTGCTTGTCAAACTTTTTTCGAATTTTCCAGTAATTTTCCTATGCTACTCATCTATTATTGTTCTTACTTCCTCTTCTGTAATTTGTACTATATTACATATCGTCTTAATATCTATATTGTTTTTATGCATATTTAAAACTATTTCTTTCTCCTTTTCTTCTTTTCCCTCTATAATTCCTTCCCTTTTTCCTTCTTTAATGCCCTTCATATATCCATCTTTTATTCTGGATAGTTCATCTCTTAATTGTTTTTCCCTATAATAATCTTTCTAGTTCTTCTTTCATCTCCCTTAATTCTTTGTTATTTTTTAGTAATTCTTCCATCTCTTTTTCCCCCTCTGCTTTTAATGCTTTTATCCATATGTCTTCTTTTTGTGAATTTCTTAGGATAGACTTTTCCTAAATTAAGATTTTGTTTTGATTTCTGCAGAACATAAGTTGTTTTGATTTAATTTTTATTTTAAGTATACTTAATTTATATTACATTTCTCCTACTCTGTCAATGAGTTTTTTTCGACGGTTTTTGACAAAATAGAAAAAAGTATAGAATCTCATGGATTTTTACTTCCATTTTTTCTATACTTTTACATACATCATACCTTACTTGTCTTTATGGTACATTTTTGCCCTGTGCCACGCTTGATGCATGGCACATTTCCTTTGCCAAGAAGTCCTGAGGCCTTCTCGGCTAGCACTATTTTATATTCCTAGCTCATATGGCGTTTCTTCACTTCCATCTCCTCCTGTGACTTTGATATCAGATCTTAGAGAAATACAAGGACGAAGACCATTCCCATAGGAAAGGCCATTAGTGTAGCCATCTGAATTCACATGGCACAAGCCGTTGTTGTTCAAGCCACCGCTAGTCCTCACATAACGCACACGGAAATCGCAAGAATACGAATCAGAAATCACATCACGCGATGCTAGCCAGTAATACTCTCCTGTTGTCCACATATCTTCTCCTATAGCTTGCATTGCTGTTCGGTCTGTTTCATAATTTGTATCTGTCAATTTTTGACATCCTGTATCTATACTACTCCATC
The DNA here is from genome assembly GCA_904381285.1 of uncultured Clostridia bacterium. Classification (GTDB taxonomy): domain Bacteria; phylum Bacillota; class Clostridia; order TANB77; family CAG-508; genus RGIG8482. The sequence goes on along the minus strand of CAJFII010000008.1, from coordinate 102,548 downwards.
CACTTGGCAATGTCCATTCATCTGGTATACTATATGTTTGTGATACTTCTGTATTTTTTGCATTAAACTTTCCATCTGTTCCTACTGTTGGCACACTTCCTACACATCTTCCATCTAATGCATATTGGCTACTTGTTGCATATTTCTCTGCTTTTTGGTTTAATGTGGTTATTGCATTATTATAATCATTCATTGATGATTGCCATGCTGCTAAATCATTTGTTCCATTTGTTCCTAACGTTACATTTTCTACATTTTTATCTGATATTATTTGCAATCCATTTGTAGAATCATTATATAACACTCTAAATGTTACTATTCCGTCTTTATTATCTCCGATTCCATCTATTCCCGTATCATATGGTGTGTCTGTTCCACTCCCACTGTTATTTCCTGTTCCTGCTATTATATTATTTATTTCATTTTCAAAATTAGCTATTCCTGCTAATTCTTGCTCTTGTGCTTGCGTGTAATTCTTTCCTGCTTGCTCTGCTGTTCTATATATTCCATTTTCTCCTAATGTTAAATTTATTGTTACTCCTGCTAATATTAGTAATACAATTATGGTTATAACTAGAGCTATTAGAGTAATACCGCTATTGTTTGTTTTTTCTTTCTTTTTTATTGTCTTTTTCATTTTTCTTTTTCCTCCTTTGTCTTTCTTTTTTTCTGTTTTCTTGTTAGTATTATTCTTTACAAAATATTAGTGCTTTATTCTTTTGTTTTGGAAATTCACAAATTGCAAGTAAGATAAATATTTTTTATTCAATTGTCAATGTACCATTTTTTATGTTCTTCTAAAATTGTCTTATTTTATGATACTATTTTATATTTACAAATATAACCTTGTCAAGCTATTTATATATCTTTTTTTCTTCTTTTTCAAGTAGTTTTACAGTTTTTGGTAATCATTTGTTGCCATAAATGGTATATATTATAGCTTTATTTTGTTATATTAAAATACTAAGTTATATATTAATTGTTTATAGCTTAGTATTTTTATTATTTATTTTTTATAAAAATAAACTTATTTATTATAATTTTTATTTATTTTATACTATATTAAATAGATTTAGTATAAATATTTAATTTTATTGTATGTATTATAAAATTTTATAATAAAAAAACTAGTCAAATTTGCTGTAATTTTACTTACAAAATTTTTGACTAGTTTTATTTTTTTATCCATATGTTTCTTTTACCTTTTCATTTTTCTCATAATATTTTTATCTTCTTCTGATACTCTATAAGATTCAATTATTTTTTGTAATGCTTTATTATATGTAAAATCATCTAATGTATTATTTTTTAAATATTCCATAGTAATTTTAGGATATTTAACATATATGGCAGATATAGTCCATGCTATTGCCATTTTTACATAGTATCCATCATGCTTAGTTTTATCTAATATTTTTATTACTTCATCTATATATTCATCTGTAATATAGTAGTCTAATAACATTACAATTAAAAATCTAAGCTCAAATTCTTTTCTAGAATTTTGGTATTTTTTTATGAATTCCCATACAATATCTTTGTTTTTATTTGTAAACTTCAGTCCTGCACAAAAAGTATCGCATATTGCCCAATTATCTATTTTAGGTACAAATTCACTTATATAATTTAGCCTTTCTTCTGCATCCATTCTCGCAAGTCCTATTATCATTCCTTTTATCATAATTTCTTCATAGTAATCATCTGCAATGCTAGCAAGATAGCTTCTAAAATCCTCTTTTGCTAATTCTTTTGCATATTTTCTTAATACAGGTATTCGCACTCCTATAATATTTTCAGTGTTTGGACAAAGTCCACTATGAAATTCTTTATATTTTGGGTCTGCTAATTCTAATATCTTTTTTCTTACTTCATCATTCATCAAATCACCATTTTCCATTTATAGTATATATTTACATTATACAATAAAAATTTCATAAAATCTTAATTTTTTTCTATTTTTTTATTAAGACTTTTGTGGTATTATATATATAATTTTTTAAAGGATGGATGAAAACAATGGAGAATAAAAACACAAAAAAATTTAAAGTTATAAAATTAGTTCTACTTATATTAGCTATTATATTGCTTATATTTCTTTCCATAAAATTATTTCCTTTATTTGCTAATTTAGGAACAGAAGAACGGTCAACTTAAATTCAAAGAACAAATTTCTAATTCTACTTTTGGTGGAGTATTTATGCTAATCGGTCTACAATTATTACAAATACTTGTACCGGTACTTCCAGGTGAACCGATTGAATTTCTTGCTGGAATGTGCTATGGAACATTTGGAGGAATGTTAATTATTTTTATTGGTGCATTTTTAAGTTCAGTTATTATATTCTTCTGTGTACGAAAATTCGGAAGAGATTTTATTAATACCTTCTTCGGTGAAGATAAAATAAAGAAAATTGAAAACAGTAAATGGCTTTCTAATCCAGAAAAAATTGAACTATTTTTCTTTATAGTTTTTTTAATTCCTGGAACGCCTAAAGATTTATTTGTATATATTGCAGGTTTACTGCCTATACGTGCATCTAGATTCTTTTTAATATCAACATTTTGCCGTTTTCCTTCAGTTATTTCGTCTACATTCGCCGGTAGTAATTTAGTAGAAGGAAATTGGGAATTATCTATTATTGCATATGTTGTTACATTTGCTATATCTGGTATTGGCTTATTTATTTATAAAAAATTACATCATACACCAAAAGAAAAGAATGAACAATAGTTAAATATTGTTCATTCTTTTCTTTTTAATTATTCATCTATATCTAATTTTATATGCACATCTTTTAATTGGCTTTCATCTACTTTACTTGGTGCTCTCATTAGTAAATCTCTTGCTTTTTTATTTTTAGGAAATGCTATTACTTGTCTTAAATTATCTTCTCCAGCTATTAACATTACCATTCTGTCTAATCCTGGTGCTGCTCCTGCATGTGGTGGTGTACCATATTGAAATGCATTAAATAAGGCACCGAATCTTTCTTCTACATCTTTTCTTGTATAACCTGCTATTTCAAATGCTTTTACCATAAGTTCTGGATCATGATTTCTAACTGCTCCTGATGCCATTTCATATCCATTACATACTAAATCATATTGATAAGCAAGTATATCTAATGGATTTTCATTTTCTAATGCTTCTATTCCTCCTTGAGGCATTGAAAATGGATTATGGTTAAAATCTATTTTTCCTTCATCTGATAATTCATACATAGGAAAATCTACTATTAAACAGAATTTGTATACATTTTTTTGTAACAAATCTAGTCTTTTTCCTAATTCAATTCTAACTCCTCCTGCTATTTTTTGAGCAGTTTCAAATTCATCTGCTATAAAGAATATTGCACTGTTTTTATTTTCTTGGGCAATTTTTATAATTTCTTCTTTTTGTTCTTCAGTAATAAATTTTGAAATTCCTCCATTTAAGTTGTTTTCACTATCAAGTTTTACCCAAGCAAGTCCTTTTGCTCCTAGTTCTTCTTGCGCAAATTCTCCCATTTTATCAAAGAATTTCCTTGGTAGTTCTTCTTTCATAGGAACAGCAATTATTTTTACTGTTTTATTTTTGAATGCATTGAAATCTGTATTTTCAAATACTTTTGTTGCATCATATATAATTAATGGATTCCTTAAGTCTGGTTTATCTATTCCGTATTTTTCCATTGCTTCTTTATATGGAATACGAATAAATGGACCTTTATCTACTTCATAGTTTGTATATTTGCTAAATACATCTGGAATAACTTCCTCTAATACTTTAAATACATCTTCTTGAGTGGCAAAACTCATTTCAAAGTCTAATTGGTAAAATTCACCTGGTGCTCTATCAGCACGTGGGTCTTCATCTCTAAAACATGGTGCTATTTGATAATATTTGTTAAAACCTGATACCATTAACAATTGTTTAAATTGTTGAGGTGCTTGTGGTAATGCATAAAATTCTCCTGGATGTAATCTACTTGGAACTAAAAAGTCTCTTGCTCCTTCTGGTGAAGAATTAGCTAAAATTGGAGTTTGGATTTCTATAAACCCTAATTCATCCATTTTATTTCTTAATGTTTTCATTATATTAGATCTTAATATAATATTTTTATGAATATGGTCATTTCTCAAATCTAAAAATCTATATTCTAAACGTAAATCTTCTCTTACATTATTTTGCTCTAAAGAATTTATTTCAAATGGTAATACATTTTTACATTTTCCAAGTATTTCAATATTGCTTGCTATAATTTCTATTTCTCCTGTTGGTATTTTATCGTTTTTGCTTGCTCTTTCTACCACTTTACCTTCTACTTTTATACAGCTTTCAGTTGTTAAGTTTTTACACATTTTCAAATTTTCTTCACTATTTTCAATAACTATTTGTGTAATTCCTACTTCATCTCTTAAATCTATGAACGTCATTCCACCTAAATTTCTTATTTTTTGTATCCAACCTGATAGTCTTACCTCTTCTCCTATGTTACTTTTATTTAATTCTCCGCATGTATTAGTCCTATATTCGTTCATAATTTCCTCCTATAAATCCTATATCTATTTTCATAGTAACTTCTAATATATTACCATTTTTTTAACAAAAAGTCTATAAAGTGGTAATAAATTATTGAATTTACGATAATAATTATATATAATATCTACATAATATTATTTTTAGGAGGAAATTATGAATAAATTAACTATTAAAGAACTATATAGAAATGCTGATTCATATATAGATAAAGAAGTAACTATTGAAGGTTGGGTAAAAACTTTAAGAGATTCTAAAACTTTTGGATTTATTGAAATAAATGATGGATCTTTTTTTAAGAATGTACAAATTGTTTTTGATAATACTTTATCTAACTTTGATAAAATATGCAAATTAAGTATTAGCTCTTCTGTTAAAATTACAGGTATGCTTGTAAAAACAGAAAATGCAAAACAACCTTTTGAAATAAAAGCTACAGATGTAACTATATATAACCTATCTGATGCTGATTATCCGCTTCAAAAGAAACGTCATACTTTTGAATATTTAAGAACAGTTGCACATCTTCGTCCTAGAACAAATACATTTAATGCTGTATTTAGAGTTCGTTCAGTTGCAGCATATGCTTTACACAAATTCTTTCAAGAAAGGAATTTTGTGTATGTACACTCACCTATAATAACATCAAGTGATGCAGAAGGTGCTGGTGAAATGTTTAATGTTTCTAATTTTGATTTTAACGATATTCCAAAAACAGAAGATGGTAAAGTAGATTATTCAAAAGATTTTTTTGCAAGACCTGCTCATCTTACTGTAAGTGGTCAATTAGATGTTGAAAACTATGCTTTTGCTTTTAGAAATGTATATACATTTGGCCCTACATTCAGAGCTGAAAATTCAAACACAGTTAAACATGCAGCTGAATTTTGGATGATTGAACCAGAAATATGCTTTGCAGACTTAAATGATGATATGGATTTAGCAGAAGATATGTTAAAATTTGTTATTTCATATGTATTAGAAAATTGTCCTGAGGAAATGGAATTTTTCAATAATTTTATTGATAAGACTTTACTTGAGAGATTACAAAATGTTATATCTTCAGATTTTGGTAGAATTTCATATACAGATGCTATTAAGGAATTAGAAAAAGCAAATGATAAATTTGAATTCCCTGTTAGTTGGGGATGTGATTTACAAACAGAACATGAAAGATATTTAAGTGAGGTTGTTTTCAAAAAACCTGTTTTTGTAACAGATTATCCAATGGATATTAAAGCTTTTTATATGAAGCAAAACCCAGATGGAAAAACAGTTGCAGCAGCCGATCTTTTAGCTCCTGGAATTGGTGAAATTATTGGTGGAAGCCAAAGAGAAGAAAATCTAGAAAAATTAGAAAAAAGAATGAATGATCTTGGACTAGATAAAAAAGATTATTGGTGGTATTTAGATTTAAGAAGATTTGGTAGTGTTGTTCATTCTGGATTTGGACTTGGATTTGAAAGGTTATTAATGTATATTACAGGAATGCAAAATATTCGTGATGTTATACCTTTCCCAAGAACACCAAAAAATTGTGAATTTTAATAAAAGTTTCTATATTAAGAAAATCCAACTCAATATGAGTTGGATTTTTAGTATAAATTTAATTTCTATTTTTATTAATATTGTCTTCCCCAAACAATCATTTTTGTAGCTGGTTTTCCACAGCATACGCAAGTATCACTTAAATGTTCTTGTTCAAATGGCATACATCTTGATGGTGCCCCAGTCTCTTCTTTTACCTTATCTTCACACTCTTGACTTCCACACCACATTGTTTTTACAAATCCTTGGTTTTCATCTAGATTTTTCTTTAATTCTTCCATATTTAATGCTACTGTGGTTTTTTCTTCCATTCTTTTTTTACATACTTCAAACATAGATTTTTGTATATCATTTAATAATTCTTCTAATTTTTCTTCAATTTCATCTAGTTTTACTGTAATTTTTTCAGAAGTATCTCTTCTAACTAAAACAGCTTCTCCTTTTTCAATATCTCTAGGTCCCATTTCAATTCTAACTGGTACTCCCCTCATTTCCCAATCATTAAATTTGTAACCTACAGAATAATTATCTCTATCATCTATTTTAGTTCTAAATTTTTTACTTAGTCTATCATTTAATTTATTTGTTTCTTCTAATACCCCTTCTTTTTGTTGAGCAATTGGTACAATAACAATTTGAATTGGAGCTACATTTGGTGGTAGTTTTAACCCTCTATTATCTCCATGTGCCATTATAACAGCACCTATTAATCTAGTACTAATTCCCCATGAAGTTTGGTAGGCATATTCTTGATCACCATTTCTATTTTGGAATTTTACTTCAAATGGTCTTGTAAAGTTCTGTCCAAAATAATGTGATGTTCCTCCTTGAAGTGCTCTTCCATCATGCATCAATGTTTCTACCGTATATGTTGCTTCTGCACCCGCAAATTGTTCTTTTTTTGTTTTTCTACCTTTTAATACTGGTATTGCAAGTAAATTTTCTATAACATCTGCATATACATCTAACATATCTAATGTAAAGTCTTTTGCTTCTTGTTCAGTTTCGTGTATTGTATGTCCTTCTTGCCATAAAAATTCTCTTGAACGTAAAAATGGTCTTGTTTCTTTTTCCCATCTTAATACACTACACCATTGATTATATATAAATGGTAAATCTCTCCATGAACTTAACCATTTAGAATACATAGTAGAAAAAATAGTTTCAGAAGTAGGTCTAACACATAACCTTTCTTCTAATTTTTCTCCACCTCCAATAGTTACCCAAGCAACTTCTGGAGCAAAACCTTCAACATGTTCTTTTTCTTTATTTAATAAGCTTTCTGGTATTAATACAGGCATTGAAACATTTTTTACCCCATGTTCTTTAAATTTTTTATCTACATAATTTTGTATATTTTCCCATATTGCATATCCATATGGCCTTATTGATATAAATCCTTTAACAGATGTATAATCTGCAAGTTCAGCTTTTAATACAATGTCTGTATACCATTGTGCAAAATTCTCATCTATATTTGTAATATCTTTTACAAATTCTTTTTCATTTTTCATAATATTCTCTCCTTTTATTAATTTTCTGCTTCTTTTAATTCATCCTTTCCTTCCCTTTCGGGCATTGGAGCCTCATTTTGTATCATATTATTATTTTTTTCTTCTACATTAATATCATCTTTTTTTGCCTCTTCATTTTCCTCTATTAAATCATCAATTACTATTTGTTGGTTTTCATCTAACTTATATCTTGGTAATTCTGGTAAATCGTTTAATGATGAATAGCCAAACATTTTCAAGAAATCTTCAGTAGTTTTATATGCCATTGGTTTTCCTGGTAAATCTGTTTTTCCTGCTTCTTCTATTAGCCCATATTCTAATAATTTATATACACAAGCATCTGCTGAAACACCTCTTATGGCTTCAATTTCAGCTCTTGTTATTTTAGGGTTATATGCAATTATTGATAAAGTTTCTAATGCTGCTGTAGATAAATTTGGTTTGTTTCTTTTATCTAAAATCGGATAAATATATTCATGTAATCCGTTTTTTGTTGCTAGTTGAAATCCATTATCCACCTTAATAATTTCTATTCCCCTATTTTCAGCTTTATATTCTTCTTGCATATTTTCTATTATTTTATTTATTTCTTCTTCATTTTTTTCTAAAACTAATACTAGCTCATTTATTTTTACAACTCTTCCTGCTGCAAATAATATAGCTTCTATAATTGCTTTTGTTTTTTCTATATCCATATTATACCAATTCCTTTTTTATTCTTTTTATATTATTACACGAATTCGCCTATATGTCAATTAAAATTCAACTTACAATATTTATTTTTTATTTTATTTGCACTTTTATTTATTATATGTTAATATATATTTATATTAAATGTGAGGTGAATATTATGTCTGATACACCAAAGCCAATAGAAGTTGTTAATGGAGATGGAAAAGATTTAGAAATATCTCCTGTATATAAGCATTTATCTATAGAAAAACCAAAAACAAAAGAAGAAAAGAAAAAAGATATTATAATTCCTGAGGAAAAAAAGAAAGATTAGTCCATATAGTGCTATGCTATATGGATTTTGCCTAAGTATTTTAACATTTTTTATGTTTTTATATTGACAAAACCTGGATATACTATTATAATAGTACAAGTTGAAACAATATATGGCGACGTAGCTCAGTTGGCTAGAGCATCCGGTTCATACCCGGCAGGTCGTAGGTTCAAGTCCCACCGTCGCTACCAAAATAGAAATCGTCAAATCTTCTTAAGTTTGACGATTTTTCTATAATACAGCAAAATTATTTATATTTCTACTAAAATTATATCATCACCTATACACTTAATATTTTTCCATGGAATTACAATATCATTGTTTCCTGAAAATATATTTAGTAGTTTATTATTGCCGTGGCACAATTATAGAAGTAATTACACCTGTTTCTAAATCTGCTGTTACATCTTGCACATACCCTAGTCTTTTGCCATCATTAATATTAACTACTTCTTTATGTTTAAAATCAAGCCCTTTTTGCCCCATAAAAAACACCTCATAATTTATTATATGAATGTTTTTTGTTATTATTATTTAAATTTTTATAATATGTTTTTAATAAACGTTAAAGAGATGTAAGCAGGAAATACCCTGCCTACATCTCTTTTTTTCCGGACAATTTATCGTCCAATTCTTGGATTCTCTTATAACCATAGATAGCAAGCTCAAGCTGGTCATCACTCGGAGTTTTAATGAATAACGGCTGTACAATATTGTTAAAAATACCTTTTTTATATTGCAATACTAATACTAAGTAATAAATACATTCAATCTGTATTGACAACATTGTCCATAGTATAACAAGTATAATGGTTTCATGTCTTACAGAAATAGACAAATTACAGCAAAATATTATATCAATGCTTGCAATAATTATACTTGCTATATCTATACAAGCATCATTACTTCCGCAATCATTTAACAATGTTTTGCCAAACTTTTTTAATTCGTCAATAGATACATCCTTATCTTCTAAACTATAAATCATATGTTCAGCAGCATGATATTGTTTACAACTATACGACATTTTATTTTTCACACTAATAATAATATATATTTTCATAGCTATATAAACAAACATAAGTATAATTATTAATGCATAAATATAGATTATTTTAACATTAGTTAATCCAAATAATATAAGACTTACTATTGCAATTATATCCTCCATTAAACATTCTTGTTGTTTTATCAAATTTTTAAACCGTTCTTTAAATGAAATTTTTTTATTTTTCTTATAAATTACTTCATACTCCTTTATTTTTCCTTCTTCCCGCCTAAAATAAATTGCTCTATTAGCGTTGTCATAGGTAAATATAATACCATCATCTTGAGCTTCTCCTTCATAATCAAATTTCATAAGATTTTTCCTCCAACTAATTTTTATAGTTGAATTATACTATATTTTACATAATTTTTCAACTTTTGTTAATATTACAAAATCCAAGTGTTTTTTTACAAAAATGATATAGTTATTTTCAATTTGACATATAATATATTTGATGTTATAATTACTATGACGTCAGGAAATGAAGTTATGCAATACAATCATAACCGCACGTAAAACGTGCGGTTTGCTCTTACCCTAGAAGGGTCTTGTTCTGGCACAGTTGGGCTCAAGCCCTTCTGAATGGTCCGTCAACCGCATTTCTTTCTCAGGCTACCACTTAAGTGGTCCTACTCCTTTTTTCTTTTCCTCTTTCTGTTTTTCGTTTTTTTCGAACGGATCCATATATTCTTTTATACTTATTTGATCTGATGCTATGTCTTCTTGCAATTGATTCTTTATATATTCTTCTATTACTTTTTTATTTTTGCCTACTGTATCTACATAATAGCCTTTACACCAAAAGTGCCTATTTCCATATTTATACTTTAAATTTGCATGTCTATCAAATATCATTAAACTACTTTTTCCTTTTAGATACCCTATAAATGAAGATACACTTATCTTTGGCGGTATTTCTACCAACATATGTATGTGATCCTTACATGCATTTGCTTCTATTATTTCTACTCCTTTTTGCTCACACAATGTTCTTATTATTTTTCCTATATCCATTTTTATCTTTCCGTATATTACTTGTCTTCTATATTTGGGTGCAAATACTATGTGATATTTACAATTCCAAGTTGTATGTGTTAAACTATTAGTGTCTATTTTCATAGACAATCCCCTCCTTTGATTTTTATTTTGCGGCTGACGAAACCAAAATTATTATATCAAAGGAGGGGATTATTTTCACCATAGCTATAAGCCTTTTGAACCCCACGTAAAACGTGGGGTTTTCGTAGACAATAAAAAAGACTAGGAGTGCAGTTCCTAGTCTTTTTCCTTTTAGTTTTCATTGTCAAATTTATCTAAAATAAGATAAATAACAAATAGAATTATATTTTGTCAATATGATACACTTGTATTTTTAGTTTTATTGTGGTAAAATAATTACATTAAAATATGGCAAAAATAAAAGAATAGTATCAATTATTTGTTATATATAGAGAGCCTACGTTTGGTGGAAGTAGGTTATAACGTTTTTGAGAATCTACTTTTATTGCTTTTCGTAAAAGCGAAACCGGGTAATGTGGGTTATAACATTGTTAAGATGCTAACTTTTGTTAGTAATTAAGGTGGCACCGCGAATTTTATTCGTCCTTATGTTGTTTATATAAGGGCGTTTTTGTTTTATAGGGGGGAATTTTATGTTAGATATTAAATTTGTAAGAGAAAATCCAGAAATTGTTAAGGAGAACATAAGGAAAAAATTTCAAGACCATAAACTTGTTTTAGTTGACGAAGTACTAGAATTAGATGAGAAAAACAGAAATGTAAAATTAAAAGGTGATGAATTACGTTCTAAACGTAATAGTTTAAGTGCTGAAATTGGTACATTAATGAAAAATGGAAAAAAAGATGAAGCGCAAGCTCTTAAAAATCAAGTTGTTGCTATAAATAATGAACTGGTAGAAAACGAAAAATTAGAAGCAGAACTTGCAACAGAAATAAAAACTAGAATGATGAAAATACCTAATATTATTCATGACTCTGTTCCTATAGGTGAAGATGATTCTAAAAATGTTGAAGTGCAAAAATTTGGTGAACCATTTGTACCAGATTACGAAATACCTTATCACACCGATATAATGGAATCTTTATGTGGAATCGACTTAGATTCTGCAAGAAGAGTTGCTGGTAATGGATTTTATTATTTAATGGGAGACATTGCAAGACTTCATTCTGCTGTAATTTCATATGCAAGAGATTTTATGATAAATAAAGGATTTACTTATTGTATTCCTCCATTTATGATACGTTCAGATGTTGTTACTGGTGTTATGAGCTTTGAAGAAATGGATGCAATGATGTATAAAATTGAAGGAGAAGATTTATATTTAATTGGTACTAGTGAACATTCTATGATTGGTAAATTTAAAGACCAAATTTTACAAAAATCTGACTTACCTTACACAATGACATCTTATTCTCCTTGTTTTAGAAAAGAAAAAGGTGCTCATGGAATAGAAGAACGTGGAGTTTATCGTATTCACCAATTTGAAAAACAGGAAATGATTGTAGTATGTGAACCAGAAGACAGCTATAAGTGGTATGATAAAATGTGGTCTTATACTGTTGAACTATTTAGAAGTTTAGATATACCAGTTCGTACTTTAGAATGTTGCAGTGGTGATTTAGCTGATTTAAAAGCCAAAAGTGTAGATGTAGAAGCTTGGAGTCCTAGACAAAAGAAATACTTTGAAGTTGGAAGTTGTTCTAACTTAACTGATGCCCAAGCAAGACGTTTAGGTATTCGTATAAAATGTGAAAAAGGAAATTATTTTGCACATACTTTAAATAATACTGTAGTTGCTCCACCTCGTATGTTGATTGCATTACTTGAAAACAATTATAATGAAGATGGAAGCATAAATATACCAAAAGTTTTACAGCCATATATGGGTGGTAAAACTTGTATAAAGAAAAACAAATAATAAGGAGAAAAATATGGTTGTAAAAAATCCAAAATTTGAAGTTTCTGCAGTTAGTCCAAAACAATATCCTACAAATGGATTACCTGAAATTGTTTTGGTTGGTAAATCTAATGTTGGAAAATCTTCATTTATTAACACTATGGTTAATAGAAAATCTTTAGCAAGAACTAGTAGTGAACCTGGAAAAACAAGGCAAATCAATTTTTATAATATAGATAATTCTTTTTATTTTGTAGATTTACCTGGATATGGATATAGTAAAATGTCTAAAGTAGAACAAGAAAAAGTTAATGAATTTACTGAAGAATATTTAGTAAAAAGAGATACTATTTCTTTAATAATATTCTTAATAGATATTCGCCATAAACCTACTGCTAATGATAAATTGATGTACAATTATGTTATGAAATCAAATTTACCTTTTATTGTTCTTGCTAATAAAGCAGACAAAATTGCACCAACTAAAGTAGATGATTATGTTGATGAAATAAAAAAAGAATTAGGAATTTCTTTTAGCATAATACTTCCTTTTTCTTCTGAAAGAAAAGTATACAGTGATAAAGTCTGGGAAAATATAGAAAAATTACTAACTAAATAAGAAAGGATGTAATCTTGCATGAAATTAAACGAAGATAATGAAACTCTAGCAGAAAATAAAGTTTTAATTTTATATATTTTAAACAAACTAAATAAACCAATAGATAATGATAATTTATTAAAACTTATATTGTCTATTAAAGAAATGAATTATTTTTATTTTCAACAATTTTTATTAGATCTATTAGAAAATAAATATATTATCGGATATACTAAAGAAGACAAAACCATGTATAAAATAACCGATACTGGAAAAGAAACTCTATCTTTAACAGATGATTTACTACCTGGCATTGTTAAATTACAAATAGATAATGCCCTAAAAGCAGAAGTAGATGATGTACAAAATAACAATCATGCAGTTTCTGAATTTTTTCCAAGAAATGAACATGAATTTATTGTAACATGCAAATTAGTAAAAAATAATGTAACTAATTTTGAAATAAAATTACAGGCAGATTCGCGAGAACAAGCAAAATTAATAGCAGAAAAATGGGAAAATAATTACAATGAAATATATCCTATTATATTAGGAATATTAACTCAGTAATAGTGGAAAATCATAGCTCTATACATAAAAAAGAAGTATACTTATAAAATTAAGAATACTTCTTTTTTTATTGTATAGGAAAAATCGACCAACAAGGTTAATTTACCTTGATACGTGCAATAATTGCGAAGCAATTTTGCACATGTGGACGTCGAAATCTTCGATTTCGTTAACGTCCAATTTTCTTACTATTTATTTGAAATTTTTTGTCTAACATATTCATATAAAATAATACTTGTTGCAACAGAAGCATTTAAACTTTCTGTTTTACCTAACATTGGAATTTTAGCTTTTACATCAGCTATATTTAAAACATCATCTGATACACCATTTGCCTCATTTCCAATTACTAATACCTTTTTATTATAATATATATCATATATGCTATCATTAGTCTGTAATGACGTAGCAACAACTTTAAATTTATGCTTTTTCATTTCTTTTAATGTTTTTACTAAATCTTCAGAAGTTATAATTTTAACTCTAAATATTGCTCCCATTGTAGACCTAATAACCTTTGGATTGTATGCATCTGTTGTTTTATTAGATATAATTATTTGGTTTAATCCGGGCACTATCCACTGTTCTTAATATAGTTCCTAAGTTTCCTGGATCTTGTATTCCATCTAAAACAACAATTACATCTTGATTATAATCAATATCTTCTTTTTTATTTTCTTTATTTATAACAGCTAAAATTCCTTGAGGATTTGTTACTTCTGTTACTGCACTAAATACTTTTTCTGATACATATAAACAATTATATTTAGCAATTTCATATAAAAGTTTTTGCTCAATAGATTTATTTTCTATACAGTCCTCGCATACAACTATTGTATCTATTTGTGCTTTTTGCTCAATTGCCTCTTCTATTAGTTTTATTCCTTCTATCACATACTTATTATTAAGTTCTCTATATTTTTTATCTTTTAGTTTACGAATATTTTTTATTATTTCATTATCTTTACTTGTTATAACATGCATGTTCTTTCTCCTTTTATATAAAATCCCTTCTAATTAGCTATTTCCTTTAAAAAATCTTTTATTTTCTTTATTATTACTGCATCCGAATTTTCTTGTACCTTATATGTTATATATGGCTCTTTACCTGGTGAAAATTTTATTTGATTTCTATATGTTTTTATTAATTTATCAACAACATCTAAATTAAAATTATTTGCATCAAAATTAAATACTATGCTGTCTCTTCTCTCAGAAATTTTAGTTACAAATGCTTTTTTTGCAAGTTCCTTAATACGTGCAATTTCAAGTAAATTATTTACTTCTTCTGGCATTTGACCATATCTATCAATAATCTCATCTATTACATTTTGTATATCTTCTTCATTTCTACAAAGAGCAATATTTTGGTAAATTTCTATCTTCTGACTACTATTTTCTATATAGTCATCTGGAATATAGCTTGATACATTAATATCTATTTGTACATCTACTTCTTGTGGTACTTCTACTCCTTGCATTTCTTTTATAACTTCATCTAATAATTTGCAATAAGTATCATACCCAACTTGATCCATATGTCCATGTTGTATTTCACCAAGTAAACTTCCTGCTCCTCTTATTTCTAAATCACGCATTGCAATTTTAAATCCTGAGCCAAACTCTGTAAATTCCTTTATTGCCTTTAACCTTTTATCTGCCACCTCAGATAATAGTTTATCTGGTTTATAGGTAATATATGCATAACTTTGTATATTACTTCTTCCTACTCTTCCTCTAATTTGATATAGCTGTGCTAAACCTAATCTATCTGCATTTTCAACAATTATTGTATTTGCATTTGGTATATCAATTCCAGATTCTAAAATTGTTGTACAAACCAATACATTTATTTTTTTGTTTATGAAATCCATCATTATTTCTTCTAATTCTCTACCAGTCATTTTTCCATGTGCATATCCTACTTTAGCTTCTGGAACAAGTTTTTTTATGTCTTCGCTTTTCTTTATAATTCCTTCAACATTATTATATAAGTAAAATACCTGTCCATCTCTCTCTAATTCTCTTGTGATTGCTTCTTTTACTACTTCTTCATCATATTCTAATACATAAGTTTGTACTGGTCGTCTATTTTGTGGTGGTTCATATATTACAGACATGTCCCTTACTCCAACAATAGACATATGTAATGTTCTTGGAATTGGAGTAGCTGTCATTGTTAAAACATCTATATTTGCTTTTAATTCTTTTATTTTTTCTTTATCTTTTACTCCAAAACGATGCTCTTCATCAATAATCAATAATCCTAAATCTTTAAATTCTACATCTTTACTTAAAAGTCTATGTGTTCCAATAACAACATCAACTTCTCCAAGCTTTAATTTTTTTATAACTTCTTGTTGTTCCTTTTTTGTTCTAAATCTATTTAATAGCTCTACTCTTATTGCAAAATCTTCCATTCTTTCTTTAAAACTTTCATACTGTTGATTTGCAAGAATTGTTGTTGGTACTAAATATGCTACTTGTTTTTGGCTCATACAAGCTTTAAAAGCCGCACGAATTGCTACTTCTGTTTTACCATATCCTACGTCACCACATAACAGCCTATCCATTGGTTTATCTTTTTCCATATCTTTTTTTACTTCTTCAATACATCTTAATTGGTCATCTGTTTCTACATATGGAAAACTATTTTCAAATTGTGTTTGCCATGGTGTATCTTTTTCAAAGGCAAAACCTTTTATTTTCTGCCTTTTTGCATATAATTCTATTAAGTTTCTTGCTACTTCTTGTAAATTTGATTTTACTTTTTTCTTAGTATTTGACCACTCTTTACTGCCTAATCTGTTTAGCTTTGGTAGTGCTTCTCCTCCACCTATATATTTTCTAATATTATCTAGTTGATTAGTTGGAACATATAATATATCATCATCTCTATATTTTATTTTTATATAATCTTTTGTAATATTATCTGCCTTAATTGTATTTACACCTATAAACTGTCCAATTCCATGGGTTTTATGAACAACATAATCTCCTATTTTCAAGTCTGCAAATACTACTTTTTCACCATTACTAAAATCTGTATGTGCCCTTCTTCTCTTTTTGGTATCTTTATTAAATAGTTCTTCACTACTAATAACTAGTAAATTTAAATCATAACATTCAAAACCTGTTGAAACAACTCCTGTAGATACTATTACAACACTACTTGGAATATCTTTATCTAGTTTTTCCATATATTTATGTGGTATTTCTTTTTCTAATAATAATAAAGATAACTTCTGACTATTTTGCTCATTACCTGCTAATACAACTACAGTTTTTTTCTCATTTATTGCTGTTTGAACTTCTTCTAAAAATAATTCCATACCACTTTTATAAAAGTTTACTTCTCTTGTTGTAAAATTAATTCCATTTCTTTTAGCATTTACTTTATTTTCGTCTACGAAGCTAGTATCTTGTTTTTCTAAATATACTGTTTGTCTTTTTAAAATTTGTGATATTACATCTTCATATTCATAAATATTACTTATTGCATCTGGAATTATTTTTTCTTTTTCCATTAACATTTTTTGAACATTTTGGTTATCTACTAATACATTATTAGCCCTTGCTTTTATTTTATTTGCTTCATCTAAAAATATTATATAGTTATCTTCTATATAGTCTAATAAATTTGTAGTATTTTTATAAAAACTATCATAGTATTTATCTATTTTACTAATATAGTTTCCAGATTTTATTAATTCTATGTCATTTTTTATAATATTTTCATATTTTTCTTCATCATATCTATTTTCAATTTCTTTACAAACATCTTCTAAATTTGTGTCTAAAACAAATTCATGACAAGGATATATTGTAACATTCTCTATCATTTCTGTAGAACGTTGACTTGCTATATTAAAGTATCTTATAGAATCTACATCATCTCCCCAAAATTCAATTCTAACTCCCTTTTTATCTGTTATAGCAACATCTAAAATTCCACCTCTTATACTAAATTGTCCTTTGGCTTCAATTAAATCACATCTAATATATCCCAATGATACTAGAGTTTTTTTAATTTCTTCTAAATTATATGTTTTACCAATATTAAATTTTAATAAATTTTTATACAATACATTTTTAGGTACTATTCTTTGCATTAAAGCTTCTATTGTAGTAACAATTACTTTTGCTTTTCCCTCATAAATTTTATTTAACGCTTCTATTCTTTCATATGGCAAGTCCTTACTTTCAGCAACATAATCATATGTTACAATTTCTCTTTTTGGTAATAAAACTACATTTTCATTAAAATAACTAATATCTTTTACTAATCTCTTTGCTTGTATTTCATTATATGTAATTATACAAATATTATTATTTATATATTCACTTGTTCCATAAGAAAAATAAGTTTTACTAACATCTGTAAGCCCAGTTAGCATAACTGGACTTTTTTTATTTTTTATATCTTCTAGATAGCTATTAAATTTTTTAGAATTTGATAGCATTTTTATAAGTGCATTCATATTGCTGTTTTTCTCCTTTTGTATTTTATGCTAATATTATATAACATTTTTTTCGTTTTTAGAAGAAAAATTACAAAAAAACTATGCAAATATATTTTTTTAGGACTAATCTCTTGACATTTGCAAACATTTGTTTTAAACTGTACGTAGTTTATTAAGGATGTGAAGTTATGGAAGAAAATAAATTAATAATTAAAAATGAAATTTCTAATGAAGAAATAAAAAATTTAATATATACAATTCGAGGAAAACAAGTTATGTTAGATTCTGATGTAGCAATGTTGTACAACTATGAAACAAAAAAGATAAATCAAGCTGTAAAAAGAAATATTAATAGATTTCCAGAAAAATTTTGCTTTCAATTAACTAATGATGAGTATTCTTATTTAAGGTCACAATATGTGACCTTAAACAAAAGTGGCTTTAATAAAAATCTTGAATTCTCTTCTCTAAATCCACAAATTCCAAACTCAAGTTACAACGAAGGCAGAGGTAAACATCGTAAATATTTACCTTATGCATTTACAGAACAAGGAATAGCTATGTTATCCGGCTTATTAAAAAATGACATTGCTATCCAAGTTAGTATAAATATTATGGATGCTTTTGTTGAAATGAGAAGATTTTTGATGCTTAATGGTCAAATTTTTAGTAGATTAACAAATATAGAATATAAGCTATTAGAATATGATAAAAAATTCAATGAGGTTTTTAAGCAATTTCAAGTAGAAAAAAATATTAAACAAAAAATATTTTTTGATGGTCAAATTTACGATGCTTATAAATTGATTATAGATATTATAAAAAAAGCTAATAAAAAAATTTTAATTATAGATAATTATATTGATGATAGTGTTTTAGAAATGCTAACTAAAAAGAAAAAAAATATAGAAGTATCTATTTTAACTTCTAACAAAAGTAATATAGAAAATTTAGATATCAAAAAATTTAATAAAGAATATCCCATATTAAAAGTATCTAGAACTAATAAATTTCATGATAGATTTATAGTAATAGATAATCAAGAAATGTACCATCTAGGTGCTTCAATAAAAGATTTAGGAAAAAAATGTTTTGGAATTAATAAGATTGAAGATATATCAATTATAGAAAAAATTATTAATTTATAAAATATTCTTTTTTATATTTAATCCTTTATATATTTTTTCACTATTGCATTGTATTTCACAGCAAATTTGACATTTTTCTACTTTTATCATATTATTTTATATAGAGGTGATGCTTTATGTGGAAAGAATTTAAGCAATTTGCTACAAGAGGAAATGTAATAGATTTAGCAATTGGTGTTATTATTGGTGGTGCTTTTCAAAAGATTGTTAATTCTTTAGTAAATGACATAGTAATGCCTTTTGTTTCAATTTTTACTGGAAAAATTGATTTTAATAATTTAACAATTAATTTTGGAAATACATCTATAAAATATGGATCATTTATAACAAATGTAATAAACTTTTTGATTATAGCTTTTGCTGTATTTCTTATGGTTAGATATATTAATAAGTTAAATAAAACTATTGAGGAAAAAGCAAAGGATATAAATAAAAAGCTTGAAAAACAACCTAAATTTTTCAAAAAGAAGAAGAAAAAAGAAGAGCCTAAACCAGAGCCAACTACAAAAATATGTCCATATTGCTTATCTGAAATTAATATAAAAGCTTCTAGATGTCCTCACTGTACATCCATTTTAGAAGAAAATAAAGAAGAAATTATTGGAGAACAACTAGAAATAAAACAATAATATTATCATATGAAAAAAACGAGCCTTGAAATTTTGATTTCATTAGGCTCGGTTTTTTATCTTCTTCTTATTATTGTATTCCAATTGCTTGTATAATAAGTCCTGAAATTACTCCAATGCAGTATAACAATGTTATTATTTTAATGTTTTCTTTTGCATTCTTATTTACTTTACAAAGTATTAATATTCCAACACCAGCTCCTACTAGTAGTCCAGATATCATTGTTGCCATATTTATTACATTTTCTAAATATAACTGAGTTAATATAACAGATGATGCACAATTTGGTATTAATCCTACTAATCCTGCAATGATTGGACCTAGTAACCAATTATTTAAAATTAATCTAGATAGGTTTTCTTCTCCAACAAAATGAATTACTGTATTTAATATGAATGAAATAATCATTATATAAATAAATATATTAAAAGTATGTCTTAAAGAAGATTTTAATATTCCCTCTTCTCCACAATGGCAATGCTCATGTTCACATATTTCTCCTATTTTTTCTTCGTTTTCATCTTCTTTTTTATTTTTATTTAAATTTTTTATTCTAATAACTACATCAATTGCTAAACCTGCAAATATTCCTATTACTAGCTTAATTCCTAGTATTTTTAATATTGTTCCAATTGGTGCTGCTTCTGAAATTAATATAGGAAGCATTTCATCAGATGTAGATAAGAATATTGCAATTAGAGTTCCTAATGTAATAATTCTTCCTGCATATAAATTAGCAGCAATAGCTGAAAATCCACATTGTGGAAATATACCTAGAAATCCACCTATAACTGGACCAAATTTACCAGATTTTTTTATTATATTTTTCGCTTTACTACTTGTTTTATGCTCTATATATTCCATAATTAGATAAGCAATAAATAAAAACGGTAATAGCTTTATGCTATCTACTAATGTATCAATTATAACTTCTAACATTTTATTTCCCCTTTAAAAAATTTAGATTCTATTTTATCATATTTTTATTCCTATGACAAGGCATATTCATTTACATATTCTGCAATTAAATCATAATCTTTTACATCTATTATTCTACATTTTACAAATTGTCCTATTTTATCTTTTTCTTTAGTATCATTTTTTATAAATATAACTCCATCCATATCTGGAACATCCATATATGTCCTTCCAATATAATATTTATTATCAAATGATACATCTTCAATTAGTGCTGTATATTCCTTATTTATTTTATTTTCTAAATTTTGCTTTGATATTTCTTTTTGTAATTCCATTATTTTATTATATCTACTCTTTTTAGTCATTGGATGAATTTGATTTTTTAATTTTGCTGCAGGTGTTCCATCTTCTTTTGAATACATAAAGGCACCTAGTTTATCAAATTTAGTTTCTTTAATAAAATTATATAATTCATCAAAATCCTCTTTTGTTTCTCCTGGGAAGCCAACCATTACTGTAGTTCTTAATATTACGTCTGGTATTTCTTGTCTTATCTTATTCATTAGTTTTTTTATAGATTCACCATTACTTTTTCTATTCATTCTTTTCAAAACATTATTTGAAATATGTTGAATTGGAATATCAAAGTATTTACATATTTTTTCATTGTTTTTTACAGTTTGAATTAATTCATCTGTTATTGTTTCTGGATATGAATATAAAAATCTAATCCATTTTATTCCTTCTATCTTGCATAAGTTTTCTAGTAACTCGGAAAGCTTTGGTTCACCATATAAATCTATACCATATTTAGTTGTATCTTGCGCAATTACAATCAATTCTTGTATTCCTTTTTTAGCAAGTTCATTTGCTTCTTTTAGTATATCTTCCATTTTTCTACTAACAAATGGACCTCTAATATATGGAATAGCACAATATGTACATCTATTACTACAACCTTCTGCAATTTTTAAGTATGCCATTTTATCTCCTGTTGTAATTATTCTATTATTATAGGCTAAGTTATATTTTTTATCACTATCTTCTTGCTTTACAACTTTTTCTACCTTTTTCCAGAACCCTTCATAATTATTACAAGAAATAAATAAATCTACTTCTGGTAAAGCTTTTTCTAATTCTTTTTCATATCTTTGTACTAAGCAACCTGTTGCTATTAGAATTTTACATCTCTTCTTTTTATATTCTGCCATTTCTAAAATTGTATTAATTGCTTCTTCTTTTGCACTTTCTATAAATCCACAAGTATTAATTAAAATAATATCTGCTTGTTCTGGATTATTTACTACATTAAATTTATGCTCTTTAAAACTTCCTATCATCATTTCTGTATCTACTAAGTTTTTACTACATCCTAATGATACAAATCCAACATTCATTAATTTATCCCTTCTTCTCTTACCTATTTTATGGTATTTTATCATATTTTCTTATTTTTTTCTAGACTAATATTAAGAAATTAGTATATAATAAAGTTGTTTAATAAATTAATTTAAAGGAGGTTAATATGACACCACATATAGAAGCAAAAAAAGGAGAAATAGCAAAAACTGTATTAATGCCAGGAGACCCACTACGCGCAAAATTAATTTCAGATAATTATTTAGAAAATGCAAAACTTGTTAATAGTGTTAGAAATATTTTTGCATATACAGGATTATATAAAGGAAAAGAAATTACCGTTATGGCATCAGGTATGGGAATGCCTAGTATGGGAATTTATTCTTATGAATTATATAAATTCTATGACGTAGAAAATATTATTAGATTAGGTTCTTGTGGCAGTTATAAAAAGGATCTAAAATTATTTGATACATTACTAGTAGAAAATTCATATACAGAAGGTAACTATGCTTTAACTTTAAATAATGATGTTTGTCATTTCATTAATGCTAATGGCGAACTAAATAAAATTATTGAAAATACTGCTGAAAACTTAAATATACCTATTACAAAATGCAATATTCTTTGTTCTGAAGTTTTTGATAAATATATGACTGATATTAATAAAATGTTTTCTAGAATTCCAAAAGAATATGATATTGCTGGAGCCGAAATGGAATCTTTTGCTTTATTCTATAATGCAAGATTACTTAATAAAAAGGCTGCTTGTTTAGCAACAGTTGTTGATACTTACTATTCAAATGAGCAAGCAACTGCTGAGGATAGACAAAATTCTTTAAATCAAATGATTAAGATTGGTTTAGAAAGTTGCCTAAGCTTGTAGTTTTACTATTTACATTTTATTTTTCTTATTTTATAATACTAATATAAATTATTAGGAGGGGATAAAATGAAAAATAAGAAAATACTTATCTTAGTAGTAATCGCAATTGTAATTATTATTTTAGCATCTATTGTATTTATCTATTTAACACAAAATAATGGAACAAATAGTTCTTCTAAAAATAATTCTCGGAACTTCTTCAATGTCTGAAACTGCTGTTAGCCAAGTTCCAGAAAAAATCTTATACAGACCAAATTCTAACAAACAAATTTATTTTGATAAAAATGGCGAAATGTTTAATGTTGAAAATACTATAACAACTGGAAACATATCTAGCTCTCAAGACTTTAGTTATGGTACTGGTGTTGTTGAACAAAATCGCCAATATGCAATATTGAATTATAAAGGTGAGGTAATTGTAGATTTTAATACCTATTCAAGTATTCAAAGCACACCTTATAATTTTATTGCCAAGAATGAAAATTCTAAAAATATCTTATTAGATAAAAATGGAAATAGAATTGGTAGCTTTGAGTATGATCTTATAAGTCAAATAGGTAATGATACAGGAATATATTCTGGTAAAAATTATTCTAGCAATAAAAATGATATTTTTACAGCAACAGGATGTTACTTAGGTGAAGTAGATGGTGATTTGTTAAATAGTAATGTAAATTCTTGGACTAATGATAGAAATTTTATTGCTGTTTGGTTAAATAATAGTGATGTATATGTAGTAGATAAAACCAACTTTGAGAAAAAACTAGATTTTAAGAGTAATAATATAGGTGTTGGATTAAATTATATCACAGATATTGCAAATAATGTTACATATATCTTTGACAATCAAGGAAATAGTTTATTAGAATTAAAAGATTGTTTAATTAAGGATGACGCTACTTGGAATGCTAACAAATCTATCTATAGAGGATGTAATATTGAAAATTATACAGATACAAGTGGATATTTGATTTATGATACTAATAATAACAATACAAAAATGCTATATAAAGATGGAACAACTATATGTGAATATCCTGAAAATGATTTTCCAACATATTATATGGGACAAGACTACGTATTTGTTAACAATTCTAATAATGTAGATGTATATAATCAAAATCAAAAAATCACAACTGTTCAAAATAGAAATGTATTAAGTGCTAATGTGTTACGTCACGAGACAGAAGCACAAAATCAAATAATACCATTATATTCTACAGATAATTCTAATATGAGAATCAATTTATATAATCAAAATGGTGAATTAGTTAATAATGATACTTACATTCGTAATGGAAATTCTGGTACTGTGTTAGCATTAGAAAATGGAACTGCCAAAGTAAAACCTTTAGCCAACGGAGAATTAATGGATGCAAAAGATTATGCTTCAATAGAACTATTAATAGATGAAAATAAGGAAAATGAATATTCAAACAATTATTTTATAGCTATGTCATATGATAGTTCTAATAATGATAAATATTATTTGATTGATAAAGAAGGAAATAAAATAACAGAACTAAATTATCGTGATATAACTAATGCAAAACTTTATGAGGAAAATGGAATATTTATTTATACTAATTTAGAAAATACAAGTTCAGTATATAATTTAAATGAAAGAAAAGAAATACTAAAAGGTGGAAGCAAATCCACATATGTTAAAGATTTTAATATAGTATTAATTGGAAGCTCTACTATTTCTCCAGATTATGTGTATTCTTTAACACAAAAACAATTATATAAATTGAACGAAATGTAAAACTTCAAAGTCCTAGACTTATATTCAAATATAAATCTAGGACTTTTTATATATTTTATTTTTTTCTATATATTATTTAAAATGACTGGTGCAACTTGTTTTTTTCTAGAAACAACACCTTCTAAAAATGCCATATTATTTTCTAGTTTTTTGTCAAATGCTTTTTCAAATACTTCTGTATTATCTCCTAATACAATTGCTTGTGAATTACTATTTATAATATCTGTAATTAAAAATACAAATAGTTTTAATCCATTATTTTCTATAAAAGTATTCATAGCTTTTTCAATTTCTTCTTTGTTTTTTAATACATCTTCTATACTTGCTGTATTTACTTGTGCAACTTGGAATTTGAAATCTCCATTAACAAACTCTTTTGAATCTATATTAATTAATTGTTCACAAGTAAAATCGCTTAAATCTGTTCCTGCTTTTAACATGTCTAGTCCATAAGTATTTACATCTATATTAGCAATACTTGCTAATTCTTTACATGCTTCTATATCATGTTTTGTACATGTAGGTGATTTAAATAATAATGTATCAGATACAATCGCACTTAGCATTAAAACCGCTTCTGTTTTTTCAATTTTCATATTAGCTTTTTTGAATTCTTCAAATAAAATAGTACAAGTACAACCATATGGTTTTGCTGTATAATATAATGGTTCTTGAGTCATAAAATTAGCTATTCTGTGGTGATCTACTACCATTTCAATTTTTGCATTTTCTATATTATCTGCACTTTGAGAAAATTCATTATGGTCTACTAATATAACTGATTGTCCATCTTCTACTTTAGTAATTAATTCAGGTGCCTCTATTCCTAAATAATTTAGTACAAATTTAGTTTCTTTATTAACTTCTCCTAATCTTACTGCTTTTGTGTTCCATCCATTATTTTGGTTATATTTTTGCATAACTAAGCTAGAACAAATTGAATCTGTATCAGGATTCTTGTGTCCAAATATTATAGCATTTATTTCTTCCATATTATTATCTCCTTTTTATAATTTATAAATATATAATTTTAATCTAATAATTTAAGCTCAACATCTTCCATTTTATATTTGTTTGTTGTTTCATCTAATTTAAATTCTACTAAAGTTTTTGATAATGTTTCATTATTCTGTCTTAAATCTGTTGTATAGTATAGTTTAATTTGTGGTATTTCTAATTTATTTGTAACTATTTCTTTAAATGTTTCTGCCATATTTTTCTCGTCTTCACATACAAAAATTAATTGTGGCATTGTATTAAAACCTGAATCACCTGGAACAAAATTTGCATAAAAATCTTGATATAATCTCATTTTATCTATTAATTTTTTCTCCCAATCTTCTTCTCTTCTTATTACTTCAAATAAGAATATGATAGATTTGTTATTTTTAGTTAATTTAACACTTCCACCTGTTGCTTTAAATGTTTTTGATAAAGTTTTAGCAGTAATTGTTGGTTTTACGGTATATTCATCAAAAGCCTTTACTTTTCTTAAATATGCAATAATTGTTTGATTACCAGCTAATCTTTTCTTTATCATTGCAACTGGTTTTGTATTATCTGTTGGTTGCCATTTACATTCAATTTCTTTTGAATTTAATAAATATTTACCCATTTTCTCTAAACAATAAATTCTATAAATCCCTTTTCCTTCTTCTGAAGAAAAATAATATCTTGTTAAAATTTTAGATTTTACTAATTGTTCCAATTTATTATTTAATTTATCTTGTGATTTGTAATCTATTCCTTTCCAAGATAACATTTGGCATAATTGCCTTGATGTTATAAATTCAAATTCATTTACTAATTCTAATATTTTAAAGTGTAAATCATTAATGTGTCCAATATTAATTTTATGAACAATTTGATTCATGGAAACATATCCATCTTTTCCATCAAATACTTTAATCTCACCTTCTCTAATTGCAAATGGTGAACTTTTTGCTTCAATTTGGTTATCTTCAACCATTTTAAACTCCTCCTTTTAAACAAAAACTAATTTTACTTTTTTCTTTTCAGGAATAATTTTTCTAATATTTACTTTTACATTTTGTCCATAATGTATATTTTCTTTATACTCAGCAAGTCCAACTAAATTAGGTTTTAGTTCAACAAAAATGCCATTTTTAGATTTTTCCTCTTCCCTTGCAATTCCTTCTACTGTATCTCCTTCTGAAAAATCTTTAATGTTTTCTTCCCATGTTCCAAGAAGTTCTTTGTATGTAAGAACTATCCTTTCTTTAGTTCTATCTATGTATTTTATCATAACTTTTATTTTTTGTCCAATTTTAAACCTTTCTTCTGGTGTCTTTATTCTTGATACAGATATATCCTCTATATGAAGTAAGCCTGCTACACCTCCACCAATTTCTACAAATACTCCATATGGTCGTATATTTTTTACTATTCCGCTTATTACCATTCCTTCTTTTAAGTCATTTTTTACCCAGTTTAAAGCTTCTTTTCCTACTTCTCTTCTTGATAAAATAACTAAATCTTCTTGTTTTATATCTTTTACTTTAAATTGAACTATTTTATTTACTTTATTCATACATATATTTGGTTTGGGAAAACCTGTTTCATCTACATTTATTGCTTCAACTTCTTCTCTTGGTATAATTCCTTTTATATTATTTCCCAAGTCTACATACAAATTATAGTTGGAATCGCATTTTGTTACAAACCCATTCATAATGTCTCCATTTTGATATGCTGACTTTATATCTAATGATGTAACTGGCTTATTTTCATATACCCATCCCTCTGGAATAAATTTTTGATATTCCATATATAATCACCTTTTTTCTTTCGTATTTCAACATAATTATATAAATAATTTTTCTAATTGTAAATAAGTTGTTAAAAATTATTCTAATTAGAGTTTTTACATAAAGATTCTATTTCATTTTTAGATAAATATCTCCAATTTCCTATTTTTAAATCTTTAATATCTATTTTTCCAATTTTACTTCTATGTAGTGCCCTTACTTTATGCCCTATTTTTTCACACATTTTTCTTACTTCTCTATTTTTTCCCTCATGAATTACTATTTCTATTCTTGATATATTTTTTTCTTCATCTATTTTAATAATTTTTACTTTTGCAGGTTTTGTGATATATCCTCCTATGTCAACTCCTTTTCTTAATTCTTCAAGTTCCTTTTTTTGTATTATTCCTGTAACAGTTGCTACATATGTTTTTTCAATTTCATACTTAGGATGTGTTACTTTATATACAAATTCACCATCATTAGTTAAAATTAATGCTCCACTTGTATACATATCAAGCCTTCCTACTGGAACTACTCTTGTATTTATTTCTTTTACTAGATCTAATACTGTTTGCCTTGAAAATTGATCATTAACTGTTGTTACATATCCTATTGGTTTATTTAGTAATATATATACTTTATCAATATTTAAATACTTAACTTTCTTTCCATTATATTCTACTACATCTTGCTTAGGATTTATTTTGGTTCCTAGTTCAGCAACAATACCATTTACTTTCACTTGTCCTGAAATTATATATTCCTCACATTTTCTTCTAGATGCTATTCCACAATCAGCCATAAATTTTTGTAATCTTATTTCTTCCATAAAACTCCTTTTTGCTTGTAACATAAATTTATTTTTTTACATATAATACTTATACAAGCATGTTATTAATCTTCTTTATATCTATTTTAGATATAAAGTTTATATAGATTTTATAAGCCCATACAAATATTAGTATGGGCAATTTAAATATTTTTAAGTATTTATTCTATCCAGCTCATTTAGTACTTCCACAAAATACTCAGGCAGTGGTGCTTCTAAATTCATTTCTTTATTAGTAATAGGATGCCTAAAAGATAATTTTGCTGAATGTAACATTTGCCCTACAACACCAAATGGATTTTTTCCATTCGAATACACATTGTCTCCTACAATTGGATATCCTATTTGAGACATATGTACTCTAATTTGATGTGTTCGTCCAGTTTCAATATTAACTTCTATTAAAGTATATTTATCATATCTTTTTAACACTTTAAAATGTGTAATTGCATTTTTTCCATCTTTTGATACTGCCATTTTCTTTCTGTCTTTTGTGCTTCTGGCTATTGGCATATTTATTGTTGCTTCATTTTCTTTTATAACTCCTCTTACTAATGCAATGTATGTCTTTTTTACTTCTCTATTTTTTATTTGTTCACTTAGATTTATATGTGCTTTATCATTTTTTGCAACTATTATTAAACCAGATGTATCCTTATCTAATCTATGTACAATTCCTGGTCTTATTTCCCCTCCAATTCCTGAAAGTGAATCTTTGCATATTGCCATTATTGCATTTACTAATGTTCCATCTGGATTTCCATTAGCAGGATGTACGACTAGTCCTTTTTGTTTATTTATTACAATAATATCATCATCTTCATATATAATATCTAGTGGTATGTTTTGTGGCTTTAAATCAATTGTTTTTGCTTCTATTTCCTCTATTTTAATTTCATCTTTTTCCATAACTTTATATGAAGCTTTTTGCACTTTATTATTTACTGTTATTTTATTATCATCAATTAATTTTTGAATATTGGTTCTAGATAAATCTGAATACTTATTAGCAATTAATTTATCTAGTCTTATATTTTCATATTCTTTTTCAACTATAAATTGTTTCAATTTTCTCTCCTTTTAAATGTCAAATTTTCCTTTTGTTTTATCTTTTTTGAATAATATTTTTACTAAATATACTGGTAATACTAATTGTCTTTTTATTCTTTTAGGTTCTCTACACAATCTCCAAAACCATTCCATACCAATTTTTTGTACCCATACAGGAGCTCTTTTTATTTTTCCTGCTTCATAATCATAGGTTCCACCTTGTCCTGTTGCAACATCTACTTTCAATTCGTTTCTATGGTGATAAATCCATTTTTCTTGTTTTGGTGCTCCTAATGCTACAAATAGAACATTGGGTTGTAATTTATTAATTTCTTCAATTACCTCTTTTTCCTCATTTTCGTTAAAATATCCATGATGAACTCCCACTATATTTACATTTGGGAATATCTTCTCTAAATTTTCTTTAGCTTTTTGGGGTATTCCTGGCTTTCCTCCAAGTAAGTAAATTGAATAACCTTTTTCATTTGATAATTCTATTATTTTTCTAAAATAACTTTGGCCTGGTATTCTTTCTGGAAAAGATTTTTTTTGAAGTTTCGCTCCTATAATTACTCCTATACTATCTGGAGTAGAAAGACTAGACTGCTTTAGTATATCAAAAAATTCTTTATCCTTTTGTGCATACATAATAAATTCTACATTAGGCGCAAATATCATTTTGCATGATTTATTACTTTCCTTTATTAAATTTTCTGTTATAATTCCTGCTTCATCTCTTGTAACTGCATCAATTGGAACTCCTAATATTGAAATTATATTACGCATATTTTACTCCTTTACCTTTTTGCTATTCTTAATTTCTTTATATGTAAATAATGCAAAAACAAATGCTAGAAATATCCAGCCTAATGTAATATACATATCTGCCAAATTGAATATTGGAAAATTAATACTTGGAAATATTTTAATAAAATCTACTACAAATCCCCTAAATAATCTATCTATTAAATTTCCAAATCCTCCAGCTAGTATTACAAATAGTGTATATAGAGTTATTCTATCCATGAAGTCTTTTTGTAAATATATGAATCTTATAATAAGTCCTAATACTACAATATTTGTAATTATAAACATAGTGGTATTACCTTGCGCTACTCCAAATGCTCCTCCTGTATTTTGTACAGTAACTATTTCTAAAACATTTGGTATTATAGTTTTATTAACATTATTGTTAATAATAACAGCTTTAGTAATTTGGTCCAAAATTAGCAATATTATTAAAATAATGATACCATAAAGTACAGCCTTATTTTTCTTCTGTTTTGCCATTCTTATTATCTCCTTATTTTATAAGTCTTTCATATATTACAAAATGATCATCTTTATATAATTCTTTATAATTTTCGTCTTTACTTACAAATAAATTCATTTTTGAATTATTAGGTATAATTAAGTGTGTAATATCATACTTGTCAAATATATCTTCATAGTGTACACTTAGGCTTGAAACTCTAACAAAATCTGTAAATATATCTTTGTTTTTATCGCCATTAAATTCTGGTGTATATAAATCTGCTCTTGAATCTATAAATACCGGTATGTCTTCATACAATAAATAACTTCCATAATTATATTCATTATATAATCTTATATTTTCAATATCTAAGTTTTCTTTTATGTATTTTGATGCCTCTACTGGATATACATTTGAAGATATAAACTCATCATTTGCTTTTGGTTTATATATTACTATACATATTAAAACAACTAGTAATAATGTGATTATTCTACCAAATCCACTTGAAATTATTTTCATAAAGTTTTCTGTACCTTTAGGATCATATTTATCAAACAAATCGCATAACATTCTATTAACAGAATATACCCCTAATAATGCAAGCATAGATAACTGTCTCTTTGACATTAGTGCAAGTAAAATCAGCCCTCCTAACATAAAGAAATCTTTTAATCTAATTTTTGTATCAGTGAATATTAATATTGCTAAAATAAGCACAATTATAGCTAGTGCAAAAGTTGATTCTATTAATACAATAGGTAAATGTTCATTAATACTTTGAGTTGTATTTCCTTGCATTGTTTTTAAAAGATATGTATATGGTGTATCTCCTAAAGGTGTTAGTAATCCTGTAAATAGACAAATAATCATTATTACAATTAGCCATTTTACATTATCTTTTCTAACTATTTTTAATTTATATGGATTTTCTCTTCTTTTATTTTGTTTTTCTTTATATTCTTCAAATTTTTCTTCTTTTATTTTCCTTAAAGATTCTAATTTTGCAATTTTTTCTTCAGTATCTTGTTTTTTAGATAATTTATTTATTCTACTATTTATAATTTTCATTTCTAATTTATGCATTAAATGAGCATCTAATATTACTGCTATTAGATATTCTGCAACATATGGTAAAAATGGTACAAAATAAAATGGCCATACAGCTAAATGTACATTTGCTATAATAATTGGTATTATTATTAAACCTACTCCATATCTTTTCTTTTTTGTTTCTATAAATTTTTCTATGAAAAGTATTTGTAAAGTAAATAATATATATGTTACAAGTTGTGCACGTGCTGCTATAAATCCATCTAATACATACATTACTCCCATTGTTAATAAAAATGAAATTAAATCATTTTTTACTATTTTTTTATTTGCAAAATATATAGTTACGCCTAATATACATGCTAAAACCATGGTAGATAAATATATTCCTGGCATTCCGCCTAAATTATAAATTAAATATATTCCAACATCATATAACCAATGAGGATATGTGTATGGTAAATCATGAATTGAAAATGGGTCATGCATATCAATTCCATTTTCTAATATATGTTCTCCTATTTTTATAGTATAAAATGTATCATTTTGTAATGTAACTGGTGTTAGTGCTATACAAAATAATAAAATACATACAATCGCTATTATGTTAAAACTTAATTTTACTTTTTTATCCACTTTTAATCTCTCCTTTTTTCAACGTTTGTATTATATCAAAAAAAACTTAAAAAGAATAGTTCTTTTTAAGTTTTTTACTTTATTATTTAGTTTTTGTTCTTATTATTTTTTTGTTACTTTATTATTATCTTGTCTTTTCTTGATTTTTTAACTCATTTCTTGTGTGGCTTCTTTCACTTGCTTTTTTTATCGCTGCTTCTTCTGAAATATCGGCATGTGGTACAAATCCTTTGTCTGCATCTTCTAAAGAAATGTTTACTGTACTAGTTTGTTTTGCAAGTTCATCAATATATTTTTTGTTTCCTTCTTGTGCTTCTATTTCTCGTACACTACTTTCCACTTTAGTATTTGAAGTTTCACCACTTTCTACTAAACTTCCAAAAAATGTTTTTAAGCCGTCAAAGAATTTATTTAATTTATTTTCTTTTACTCTTGTTTTTGCTTCCATAATTATTTCCTAAATTTTATTTAGGTTTCACCTCTCTTTTTTAATATACATATTTATCTTAACATAAAAAGCCAAAAAAATCAAGTTTTTACAGGATTTTTTTGGTCTTTTAAAATTTTGCATATTTCTAATTCATGTAATCTCTTAGTTTTTTACTTCTACTTGGATGTCTTAATTTTCTTAGCGCTTTTGCTTCAATTTGTCTTATTCTTTCTCTTGTTACTTCAAATTCTCTTCCTACTTCTTCTAATGTTCTTGCTTTTCCATCTTCTAATCCAAATCTTAGTTTTAACACTTTTGCTTCTCTAGGAGTTAATGTATTCATTACTTCTTCTAACTGTTCTTTTAATAAAGTATAAGCTGCTGAATCATGTGGAGCTGGTGAATCATCATCTTGTATAAAATCTCCTAAATGGCTATCATCTTCTTCTCCAATTGGTGTTTCAAGAGATACTGGATCTTGTGCAATTTTTTGTATTTCCATTACTTTTTCAACTGGCATTTCTAATTCTTGTGCAATTTCTTCTGGTGATGGCTCTCTTCCTAGTTTTTGTAATAAATGTCTTGATGTACGTATTAATTTATTAATTGTTTCTACCATATGAACTGGTATTCTTATAGTTCTTGCTTGGTCTGCAATTGCTCTTGTAATTGCTTGACGAATCCACCATGTTGCATAAGTACTAAATTTAAATCCTTTTTTATAATCAAATTTATCAACTGCTTTTATTAGTCCCATATTTCCTTCTTGTATTAAATCTAAGAATAACATTCCTCTTCCAACATATTTTTTAGCTATACTAACAACAAGTCTTAAATTTGATTCTGCAAGTCTTTGTTTTGCTTCTTCGTCGCCTTCTAATACTTTTTTTGCTATTTCTAGTTCTTCATCATAACTAAGAAGTGGTATACGACCAATTTCTCTTAGATACATTCTAACTGGGTCATCTGTGCTAATACCATCAAAATTTGTTAAATTAATGTCTTCTACTTTTATATCTTCCACTTCTTCTAAATCTTCTAAGTCTGGTTCTTGGTCATCTAGGTCATCTTTTAATACATCCATATTTAAGTCTTCAAATGCGTCAAATACTTTTTCTATTTGATCTGGATTTGCAGTATCTAATTCTGTTGCAATTTCACCATATGTTATTTTTCCTTGTTTTTTTGCCTTTTCTATAATATTTTTTACTTTTTCATCTTCTGAAATATTATTTGTTGTTTTTTCTTTTTCTTCTAGCTCTTTATTATCTGTACTTTCCACCTTTTTTGTCTCTTCTACAGTAGCTTCTTTTTTAACTTTTTTAGTTTTGTTTTTTTCTTCTTCTACCACTTTTATACCTCCTATTTTATTTTTGCAATTTGTGTAATTATTTCGCTTAATTCTTTTTCAAGATTTTTACTTTCTTCAACACTTAAGCTTTTATCTTCTAATTTTTTTATAATTTTACTCTTTTCATCAATTAATTTTTCTTTTTCGTATAAATTTAGTAAGTCTTCTATTGCTTTTTTATTATCTGAAATTTCAAAATCATCTGCCATTATACTTGTTATATGATTAATTAATTCTTCTTCCTGAAATAAATCTAATATGTTATTACTATCTCCTTTTTCAAAGTGTTCATACAATTTAGTTGCAATTTTTCTATTTTGTTCTTGTTTAAAATCTTCTGGTCTTATTTTTTTACTAATTTGTTCATATGCATTAATTTCTGGGTTAATTAAAAGTGATATAATCATATTTTCTCTTTTTAATAAAGCTTCACTTATTTCTTCATTATTATTCTTTTTGGATACATTTCTTATTCCGATTGGTTTTTGTAAGACTTTTATTCCTTGGTTATTTGAATTTGACATTTTATTTGATTCTGCATAAATTGCTTCTTTTGAAATATTATATTCTTTTGAAATTTTGTCTATATAGATTTCTCTTTCTATATTGTTATCTACTTTTGAAAGTATTTTTACAATCTCATTTAAAAATTTTATTTTATCACTAGCTGTTTGGATTTTTAATGTGTTTTTTAATGTTTTTACCTTGAATTCAACAAGTGAAATTGCATTTTCTACACATTTTTCAAATCTTCCACTACCATATTTGATAATATATTCATCTGGATCTTTTGCATCACCATCTAGTTGTAAAATTCTTATATCACATCCTAAATTTTGTAATATTTCCATTCCTCTCATTGTAGCAGCTTGTCCTGCACCATCAGAGTCGTATCCTATAATGATTTGTGAAGCATATTTTCTAAGCAATCTACCTTGTGCCTCTGTAAGAGCTGTTCCTAGTGATGCTACGACATTCGTAATTCCTCTTTGGTATAGTGATATAGCATCCATATAGCCTTCTACAATAATTATTTTATTATTTCCACTCTTTTTTGCTACATTTAAACCAAAAAGTTGTCTTCCCTTACTATACACTATATTTTCTGGTGAGTTGATGTATTTGGGTTTACTATCATCTAATACTCTTCCACCAAATGCTATTACTCTATCTTGTATATCTTTTATTGGAAACATTAATCGTGATTTAAATTTATCATAGAATTGCCCTTTTTGAGATTTACTTACTAAACTTGATGCTAATATTTCTTCATCACTAAAACCTTGTTTTTTTAATGCTTTATATAATTCATCAAAATTAGTAGAAAATCCGATACTAAATGTTTTTAATGTATTATTATCAAGTTTCCTCTTTTTTACATATTCTTGAGCTTGTTTTGCATTTGGTTTATATAGGTTTTCATGAAAGTATTGTGCTGTAAATTTATTAATTTGATAAACTTTTTCTTTAAGTCTTAACCTATCGCTATCTTGTCCATTTTCCAATGTTGGTAAATTAATTCCGCTTCTTTCTGCAAGTAATTCTAATGTTGCTCTAAAATCTAAATTTTCTATTTTACTAACAAAATGAATAACATTTCCTCCTACACCACATCCAAAGCAATGAAATATTTGCTTGTCTGGTGACACAGAAAAAGAAGGGGACTTTTCTTTATGAAATGGACACAATCCAAAAAAATTTCTACCACTTCTTTTTAATACTACATATTGTGATATCACATCAACTATATCGTTACTATTTCTGATTTCATCAATTAGTTCATCACTATATCGTACCATCCTTCTTACCTTTCCTTATTATATTATACTATTCGACAGAAATTCTCTAAATCCTCCCTACTTCACATAAAATAAATAAGTATTTTAAAAGAGAATATAGCATATATATTCTCTTTTGTCTATTTTTAAGTATTTTGATCTACTCCTGTATCTTCAAATGGAATAAATTTGTTTACGACATTTTTTACTGGTTCTATATTATCTAATTCAAATTCTTTAAATGATGCATTTATTTTGTTTTCAATTAATCCTTCTACTTCATCTTCTGAAGCATTTTCTGCAAGTACTAATTCACTAACTAAAATTTGTTTTGCATTTGATAACATTTTCTTTTCACCAGTTGACAAACCTTTTTCTTTTTGCTTGAATGATAAGTTCCTAACAACGTCTGCTATTTCATAAATATTTCCACTTTTCATTTTATCCATATTGTCACGATATCTTTTATTCCAATTTGTTGACATTTCTGTTTTATCTTCTTCTAATATTTCAAATACCTTGTCTGCTGATTGCTTATCAACAACTCCTCTTACACCAATTTCTTCAGCTTTGTTGGTTGGCACCATTACTTTTACCTCCCCAGGCATCTTTAGTATGTAATAAGATTGTTTTTCTCCTAGAATATCTTTTTCTTCAATTGCATCTATTACTCCTGCCCCGTGCATTGGGTATACTATATGGTCTCCTACATTAAACATATAAGTGCCACTCCTTTCTGAATTTTCAATTATATATTAATAAAAAAATGCGATTTTTAAGCTATTTAAAATCTGCAAATTATAACCGCTTTTTCCTTTTTTAACCATAATTATTATATCATAAAAATTGCCAAAAGTCAAAAACTTTTGGCAATTTTTTCTTACGAAAAAAAATACTTTTTTCCGCCTTTTATTTATTCTCTAAAATTTGGCTAATAAATTTTTTTACTTTATTTACTAGTTGAGCCAAACCCTCCTTTTCTTTCTCCTTCTGCTATATCATCATCTGTTACTAAATATTTTTGGAATATTGCTTGACCTATTACATCACCTTTTTTTATTTCAATATCCTCTTCTTTTATATTATAAAATGCAAACATGATATGACCATCATTGTCTTCATTTCCATAGTAATCACTATCTATTACTCCTATACTATTTGCAAGTATTAGTCCTTTTTTTCCTGGATTTGAGCTACGGTTAGCAAGTATTAATACTTCATCCTCTTGCATATATGCTTTTATTCCTGTTTTTACAAGTGTTGGTTTGTTTCCTTTTTTAAAGCTTGGTATAATACAATCTTCTGCTGCTTCTACATCATATCCTGCTGAATATTTTGTTTTTCTAACTGGTAAATTAATTTGTTTATCTTCATAACCTTTTACTACTTCAAATTTACGTATTTTTTCCATATATTTATTCTCCTTTTTTTGCTATTTTATTGGCTTTTCCAATTCCAGTTCATTTTATACTACATGAATTATTTTGTCAATTATTTTTTTATATTTACTCCTACAATTCCACCAATCATTCCTGCTATTATAGAGAATACTATCATAATTATAGAATATATATTTACACTAAATCCTGTTTCAAACATGCTAGAAAATAAGTAAAGAATTAGTATGTATATCATGCCTATAATTCCACCATTTATTATTCCATTTTTTCTTATTTTTATGGTACTAATGCTACTACCTATCAATATGCTTATTACTGTTATTATAATTATTACTGGGCCAATTGTGCTTTCAGGTATTTGTGTATATGTTAATATTGTTGAAAATATAAATAACAATATTAATGTAAGTATAAACGAGATTACAATTCCCTTAAATATATTAATTACATTGTTTTTATTATCTATTCCCGATGTTTCGGCTATATTTTTCATAAAATATTTTTCCTCCTTTTATATACCAAAAAATAATTCATTATAAATATATTATAATGAATTATTTTTTAGAACTTTTATTTTAATTGCTTAATTACTGATTATCAGTTGTATTTATTACACTATTTGAACCATGCACTCTTTGTATATAACTTTCAATTTCTAATGTTTGTCCTTGATAATCCATATAATATGTGTCTACTCCTGCATTTGTAATTGAATAAGCACTATCTAATCTACATGGTAC
The DNA here is from genome assembly GCA_904381285.1 of uncultured Clostridia bacterium. Taxonomy (GTDB): domain Bacteria; phylum Bacillota; class Clostridia; order TANB77; family CAG-508; genus RGIG8482. The sequence continues at coordinate 64,362 of CAJFII010000008.1, read as the reverse complement.
CAGTTGTTCTCCTAAATAATTATAAATTCCATATTGTGTTATTTTGTCATAAGTTTTTCCTAATACTATTGCTTTACAGTTTGGTATAATTAGCAAGTTATTTACATTTCTGTTTGAATTATTACTACTTGCTACATAACCAATTTGGTCATATTCTACTGGTAATATCATTTTTCCTGTTTTATCAAATAATCCCCATTTTTTATTTTGATATACAGGTATTGCATTTTCAAATAATAAATACTTATTTTTTATAGTATCATTTGGGAATTTAGTTGTATCTACTCCAATTTGATCATATTCTAAGTGAATTACAATATTTCCAGTGTTACCTAATACTCCATATTTATTATTATTTTTTACTAAATATAAACCATTGCTCTTGTCTAACATATCAATATCGTCATACAAAAGATTTATCTTTGTAACTCCTTCTTGTGTTACTATTCCAACTTTTTTAGAAGTATTTGATACAAAGAATTCTTTTAAGTTTTCGTTAAATTCCATACTTTCATATCTAGAACTAATAACTTCTTGGTTGTTAGCATCTACTACTCCATATAGTCCATTATCTTTTCTTACTACAAATAAATTATATAAAATAGCTTTTTGATTGTTAAAATTATTACTTACCCCACTATATCCATAATTTTTAAATATAGTTGTATATCTTTCGACTAAATATGGTAATGTCCTAATTTGTATATTGTTTGATTGTTCATTATAATCAAATAAAACATTAAAACCTATTTTTATTCCTTCACTTGTGGTATATAATTTACCATTTATATTAATAACTGGATCTGTTATTAAATAATCTTCATAATCTTTTGTCTCATCTGGTTCTACTTTTGATATTCTATTAGAATTTAAGAAAAATGAAGCAGTTTCATTTTCACAGTTTACCCAACATTTGTTAGTATCTTCTGTAAATAGTTTATATTCTCCATTATGAGAATCATACCCAAGATAACTTGCAATTCCCTTAATATCTACATATATTTTTCCTGATGATTCATCTATTATTATAGTATCTGCTGGCAAATTTACACTAACACCATCTATGTATACTTTAAGTGCATTTTGTTGTAAATAAATTATTGTACACATTATTGCAATGATTGCAATAAATACTAATGCTATACAAATAATAATGATTCTTGAAATCTTTTTATTTTTTTCTTGTTTAGCATTTTCAAAATTCCCAAAATCTTGCATAATTTTCCCCCTTATTACTCTTTAGTATATCCATATTTTTTATAAAATTCATTACTAAATGTTAATAAATTATCATTTTCTATTTCTATTCTAACTCTTTGCATTAAACTAGTCAAGAATCTTAAATTATGGATTGATAATAGCCTAACTCCTAATATTTCATTTGCTTTAATTAAATGTCTAATATATGCTCTTGTATAGTTTTTACATGTATAGCAATCGCACTCTGGATCAAGTGGTGTAAAGTCTCTTTCATATGTAGCATTTCTTACTACTACTTTTCCATTCCAAGTCATTGCCGTTCCATTTCTTGCTATTCTTGTTGGTAACACACAATCACACATATCAATTCCAGCTAGTGCCGCTTCTATTAAATAATCAGGTGTTCCAACTCCCATTAAATATCTAGGCTTGTTTTTTGGCATTAATGGCGTTGTATATCTTAAAATATCAATAAATTCCTCTTTTGGTTCTCCTACACTAATTCCACCAATTGCATATCCTTGAAAATCTAAGTCTACTAAGTCTTCTGCACTTTTTTTCCTTAAATCTTTATAAAATCCACCTTGTATTATTCCAAATAATCCTTGTTTTTCAACATCTTTATGTGCTTCTTTACATCGTTTTGCCCATCTAGTAGTTCTTAACATTGATTGTTCAGTATACTCATATGTAGAAGGATAAGGGCAACATTCATCAAAAGCCATAATGATGTCTGCTCCCAAATCATTTTCTATTTCCATTACGCTTTCAGGAGATAAAAAATGTTTACTACCATCTAAATGTGATTTGAATTCAACACCTTCTTCTGTAATTTTTCTTAAATCTCCTAAACTAAAAACTTGAAATCCTCCACTGTCAGTTAGAATTGGCCTGTCCCAATTCATGAATTTATGAAGTCCGCCTGCTTCTTTTACAATTTTATTTCCTGGTCTTAAATATAAATGATACGTATTTGATAAGATAATTTGTGCTTTTACTTCTTCTTTTAATTCTTCTGGAGTTAGAGATTTTACAGTAGCTTGTGTCCCAACCGGCATAAAGATAGGAGTTTGAATATCTCCATGCGGTGTATGTATAATTCCTCTCCTTGCCCCACTTTGTTTACATTCGTGTAATAATTCATATGTTATTGCTGGCTTCATTTTATTCTCCTTTTATATTTGCTAATATCTATATTATACTAGAATTAATATATATAAATCAATTTAATCATTTTCTATAATTGGATTTATGCTATTTTCTATCATTTCATTTAATACTTTACAACTATTATCAAATTTTTCTTGATCTTTATCTTCAAGTTTTAGTTCCAATATTTCCTTTACACCTTTTCTATTTATAATTGCTGGTACTCCTATAAACATACCGCTATGACCATATTCTCCATTAATATAAGTAGAAACTGGCATAATTGAGTTTTCATCTCCTAAAATTGCCTTAATTAATCTTGTTAATGCAATTCCTATTCCATAGTATGTTGCCTTTTTCTTATTTATAATTTCATATGCTGCTTGTTGTACACCTGTATATATTTTATCTAAATCTTCTATTGGTTTTTTATTTTCTTTCATTACATCTATTAATTTCTTACATCCAACATAACAATGTGACCAAGGAACAAATGATGAGTCTCCATGTTCTCCCATTATATATGCATGAACATTTTTGCTAGATACATCTAAATAATCTCCTATTAAATAACGAAGTCTTGCTGTATCTAATACTGTTCCTGAGCCTATAACTTTGCTACTTGGAAATCCTGATGTTTTATATACTACATATGTCATTAAATCTACGGGATTACTTGCAACTACGAAAATCCCCTTAAATCCTGAAGCAACAACTTGTTTTGTTACATCTTTAATAATTTTTGCATTTGCTTGTGCAAGTTCTAATCTTGTTTGATTTGGTTTTTGATTTAATCCTGCTGTAATTACTACAATATTTGCATCTTTACATTCATCATAGTCTCCTGCCTTTATGTCCATTTTACTTGGTGCAAATGGCATTCCATGAGATAAATCCATTGCCTCGCCTTCTGCTTTATCTTTCAAAATATCTATTAAAACTAGCTCATTTACACCTCCTTGATTAAGAAGTGAATATGCCATACTCATTCCTACAAAGCCCGTACCTACTAAAACAATTTTTCTTCTTTCTATCATTTCTATCTCTCCTTTTCTATATTATTTCATCATTATTATATCACTTATTATCTACTTCTAACTATCTTTTTTAATAATTTTAGTAAAAATAATTAAATATCCTATAGAAAAACAAAAGCCTCCAATAACATCGCTTGCATAATGTACACCTAAATAAATCCTACTAATTCCTATTAATATTATTAAAATAGATAATATTATACATGAAATCCACTTTAAATATTTGTTTTGTACATTTTTATATGTTAGATAAATTAGAAAACCATAAAAAGCCATACTTACCATTGAATGCCCAGATGGAAAACTATATCCTACCTCATCAATAATTCTAAATTCGGTTGGTCTTGGTCTTTGAATGATATTTTTTAATATTTGATTTATTAGAGTTATTACAACTAGATTAATAGTTACATATATTCCATATTTTTTATCTTTTACAAATAACAAGATGCATAATGTTACAACTAAAATTACAATAGCTCCACCTAAGTTTGTTATAATTTTAAATATTGTTGTTGTCATTGGTGTAATGTGTTGCGATACAACACTATATATTGCATTATCAAATCGTCCTATTTCATTTTGAAATATATTTTCTAATATTTCCCAAAATACAACTATGCATAGTAATAAGATTATCCATCTTAAGTTTTTTCTAATAAATTCTGTTACTTGATTCTTTAATTTTGCTTCCATTTCTACCTCTTTTGTTTTTTATATATGCTATTTTACTATTTTTATTCTTTTGATGTCAATAGGACGGTTATTATTTAGTTCATAACCGTCCTATTCTTTAATTTATATATTCATTTAATGGTTTTACTTTGTAATTTAATTCACCAATTTGCTCTGTTGGCATATATCCTGGTTTTGCATTTATTACATCTGGTATTCTGTTCACAACTGTTGCACATGTTAATTCCACTGTTTGTGGTCTTGAAACTACTATTGTTGTATTTGGTTCTCCTTCTATTGTCCATTCATTTTTATCATAGTCTTCTTTAGAGTATACTTTTCCTATACATTCTGTTTCAAGTATAATTCCTTCTTTAGTTTTAGTCGTTACTACTGCACTCATTCCTGTTGCATCTCCTGCTTTTACTGTCATATCAAGTGTTGATGAATATAAATCTTCTTTATATGTTTGTGGTACGCATTTTTGTGATTGGCTTTCTACTGTTAATCCTAATTTTTCACATAGCCATCCATTTACATTCCACATGTATGAAGGTAAAAATTCACCTTTGTTTATTAGTTCTTGTCTTTCTTGTTCTGATATATTATCTGCTGAAGCAACTTGTTCTTCGAATTCTTTTAAATCTAAACCTGCTCCATGAGCTTTTGCTAATGCTATTCCATAATCTTCTACATTGTAGCTTGAACTTCCTTTAATTTTTTTAATTGTTTGTGTAGATCCTGCAATTGATGTTATAAGTTGTCCCCAATATATATCTTGATAACCACTTCCTGTTATTGTGCAATTATTCTTTTTAGCAAGTTCATCTATTTGCTTTGTTGCTTCTGGATATGAATTCATTGGGAAAAATGCTTCTTCACACGTAGTAATTGCATTAATACCTAAACTAGCACATAACATTAATGCATCTTTTACATCTTTAAATAAACTCATAGTTTCAACAACACAAATATCTGGTTTTACTTCTTTTAGCATTTTTTCTGCATCTTCCAAAGCTGTAACCTTAACTCCTCTATTTTGTCCACCCATGATTTCTCCAATATCTTTTCCTATAACAGATGGATTAATATCTATTGCTCCAACTATTTGTCCACCTTTTTCTTCTACATAACGCATCGTATAAACAGACATTTTACCAGTACCATATTGTACTACTTTTACTTTTTCATTCATACTATCACTCCTTTATATAATTTATAAATAGATTATATACTTAATTTTATATTTTATACAATAGATAGTATAAAAATAATGTGGTGTGTTTTTTATTTTACACCACATTACATATTTTTTAAAGTTGTCAAATATCTCCGTCCCCACTGGCATTTTCATCCCTACTAACATTTTTTGTAATCATTTTTAATGCTTTTGGCCTTTCAACCATTATTACATGTCCACATCCTAAACACTTTAGTTTAAAATCTACACCTACTCTTGTAATTTCCCATAATTTGCTTCCACATGGATGAACTTTTTTAGTTCTTACTATATCTCCAACATTATATTCCATATTTCTCTATCCTTATATATTTTCTATTGCATATTGCAATCTTCTTTTTACAGATTCTTCTCCAAGTACATTCATTATTTCATACATATCTGGCGTATTACTTCTTGCTGTTAAGCAAATTCTAATTACTGTACTTACATCTCCTACATGTCCTTTATATTGGTCTGGATTTTGTTTATACTCTTTAGTTTCTCTTGCATATCCAAAGTCTTCAGATAAATCTTTTATTTTTGAAAACCATGTTTCTTTATCGTCAGATGGATTATAGTATTTGTTAATATATGTATTTATGATATTTTTAATTTCTTCCTTTTCTGATATTTTTTGAAATTCATATTTAGGAGTATTTTTATAAAATTCTTCATCATACATATATATTATATTTTCTTTTACATCTGACCATTTAGCAATATCTCTTCTTGGTTTTATATTTCCTCTTTCTATTCCAAATACTTTTAAGGCATAGTCTTTATTCTCTTCTAATAATTGTTTCAATTCAGTATCATATTTTTCTGCCCAAATTATTACTTTATCATATACTTGCTCCTTAGTATACTTTGATATTACTCTTTTTGATATATCTAATAATTTTACTATATCAAACAATGCTCCACTTACACTCATTTTATTTAATTGTAAATTGAATTCCTCTAATTTTGCATCAGGATTTTGTCTTCTCCATTGTTCAAAATTAGAATTTGCTATATTTAATAAATATTCATCTACCGCTTCTGATGGAATTCCTAGTTCTCCATAATAGCTTACAGCTGCTTCTGGATCTTTTCTTTTGCTTAATTTTCTTTTTGCTCCATTTTCTTCCTTCATAATTGGAGCAATATGTGCATATTTTGGAGCTTTAAATCCTAAAGCTTGAAATAATTGCAAGTGAAGAGGTACTGAAGATAACCACTCATCTCCACGAATTACACAAGTAGTTCCCATTAAATGGTCATCTACTGCATGTGCAAAATGGTAAGTTGGTAACCCATCAGATTTTATAATTACAATATCTTGATCATTTTCTGGAAAATCCACATTTCCTTTTATTTGGTCATGATGTTTTATTTTCTTTTCAGGATTACCTGGTGATTTAAATCTTATTATATATTCTTCTCCATTTTTTATCTTTTCTATTGCTTCATTTACAGGAATTAATCTACATTTTGCCCATACACCATAATATCCTGTTCTTAATTTAGCTACTTCTTGTTTTTGTCTCATTTCTTCTAATTCTTCTGATTTACAAAAACATGGATATGCAAGTCCTTTTTCAATTAAATATTTTGCATAGCTTTGATAAATTTCTTTTCTTTGTGATTGTTTATATGGTCCATAATCTCCAATATAATTTTCTTCATCTGTCATTCCTTCATCTGGTAACATATCAAATTCTTTTAATGCATTTATTATGTCATTAACGCCATTTTCAATTTCTCTTTTTTGGTCTGTATCCTCTATTCTCAAGAAAAACACTCCATCTGTTTGTCTTGCCATTTTTTTTGCTACAACACATTGATATAGTCCACCTATATGCATAAAGCCTGTAGGACTTGGTGCATATCTTGTTACAATCGCTCCTTCTTTTAAGTTTCTTTTTGGATATTTTTCTTCATAATATGAAAAATCTTTAACATCTGGAAATATTATATCTGCTAAATCTTTATAATCCATTTATATCTCTCCCTTATTTTATGAAATTCATAAATTATCTTTGCTGTTGAATATTATATATATTTTTTATATCAATGTCAATATTTATGCCATCTGTCTATATTATTGAAAAAGTAATTTAGTAATAATTAAAATAAAAAATATTATAAAATTACTTATTATTTTTAATAAAACATTATATAATAGTTATTGTAGTTTAATAATCACAGATAGAATGAAGTTTATTCTATCACCACCTCTTTTGAAAGGAGGCAACAAGAATTGAGTCTTGAAGAAAAAAGAATATTTTGGTTAAAAGAAGACCAAGGATATTCACCAGAAGAAATCGAGCTAATTCTTCGGTATGATGGCTTTTTCATTTCCGACTCGGACGATGATAACTAAGCCATCTCCCGCTTCGGCGGGAAAACTATTCAAAAACGCATTCCTCTGCTAAGGGACGTTCACGTAGAAGATTTGGAAATTAAAAAGTATTTAAACCTTCAACAGCTCCACTATAGTGGAGCTGTTTTCTTATATTTATTTTATTATACTTCCATTATAATTGGTAAAATCATTGGGTTTCTTTTTGTTTTTTGATAAATATAGTCTCTTAATGTATCTTTTAAATTTGATTTTATAATTGACCATTCTTTTATGTGTTTTTGTTCACATTTTTCAATTTCTTCTCTAATAACTTTTTTAACATCTTCCATTAAATTTTCAGATTCGCGTACATATACAAATCCTCTAGATATAACATCTGGTCCTGATACAACTTCTCCTGTTGAAGAGTCCATAGTTAATACTATTACTATAAGACCATCTTGTGACAAATGTTGTCTATCTCTTAATACTATATTTCCAACATCTCCAACACCTAAACCATCTACTAAAATTTTTCCTGATGGAACTGTTCCTGTAAGTTTTGCTTCATTTTCATTTAATTCTAAAATTCTTCCATTTGTCATAATAAATATATTTTCTCTATCTATTCCCATTTTCTTAGCTGTATCCATATGTGCAATTAATTGTCTATACTCTCCATGAACAGGTATAAAGTACTTTGGTTTTACTAATGCTAACATTAATTTTTGTTCTTCTTGGCATGCATGTCCTGATACGTGAACATCCTCTAATGCACTATATACAACTTCTGCACCAATTTTCATTAAATCATCTATTACTTTTGATACAAATTTTTCATTTCCAGGTATAGGATTTGCTGAAATTATTACTAAATCATTTGGTGTTATTGTAACTTTTCTATGTTCTCCTGCAGCCATTCTTGTAAGTGCTGACATTGTTTCACCTTGAGAACCAGTTGTAATAATTACTAAATTTTCATCTGGATAATTATTTATCATATCTATATCAATAAATACATTATCTGGTACTTGAATATATCCTAGTTCAATTGCTGTTTGTATCATATTAATCATACTTCTACCACATACAGCTATTTTTCTACCGTATTTCACACTAGAATTTACAATTTGTTGAACTCTATGAACATTTGATGCAAATGTTGCTACTACTATTCTTTTTGTACAATGTAAAAATAATTTTTCAAATACTTCTCCTACTGTACTTTCTGACATAGTATATCCTTTTCTCTCTGCATTTGTACTATCTGACATAAGTGCAAGGACACCTTCATTTCCAAGTTCTGCAATCCTACCAAAATCCATTCTCTCGTCATCTATTGGTGTATAATCTATTTTAAAGTCTCCAGTGTGTACAACTGTTCCCACAGGTGTATGAATAGCAAGAGCTACAGCATCTGGTATACTATGGCAACTTCTAATAAATTCTACTTGCATTTTTCCAAAGTTTATTGTTTCACCTTGTTTTACAATATTTAATTTTGTACTTCTTAGTAATCCATGTTCTTCTAATTTATTACTAATTAAACCTATTGTTAATCTTGTTGCGTAAATAGGAATATTTATTTGTTTTAATAAATATGGTATAGAACCAATATGGTCCTCATGTCCATGTGTAATTACTAGCCCCTTTATTTTGTCTTTATTTTTTTCTAAATATGTTATATCAGGAATTACAAGGTCTACTCCTAACATATCATCTTCTGGGAATGCTAAACCGCAATCAACTACTATTATTTCATTTTCATATTCAAATACTGTTATATTTTTACCAACTTCTAATAGTCCTCCTAATGGTATTATTTTTAATGGACTTTTCTTAAAACGAAATTCAGTATCTTGTTTTGTGTTTTCCTTTCTTACTTGTTGCTTTCTTGTTCTTGTATTCTTTTTATTTAATTCGTTAGATGTTCTGTCATTATTTTTACTGCTTTGATTCTTTGTTTTTTCTGTCTTTACTTTATCCTTATTGGCATTATTAGATTTTTGTACATAATTTCTTTTTGTGTTTTTGTTTTTAGTACCTCTTTTTGTTTTTTCTACAATATTATTTTCTTCTGTTTTTACTTCTTGTATCATATTTTATCTCTCCTTTATTCTATTCTCATTTAATTTTTGTACAATATTATTTTTTGCATTAGGAAATGCAAAAAAACCAGTTTATTAATAAACTGATTGATTTTAGAAAATACGTTTATATATAGTTTTATTTGGTATAAAATTATATACTCTAAATCCCGCACACATTATATAAATTTACACCTTTTTTTATTTATTTCTATATTTTCATTTTCCCGAATCAATACATTAATATTATTTTTCTCATTTTCTTTGTTTATACATAAAATTAAAATCTCTTCTTTACCATTATTAGGTAATAGCTTTTATTATTATACTACGATATATGAGAAAAGTCAATACAACTAAGATAAACAAAAGGGACGCTTCTTAAAGTTCATGAATTTGAACTTTAAGGAACGACCCTTTTGTTCACATGTTTGCATTTTTTTATTCTTCTATTTGTGATGCTCCAATCATTCCCGCATCATTCTTATAATTCGCTAAAAAAAGTTTTGGTATATTATCTTTATACAATAAATTGTTTTCTTCTAGTTTTGATTTTAATTTTTCAAAAAAGATTTCTTTATAATGTACAAAACTTCCTCCTATACTAATTGCTTCTGGTTCAAATAGATTTATTAAATTAGATATTCCAATGCTTAAATTTTCTATATATTTATCTATAATGTCTAGCATTTTTTTATCGATTTCATTTTTCACTATAAAATCATATAATTCTTTTCCTGTCATTTCATTTCCAATGTTATATTCTTCTTTTATATTTCTTTTTAATGCTGTAATTGAAGCATAATTTTCAAAACATCCATTTTTTCCACATTTGCATTTTAGACCATCTTTTTGTATCGTTATATGTCCTACTTTAAATCTATCATTTTCAGGAGCAGCGAATAGTTTATTATTAACAAACGCCGCCCCTCCTATTCCTGTTCCTATTGTTAAAAATATACAGTCCGAATATGGTCTTAATGAACCATATTTTTTTTCACAAATTGCTGCACATTTTGCATCATTTCTAATATACACAGGTATAGAAAATTTTGATTGTAGAGTTTTTCTTAATATTTCACCATTTGCTCCTAAGTTTACTGATGAACCTATTTTTCCATTTCTAAAACTTGCAGGAAAAGCAATTCCTATAAATTTTAAATCTTCCGTAGTAATTTTTTGTTCTTCAAGTATTTCATTAATATAATTTATAATAGTTGTTCCAATTATATCTTGTATATTTTCTTTATATTCTTTTAATAAATCTTTCTCTTTTTTTAATATAATTTTTCCATTTTCATCTACTAATCCTACTCCTATATGACTTCCGCCTATATCTATTCCTATTCTCATACTTTCCTCCTAAAAATTCAAAAAACGAAAAGCATAATAAAGATGATTATTAAATACCACTTTATTATTTACTTTTCGTCTTAATTGTTTTATTTAAAATCCTGCTGCTGAAATTAAGAAGTTACCCATATATAATTGTAGTGCAGGTACTAATACGATTAGTACAAAGAATATTAATACAACACCTACAATACTGTATACTACTTGTGGTAATACTTTCATAATATTGTCTATTATGTTATTTATATCTATTTCCATATATTCAACTAATTTTTCCATCATTTCTGATAAATCTGTTTTCATACCTATTTTTAACATTTCTGTTATCATAGATGAAGGTAATCCTGATTTTTCAAATGGATCAATCCAGGATTGACCTATTAAGATATTGTTTATTGATGTTTCAATTATTGAAAGCATAACATAATTTTTACATATATTTTTACTAACTTCTAATGCCTCTTGAATTCTCATACCATTATTTAAATTTAGAAGCATAGCTTTCATTAATCTAGAAAAGTCCAGAGCAAATATTAATTTTCCGAAAATTGGCATAGTATATTTAAAATAGTCAAAATTGTATTTTCCTTTTGGTGTTCGTATATACATTACAAAAAATATAACAATTGCCGCTATAAAGGCCGTTGGGACATACCAATACATAATTAATTTGTCCAAGAAATCTTTAAACCAAAGTGTTAGAGGTGGTAATGTATCTGTAGTTCCTACTGCATCAAATACATTTTGAATTGCAGGAACAGCAACAAGTGTACCTACTACTAACATTACTAATAATAATGCAAATTGTACAAGATTTGGTATTAATATATTTTTTAACTTTTTATTAATATTAGTACTTTCATCTAGATATTTTACTGCTTGTTTTAATGAATTAGTAAGCGAACCAGAAAGTTCTCCAACACGTATCATATTAATGTAAATGTATGGGAATACATTAGAATAATATTCCATAGTTGTATACATATTTTCCCCTGCTTCAACACCTGCTAATATATCTTCTAATATTCCTCTAAAAATGTAGTTTTCTGTACTTTCTATAATAGTATTTAAAGCATGTATATTGTTAAAGTTAGCTTTTTTTAATAAATAGAAGTTTTGTGTAAATATTACTATATCTCTAGTTGTAATTTTTTCTGTCTTTGCTAAGGCTTTATTTATTTTTTGAATATATGATTCTCTTTTTTTCTCTCTGTTGGACATTAAGTTTGAAGTATTTACATTTTTCATAATATCTTCTATGTCTTTTATGTTTCTTTTATTCGATTTTACTGGTTTTTTTGCAAGTCCTATTTGTTCTGTAATGCTAATCGGCGTTAAATTATTTCTTTTTAGCTTTTTTATTACAGCACTTCTATTGTTTTCATCTATACGGTTACTAACAATTACACCATTAGGGGTTAAAGCTCTATATCTATATACCGCCATTAAATTTTCTCCTTTCTTCTAGTCTTTTTTTATTTATTCTTTTTAATTCTTAATTGCATAATTGTTCTGTTTAATGTTTCAATATTTTTTTCCTCTATTTGAGCTTTTGCTTGCTCTAGAGTTATTTTTTCATCAACGAATAATGTAGCAATTGAATTTATAAGTCCTATACTTCCTTTTTCTAAATTACTTTGTATTGCATCTTCTATTTCAGAAACGCTTAATTTATCTTTTCTAATTAGTCCTGCAACTATGTTATCTACTACCATTACTTCTGGTACTAAAACCAATTTTCCATCAGTTCCTTTTAATAGTCTTTGTGAAATAACTAATTTTAATAATGAAGAAATTAGATATTTTACAGTTGGTTGATCTGGTATATCATAAAAGTTTATCATTCTATCTATTGTTTCTGCACAAGATTTTGTATGAAGTGTTCCTATTACTAAATGTCCAGATTCAGCTGTTTCGATAGCTGCTTCCATTGTTTCTTTATCTCTAATTTCTCCTACTACTATAATGTCACAATCTTCTCTTAATGAGTTTTTTACACCATCACTATAGCATAAAGAATCTCCACCTACTCCAACTTCTTTTTGTACAATTATTGATTTTTTTGAATGATGCTTATACTCTACTGGGCTTTCTAGTGTTAGTATTTTTTTATTTTGTGTTTCATTAATTTCATTAATTAATGCATTTAAAGTTGTCGTTTTACCTGAGTTTGTTTTACCTGTAACTAACATAAGACCTTGTGGTTGGAACGTCATACGTCTAACAATATCTGGAACACCTAATTCTTCAAATTTAGGTAATTCATTTTTTATGATTCTCAAAGTAGCAATTGGTATATCTCCTGACAAAGAAATATTTACCCTAAAACGCCTATTTCCATATTCCAAAAATGTGTCTAATTTTTTTGTTTGTCTAAAGACATTGTCTTTATCTATATTTCCCTTTACCAAATAATCATATATTTCGCTCATATCTTCTGGAATTAGTTCTTCTGTATCTTCTACTGGAACTAAATCTCTTATAATTCTAAGCATTGGCCTATTTCCACTTATAAAATGTATATCTGATGCATCTTTTTTTATCGCATAATCTAAAATTTTTTCTATTTGTATCATTTGTATTTACCTCCTCTAATAACTAAAATAATACTAATTTTTTGTTTAATTCTTGTAAAGTTGTTACACCATTTATTACTTTATTTATTCCATCAATAACTAATGGTTTATATGTTCCCTTAATTGCTTCTTCTTTTATTTTTATTGTAGATGCATCATTAGTAATTAACTCTCTTATTTTATCATCTATTATTAATACTTCAAATATACCTATTCTGTCATAATATCCAGAATTATTACAGTGTTTACATCCTACTACATCAAATGTTTTCTTTCCATTAAAATCAAATTCAACACCATATTTTTGACCTATCTCTGTCATTATATCAATTTCTTCTTTAGTAAAATCTCTTTGTACTGCACAGTGTGGACAAACTTTTCTTACAAGTCTTTGTGATACAGATGTCGCAAGAGTACTTGCAATATCATAATTTGAAATTCCCATTTTTCTAAGTCTTGTAATAACTTCTACACTATCAATTGTGTGTATTGTTGATAAAACATAGTGACCTGTTTGACCAGCTTGCATAGCAATTTCTGCTGTTTCTTTATCTCTAATTTCTCCAACTAGTATAATATCTGGATCCTGTCTTAGTACTGTTCTTAATGAATCTATGAAATTTGTTTTTGCATCTATTTCTATTTGGTTTAATCCTGGAATTCTTATTTCAACCGGATCCTCAATTGTTGTTATATTAATTTCAGGCCTATTTAGGTAAGCTATAACACTATATAATGTGGTAGTTTTACCTTCTCCTGTAGGAGCTGCCATTATTGTTATACTATTTCTTTTATTAAATGCTTTATTTAAAATATTTTCATCTTCTGGAAATCCTAGTTCAAAAATTTCCTTCAAATCAGCATTCTTTTTTAATAATCTTAAAACAAATTTTTCACCATATACATTTCTTTGTGATGAAACACGAATATTATAATCTGGATATAAAAGTATTCTACCATCTTGTGATTCTTGTTTTTCTTGGTGCATATTTGAAATAGCTTTTAATCTTCCTATAATTTGTGGTTGTTTTTCTCTTTCCAAATTTGCTACTGTATATAATTCTCCATCTATTCTATAACGTATTCTTATACCATTTTCCATTGGTTCAAAATGAATATCACTAGCTCTTTGATCCATTGCTTTTTTTATAATAGTATCTATTAAACCTGTAATATCTGAAGTTGATTTTATATCATGTGAACTATCACCTTCAAATGATTTTAAAACTTTATCTATATTACTTTCAAATGTAATATATTTTTCCATTACTAAACCTTTATTTAATAATAAAAGTCTAATTGTTTCTACTGCCTTTTTATTAGCAGTATCAGAAAAACATACTTTAATCTTACCATTTTCTATTTCAAATGGTACAGCTTTATTTTGTCTTAATACATCAAGAGAAATGTAGTCTTCTAAATTTAATTTTAAATGATGTTCATCTAGAAGCATTGATTTTTCACCTAATATTTCTCCAATTGCTTGTATTAGTATATTAGAATCACATACTCCTAAAGTATTTAATATGTCTCCTATTTTTTTATTAGGATGTGATTTTTGGTATTCTAGAGCTTTTGTAATATCTTCTTCTGTAATAACTCCTCTTCTTACTAATTCAATTCCAATAGGTTGTCTCATATTCTTTTCCTCCTTTGTATATTATTCTATTTAATTATATCTTATATTACATTTTTTTCATATACTAATTGTATAATTTCCACAAATTACTATTATTTCTTCATAACGTATTTTGTCGTTTTTGTATACTCCATATTATCTCCAATAGTTACTAAAACATTAATAATATTTTTGTCAGAATTTTCATTTACACTAAATTGTAAATTTTGAACATCCTCACATATTCTAATGTTATTTAAATATATTGCATTGTCTTGAAATGTAAAAGTATTTCCACTGGAAAATGTAATCGAATTATTTGAAAGTTTTACAATATCATTATTAGATTTTTTAGTATCTTCTAAAAAATACATATTAAATTTTGTAAGTTCAGCTATATTGCTACTTCCATCTTCTAGATTCATAACATTGCTATAAAAGAATGAATTAATAGTAGCGATTATACCAATTACTATTGTCATTGCAATAACATAAATTATTAAACTTGTGGTTGTTACTCCTCTATTAGATTTCATAATGTTAAACTCCTTTATTTGGTTATTAATCTGGTTACTTCAAAATTTTCTTCTTTTTCATTTATTGTGTATTTCACATTAACTTTTAAAATTTTGATTAAATCCTTTTTATCTGTATTACCTTCTAATTCATTATATTTTTGAAGTTGTGCTGTTAATGTATATCCTGCTGGTATTGTACCATCTTCTACAAATCCTTGCACTAATTCATCTACTGATGCTTGTTCCACATCTTCATAGTCCATTGCTTCAACATTTTCGATTACATCTATTACACAATTAGTTGCCATAGCAGCTCTACTTTCAGATGTTGTACTTAAATAATAATTATAAAAACTTGTAGTAATTACGGATATAAATACAATAATAATTAAAACACCTGCCACTATATCTGCTGTAGTAACACCTTTATTATCATATATTTTGTTTTTTTTCATTTCATCACCTATTTAATTATTGTATAATTTATAATAAAGTTTGATATTATTATAACTAAAATATTAGATACGCATAAGAAAAATCCAAAAGGTACTTTTGTTTCATTTTTTACTACTTTTGATTTATTTCCATTTAATTTCAATAGTAAACGCCTAAACCCTACCGATAAAATTGCGATAGAAATAGTAAAAATAGTATTATATACCCCTGAAAATATTAACATATATAATATTAAAATTAAAATTTGTATTGTATAACTATATTTCATTTTCTTTTTTAAAACTATTATATCCATAAAAAGTAAAATAATCATCATTAATAAATATATAACATATGCATATACATTATCATGATTTAGTGTATATGAATATATCATATATAAAATAGCAACAAAAACTCCATAAATTAATACAGATTTTTGTATAATATTCTTTTCTTTTTCTATTCCTGCAATAATAAATAAACTAGCAAAATATAGAATAGTTAGAGCAAAATAAATTATAGTATTAACACTTAAGTTAAGTACATTAACATTTAATGAAATTGCAAATAGAACAAATACGATTCCAGTTAGTAATTCAAATAGAAAATATCTAATACCTATTTTATTGCCACAATATCTACATTTTCCTTTTAGAAATAAATAGCTAAAAATTGGAACTAAGTCAAAAACACCTAATTTATGATTACAATTAGGACAATATGAATGTTTATGTGTTATATTTTCTTTTTTAGGTAGTCTATATGTTGCAAGCGTAAAAAAACTACCAAAGTAAATTCCTATTATAAATACAATAATTAATAAAATTATTTCTAGCATTTTTATTTCCCCTTAGTTTTTTAAACTAAATGGCATATACATAAAATTGCATATGCCATTTACTTTAACCCGTATATTATACAATTATGGGTTCGTTACATTAATTAGTCTGTTACGTTTTCAATTACTCTATCAACTGTATTTTGGAATGAATTTAATCCTTCTAATTCTTCTCTTTGAGCTTGAGTATAGTTTTCTCCAGCTTTTTCAGCTGTTTTAAATATACCATTTTCTCCTAGAGTAAGTGTAATTGTTACTCCTGCAAGAATTAGTAATACGATGATAGTAATTACTAAAGCTACTAGTGTAATACCTTTTTGTCCTTTTAACATAAAAAATTCCTCCTTAAAAATATTTTTTATTTTGTGTATATCTATATAAATAAATATAACCTAAATTATTTTGTTCCTGTATTTGGTAAATAATTACCTACAGAATTCGAATTATTATTAGTGTTTGTATTATTGTTTGTGTTGTTATTTATATTAGAATTATTGTTTCCATTATTATTTGTGTTTCCATTTGTATTGGTAACCGTATTGTTATTAGTTTGTGCATTTGTGTCTGTTGCAGAAAAAGGATTAACTTTTCCTTTTTCATAATCATTTGATTTTTCATAATTATTTAAATCTGTCCCATCAATTTCATAAATAATTGGAGACATTTCTTCATCTAAACTGTTTACTGTTTCTGATAATTCATTTCGTATACTCTCTGGTGCTTGATATTGTTCAATTTTAGGTACTATTTTGTTTGTTGGTATATAATCATATAAAAATACTCCTAAAACTAATATTATAGCTAATAATAACAATAAAATAATAATTATTTCCTTAAAAACTGATTTTAACATATTGCCTCCTTACTGATTATTAGTTGTTACAGTATTTGTATCGTCAGTTGTAGTTGTTGTATTTGTTGTTGTATCATTTTGAGTAGTTGTATCTGTTGTTGTATTTGTTGTGCTGCTTGATGATGTTAAATTATCTACTTTAATATTGATTTCTCTAACAACAAATGTTGCTTGTAATACTTCTGTATTATTTGCTGTTGGAACTAATTTAAAATCTTCTATTTTAAAATTCAATGATGAATCATTTTCCAAAGATGCTACAAATTCAGAAATTGAAACATATGATCCTGTTACAGTAAAATATAAGTCATATTGATCTTCTAAGCCTGTATTTGATTGTCTTATTTCAAATCTAAGGTTAATTGCATTCTTTTTTGCATGATTTCCTATTTTTGTCCATAGATATTCTGTTTCATATTCTATTCCTTGACTAGCTGCTAAAATGTCATCTGTAGAACTATATAAAATTTTATCGTTATATTCTTCTTTTGCAATCATTAACTGTTTTGCACTACTATTTAAATCTGATAATGCTTTTGGTTGCTCTGTACTTGTTAATGTACTTACAACTTGCAATTTCTGGTCTAATTCTGTATTTTTGTCTTTAATTTGTTTTACGGATAATACATCCATTCCAAGCACATTAAGCCCATTAAATATCATCAGATATCCTACTATCAATAATAATACTATTACTATTATTATTAAAATTTTTCTCATAGCAAGTTTCTCCTTTATTCGATTGGTAAGTCTCCCTCAATTGTAGTTTTTATTAAACTGTCTTGAGCTTCTTTTCTTCCACTATCAGATACAACATTTACTAATATTTCATCCTCTTTTATTTTTGCTTTTAAAAATCCTAGTTGTTCATATGTGCTAGCCTGAGCATTTATAACAATTTTTGTATCTGTTGTATTTTCTATAGAAGTTATTTGTACTCCTTTTGGTATGCTAAACATTATAGTATTTAATAATTTTGGTATTGCATTTTTTCTTTTATTTTTTTCTTCTGTTTGACTACTTAAATTAGTTAATTTCTCCACCATACTGTTGTATTTACTTGTATTAGCTCTTATTTGATTAGTATCATTTTCTATTAGTGAAATTTGAGTATTAGCTTCCTCTGTTGCTTGAGCTATTTCTTTTTCTTTTTCATTCATAGCATTATTTAAATATATTGTTACTCCAGAATAAGCTAATATTAAAATTAACAATCCTCCTGATATTCTTAATAATGTTTGTTCTAACGCTGTTAATTTTTCTCTAAAATCAAATTTTAAATTAATGTGTACTTTTTTATTAAGTATTGCTGATATACCTTTTTTTGATTTTCCGTTTTTTCCTCCATCAGAAGAAGTCCATTGAGCAAATATGTCTTTTGCAGTATTTTTCTTAAAGTTCATTCCCTTAAGACCTTCACCTAGTCCTTGCAACGCTAGTGCAATTGCAGAGTTAACTTCTATATAATCTTTTACATTGATTTTAGCTTGTAAATTATTAATAAAATATGGTTTTAATATTTCACATTTTATATCTTTTAAGTAATCTTGAAAATATATATCTATATTATTAATTACTGAA
This sequence comes from uncultured Clostridia bacterium, assembly GCA_904381285.1. GTDB lineage: Bacteria > Bacillota > Clostridia > TANB77 > CAG-508 > RGIG8482. Next base: position 44,891 of record CAJFII010000008.1, on the reverse strand, counting down.
GCTGTACCTGTAATATATACTTTATCTATTCTGTTTAAGCTTTCATTTGTAATTTTCCTAACTGCTCCAACTATATTGTATAATGTAGGCATGATATCATCTAAGTATTCATTTTCTTCATATTGTAAATCTTTTGCATCTGATGTATATATTGTTGAATTTTTACAAATTTCATATGCTTTCAAATAAGAATTTTCTTTAGCATTTATGCTAGATAATATTTTCTCTGCTCCTTCTTCAATTACTTGAACATCTACAATTTTTTTATCTATTATAGTTGTTACTGTTGTTTTTTCTTCAATATTAACTATCATAACATTTTCATTATCTTGATAATCTAATAAATTACCTATTGTTGTTCCCATTGGTGATGCAGATACTATTCTATATCCTTCTAATTGTTGAGACTTCTTCGCTAAATCTGCTTTACTTGCTGAAACATGTATAGCTTTTACTTTTTCTTTGTCTTCCAAGTCACTTACTAAAACATATCTTGTTTCAAAGGCATCTTTATTAACTCCTTTGTCATAGCAAATTGACTCAAATTCTGTGTTTATAACATTTTGCATGTCTTTTTTATTTAGCAAGCTGAACAAGTAGAAATAATTGTAACTTTCATTTGATAAGTTAATACTAATAGGAGTTTTGTAACTAAATGTTTCTTCAACAACTTGTGATATAGCGTCATCTATTTTATCAAAAAATTTAATTCCAAAAGAATCAATTTTTATATTGTCATTGTCTTTAGAGACTTTAGCATATTTTATTATATTATTTTCTATATATAAACCTAAACAAGTTGACATTTTCTTCTCCTTTGTTACAATTTTTTCTCCTATTATGTTTTACATTTTTATCTATTTAATACTTTTATTTTTATACATAATTTACATTTTTTTCTACTGTTTTTTTATATCATTACATTATACTGTTATTTTATATTTTTTTCGTCAAAAGTCAATAGCTTTAATATAAATGTAATTCAAATGTAATATTTTTGTAACACTTTGTTTTTTACTTTATTCTTTTAATTTTACACATAAAAAATCCATCAGTATTTATATCTGGTAGTATTTTTTCTTTTAATTCTATTTCATATTTCTTATTTTTTAGACTATTTTCAACATCCACTTCTTTTATCCACTTTTCTATAATGTCTTCATTTTCATTTTTTAAAATACTGCATGTAGAATAAACTAATTCTCCTCCTAATTTTAGATATCTAGAACATATATTTAATATCTCAAATTGAATTTTTGTAATTGTTTCTAAATCTTCTTTCTTCCTTTGCCATTTAATATCAGGTTTTCTTTTCATCACTCCAAATCCCATACATGGTACATCTAATAAAATTTTATCAAATTTTTCTATATAGTCTTTCTCTATTTTTTGCATATCTTTTACTTGATTTTTTATTATTGTAATTCCTAATCTTTTTGCATTTTCTTCTACTAATTTTGCTCTATGAGAATGAAGTTCACATGCTATAATTTCTCCTGTATTTTCCATAAGTTGAGCTAAATGAGTTGTTTTCCCTCCTGGTGCACTACATGCATCTAAAACTTTTTCTCCTTTTTTAGGATTAAGAAATATCCCAATTTTTCCCGCTCCAATATCCTGTACTGTAAAATATCCTTTTTTAAATAAATCTAATTCTCTTATATTCTTTAAATTTTTTAAATGCAAAAAATTTGGTAATTCAGTTTCTTCATATTCGATTCCTTCTAACTCTAATTTTTTTAAAAAATTTTCTTTATCTATTTTTAATGTATTTATCCTAATAGTCGTTTTTGGTTTTTCATTTGAATGTTTGCATATTTCTTCAACAGTTTGTACAGAATATTCTTTTAGCAATTCCTCAACTAACCATTCTGGCATGGAATAAAGTTTTGATATTTTTTCTACTTGTGATCTTATATTTTCTAGTTCTTTATAATCTTCTTTCTCTATTTTTCTTAAAATTGCATTAACAAAACTTGTAGATTTAAATGCATATTTTTTAGTTAAATTTACGCATTCATTAACTGCTGCACTTTTAGGAATTCTATCTAAAAATAGAATTTGATATGCACCAATTCTTAATATATTTAATACCCATTTTGATATTTTTCTCAATTTAATTTTTGAATATTTTTGAATAATATAATCGATTGTGAGCTTCCACGTTACACTTCCATAAACAATTTCAGATACTAAATTTATATCTTTTTTGTTTAGTTTTTCTCTATATTTGTTTAAATATTCATCTAAAACAATATTAGAATATCCATTTTCTGTATCAATCTTATATAAAATTTTTAAACAAATTTCTCTTGCAAAATCAATTTTCATTCTTTCTTCTCCTCATTCATTTTTCGCTTTTAATTATAACATAAAAATTTATTTATTTTGTCAATCTATTAAATTTTTGTATAATCTTTAAAATTTTGGAAAATATATTTTTAACAAATAAAAACGGAGGTTGATTATAATGGCTGTTGAAAAACATTTAAGAGTAACTGGAACATCAGAAATTTCTTGGAAAGATGCTGTAGTTCAAACTATAAATGAAGCATCAAAAACTTTAGATTACTTAACCAATGTTACTGTTTTAGACCAAAGAGCTAAAATTAATGGCAAAAAAATTTCTGAATACTATGTAGATTTAGATTTATCTTTTATGATAGATCGAGATAGAGATTAAAGGAGGGATTTTTTTGGAACCTATTGAAACAAAAAAAGATTATCAAAATTATGTTGATAAGAAATCACCCAATTCTCCAATTTTAAAAAATTGCTTTAATGCATTTTGGGTTGGTGGTTTAATTTGTTCTATCGGGCAAATCATATTTAATTATTGTAGATTTAGAGGAATAGATTTACAAACTTCTAACACAATTGTATCTATTATATTAATTGGAATTAGTGCATTTTTAACTGGACTGAATTTATTTAATAGGATTGGTAAATTTGCTGGTGCTGGTTCACTTATTCCTATTACTGGATTTGCAAACTCTATTGTATCTCCAGCTATGGAATACAAATCAGAAGGCTATGTTATGGGTGTTGGTGGAAAAATGTTTACTGTTGCAGGACCAGTACTAGTATTTGGTATTTCAGCATCAATTGTTGTAGGAATTATATATTTAATTTTTAATACTCAATCTATAACATTAGTTTAAATTAATATGAAAATATATATATAAATAAGAAAGGTGATAAAAATGCAAAAAATAGGAAAACAAACTGTTAAATTTGATACTCCACCAACTATATTACAAACTGCATCTATTGTTGGGCCAAAAGAAGCTGATGGACCCCTTGCTAAATATTTTGATAATTGCTTAGAAGATGAATTTTGGGGAGAAAGTAGTTGGGAAAAAGCTGAAAGTAAAATAATTAAAGAAACTGTTAATACCCTTATTTCTAAGTCAGGTCTTGCTAGTGATAATATTGATTATTGTTTCGCAGGTGATTTGTTAAATCAGTGTATTTCTTCAAGCTTTGGGCTACGAGAATTGAACATTCCTTTTGTTGGTATATTTGGTGCTTGTTCTACTTTTGTAGAAGCTCTTATGCTAGGTGCTATTTTTATAGAAGGTGGAGCTGGCAGGAATGCAATATGCGCTGCTTCTAGCCATTTTTGTAGTGCTGAAAAACAATTCAGATTTCCCCTAGAACTCGGTAATCAAAGACCTCAATCTTCACAGTGGACTGTAACTGGTAGCGGAGCAGCAATTGTTTCTAAAACTGGTTCTGGGCCTTATATAACACATATTACGCCAGGAAAAATTGTTGATATGGGTATAAAAGATGCTAACAATATGGGGGCAGCTATGGCTCCAGCTGCTTTAGATACATTACTTAGTCATTTTAAGGATACACGGACGTTCTCCAAGCTATTATGATGCTATTCTTACTGGTGATTTAGGATATGTTGGAAAAGAAATTTTAATAGAACTTGCTGAAACTAAAGGATATAATATTAAATCTAACTACAATGATTGTGGTGTTCTAATCTTTGATAGAGAAAAACAAGATACTCATTCTGGTGGTAGTGGTTGTGCTTGCTGTGCTACTGTATTTTCTGGTTATGTATATAAAATGTTACAGGGAAAAAAATATAGAAAAGTGCTATTAATTGCTACCGGAGCACTAACAAACTCTACAACATCACAACAAGGTGAGTCTATACCTGGAATCGCTCATGCGATATCAATAGAATTATAAATTTAAATAAAGGGGTGATACTTATGGAATTTTTTCAAAGCATAGATTGGATGCAATTATTAAGATGTTTTATAGTTGGTGGTTTTATATGTATAATTGGTCAAATTTTAATAGATAAAACAAAACTAACCCCTGCTAGGATTTTAGTAATTTTCGTTACTACAGGTGCAATTCTCGGCGGACTTGGAATTTATCAATATTTAATTGATTTTGCAGGATGTGGTGCTACAGTTCCTTTAACAGGTTTTGGTAATAACCTTGCAAGAGGTGCTATCGAAGAAGTTTCAAAATCTGGCTTTATTGGTGCATTTGTAGGTGGAACTAAAGCCGCTGCTGGTGGTATTGCTGCTGCTATATTCTTTGGATATATTGCTTCTTTAATTTCAAAACCAAAGATGAAAAAACAATAAAATAATAAGAAAAGCAAAAAAATTAGGATATATAAAATTATAATTTTAATATATCCTAATTTTTTTATTATACCTATGCATTTTTTGCAATTTCTGCTATTTTTGTAAAAGCTGCTGGATCTGTTACAGCTATTTCTGCAAGCATCTTTCTGTTAATTGTAACATTTGCCTTTTTTAATCCTGCTATTAATTTGCTATATGTTAAACCATTCATTCTTGCTGCTGCATTTATTCTTGTAATCCATAGTTTTCTGAAATTACTTTTTTTATCTTTTCTTCCTACATATGAATATACTCCAGATTTCATAACAGCTTGTCTTGCCATTCTAAATCTATAATGTTTTGCACCATAATATCCTTTTGCTTGTTTTAATATTTTTTTATGTTTTTTACGTGTAATAATTGCACTCTTAACTCTTGCCATTTTTGTTTCTCCTTTCTATATCTTTTATTCTAGTTACCATATGGTAATAATTTTTTAATTCCTGCTTCTACTGTTTTATCAGCATAAGTGTTAACTTTTCTAGACATTTTTTGTCTTGGTGTTTTTGTTGCTAATCTGTGTCTTCCATTAGCTGTTGTTCTTTTTACTTTTCCTGTAGCTGTATAATTATATCTTTTTTTTGCAGCTTTATTTGTTTTTAATTTTGGCATAATATCCAAACTCCTTCCCTAATTATATAATCTATTATTTTTCAGCTTTTTTAGCTAATATAATAAACATGTTTTTACCTTCTAATATAGGTTTTTTTTCTGGTGTTGCAACATCAGATAACTCTTCAATAAATCTGTTCAATATGTCTTCACCTAGTTTTGCATAATTAAGTTCTCTTCCTCTAAAACGAACTGTAATTTTTACTTTGCAACCATCTTCAATAAATTTCCTAGCGTTTTTAACTTTAAAGTTAAAATCATGTTCCTCTGTATTTGGTGTAATTCTTAATTCTTTTACTTCAAATGTTTTTTGTTTTTTCTTAGCTTCTTTTTCTCTTTTAGCTTGCTCAAATTTATATTTTCCATAATTCATTATCTTGCAAACTGGTGGATTTCCATTTGGTGCAACTAATACTAAGTCTAAATTTTTATCGTATGCAATATCTAATGCATCATTTAAATCCATAACACCTCTTTTTTGTCCTTCATCGTCAATTAATTGTACTTGCTTTGCACGTATTTGTTCATTAATTGGTAATTCTTGCTTTATATAAAACACCTCCAAAAAATAAGATTGACTTTTTTAGTCAATCCACAAAACTCTCATTTACGAACTTATCGCAAATGTATAAAATTTTATTTTATAACCCTTTTCCCTACTTAGATTGGGTGAGAAGTGGATGACTTCTTCTTTTTAACGTAAATATTATATACTATATATAGTTTTCTGTCAATCATTTTTCGAAAAAAAGTCTTTTTTCCACTTCTGTTATGTTGTTTATATTTTTGTTATTTTTCTTTATTCTTTGTTAGCATTTTCTATTATTTTCCTTACTTCATCTTCTGTAATATTTACTATATTACATATTGTCTCAATGTCTATATTATTTTTATGCATATTCAGAACTATTTCTTTTCGATTTTCTTCTTTTCCCTCTATAATTCCTGCCTTTTTGCCTTCCAGTATTCCTTCTTTAATGCCCTTCATATATCCATCTTTTATTCGGGATAGTTCATCCCTTAATTGTTTTTCCCTATAATAATATTTTTCTCTTAGTTCTGGATCCGCTGTTATTCTTTCTAGTTCTTCTTTCATTTCCCTTAATTCTTTGTTATTTTTTAGTAATTCCTCCATCTCTTTTTCCCCCTTTGCTTTTAATGCTTTTATCCATATGTCTTCTGGTCTTTTGTCTTTTCCTTCTTTAAATTTTCCTAACTCTATTATGTGTATCTCTATATCTTCTGTTAGTTTTAGTTCTTTATGTCTTTTTTCCCTTAGTTCCCACTCTGTATGGTATTCTTCTATTTCTTTTGTTTCTTCTAAGTTTTCTACTGATATTAGTATTGCTATTGTTTTGTTTAGTTCATCATATTCTTTTCCTCTTTTTAAGTCTCCTACATATACTCTTGACCAGTAATATAATAATCTCTTTACCATATAGCTGTATTCTGTTACTTGCATTTCTATTATTACTTTTGTTCCATCTTGTAATTTTGCTTTTACATCTACTCTTCCTATTTTGTCTTCTATTTCTTCTCCTATTAGTCTTTTATTTGTATCTAATGTTAATTCTTCTATTTTTATTCCTAAGATTTTTTCTAGGAATGCTTTTGTTATATTTTCATTTCCCACTTTCCCAAATATCCTTTGGAATACTATGTCGTTTGTTAGTTTTAAGTATTCTGCCATATTTAATCTTCCTTTCATATTATATATTATTTTTGTTCTTTTAGCAATATTTTTATTGCTTTTGTGTTAATGTTTGTTAATTCTTTTTTATGGCATCACACTCCTATTTCTCTGGTTTTCAATTTTTCTTTTCTTTTTTGTGATTTTTCTTAGGATAGGTTTTTCCTAAATTAAGATTTTGTTTTGATTTCTGTAGAACATAAGTTGTTTTGATTTAATTTTTATTTCAAGTATGTTTAATTTATATTACATTTTTCTTGTTCTGTCAATGAGTTTTTTTCGACAGTTTTTGACAAAATAGAAAAAAGTATAGAAATTCATGGATTTTTACTTCCATTTTTTCTATACTTTTACATACATCATATCTTACTTGTCTTTACAGTGTATTTCCTTGACATGCTCCATATGATTTGCCCTGTGCCACGCTTGATGCATGGCACATTTCCTTTGCCAAAAAGTCCTAAGGCCTTGATCTGCTAGCACTATTTTATATTCCTAACTCATATGCTGTTCCTGCACTTTTTCCATCTCCTCCTATTACTTTGATATCAGATTTTAGAGAAATACAAGGACGAAGACCAAACTCAACCGAATGGCTATCCGTGTAGCCTGCAGATTTCACATAGCACATGCCACTGTAGTAGTCCAAGTCACCGCTGATATTCAAATAACGCACACGAAAAGTGCAATAAGACGAATCCAAATTCACAATACGGGATGCTATCCAATATTCTTCTCCTGTTGTCCATAGTCCTGCTGATTGCATTGCTGTTTGGTCTGTCTCATAATTTGTATCTATCCATTTCTGGCAACCTGTATCTCTACTACTCCATCCACTTGGTAATGTCCATTCATCTGGTATACTATATGTTTGTGATACTTCTGTATTTTTTGCATTAAATTTTCCATCTACTCCTACTGTTGGCACACTTCCTACACATCTTCCATCTATTGCATATGGACTATTTGTAGCATATCTCTCCGCTTTTTGATTCAATGTGGCTATTGCATTATTATAATCATTCATTGATGCTTGAAATGCTACCAAATCGTTTGTCCCATCTGTTCCTAATGTTACTTTCTCTACATTTTTATCTGATATTATTTGTAATCCATTTGTTTCATCATTATATAATACTCTAAATAGTACTATTCCGTTTCCATTTTCTCCAATTCCATCTATTCCTGTATCATATTTTACATAATCTCCTGGGTCTGCTATATCTTTTAATAGCCCTTTTACGACTGGAGTATCTGTTCCACTTCCTCCGTTATTTCCTGTTCCAGCTATTATATTATTTAACGTATTTTCAAATTCTGCTAGTCCTGCTAATTCTTGCTCTTGTGCTTGTGTGTAATTTTTTCCTGCCATCTCTGCTGTTCTAAATATTCCATTTTCTCCTAATGTTAGGTTTATTGTCACTCCTGCTAATATTAGTAACACTATGATAGTTATAACAAGAGCAATTAATGTTATACCCTTGTTATTATTTGTTAAATTAATCTTTTTTGTTCTTTTTTGTTTTTTGCTTTTCTTATTCATTCTTTCGTGTTCCTCCTTTTTCTCTCTTTTTTTCTTTTTAATATTTTGTTCATATTTGTAGTTATTTATTCGTACTTTTTATTTAAGCATTTTCAAAAACTAAAACTTGCAAATTTTCTAAAAAAGTGTCTTGAAAGGAATTTGCTTTAGGGATTCTAAAATAATTTTATGGAAAGAGTTCATTTTTAATGGAAGGGTGCCATAAAATTATTTTAGAAGCTCTTAGCAAATTAGCTTGAGCAAGCTTTTTTGAAAATTAAAAGTTTGTTTTTGTAAAATGCTTTTAACCTTATGTCTTTATTTTATAATTACAAATATTACTTGTCAAGCTATATATATCTCTTTTTTCTTCTTTTTCAACTACTTTTACAGTTTTTTGTAATCATTTATTGTCATAAAATTTAAAAAACTATACAAAATATCAAGTTTACCTTGAGAATTTTTGTATAGTTTTTTTGTTTTAATTTAATACTTGTTTCATACATCCATATACTAAGTTTACCCATGTAGATGAGTTAGGGCAGAATATTTTTTGTACACTTGAAAGTGTTTTTCCCCTATAATATGAACCACCTGGTGTTAAATACTTAGTATGTAATAATTTTGCTGCTGCTTCTAATCCTTCTTCTGTTGAAGAATAACTTATTAGTTTTCCTTTTGACATCATACTTATATAGTTACATTTTTTTCTATGGCTTGAACTTATATTCCATCCTGATTCTGCTGCAATTAGTCCACAGAAAAATATTTCGTTTAATTCATATTTTTCACATAAATCGTAAATAGTATCACTATTTTCTTCAAAAAATCCTGATGTATCTTTTTTTAGGTTTTGCATTAAGGTTTTAAAGTCTTCTTTTGAAATTCCACATCTTATAGTTAAGTCCATAGTTTTTGATATTTCTATTTCTTCAATAGATATGTACTTTTCCTCTTCTTGCTTTTCTATTACTTCTTTTATTGGTTCTTGACCTCTTTGTACTGAGGATCTAGCAAGTGTTGCTTTTCTTGTATAAGTATTTTGTGCAATTTTTACTTCTTCCTGCACTTGGTTTTCTGCTATTTTAATATTTTCTTGTACTTCATTTTGCATTTCATTTTTAGAAATTATTTTTTCTTCTTTGGTGGAAATGAATAATTGTAGGTTTGTACTCAAGAATATTAATATAAATACCACACTTAAGATTTGTTTTATCTTGAGCCCACTTTTACTATTCTTTTTCACTATATTAAACATCCTTTCTGGTGTAATTTTTTTGCACCACATTTTCTATTATAACATATATTACTATTTCTGTCAAATTATGTAACCCATGCCCTGTTCATATCCCTTTTTCAAGTATTTATATTTTTCGATTTTTTGTTTTATTAATCACTTTTTGTTCACAAAAAATTTACCATAATTACTTATTAAGAATTACTTATTTCCTTGACTTTTAGGTGTTTTTAATGTATCATATACTAATAGAAAAATAATAAAAAATAATAAATATGTAAGGAGATTTAATATATGCTATGTTCAATTTGTAAGAAAAATACGGCTATTATATTTGTTAGCAAAGAAAATAGCAATAGTGAAGATAAATTAGAAGGTTATTGTTATAACTGTGCTAAAGAAAAAGGAATTAATCCTTTAGAAGTTTTAGCAAAACAATCTACTGTTTTAGAAGGTGATAATATAAATTTAGAAGATATGACAAGTCAATTTGAAGATATCTTTAAAGATTTAACCGAAAATCTTTCTAATAGTAATTTAAACCTTGATGGTATGAATGGAAACGCAGTACCTCTTGGAGCTATATTTGGTGTAAGTACTTCTAATAATAATGATTCAAATCAAAATGAAAATACTACTTCCTCTAAGAAAATTAAAGTAGATAAAAAAGTTAAACAAAAGAAAACTAAATTTTTAGATACTTATGGAACTAATTTAACTACTAAAGCAAGAAATAATGAATTAGATATTGTAATAGGTAGAGATAAAGAAATTCAAAGAATTGTACAGGTTTTAAACCGTCGTTTAAAAAATAATCCTTGTTTAATTGGTGAACCTGGCGTTGGAAAAACAGCAATTGCTCAAGGCCTAGCAATTAAAATTGCAAACGGAAATGTCCCTGCAAAATTATTAAATAAAGAAGTATATTTACTTGATATGACAGCAGTAATTGCTGGAACTCAATTTAGAGGACAATTTGAAGCTCGTATGAAATCTATAATTGATGAATGCAAAGCTTGTGGGAATATTATTTTAGTTATTGATGAAATACATAATATAATGGGTGCTGGCGATGCTGAAAACTCCATGAATGCTGCTAACATTTTAAAGCCATCACTTGCAAACGGAGAAATTCAACTAATTGGTACTACTACATTAAAAGAATATAGAAAATATATTGAAAAGGATACTGCTTTAGAAAGAAGATTTCAGCCTGTAATTGTTGAAGAGCCATCTGTTGATGATACCATAAGGATATTAGAAGGAATAAAAAAATACTATGAAGACTATCATAAAGTTAAAATTTCTAATGATGTAATTGCTCAAACAGTTATTATGTCTGAAAAATATATACATGATAGATTTTTACCAGATAAAGCTATTGATATTTTAGACGAAGCTTGTTCAAAAATAAATTTAGACAATAAAGCTTTATATAAATTAGAAGTTTTAAAAAATCAATTAAAAAAAGTACAAGAAGAAAAAGAAGAAGCAGCAGATGCAGATTCTACTGAAGATTACCAAAAAGCTGCAGATTTAAAAACTAAAGAATGTAGATTGCAAGATGAAATTAATTTATTAAGTAGTAAATTGAAGCCAAGACAAATAACAGTACAAGATATTGCACTTGTTATCGAGAATTGGACAAAAATACCTGTAAAGAAAATTACTCAAGCAGAAATAGACAAACTTCTTAACCTTGAAAATAATCTTCATAAAAGAGTTATTGGTCAAAATGATGCAGTATCAGCTGTTTCAAGAGCAATTAGAAGAAATCGTGCTGGATTAAAAAGTACAAAAAGGCCACCTTCATTTATCTTCGTTGGTCCTACTGGTGTTGGAAAAACAGAACTTGCAAAAGCTCTTGCTTATGAAATGTTTGGTCGTGATGATGCAATTATCAGAATAGACATGTCTGAATATATGGAAAGTCATTCTACTTCTAAATTAATTGGTTCACCTCCTGGATATGTAGGATATGATGATGCTGGACAATTAACTGAAAAGGTAAAAAGAAATCCATACTCTATTGTACTATTTGATGAAATTGAAAAAGCTCATCCAGATGTATTTAACATTTTACTTCAAGTACTAGATGATGGAAAATTAACAGATTCACAAGGAAATACTGTAAGTTTTGAAAATACAATTATTATTATGACATCTAATGCAGGCTCTAATTTAAATAATAATTCTATTGGTTTTGGAAAACAAACTGTTGATAAAAATAAAATATTTGATAGTTTAAAAGATGTATTCAGACCAGAATTTTTGAATAGGATTGATGAAATAATTGTATTTGACAGCTTAAATAAAGAACAGCTATTACAAATAGTAGAGCTTATGTTAGAAGATACTAGAAAGGCTCTACAAAATAAAAATATTTCATTAAATGTATCTACATCTGCTAAAGAATACCTATTAGAAAAAGGTACAGATTATAAATACGGAGCAAGACCTTTAAGACGTGCTATACAAAGATACGTAGAGGATGTTTTATCTGAAATGATTTTAAGAAGTGAATTATTAGAAGGCTCAACTGTTTTGCTTGATTGTATAGATAATGAACTTAAATTTCAAATTATATAAATTTTAATTTATATAAAAGTGTGTGTTAAAAGAATTTTTCTTCTAATGCACACTTTTTTTAATTAAATATTTACAGTATTTATTAATTATTTCATTATATACTTGACGAAATTTATCAAAAAATGTATGATATATTATATGAATTTTATGGAGGAATTATCATGTTTAAACATATACCAAACATATTAACAATTTTAAGATTTTTTCTAATTCCAATTATTGTTGTTTATATAATTCAACGGTAATTATGTACTTGCATTTGTATATTTAACTATTTCTGGACTAACTGATGTATTAGATGGTTATATTGCAAGGAAATATAATTTTATTACAAATTTTGGAAAACTAATTGATCCTTTAGCAGATAAAGCTACTCAAATATCTGTACTTGCTGTACTTGCTCTTCAAAATGTAATTCCTTTATGGATTTTAGTTGTTGTTGTTTTAAAGGAATTTGCAATGATTTCTGGAGCATCTTTCTTATATGGAAAAGAATTTGTAGTTTCTAGTAGATGGTATGGCAAACTTTCAACTGTTTTATTTTATGTTGCAATTGTAAGTTCATTCTTTATTAGTCAATTCAATTCTACTATAATAAATCATCCAGAGTATAGTATGCAAACACTTCCTGCTTTTGATCAATATTTATATTATTTAGCTTTAATTGCAACTATTTTCTCATTAATTATGTATTTTAAAGCTTTTTATACTCAAGGATATCTAAAAAAAGAAAATTTAAAAATTGAAGATAAAAGCAAAAATGAATGATTTTGTTATTGTAAAATAAATACATCCAGGAACGTTAAAATTTAACGTTCCTTTTTAATATCACTTTTTTTATTATTTATAAATTAATCAAATACATTTTTATAACTATTGTATTTACTACTTATACATTTATATTATTCATAATTTTCTAACATACTATTTAATTCTTCTTTACCATAAACTTTTATTCCATTTCTTAGTTCTAATTTATCATTTTCAGTTAAATACTCTACGCTAATGCCTGTTGTATCATATAATGACTCTACACCTTGTTTATCTATCTTATAAACAGTAATTACTCCTTGTTCTTCTCTTAATATGAAATGTTCATTACAAAATCCATCTTCCTCTTTTATTAAAATTATATCTAATGGAGTAAATTTTTCCACTTCCCATTCTGGATATTCTTTTTCTATTTCTGATTTAGTTAGATTTACAAACTCTTCAGGAATTTCAGCATATTCTTTTATAGTATGGTCACATTCTTTATAGTGTTTTTTTAGAATTAATGTTGCATTTGGAGATATCTTTTCTTCTTCTGAATCTGTATTAATTGTTATATCATTTCTTACACTATAATCAACTTGGTTTACAATACTATTACTGGTATTTTCACTTTTAATAGTATTTTCTTCTTTATTACTCGAATCATATATATAGTTTCCAACAAATATTGCAATAATAAAAATTATAATAAAAGCAATAATAATTCCCCACTTTTTCATATACTACCTTCTTTCTTTTTAAGGTCTTCTTTCTTATAGTATTTTCAAAAATAGGAATTTTTATACAATTTTTAGTCTATTTTTTTGTCTACTTTTATTTTCCCTTTTTTATTAACTTTTATTATTATTTCACCATTTAAATCTGTCCTATATATTCTGGTTTTCGAATTATTTAATCTATCTATCACTTGATTTGAAGGGTGACCAAATAAATTATTTTTTCCAACCCCAATTAAAGCAATTTGTGGTTTCACCATTTTTATAAATTCATCACTTGAAGATGTTTTAGAACCATGATGAGCTATTTTTATTATAGTAGATTTCAATTTATTAGTATCTCTATATTTTTCTATTATTTTCTTTTCCGCTTCTTCCTCAATATCTCCTGTAAATAACATACTAAAATTATTATAACTTAACTTTACTACAATTGAATTATTATTTATGTCTGTATGTTGTAATCTTTCTTGTGGATATAAAATATCTAACTCCACATTGCCATCAACTATTATTTTATCCCCAGCTTTTACGATTAAGATTTTTATATTTTTCTTTTTTATTACTTCTATTATTCTTTTATATTCATCACAAACTTCTATTTGTTTTGATATAATAACTTTTTCTACTTTTAAGTTTTCTAATACAGCAATTAGTCCATTACAATGATCCGAATCGAAATGAGATATCATTAGATAATCAATTTTACTTATCTTTCTATCTAAAAGGTATGGCAACAATGTATTTTTTCCTACATCAAATTCATCTAAACTTTTATTTCCACCTCCATCAATTAAAATAGTCTTATTATTTGGTGTTACAATTAAAGTAGAATCTCCTTGTCCAACATCAATAAAATATATTTTTAAATCTTTTGGAATAAATTTTGCAAAATTAACAAGCATAATTAAAATTATAATTATTGCTAATAATTTCTTTTTATTATTCTTTAAACCACATTTAAAATTATCCACAAATGTTAATATAAATTTTTCTATTCTTCTTTTTTGTTCTTTTTTTCTTATAAAATTTATTAACACAATAAATAATATAAATATATAATATATAATTACATATATTATGTTTGGAGTTGTTATTGTTATCTTTGATATCCACATACTTGAAAATATATCAGCTATAGATATAAGTGATTTTAATAAAATATCTAGTATGAAGAATAATATATTTATAGGTATGATTACAGAAATAAAGCCAAGAATTGTTATTAAACCAATTATGAAACTAATTAATATGTTTGAAAATAAAAATGTAAGAGAAAGTTTATTAAATAAAACTAAACTTAAAGGTAAAATTAATATTTGAGCAGATACAGATAATCCCACTCCTTCTTTTATTTTTGTTACTATTTTACTTAAAAAATCTTTTTTATTTATTTGTTTAATTTGATTATTTTTTTCTGATTGTTTTTTATTTAAAATATCCATTATATTTTTATAAAATATTATTATTCCCATAGTCGCAAAAAAAGATAAAAGCAAACCTATGTCTAAAATACTAAATGGATTTTGTATTAAAATAATTAATAATGATGTACTTATATTAGTAATAATATCACTTTTTCTATATATTAAACTTCCTATAAGAGCAAGTATACTCATAATACACGCTCTTTTAACTGAAGGCGTTCCCCCTGTTAGGAATATAAAGAATATTAAAAAGAATATTATAATAATTTTACTAATTTTTTTATGAACATTCATTTTATTAGATAAAAATGTAATTATACTAACAATATATGATACATGCATTCCTGAAACAGCCAGTATATGTGACAAACTACTATTCTGAAAACTTTCTTTTAATTTGTTATCTAATTCATCATCATAACCTAACAATATCCCTAATAATAAATTACTTGTATCTTCGTTGGGCATATTATTTTTTATTATTTCTTTTATTTTACATGCAGTACTATTGGCAAGAAGATTTAAAATGTTTACTCTGCCCTTTCCTATTACTTCAACTTTATCAGTTTTAACACTTCCATAAATTTCAATCGATTTCAAATATTCTTTATAATTAAATCCTTTATAATTTCTTTGTATTTCTGGTTGTATAAATGCACCAGAAAACAAAATTTTATCTCCATATTTTAGGTTCTTATCTTCTTTTAAATTTAGATATAAATATGTATTATTATATTTATTATTATTATTAATGTTTTCTATTTTAATTTTATATTGAGTATAATACTTTTTTACTTTTGCATCACTTACTACAGTTGCAATTATCTTTCCTTCTTCAAATCCTTTATATTTGTTTTCATAATTGTAATTCTGTATTAATACTATCGTATTTGATAAAATTGTACTTACAAATATAATTATACATGTTGTTTTTATTTCAAATTGCTTATAATACCTTAATATATTTTTATTAATATGGACAAACTTTTTTATAAGTAAATATATTACTAATATCAATAATATGAAAAGAACTATACTGATTTTACAGTATAGCCCTAACATTATTCCTATTATATATCCTATTAATACAATTAAAATGGGTCTTTGCATATAATTCGTTCCTTTTATAAATAAATTCCCCCATTATTAATTTGTTAATCTTGTTGCTGTTACATATCTTTTGACATAAGATCCACTAGTTAATGATGATGTTATAACGCCTGTCTTTTCTGTGGATGCATGTACAAACTTATTATCTCCAATATATATACCAACATGACCTATTCCCTTATAAGTCCTATAATCTGAGAAAAATACTAAATCTCCTGGCTGTATATTTGATTTTTCTACTTTTGTTCCTATTTTAGATTGTGCTGTTGCTGAATGTGGCAAGTTAATACCAAACTGTTTATATACATACATTGTAAGACCTGAACAATCAAATCCTCCTTTTGGTGTTGAACCACCATATACGTATCTATATCCAACATATTGTTTTGCAAAATCTGCTATTTCTTGACCTTTATTTGACGTTGTAGTTGCATTGTTATTGTCTGTATTTGAAGATGTTTGTTTGTCTTCCTCTTCTGCTGATGTACTATTATCTTCTTCTGATTCTGTAGTTTCTGTTCTTGATGTTGCACTTCTTGATGTTACTTCTACTTTCTTTTCAGATACATATGTTTTTAAAACATATCCAACTTCACCTTTATGTTCAATTTTATACCATTCACCTTGTTCTTCAAGTATTGTTACTTTTGCATTTTGTGCAAATACTTTTAGTACTTCTGAATCCGTATTTGGCTCTTTTCTAAAGTTAATTCCTGTAGATGTTATATAGCCTGTTTTATTTATTGTAGCAGATGTTTCTTCTTCTGCTGCTTGTTTTTCTTCTTCATTAGTCGTTGTTTCTTGTGTTGTCTGTTCTTGGTTTGTTTGTTCTTCTTGATTTTTTAGTGTTGTTTGTCCATTTTTTAATATATCTAATCTAACCCAACCATTAGCAATATCTGTAGTTATGTATGCCCAATCATTTAATATATTTATAATATTTATGTTGTTATCTTTTTCAAGAGTTGCAACTATTTTAGAGTTAATTAATGGCCTTATATAAATATTTACTTGTACTGGTGCTTTTATAATATCTCCTACTTTTAATTCATTAGTATTTATAGTAGTAGCTATTGCATTTGTTTGTATCGTGTTTTCCTGTACTGTATTTTCTTGTATTGTATTTGTTTCATTACTAGATGTTTCATTTAATTTAATATATTCTTTAGCCACATATCCTTTTATTTTTTTATAATCTACTCTATACCAGTCACCATCTTCTTCAAGTATTTCTACTTCTTCATTTTTTGGTATAATTTCTAATACTGTCGAATTAGTTGATGTTGTTTTTCTTAATTTTACATCTTCGGTTGCTATTCCTGAACTTTGTGCAAAACTAGTTATTGCAATTCCTATTATGAATAGTAAAATAAGTATCGAAACTACTTTAGCTTTTTTTAGATTTGTCATTTTTATGCTCCCTTCAAGATTTACTCACATAGTATATATGAAATTACTGAAAATGTCAATTTTATAATTTAAAGTAATTTTGTATATTATTCTTCTTTTGTAGTTTCTTAACTTGTTATATTTTACTATACATATTTTTAAAAATCAATCATTTTTACTTTACAATTTTTTACAACATCTCTATATATTGTGCTTTCTTTATTCTTCAATATTTTTACCTCTTTTGAATTATCATTTCACTTATTATATATACCATATTGTTATACTACATCCTCTACTTGCATGTTCACAAAACAAGTAAATTGTACCACTAGTTTGTGTTGCCCAATTAGAGCTATTTCCTGGAACACTTGTCATATTAACTACATAATTGCTATTTGGTGAAGCAATATTACCATTTATTGGCATATAAAATTTATATTGATTTCCAGTTGTCTCATTCCACTGTCCTCCAATAATCGTATGCGTAGAGGCTATTGCAGGAATAGGCACTCTCCAAATATTATGTGCACTTCCTTCAATACCATTTGCTTTTGACGTGTTAGCTTCACTTGTTACATTGTAAGTTACACTCTTTACACTTCGTCCTGCAGCAACTCCAGCATTATATCCATTATTATAACCTGCAGTATTTCCAGCACTATATCCTGAATTGTAACTTGCACTATTTGTATTTACTCTATTATCTGCTGCTAACACTCCTGCATTATATCCTGTTTTATAATTTGTTGAATTTGGGTTTGATCTATTGTCTGCTGCTGTTACTCCGGCGTTATAGCTTGGTCTTGAGTCTAATGTTCCTCCATTATAGTATCCTGCTGGTACATTATATGTTGTGTTATTTCCTGACCAATTTAATGTTCCATTGTTTTTTATTGTTCCTGTTAGTCCTACTTGTGTTTCATTTGAAAATGTCTTTCCTTCTAATACATCTGCTACTGTTGCATTTCCTGTTGATTGCTTTTTCTGTAACTCTGCTATTTGTGTATTTAGGTCACTTATTGTTGCTTCTAATTGTTCTTTTGTTTTGTTTAAGCTGTCTACTTGTCCTTGTAAATTTTCTATTTGCTCTTGTAATTCTGCATTGTTTCCTTGTTCTTCTTCTAGTTGTTTATTTAAATCTTCTATTGTTCCTTCTAATTCTGTTTTGGTGTTATTTAAGTCTTCTACTGTTTGTTCTAGTTCTTTTATTTTTTCTTCTAATGCTGCTATTTCTTCATCACTTGATCCACTTCCTCCTCCAGTACCTCCTCCTGGTTTATATATTTCATCTATTTTTATTTCATATCCTTCATCTGTTTTTATTGTATTACCATCTTCTTGTAATTCTCCATAGTTTCCTGCTATTTCTTCTAATTCTTCTTGTGTTAGCCCTTCTCCTCCTTTTTCTAGTTCTTTATCTAGTATTGCTAATTGAAAGTCCTCTTTTATTGCTGCTATTTCCTGTGCTTCTTTTGCTTTCTGTGCTTGTGTTATTATTCCATTATCTCCTAATGTTAGACTTAATGTTACTCCTGCTAATATTAGTAATATTATTATTGTTATTACTAATGATATTAGGGTTATTCCTTTTGCCTTCTTTCCTATTTTCTTAATTGTACTTTTTACATCTTTTTGTTTTATCTTTTTTATTTTTTCTGTTCTCATTTTTCTTTAGTCCTCCTATTTGCTTTTTCTCTCTTTTTCGTCATTTTATCTTTGTCTTCCTCTATTTGCAATAGTTTGGACCGTTTTTGAATATCACTTTTTTACATAAAAACTCAAGTTGTCAGTGGGGACGGAGATAAATGACAACAAAAAAACAAGGAGTTTACGATTTCTCGCACTCCTTGCTTTTTTATTTTATTTAATTATTAACCAATGATTTCAGAAACGATACCTGAACCAACTGTTCTACCACCTTCACGGATAGCGAATCTTAATCCTTTTTCAATAGCGATTGGTGTGATAAGTTCAATTGTCATTGTAACATTATCTCCTGGCATTACCATTTCTGTTCCTGCTGGTAATTCAATAACACCTGTAACGTCTGTTGTTCTAAAGTAGAATTGTGGTCTGTATCCATTAAAGAATGGAGTATGTCTTCCACCTTCTTCTTTAGTTAATACGTATACTTCTGCTTTGAATTTTGTATGTGGATTGATTGTTCCTGGTTTTGCAAGAACTTGACCTCTTTCGATGTCTTTTCTGTCAATACCTCTTAATAGAACACCGATGTTATCTCCAGCTTCAGCTTGATCTAATAGTTTTCTAAACATTTCAACACCTGTGATAACTGTTTTTCTTCTTTCTGTTGTTAAACCAATTATTTCAACTTCATCAGAAAGTTTTACAACTCCTCTTTCTACTCTACCTGTTGCAACTGTTCCACGTCCTGTAATTGTGAATACGTCTTCAACTGGCATTAAGAATGGTTGATCTACTGGTCTTTCTGGTGTTGGGATATAGCTATCAACTGCATCCATTAATTCTTTCATGCATTGATATTCTGGTGCATTAGGATCTGTTGATGTAGACTCTAATACTTTTAATGAAGATCCTTTTATAACTGGGATTTCATCTCTCTAACTTCCATTTCAACTAATTCTAATAATTCTGGATCATCAACCATATCGCATTTATTTAAGTAAACAACGATATATTTAACTCCAACTTGTCTTGCAAGTAAGATATGCTCTCTTGTTTGAGGCATTGGTCCATCTGCTGCAGATACTACAAGGATTGCACCATCCATTTGTGCAGCACCTGTAATCATGTTTTTAACATAGTCAGCATGTCCTGGACAGTCTACGTGTGCATAGTGTCTGTTTTCTGTTTCATATTCAACGTGTGCTGTGTTAATTGTGATTCCTCTTGCTTTTTCTTCTGGTGCACCGTCAATTTTATCATATGCTGTATATTGAGCCTTTCCTAATAGTCCTAAATATTTTGTAATAGCTGCTGTTGTTGTTGTTTTTCCGTGGTCTACGTGACCGATTGTACCAATGTTAACATGTGGTTTTGTTCTTTCAAATTTAGCTTTTGCCATTTCCTAAATTCCTCCTTAATTTTATTTATTTTTTTAAATTTAATGACTAAATATTAATATCACCTGTATTTTACACTATTTTTTTTATTTTTGCAATAGGAAATTAATATTTATATTTTTTTATAATTTATTCTTCTTTTTTAGCACGTGACGCTACTATTGCATCTAGTACTGATTTTGGAACTTCTTCATAATGAGATGGTTCCATAGAATATGTTCCTCTACCTTGTGTTTTTGAACGTAAGTCTGTTGCATATCCAAACATTTCTGATAATGGAATAAATCCACGTATTATTTGGTTTCCACTGCTTGATTCCATTCCTTCCATTTTTCCACGTCTTGAGTTGATATCTCCAATAACATCTCCCATGTATTCTTCTGGAACTGTTACTTCAACCTTCATAATAGGTTCAAGTATTACAGGTTTACCTTTTTTACATCCTTCTTTGAATGCCATTGAACCTGCAATTTTGAAGGCCATTTCTGAAGAGTCTACATCGTGGTAAGATCCATCTACTAATGTAGCTTTAAAATCTATAACTGGATATCCTGCAAGTACACCACTTTCTGCAGCTTCACGAATTCCTTCTTCTATTGGTTTAATGTATTCTTTTGGAACAACACCACCAACAATTTTGCTTTCAAATTGTATTCCTGAACCTGGTTCTAATGGTTCCATTTCTAGCCAAACATGACCATATTGTCCTCTACCACCTGATTGACGAATGAATTTTCCTTCTACTTTTACTTTTTCTCTTATTGTTTCTTTGTATGCAACTTGTGGTTTACCAACATTTGCTTCTACTTTGAATTCTCTTTTTAATCTATCAACAATAATATCTAGATGAAGTTCACCCATTCCAGCAATGATTGTTTGACCTGTTTCATGATTTGTATAAGTCTTAAATGTAGGATCTTCTTCTGCAAGTTTTGCAAGAGCAATACCCATTTTTTCACTTGCTACTTTATCTTTAGGTTCAATTGCTATATCAATAACTGGTTCTGGGAATTCCATAGATTCTAGGATAACTGGATGAGCAGGATCACATAGTGTATCTCCTGTTGTTGTATCTTTTAAACCTACAGCTGCTGCAATATCACCTGAAAATACTTCTTCAATATCTTCTCTGTGGTTTGCATGCATTTGTAATATTCTTCCTATTCTTTCTTTTTTATCCTTTGTAGAGTTTAATACTGTAGAACCAGCTTGTAAAGTTCCTGAATAAACTCTAAAGAAACATAGTTTTCCAACAAATGGGTCTGTTGCAATTTTAAATGCAAGTGCTGCAAATGGTTCATTATCACCTGTTTTTGCTTCTACTTCATTTCCATCTAAGTCTACACCTTTAATGTGTGGTATATCTAGTGGAGATGGCATGTAGTCTACAATTGCATTTAATAATTCTTGAACACCTTTGTTTTTATATGAAGAACCACAACATACTGGAACTATGTTATTAGAAATTGTTCCTTTACGTAGTCCTTTCTTTATTTCTTCTTCTGATAAATCACCTTCATCAAGGTATTTCATCATTAAATCATCATCTTGTTCAGCTGCTGCTTCAATCATTTGCTCTCTACGTTTCTTTGCCTCTTCTAACATATCTGCTGGAATATCTGTTTCTTCAATTTCTACTCCTAAATCATCTTTATGAATAAATGCTTTCATTTTGATTAAATCTACAATTCCTTTGAAATTGTCTTCTGATCCAATTGGTAATTGGATAGCAATAGGATTTGCTTTTAATCTATTTTTTAATTGATCAATACATAATTCAAAATCTGCACCAGTAACATCCATTTTATTAACATATACCATTCTTGGAACATGATATTTATCAGCTTGTCTCCAAACTGTTTCTGTTTGTGGTTGAACACCACCTTTAGCTGCTAAAACTGTAACTGAACCGTCAAGCACTCTTAAAGATCTTTGAACTTCTACTGTAAAGTCAACATGTCCAGGTGTGTCAATAATATTTATTCTATTGTTATTCCAGAAACATGTTGTAGCAGCAGATGTAATTGTAATACCTCTTTCTTGTTCTTGAGCCATCCAGTCCATTGTTGCTGCACCTTCATGAACTTCTCCTATTTTATGAGTTTTTCCTGTATAGAAAAGTATTCTCTCTGTAGTTGTTGTTTTACCAGCATCAATGTGAGCCATAATTCCTATATTTCTAGTTCTCTCTAATGGAACTTCTCTTTTACCCAACTTTTTTTCCTCCTTTTATTAAAGTTCAAGGTTCGATAGTAATTTTAAAAATTTGTATCTCTAACTTTTAACCTATATTCTACCATTTGTAATGTGCAAATGCTTTATTTGCTTCTGCCATTCTATGTGTATCTTCTTTCTTCTTAAATGCTCCACCGTTTCCGTTAATAGCATCTATAATTTCTCCTGCTAGTTTTTCAGCCATTGTTTTTTCATGTCTATTTCTAGCATATGTTACAAGCCATCTTAGACCTAATGTTTGTCTTCTTTCTGGTCTAATTTCTAGTGGTACTTGGTATGTTGCGCCACCCACTCTTCTAGCTTTTACTTCTAGAACAGGCATGATGTTTTCTAATGCTGCTTCAAAAACTTCTAATGGATTTTTTTCTTCTTTTTCTTTTACGATATCAAATGCATCATAAACTATTTTTTGAGCAATTGATTTTTTACCATCTAACATAATATTATTTATTAGTTTTGTAACAACTTTGCTATTATATATTGGATCTGGTAAAACATCTCTTTTTGCTATATATCCTTTTCTTGGCACTATTCTTCCCTCCTTATTATTTTGATACTTATATTCCAAGTATCTAGGTACTCTGGAAAATTTTATTTCCCGTATAGTGCTATATAATATTTCTAAATTTAAGTACCTTAAAACTTAGTAAGTATTATACGAGCACTAAATTCTAAAAAACACTAATTTTATTTTTTAGGTTTCTTTGCTCCGTATTTAGAACGAGCTTGCATTCTGTCTTTAACTCCTGCTGTATCTAATGTTCCTCTTATAATATGGTAACGAACACCAGGTAAGTCTTTTACTCTTCCACCTCTTATAAGAACAACACTATGCTCTTGTAGGTTATGTCCTATACCAGGTATATAAGATGTTACTTCATATCCATTAGAAAGTCTTACTCTGGCTACTTTTCTTAAAGCTGAGTTTGGTTTCTTTGGAGTAACTGTTTTTACAACTGTACATACACCTCTTTTTTGTGGTGCTCTTGCATTTGTTACAACTTTTTTTCTTGAATTATATCCATGTTGTAATGCTGGTGCTGTAGATTTTGTACTAGCTGTTTTTCTTCCTTTTCTTACTAATTGATTAATTGTTGGCACTTAAATTTCACCTCCTATAAATTTTATTTTTACTAATTTAAATGTTTATTTTTACATTATTTTCATAATGTAAAAAACCATTATGAATAATGCTCATATTGGCACTTTCATAACGGCTTATATTTTATCACAAGAACACTTATCTTGTCAATGGTTTCTCTGGTTTTTCATGGTTTTTTCCTGTATTCATATGTTGCTGTCTATACGCTGAAGCTAAAGCTTGTTGTTGATAGCTTGGAACGCCTAATCTTAACCTATGTTTCAAATTTTCTCTTTCTTCTTCTATATCTTCATCTTCTCCTAGTAATTGTTCTTTTACATCTTGTATTACATTTTCAGTTTTTCCCATTTCATTCCCAGCAGTAATATCTATTTGTGCTAATTCTTCTATATCTAATTTTTCTAGTTCATTTCTTAATCTCTTGCATTCTTTTACTACTTCTTCTATTTCTCGTTTTGAATCCTTTTCTGCACTTGACCATTTAGATATTAAACTTTTTTCCATTTCATTTAATTCAGATACAATGTTTCCTCTTATTTGGAAAAATACTACTACTTCTTGTTTTAATTGTCCAGCTAAAACAGGTATACTGGTTTTATATCTATTAGCACATAAGTTTCTTAATACTCTTTGTAATTCTCTTTTTTGAGCTTCTAATGCTGAAATCTGTTTTTCTATAACATCTGTTTCATCTTCTGGTGCTTTTTCTTTATAGCTTTCTAATTTATCAATTTCATCTTGTATATCTCCAATTTCTTGTTCATAGTTTTGTATATTTTTACTCATTAATTTTATTTTTTCTCTTGTTTCTTTTCTATAGGAATTTATCTGTTGTAATAAATTTTCAATTCTTGTTCTTATCTCTTCCATACATTTCTCCTATATTTAGATTTTGATGTAATTGTAACATAAAGTAAGGTATGTTACAAGCAATTTAAGAAATATATTTGATTAAATATTATAAACTTTACTGTATAAATTAAGGAAGTAACATTTTTAAATTTGTTACTTCCTTGATTTAATACATTATTCTTTTTCTGCTCCATCTTGTTCTTTATATCTAGAGCCATATTTTTCAGCATATCTATTTGCTGCTTCTAATTTTTGTTTTGCTAACCTTTCTGATACATCATATTTAATAGATTCTTTAAATCCTTTTTCAGCAATTGATTTAAACATTTCTCCTTCTCTTGACTTCATTTGTTTGTCTATGTATGATAAAGATTTTTCATCAAATTCATTATTTGTTTTTTCTTGCTTTGTTTGTGTATCTTTTTTCTCTTCTTGTTTTGTATCTGCTTTATCTTCTTGTTTTGCATCTTCTTTCTCTGTTTTATCTTTTTCAGTTTCTGCTTTTTTCTCTGCGCTCTTTCTCATTTTTTCTTCATAACCATCTACAATTTTTGCTAAAAATGGTATCTTAGCAAGTCTAGGATGTCTTTGTGCAAATGTTTTTACTTCTATAGGTAAATTGTCTTTGCTTTCTTCTTTTTCTGAATCTAGAATCTCTCCAACTTCTTTACCCATTTCTTTTTCAATCTCATCTAATTTACTGTCTTGTTTTTGTTCTTTTGCTTCTTCAATTTTAGTTTCTTGTTTTTCTTCTTGTTCTTTGCTCTCTTCTTTATCTTGCTCTTTATCTTCTATTTTCTTATCCTTTGTTATTCTAATAACAGCTTTAAGTTTACCATTTTTATCTTTAAATGTTGCTTTTTTTAATATAGTCTCAACTTCATTCCATTCTTTTCCTTTTAATAAATTTGACCATATTATATTACATTTACTGATTTGTATTTTAGTTTTTAATATTTCTGTATTCAAATCAATACTTTTGTTTTCTTTTGGTTTTTGTTTTGTACTATCTAAATATGCCTGTTGGTTTTTAGATAATTTATCATTTAATTTACTTTCTTCTCCCTTTAGCTTTTCTTTATCTTTATCAGATTTAGAAGGATCTTTTAATTCAGCTTCTATTTCAGATTTTCTTTTTAATATATCCTTTAATTCTTTTTCTATTTGTTGTAATTTCTTTTCACTTTGAGCTTGTTCTTTTATTATTTTTTGTGCTTCTTTCTTTTGGCTTTCTAATTTATCTAGTTTAGCTTCTAATTGTTCTTGGTATTCTCTAATGTTTAATATTGCATCTTTATTTTTTACAAACCCTTTATAAAGTTTCAATTTGTTATCTAAAACTCTTTTTCTTTCATTTTTTTGTTTAGCATCTTTTTCTTGTTGTTCTTTATATTGTTTTTGTGCTTCTAGTACGCTTTTTCTATATTCTTCTTTATTTGCACCTTTTCCTATAATTTCATGCTCATTATTTGATTTTTTTAATCCTTCTTCAATTTCCTTTAATTCTTTTTCTATATCTTTAATTTTGTCTTCTACATTTGGTTGTTGTAGTAACTCTTCTACTACTTCATTCAATTTTTCATTCCTAGATTTACCTGCCATTTTATTTTCTCCTTTCAATTTTACTTAATACAAAATAAAACATGCTTATGTATATTTTATCATACAGGTAAACCTTTTTGCAAGTACTTTATGTAAATTTAATGTTTTTTTCAAAAATTTAATACTAATGCAATATTTGGGTAATATTTGTAATATTTAGTATTATAAACATTTTATACTGTTTTTTAATTCTTCAATTGCTCTATCTGCAAGTGTTTTATATCTTTCTTTTTTGTCTTTTATTTTTTCATCTAATTTAGGTAATATTCCAAAATTTGCATTCATTGGTTGAAATTTAGAATTAGGAGTAGAAATGTATTTTGCTAAACTTCCTATTATTGTATCCTCTGGGAATATAATTCTATGACTTAAATGTTGTTCATCTTTATTCTCAAAATCTTTTATTGCATTTAATGCTGCAACCAGACCGTGATGATATCGATTCTACATATCCTTCTACTCCAGTTATTTGACCAGCAAAATATATGTTATTATTTAATTTTAAATTATATGTTTGGTCTAATAATTCTGTAGAATTAATATATGTATTTCTATGCATGACTCCATATTTTACAAATTCAGCATTTTGTAATCCTGGTATCATACTAAATACCCTCTTTTGTTCTCCAAATTTTAAATTTGTTTGGAAACCAACTAAGTTAAATATTGTTGCATTTGTATCATCTTGTCTTAATTGCACTAATGCATATGGTCTTTTGCCTGTTCTTGGATCTGTAAATCCAACTGGTTTTAGTGGACCAAACCTTAATGTGTCTATTCCTCTTTTTGCCATAATCTCTATTGGCATACAACCTTCAAATATTTCTCTTTTTTCAAATTCATGTAATGTTACTACTTCTGCATTTATTAAATTATTCCAAAAGTTTTCATATTCTTCTTTATTCATAGGAAGATTAATATAATTTTGTTCTTCTTTTTCATTTTCTATTCTATTTTTCCAGTCTTCTACGCTTTCTTCTTTTTGTCTTTCTTGTTTATATCTATCTCCCCAAAAAGCAATATTCATGTCTATACTTTCTTTTGTTACAATTGGAGCAGCTGCATCATAAAAATATAGTCTATCTTGTCCTGTAAATTTACTTATTTGGTTTGCTAAACCTTCACTAGTTAGTGGACCAGTTGCAATAATTACTATTCCATCTTTAGACATTTCCTCTATCGTATTTTTGTTATTTCCAACTTCTTCGTTAATTATTTCTATATTATTATTTTCTTTTATTTCTTTTGTTACTAATTTTGAAAATTCATCTCTATCTACAGCAAGAGCTTGGCCTGCTGGAACACTAGTCTTATCTGCACACTTTATAAGTAGTGAATCAAGTAATCTTAGTTCTTCCTTTAGTAAGCCACATGCATTTGTGTGCAAATTTGATTTAAATGAATTGCTACATACTATTTCTGCTAAATTTTCATTTGAGTGTGCTGGTGAAAACTTAATTGGTTTCATCTCATATAATTTCACTTTTATTCCTTTTTTAGCTATTTGATAAGCCGCTTCGCATCCAGCAAGTCCTCCGCCTATTATAGTTATATAATCTTTCATACTTTTACCTCTTTAATAGTTTCACACATTTTTATTCAAACAATTTCATAATATCTTCTTTAGAAAGTTTACTAATAAATGATGTTTTGGTATCTAAAACATTATCTATTAATTTTGCTTTTCTTTCTTGTAACTCATAGATTTTTTCTTCTATCGAATTTTTAGTAATTAATTTAAATACTTGTACACTATTTTTTTGTCCAATTCTATATGCTCTATCTGTTGCTTGATTTTCTGCTGCTAAATTCCACCATGGATCATAATGAATTACCATATCAGCTCCAGTTAAATTTAGTCCTGTTCCTCCTGCTTTTAATGATATTAAAAATATTTTTATATCTGGATTTTTATTAAACTCATCTACTAATTCAATTCTTTTATCTACTTTTGTTTGACCTGTTAACTTAAAGTACTCTATTTTTTCTTTTTTAAGCTCTTTTTCTATTATATCAAACATAGATGTGTATGTAGAAAATAGTAATATTTTATGACCACTTGATATAGCATCCTTAATAATTTCTATACATTGATTAAGTTTGCTTGATTCTCCTTTATAATTATCTAAAAATAGACTTGGATGGCAACAAATTTGTCTTAATCTTGTTAATGCAGATAATATTTGCATTTGGCTTTTTTCAAATCCATTTTCTTTTATTTGTTCATTTAATTCAGACTTTGCTTCTGCTAAATACGATAAATAAATTTTTTGTTGTTCATCATTCATTTCATTATTTAAAACAGTAACTGTCTTATCTGGAAGTTCTGTTAATACTTGTTTTTTTGTTCTTCTTAATACAAATGGTTCTATTAACATTCTTAATTTGTCCATAGTCTTAGTGTCTTCTTGTTTTACAATTGGTATTTCAAAATTTTCTTTAAATTTCTTATATGAAAATAGATAACCTGGCATTAAGAAATCAAAAATAGACCATAACTCAGATAAAGAATTTTCTATAGGTGTACCTGTTAAAGCAAATTTTGTTACAGCATTTATTTGCTTTATTGATTTTGCATTTTGTGTATTACTATTTTTCATATATTGTGCTTCATCTGCTATTACATACCTAAATTCATAATTAAATTCATTATATATTTCTATATCTCTTTTTAATAAATCATATGAAGTTATTACTACATCATATTTTGGTATACTTTTTATTTGTTGTTTTCTTACAGTTACATTTCCACCTATAACCATTGAATTTATATTACTTGCAAACTTTTCTATTTCTGTTTTCCAATTTAAGCTAAGAGAACTTGGGCATACTACCATTACAGGCTTTTTATCTTCTTTACATTTTTCTTTATATGCCAAAATAATTGCTATAATTTGGATTGTTTTTCCAAGCCCCATATCATCTGCAAGTATTCCTCCGAATTGATATCTATCCAATGTTTCTAGCCATTTAAATCCTATTTTTTGGTATTGTCTTAAGGTTTTATTTAAACTTTTTGGTATAACAAGGTTTTGTGTATCTGTTTTATCTTCAATATCATTTATGATTCCTTTATATTTTGAATCCTTTTGTATCTCTTTATTTTCAAATTTCTTAATAAGTCTATCTAAGTAAAGTGAACGATACATTGGTAACTTTATATTACCACTTTCAAGCTCTTTATAACTTATTTGCGTTCCTTCCATTAAACTCTCTAAAAATTCTATATCTTGATTTTCTTCTAAAGATACAAATTCTCCATTCTTTAGTCTATGATATTTTTTCTTCAATTTATATTTTGATAAAATTTCATTTAATTCTTTTTTATCAAAATTAAATTCATCTAAATTTATATTTAATAAATTATTTTCTATTTTTACACCTAATGATGAAATTTTAGGTCTTTTAATTTGTCTTTGATTAAAATCATCTGTTGCAAGTACTTCAAACTTTTGCATATATTCATTAATGTCATTGGATAAGAAATCATATATTTTATCATCATCTGCCAAAACAAAATCCGAATTTTTCTTATCTAACATAAATCCTGTTTTTCTAAATATATTAAGACTTTCCGCTTCTTCCATTACACTTCTTGGAATTACAGGATTTTCTTTTAATGGATTAAATTCTTTTTCTCCATAGCAAAATACTACTTTTGCTATAATATAGTTTTTTTCATTAAATTCTAAAAATACTTTTACACCTAACCTTTGTGGCATATATTTTTCTACCTCTTCTGGTTCTAGTGTATCTAGTAGTATACTTTTTTTAACTTTAGGAAGCACTATTGAAAAGAAATTTGGCATTTGTTCTTTATTAAATTTTATTTCTCTTGTAAAATTTCTTCTAAACACTTCTAGTAATTTTAATGTCGTATTATTATATTCTTTACTACATTTATATAGCTTATTACCCATTAAAAAATATGTATATGATTTTCCCTGTACTATTTCATAAGTATTATATGTATCAATATTACATATTAATTTATATTCTTTATCATTTATTTTTTCTAGTTCAAATTTTATATCTGGTGGTGCATCAACTAATTCTATTTGACTTGATTCATAATCTTTTTCCATAGTAACTGTTTTATTTTTTAAAATTTCAAAAATCTCATCAAGTGCTGTGTTACTTAAAACAATACTTCCTGTATTCATGACTTTACCATAATATCTATAAATACTATTTGAATTATTATTAACATATTTTATTGTTTCTGCATGTCTTAAAACAAAGTCTAATAGTGGTATATCTTCCTCGGAAAATGTTTCTTTTTCATGTACTATATTTAATTTTGTTCCATATTTATACTTTGTTTTATTAATCATATTATCATAGAATTCTACTAAGTCCCTTAATTTATACATTTGCTTTTTTGTACCTATTTTAAATTCTACTTTCATTTCTTCTGAATATTTATCAAATATAATTTTAGGTACAAGTCTAACATTTCTATCTAATGATACAGATTTCTCCTCTGGTTCATCAATTAGTTTCATTTCTTCATCATAAAATGTATTTATTAAATCCGCGTATTCTGTATACTTTTCTCTTGCTCTTACTTTATATCTATCATCATTATATTTAGGATTTCCATCTATTTCAAGCATTGTTGCAACAATGTGCTTACATGCTCCATAATGTATATGGTAATCTTCACATTCACAAGTAAGTGTGTCTAATTCTCCATTTTTTACTTCTATACTCACTCTATATTTATCATAATTTCCATTAACTAAACTTGTTACACTAAAGTTATTCATATTTTCATAATGAATTGTTTGTATTGCCACTCTTTTTTGAGCAACATATGTTTTTGCCTTGTCTAATCTATCACTTCCCGCTTCATTGTATAACTCTTTTGTTACTGTTTGATTAATAAACATATTAGTCTCCTTTAAAATATGATTAATTATTATATCATATTTTAAAAGTTTTGGAAAGAAAACTTAACAAAAAACTACTCTCTTTTTTTGAGAATAGTTTTTATAATTTATTCATCTAGCTATTTTTGCAAATATGTTTTTGAAGGCAATCCTATTTCTTAGCCGTCTTTGTAGTTTTTTTCTTTCTTTTGGTTTTTTTAACCTCTTTTTCCTCTATATCTACTTTTTCATTTTCAACATATTTTTCGCCTTTTTTAGGTTTATTCCATGAAATATAATCACAACTCTTTGGATTGTTTTCACATATATAGTAATTTCTTTTCCTTTTCGTTTTTCTTACTTGTACTTTTGCACCACATTTTGGACATGGAACATCTATGGTTTCTACAAATGGTTTTGCATTTTTACATTCAGGATATCCTGGACATGCTAAGAACTTTCCATATCTGCCATATTTTATAACCATCATTCTACCACATTTTTCACAAGGTACATCTGATACTTCTTCAACTAGCTCAACATGTTCTAGCTCTTTTTCTACTTTTTCTACCTCTTTTTCAAATGGTCCATAAAATTCTTCAATTACTTTTTTCCAATTTTCTTTTCCTTCTGCAATTTTGTCAAATTCATTTTCCATGTTTGCTGTAAATTCTACATTTACTATATCTGAAAAATTCTCTGTTAATAATTTATTTACAACCTTTCCAAGTTCTGTTGGAGCAAGTTGTTTTTGTATTTTTTCTATATATCTTCTTTCTAATATAGTTGTAATTGTTGGAGAATACGTACTTGGTCTACCAATTCCTTTTTCTTCTAATGCTTTTACTAAACTTGCTTCTGTATAACGTGGTGGTGGCTCTGTAAAGCTTTGTTTTGATTCTAATTTTTGTTTTATAACAATTTGATTTTCCTGTAAATCTGGTATTTTTGTATTTTCTTCTTCCTCTTTTTCGTCTTGACCTTCTACATATAATACCATAAAACCTTTAAATTTTAAATTTTGTCCACTTGCTTTAAAGGTATAATCATTTGCATCAATTGTTACAGATAATGTATCATAAACAGCTGCCGACATTTGGCTTGCTATAAATCTGTTATATATTAATTTATATAATTTGTATTGGTCATTTGTTAATGCATCTTTAATTTCTTCTGGATTTATATCTACATATGTTGGTCTTATAGCTTCATGCGCATCTTGTGCATCTGTTTTTGTTCTATAATACCTATTATCATAATATTCTTCTCCATAAGTTTTAAGTATTTGTGTTTTTGCAGCAGCTCTTGCTACTTCTGAAATTCTTGTTGAATCTGTTCTCATGTATGTAATAAGACCTACTGTTCCTTTTTCTGGTATTTTAACACCTTCATAAAGACCTTGAGCAACACTCATCGTTTTCTTTAATGTAAAACCTAATTTTCTTGATGCTTCTTGTTGCATTGTACTTGTTGTAAATGGTGGTGCAGGAGTTCTTTTTCTTTCTCCTTTTTTAACTTCTTTTATAATATATTTTGCTTTTTCAATTTCTTTTATTATTTCATCTACTTCTTCTTTTTTATGAAGTTCTATTTTTTTATTATTTTTACCATAGAATTTCGCTTCAAATGTTTTATTTGTTTTATCATCTAACAATATTGCATATATGTTCCAATATTCTTCAGGTATAAAATTTTCTATTTCTTCTTCCCTATCAACAATTAATTTTACAGCAACAGATTGCACTCTTCCTGCTGATAACCCACGTCTTACTTTTTTCCATAAAACAGGACTCATTTTGTATCCTACAATTCTATCTAATACACGTCTAGCTTGTTGTGCATCTGTTAAATTCATATCAATTTTTCTTGGTTTTTTAATAGCTTCTTGTACAGCTCCTTTAGTTATTTCATTAAAAGTTACTCTGACATCTGCTTTTTCATCTATGTTTAATATATGAGCTAAATGCCAAGCAATTGCTTCTCCCTCACGGTCAGGGTCAGTTGCAAGAAATACTTTTTTTGCTGATGCAGCTTCTTTTTTTAATGATTTTATTAAATCTCCTTTTCCTCTAATATTTATATATTGTGGTTCAAAATCATGTTCTACATCAACACCTAATTTAGATTTAGGAAGATCTCTTATGTGCCCCATGGATGCAACTACTTTTGTACTTCCTCCTAAAAATTTTTTAATAGTATTTGCCTTTGCAGGTGATTCAACTATAATTAATCTATCTGCCATAAGTTTCTCCTTTACTTTTGTTTATATTAGAATACTATAAACCATATTACTCTATTTTGCAAGCATTCTTTATGAAAAATGTGTGAATTTTATATAGTACGTAAAATAAAAACTCAGATTTTCTGAGTTTTTTTGTCTTATTTTTTTACTAATTTTTCAATTTCTTTATATATTTTATCTTCCACATTATTTACTGCAATTTTTTTTGCATTTTCTCCCATTGTAATTATATTTTTTTCATCACTTATTATTTGTTCTATTTCTTTATTTAATAACTCTGGTGTTAAATCCTTATTTAATATAATTTTTGCTGCTCCCACATTTTCTAATACTTTTGCATTATATTCCTGATGATTATTGCTTACATGTGGTAATGGTATAAATATACTTGGTTTTCCTACTATAGATACCTCTGTTATAGTCATTGCTCCACTTCTTGCTATAACCAAGTCACATGCATTCATAACTTCCTCCATATTATATATATATGGCACTATTTTTACATCTTTTAGTTTGGACATATTCTTTATATGTCTTTTAACTATATCAAATTGAATTGGTCCGGGAGCCCAAATTATTTGATAATTTTTATACATTTTTTTATTTATTATTTCTACAATTACATCATTAATTGCTTTTGCTCCTTGGCTTCCACCGAAAATTAGTACAGTAGGTTTATCTTGTTTTAATCCCATTTTTCTTAATATTTCATTTTTTTGAGTCTTATTTAAGTTCAAGTTTTTTATTTTAGTTGGTGTTCCTGTAAGTACAATATTTTTTGCATTAGGTAAATTTTTCCTTGCTTCTTCAAAACTAATTAATATTGTATCTACCTTTTTTGAAAGCATCTTTACTGCCTTTCCCGGAAAAGCATTACTTTCATGTAAAAGTGTTGGTATTTTATATTTTTTTGCTGCAAGAATTGCTGCCCCACAAATATACCCACCTGTACCTATTACAATATCTGGCAAAAATTCTTTTACAATTTTTTTTGCTTGACTTACTCCTTTTAAAGTTCTTATATTATTTTTTATACTTTGTAAACTTATATTTTTACTTAACCCATAAGCCTCAATTGTTTTTAAACTATATCCTGCTCTTGGAACTAAATCATTTTCTAATCCTCTAGAAGTTCCTAAAAATATAATTTCTGAATTTGGATTTTCTTTTTTTATTTTATTAGCAATCGCTATGGCTGGATTTATATGTCCTGCCGTTCCTGCTGCTGCTACTATAACTTTCATATGTACACTCCTATCTTAAATTTTACCTTATATTTTTTTGGACGATCGTGAAATATTTAAGAGTATTCCGTACAGCACATAGTAATATTACGAGTGATGTACCACCATAACTGAAGAACGGAAGTGGAATACCAGTATTAGGTATAGATGAAGTTACGACCGCTATATTCATTATTGCCTGTAACCCTATTAATGATGTAATTCCAACAGCCACTAAACTTCCAAACATGTCTGGTGCACGCATCGCAATTAATAATCCTCTCCATATGAAAATTGCAAATAGTATTATAACAACTGCACAACCAATAAAACCTAACTCTTCTGCAAGCACTGAAAATATAAAGTCATTATGTGGTTCTGGTATATATAGAAATTTTTGTTTACTTTCACCCAATCCTGCTCCAAATAATCCTCCTGAACCTATTGCATATAGACTTTGTACTATTTGCCAGCCATCTCCTTTTATATCATTCCATGGATTTAAAAATGTTGTAATTCTTGACAAACGAAATGCACCACTATCTGTAAATTTTGCAAGCACAAATAGTAATCCTGCTCCTCCAACTACTCCAGCACTTCCCAGTGTTACAAAATATCTTAGTTTTGTTCCTGCCATTATCATCATAATTGAAATTACTAATACAATTATGATTGTAACACTTAAGTGGTTTTGTAAAAATACCAATATTAAAGCAATTGGTGCGAGATATAAAAATGGTATTATAAAACCTGTTTTTAAGGTTTTTAATTTGTCTTTATTTTTAGTAAGCCATGCCGCATAAAAAATTATTAATGCAATTTTTGCAATTTCAGATGGTTGGAATCTAACAAATCCTAAGTCTAACCATCTTGTTGCTCCTTTAGTAGATGATCCTATTATTGGAACAATTAAAAGTATTATTAATGAACCTATGTATGCAATTTTTGCAAATTTAGTATAAATTCTATAATCAATTTTAGATATAATTAGCATTAAAATAAGTCCAAGTACTGCAAAAACTGCTTGCCTTGAAACATAGGCATAACTATTTCCACTTTCCGCTAAAGCTGATGGAGAACTTGCTGATAACACCATAACAATACCCATTGCTAAAAGTATTAGCACTGTTATGAATAAAACAAAATCAAATGGTTTTGATTGTGTTGAAACAATTTTTTTATTTTGTTCTTTCATTTTGTTCTCCTTTCATTTTTATTATTATATAACCATTAAACCTATAATACATAGTATTAATGTTATTATGCTAAAAACAGAAACTATTTTATTTTCTCCCCAACCTGATAGTTCGAAATGATGATGTAATGGTGCCATCTTAAAGAATCTATTTCCTGTTTTCTTAAAATACATTACTTGCATAATTACAGATAATGTTTCAAGTACTGGTATTAAAGCTATTATTAGTAATATAAATGGCATTTTTAAATATAGAGCAAGTGCTACAATTACTCCTCCTAATAGTAACGAACCTGTATCTCCCATGAATACTTTTGCTGGATGCATATTAAATATTAAGAATCCAAGACATGCTCCTATAACAATTGTTCCAAATATTACAACTTCTTTTACATCATAAATAATTCCTATAACTGTTAAACATGTAATAATTATTGCAGATACTGTTGGACATAACCCATCTACTCCGGTCTGTTAAATTAACAGCATTTGTTGTACCAAGTATAACGAATATTGCAAATGGAATATATATCCATACTGGTAAATCAATACTTATTTTTAATATTGGTATATATGTATCTGTTCCTAAATTTATTATTTTTATCAAATATATTACGTATATTACTGCTATTGTTAGTAAGCCTATCATTTTATAAGCTGGTTTTAAACCTTTAGTATTTCTAAATATTAATTTTTTAATATCATCTATAAATCCTATTACCCCAAATCCTAGAGACATTATTGCAAGCGGAATTAATTTTTTTGCTAATTCTAATTCATCACGAGCATAACTTAAAAATGCAAATATAACTAATATAGCAATTGATGCTCCAAGAATAATTCCTCCCATAGTTGGCGTTCCTTGTTTTGATAAATGTGATTCTGGACCATCCTCTCTTTCAATTTGACCAACTTTAAGTTTCTTTAATATAGGAATTATTATTATTCCTAAAATGGTTGTTGCTAAAAAAGACAGTAATAGTATTTTTATTTGAAAATCATTCAATTTTCTCACCCTTCATTATTAGTAGTTAGTTTTTTAGTAACTTCTAATTTATTTTTTCTTATTGTATTTATTATTTTTTATCTTGCATATTGTCTATAATTTCTCTTACTATTTCTCTTTCATCAAATGGATATTTAACATGATTTATTTCTTGATATGGCTCATGACCTTTTCCTGCAAGAACTATAATGTCATTCTTATTTGCCATTTTTATTGCTTCTTTTATTGCTTCTTTTCTATCTACTATACAAGTATATTGCCCTTTTGTCTTTTGTATTCCTACTTCTATATCAGAAATTATTGAACCTGGTTCTTCTGTTCTTGGATTATCACTTGTTATTATTGTGTAATCAGCTACTCTACCAGATACTTCTCCCATTAATGGTCTTTTTATATGGTCTCTATCTCCTCCACAACCAAATACTGATATTACTCTTCCTTTTGTATAAGACTTTACTGCTCTTAATATGCTTTCTAGACTTTCAGGAGTATGAGCATAATCAATCATAATTGTTAATTCTTTCTTGTTATCTACAAGCTCACTTCTTCCTGGAACTCTTACTTCTATTAATGCTTCTTTTATTTGTTCAGCATTTGCTCCTAATTTTGTTGCCACACAAATTGCAGCAAGAGAGTTATATACACTAAATCTTCCTGGTATACATGTTTTTACTCTTTCGTTTTTACCATCTATTTTCACTTTAAAATCTACGTATGAATTTGTAATAGTAATATCTTTTGCAAGTACATGGCAAAAATTATCTATACCATATGTAGTCATTTCACAATTTTTTACTAGTTTTGGTATTTTAGCCCCATATATATCATCTGCATTTGTAAATCCAACTTTACACATATCAAATAATTTTAATTTAGAGTTGAAATAATCTTCCATATCTGGATGTTCATTTTTACTAATATGTTCTTGTGCAAAATTTGTAAATACTCCTATATCAAAGTCACAACCTAATACTCTATTTAATTTTAAACTTTGTGATGAAACTTCCATTACAACAACATCTACTTTTTCTTGCACCATATCAGCAAATATTTTTTGTAGTTTAATACTTTCTGGTGTTGTTCTAGAACTATCTTCTATTTTCTTATCACCTATATATATTGCAATAGTTCCAATTAACCCAACCTTTTTTCCTTGTTTTTCTAAAATCTTTTTTATCATAAATGTTGTTGTTGTTTTTCCTTTTGTTCCTGTAACTCCAATTAACTTAAATTTTCTTGATGGGTTATCATAGAAATTGCAAGCACAAACTGCAAGTGCAACTCTTGTATCTGGCACAACTAATAAAGTAATATCTTCTGGTATACTAATACTTTTTAAATCGACAGTCTCTTCTACCATTATTACTTTTGCACCATTTTCTATTGCATTTTGAATATAATCTATACCATTTACTTCAAAGCCATTTATGGCTATAAACATTCCATTTTCTTTAATATTTCTTGAATCTGAATCTACATTTGTAATGTCTAAATCTATATTTCCTTTTGCTTTTATTCCATCAATTCCTATTAAAATTTCTTTTAAATTCATGATTACCTCCAATTTATAATTTTTCGCTTTTATTATATAACTAAATATAAAATTTGTATAGGTTTTCCAAGATTTTTTATTTTATTTTGTATAATTCGATTACAAAATCTTTATTTTTTATATTTCCACACTAATTTTTGATTTCTTTTTTACTTTAATTCCTGGCTTTGGTAATTGTTCTTTTATTATTAGTTCTTCTTCCTTCATTTCACCTGTTATTTCTATGTTTGTTTCTATTTCTAGCTCCGCTTCTTTTAAGACTTGTTTAGCTTCTTTCAAGTTCATTCCTCGTAATTCTGGAACTTCGACTTCTTCTATTACTTCTATACTTTCTTGATTATCTTTATTTAATTCTAAATATGGTAATACTTCTGATAAAATTTGACCTCCTACTGGTGCTGCAACAGCACCTCCTTGGTGTCCTCCTTCTCCTGTTGGATTATATAATGTTACAAGAACTACTACTTGTGGATCTGAAATTGGTGCAACTCCTATAAATGAAGTTACATATTTGTTTGTGTTTACTCCATCTTCTGAAGTTCCTGTTTTTCCTCCAACTCTAAATCCTGCTACTTTTGCATTTTTTCCAGTTCCTTCTGCAACAACACTTTCCATCATGCTTAATACATCATTTGCTGTTTTTTCATCTATTACTCTGCCTTCTGATATTGGTTCTTTTTCTTCTACTTCTCCTGTTTTTGTATCTATTATTTGCTTTACTACTCTTGGCTTCATTTTTTCTCCCTTATTAGCAATTGCT
This sequence comes from uncultured Clostridia bacterium, assembly GCA_904381285.1. GTDB lineage: Bacteria > Bacillota > Clostridia > TANB77 > CAG-508 > RGIG8482. Next base: position 5,477 of record CAJFII010000008.1, on the reverse strand, counting down.
GAAACTGCTGTTACCATTTGAAGCGGTGTTACTTCAAATCTTTGGCCAAAACTAATTGTTGCAAGCTCTACTGGTCCTACTTTATCTTCTTTTAAAAAAATGCCTTTTGCTTCTCCTGGGAGTTCTATACCAGTTTTAGATAAAAAACCAAATTTGTTTAAATATTCATAATATTTACTAACACCTATTTTTTGTCCTAACCCGATGAATACTGGATTACATGAATTCATTAGTGCTTGCCTTAAAGACTCAGAGCCATGAGGTCTATAATATCTCCAACATTTTATACGTACTCCTGCAATTTCTATTCCACCTGTACATGAAAATTCTCCTTCTTTGTCTGTTGTTGTTATACCTTCTTGCAAGGCTGCCGAAGCAGTAATAAGTTTAAATGTAGAACCTGGTTCATATGTATCAGCTATTGCTTTATTTCTCCACATTGCTTGAAGATTTGTTGACCTTTCAGTTGCGGTTAATCTCTCCCAATTTGCTTTTAATTCCTCATCTGTTATTTCATATGGAGTATTTAAGTTGTACGATGGGTATGTTGCCATTGCCAATATGTCCCCTGTTTTAGGATTCATCATAACAACATTACCACCATCTGTACATACATTATCTATACATGCCTGTTTTAAATATTTTTCTGCTATCGACTGTATTGTCATATCGATTGAAACAACAATATCTTTTCCATCTACAGCTGAAATATAGTCTTCACCTTCTTTGCCTATTTCTCCTCCTTTGGCATCTGTTACTTTTATAATTCTTCCTTGAGTTCCTTTTAACACTTCTTCATATTTTGCTTCTATTCCGTCTAATCCTTGATTATCACTACCACAAAATCCTATAAATTGTGAAGCAAGTTCATTATTCGGATAATATCTTTTTGTATCTTCATCAATATTAATACCAGTGGTTATATTATTTTCTTTCATCCATATTCGTAACTGGTCAGTTTTTTCTTTATCTACTTTTTTAGCTATTGTTTCAATTGAACTTTTTTTCTTCACTTTTGCTAAAGTTTTTTCATAATCTAATTCAAATATTTCACTAAATGCTTTTGCTACTTTTTCTTTGTCTTCTTCTTTGATATTCGTTGGATTAACACTAACAGTTTCTACTGTTGCACTTACTGCTAATATATTCTTACCTGTTGCATCATAAATTGTTCCACGTTTAGGATTTATTTTTCTATCTAATGATTGTTGTTGATATGCCATAGCTTTCAATTCTTCGCCTTGTACAAATTGTATAAATCCAATTCTTATTACTAATAAACTGAGTATCAAAAAGCTAATAAATAAAGTGTATATTATTCTTCTTTTTCTGCTAACATTTGTACTCTCAAGCATATAAAAATCACCTTTTCTTACAATTATTTATTATAATTATATAGAAAAAAGGTGATTTTATTACTAACTATTTACCTGTTATAAAATTTATAATTTTTTGAAACCAATTTTCATTATCCTCTTGTACTATTTTTTCTGTTGCAGGTTCTACATAATCTTGTTTTGGAAGATTAATATATACTGTTTGTGAATTTTCTAATTTTTGCATTCCTAACATTTCTTTTGCTGATTGTTCTACAGTTTGCAAATTAAGATTATTTTCTATATTTACCTCTAATTGTTCATTTTCTTTTTCCACTTGTGCTAAATCACTTTGTAATGATTTTATTTCTGAGAATTTTTCATTAATAACGGAGTTTCTATAACTAATGGCAAACAAAATTATGAATCCAACAGCAACATATCCTAGTACTTTTACTTGCATCTTTAGCTTTCTTTTTGTTTTTGGCTTTGCTTTACTTTTTGTTTCTACTCTTGTTTTTCTAGCAGTACTTTTTTTAGGATATTTTTTCTTGATTGGTTCATATTCTGGTTGTAATTTTCTAGGGCTAGTTTCATATTGATATCTGTTATTATATGCCATAGTTATTTCACCTCCTTATACTTTTTCTAAAATTCTAAGTTTTGCACTTTTGGATCTCGGATTTTCTTCTTTTTCTTCTTTTGTTGCTTCAATTGGTTTTTTGTTTATTATTTTCCCTACTTGTTTTGCACCACATACACAGTATGGTAAATCTTTGGGGCAAATACATTTTCCAAGAGCATCATTATATGCTTTTTTTACAGCTCTATCTTCTAAAGAATGAAATGTTATAATACATAATCTTCCACCTTGTTTCAAACTTTCTATTGCATTTTTTACTGTATTATATAAAGGTTCAATTTCATTATTTACTTCTATTCTTATTGCTTGGAATGTACGTTTTGCAGGATGTCCTGCAAATTTATCATAATATGGAACTGCTTGTTTTATAATATTTACTAATTCTTGAGTCGTTTCTATTGGATATTTTCTTCTTTGTTCTACAATGCTTTTAGCAATTTGTTTTGCAAACTTTTCTTCTCCATATTCGTAAAATATTTTTGAGAGTTCTTCTTCTTTGTATGTATTTACAACTTCTTTTGCTGTCAATTCTTGGCTTTGATCCATTCTCATATCAAGTTCTGAATCTAACATATAACTAAAGCCTCTTTCTTCAGTATCTATTTGATATGATGAAACTCCTAAATCAAGTAAAATTCCATTTACTTTATCTATTTTTAAGTTTTCTAGTATTTCTTTTATATCATCATGATTTCCATGTACATATTTAACGTTTGTATATTGTTTTAATCTTTGTTTTGCAACTTCTAACGCATCTATGTCCCTGTCTATTCCTATTAACATTCCATTTGGTGATAATCTTTTTGCTATTTCTAAACTATGCCCAGCACCACCTAATGTTCCATCAACATATATACCATTGGGATCTATATTCAATCCTTGTATACATTCTTCCAATAATACTGGTTTATGATTGAATTCCAATTATATGCACCTCTTAACAATTCTACGTGTATTGCTAAACAGTTGGTACTTTTTAGAAAAATACCAACTGTTGCAATCTATTCTGTTTTTTCTTTTGTTGCTACATTCTTTATCTTTTGTAGATTTTATTTCTTTTGTATTTTTAAAAGTTCTTATGTGTATTGTTATCCTTCGTATTTTTATTGTTCTTTAGTTACATATATATTTTTCTTTTGAATACAATATTTATTTTTACATTATTTCATTTTTCTTTTGTATTTAACAAATTTATCTTTTGTATTTTTTACTTTTTATCTTTTGTAAATTTATATAAACTTTTTTAAAGATTATATACCTAACATTGTCATATTTTCTGCAATTTCATCTGCAGATATATTTTCATCACTACTATATTTTTGCCATATTTCTCTATTCCAAATTTCAAGTCTTGTTCCAACACCGATGATTACAATTTCTTTATCTAGTGATGCATGTTCTCTTAAGTTTGCTGGTATTAAGAATCTTCCTTGTTTATCTATTTCACATTCAACTGCTCCTGATAGGAAGAATCTAACAAAATTTCTTGCATTTTTTTGTGCTAGTGGTAAAGCTTTTAGTTTTTCTTCGAAGTTTTCCCATTCTGTTTGTGAATATGCAAATAAACATCCGTCAAGTCCTTTTGTTATTATAAACTTGTCCCCGATGTCTTCTCTTAGTTTTGCTGGCATTATTACTCTGCCTTTGGCGTCTACATTGTGCTCATATTCACCAATAAACACTTGGTTTCACCTCTCTTCATTTTCAAACCACTTTCTACCACTTTTCTCCACTTCACTTAAATTTTAATATAAGTTTTGGGAATTTGCAAGTGTTTTTTGAAAAAAGTTCAAATTTTTTCTAGATTTTTTTATTACACAAAAAAAATGACGAAAAATTTCGTCATTTTATAATATCCGTATTTGCAGGCACTATTTTATATCCCTAACTCATATGCTTGTGACTCTGAGCTACCATCTCCTCCACCTACTACTTTGACATCAGATCTTAGAGAAATACAAGGACGAAGCCCTGCCTCACCCGGAACGTTATCAGTACCACCATCATACACCACATAGCACAAGCTACTCCAGCCCAAGCGACCACTGCTACTCACACAACGCACACTGAAACCGCAACCACCTTCAACAGAAAAATCCGGCCTTACATAACGGGACGCCAGCCAATAATTCTTTCCTGTTGTTAATATGTTTGATACTCCCGATTCTTCTAATGTTTCCATTTTATCGTAATCTGTTTCATAATTCGTATCTGTCCCTTTTTGACATTTTGTATCTCTACTTGTCCAGCCACTTGGCATCGTCCAACTAGCTGGTATACTATATGTTTGTAATACTTCACTACTCTTTGCTGTAAATGTTCCATCTGCCCCTACTGTTGGTACACTTCCTACACATCTTCCATCTAGCGCATATGGACTATTGGTAGCATATTTCTCTGCCTTTAGGTTTAATGCAGCTATTGCACTATTATAGCTATTCATTGCTGTTCTCCATGCTGTTGAATCATTTATCCCATTTGATCCTAATGTTACTTGTTCTACATTTCCTGCTGATATTATTTGCAAGCCATATGTGTCATCATTATATAATACTCTAAACGTTATTATTCCATATGTTCCTGTGTCATATTTTATATAATCTCCAGGCTCTGCTATTGTACTTAATAATTGTTGTACTGTTACTGTACAAGTAGCTTTTACCCCGCTTCCATCTGCTGCCTCTGCTGTTATAATCGCTGTTCCAAAGTTCACTGCTTGTATTGTTCCATTATTAACTGTTGCTACACTTGTATTACTACTACTCCAATTTATATTTTTATTACTTGCATTTTCTGGTAGTACTGTCGCCGTTAATGTTTCTATTTGTCCACTTTCTAATGTAATATTTGTTTTACTTAATGTAATTTCTGTTACTAATTGTTGTACTGTTACTGTACATGTTGCTTTTATTCCGCTTCCATCTGCTGCCTCTGCTGTTATTTTTGCTGTTCCCAGACTCACTGCTTGTATTGTTCCATTATTGACACTAACAATATCTTCATTTGTTGTACTCCATATTACATTTTTATTGCTTGCATTTTCTGGTAGTACTGTCGCTGTTAATGTGTCTGTTTCTCCATTTTCTAATGTTAGTGTTTCTGCATTTAGTATAATTTGTGTTACTTTTTGTTGTACTGTAGTTATAATTGCACTTTCCTTACTTGTTGTTCCATTTGCATTTGTTGCTTCTACTTTTATTTGATATTGATTTTCTGGATCTAAGTTACTAAAAATATATTCATTTGTTTTTAATGTTTCTTTAAATATATATTCTTCTCCTTTTGTTATGTTTTTTATATAATATGAATATTCTCCGTTTTCCATTCTTCTTGCATTTACTCTTATTGAAATAGAGGTACTTTGTATGTCAGCTACTTCTATTTGTATCCCTGGTAACAAACTTTCTGTTTTTCCTTGATATTCTATCTTAATATCTTTGTCTATTTCTTCTATTAAATAAACATATTCTCCTTCTACTGTTATATATCTTGAATTTTCATTCCCCGTTTCTTCTATA
>CAJFII010000007.1 GCA_904381285.1 uncultured Clostridia bacterium | reverse complement strand
TCTTTCTAGTTCTTCTTTCATCTCCCTTAATTCTTTGTTATTTTTTAGTAATTCTTCCATCTCTTTTTCCCCCTCTGCTTTTAATGCTTTTATCCATATATCTTCTGGTCTTTTTTCTTTTCCTTCTTTAAATTTTCCTAACTCTATTATGTGTATCTCTATATCTTCTGTTAGTTTTAGTTCTTTATGCCTTTTTTCTCTTAATTCCCATTCTGTATGGTATTCTTCTATTTCTTTCGTTTCTTCTAAGTTCTCTACTGATATTAGTATTGCTATTGTTTTGTTTAGTTCGTCATATTCTTTGCCTCTTTTTAAGTCTCCTACATATACTCTTGACCAATAATATAATAATCTCTTTACCATATAGCTGTATTCTGTTACTTGCATTTCTATTATTACTTTTGTTCCATTTTGTAGTTTTGCTTTTACATCTACTCTTCCTATTTTGTCTTCTATTTCTTCTCCTATTAGTCTTTTATTTGTATCTAATGTTTATTCTTCTATTTTTATTCCTAAGATTTTTTCTAGGAATGCTTTTGTTATATTCTCATTGCCTAATTTTCCAAATATCCTTTGGAATACTATGTCGTTTGTTAGTTTTAAGTATTCTGCCATATTTCTTCTTCCTTTCGTATTATATATTATTTTTGTTCTTTTAGCAATATTTTTTATTGCTTTTAACATTCATGTTTTATTATTTTATGGCATCACACTCCTATTTTTCTGGTTTTCAATTTTCTTTCTTCTGATTTTTTCTTAGGATAGATTTTTCCTAAATTGAGATTTTGTTTTGATTTCTGCAGAACATAAGCTGTTTTGATTTAATTTTTATTTCAAGTATACTTAATTTATATTACATTTTTCTTGCTCTGTCAATCAAATTTTTTCGACAGTTTTTGACAATTCACTTATTTTTTAGATTACTCTTGTTTTTTATTTTATTAATATTATTTAATTACTTTTTATTTAAATCATTTATATAAAAAATAAATATATTTCTAAAATTATTTTTTATAATTATTCTATATTAAATATTAGTTTTGTTTTTTATAATTATATTTTATTTATATTAAATATTAATTTTTATTTTTTAATATTGCAATATTTTTTATTTATTTATTTAAAAAAATAATTTATAGTTCAAGTTTTATTATTTTAATTTTAATATTCTATATCAAATTATTTTTTTCATATTTTTTTATTTAAATATTTTTATCTTAGTTTTTCTATTATTTTATTATAAAAACATGTTACATTTTTGTAAAATCCTTTTTTAGTATATTATATCTCATAAACGATTATATGTATGTCAAATAGACACTTGTTTTTTGTGCTTTGGTTAGGATTTTTTCTTTTATATTTGATTATGTATACCATTTTCCACTTTTTAGCTTATTTAGTGTTTTTCTTTATTCCTCAATAGTTGCGACTGTTTTTTACTTCTATTTTTTATACTTACTAATTTTTATACTTTTAAAAAGTTTCTAATTATCAAGCTATTTTCTTCTGTTTTGTATACATAATTTTTAGCTTTGTTGTTTCTTTCTATTTAACATCCTAAAACTCTATTAGCCAACTTTTTCTTTTAACATTTATAATAGTGATTTGCTTTATTTCCCATACCTTTTGTTTATTTTGTAAATTTTCTAATTTTTTATTAATAACTATATGTTTTTTATCCATTGTTATTATCTTACTTTTTCATTCTACTATCTATATATCTCTTTTAAGAGTCTAGTTATTGTCTATTTGTTACTGCTGCTTTTCGACTTTTCTTTATACCATTTTTGATAAAATTTCTTTCTTTATTTGTAATATTTTTTAATATATTTTTTATTCTTTATTCCTAATTTTTAATTTTTTATATTTAATTTTTCTTATTTATTAGATTTTAATTATTAATTTTTTTAATATTTTTTTATTAAATTATTTTTATTTAAAATATTTTTTATATTTATTATTAAATTTAATTAATTATTTGATAAATATTTTTTATATAATATAATTTATTTAAATAATTATTAAATTTTATATTAAAATTCTTCTATCAAGTTTTTTTAGTTTTGAGAATATTTATTAGAATAAATAGATTTAGCATATATATAATTATTTTTATTTAATTTATTATATAGTCTTATAAAATTTTATAATAAAAAAACTATACAATTACTTTATTCTCTTATAAAATATTTTGTATAGTTTTTATATTATTTTTCTACATTATTAAAATATATATTATAAATACTTTATATATTATTAAGTATTTTCTATTATTTTTCTTACTTCATTTTCTGTAATATTTAATTGATTTATATTACATTTTTCTTGTTCTGTCAATGAGTTTTTTTCGACAGTCTTTGATAAAATAAAAAAAGTATAGAAATTCGTAGATTTTAACTTTCCATTTTTTCTATACTTTTAAACACATCTTATCTTACTTGCTTTATGGTAATCTTTGCCCTGTGATACACTTGATGCATTGCACCTTTCCTTAGCCAAGAAGTTCTGTGACCTTTTCGGCTAGCACTATTTTATATTCCTAACTCATATGCTTGTTCTGCTGAACTTCCATCTCCTCCTATGACTTTGATATCAGATCTTAGAGAAATACAAGGACGAAGCCCAGTCGTCGAGGATGCACCGCTAGTACGGCCATCCGAATCCACATCGCACAAAGCAAGGTAGTTCAAGCCACCGCCAGTATCCACACGATGCACACGGAAATCGCAACCATACGAATTAGAATACACACCACGGGATGCTAACCAGTACCACTCTCCTGTTGTCCACATATCTCCACCTATCGCTTGCATTGCTGTTCGATCTGTTGTATAGTTTGTATCTTTATCTTTCATGTTGTTTATGCCTTCTATTTCTGATGATGGAGTAAACTTAAAATCATTAAATGGTCCTACATCTTCTGTATTCTTTGCCGTAAATGTTCCATCTTCCCCTACTGTTGGCACACTTCCTACACATCTTCCATCTATTGCATATGGACTACTAGTAGCATATCTCTCTGCTTTTTGGTTTAATATTGCTATTGCATTATTATAGTCGTTCATCGATGACTGCCACGCCATTAGATCATTTTCTCCTTCTGTTCCTAATGTTACTTGTTCTACATTTCTGTCTGATATAATTTGCAATCCATTTGTGTCGTCATTATATAACACTCTAAATAATACTATTCCGTCTCCATTATCTCCGATTCCATTGGTGTGTCTGTTCCACTCCCACTGTTATTTCCTGTTCCTGCTATTATATTATTTATTTCATTTTCAAAATTAGCTATTCCTGCTAATTCTTGCTCTTGCGCTTGTGTATAGTTCTTTCCTGCCATTTCTGCTGTTCTAAATATTCCGTTCTCTCCTAATGTTAGGTTTATTGTTACTCCTGCTAATATTAATAGCACTATAATTGTGATAACAAGAGCTATTAATGTTATACCATTACTGTTTGTTTTTTCTTTCTTTTTTAATGTCTTATTCATTTTATTTTTTTCCTCCTTTGTTTTTCTTATTTATTTTTTTCTGTTAGTATCATTTTTTACAAAATATTAGTGCTTTATTCATTTGCTTTGGAAATTTACAAGTTTTCAAGTAAGATAAGTATTCTTTTTTATTCAATTGTTAATGTACCATTTTTTATTTATTTGATAAATTAAAAGTTTATTTCTGTCAAATCCTATGTTTTATGATACCATTTTATATTTACAAATATTACTTGTTAAGCTATTTATATATCTTTTTTTCTTCTTTTTCAAGTACTTTTACAGTTTTTGGTAATTATTGGTTTTCATAAATGTACTTGCTGTTTTTTTATTTATAATTTTTTTCAAAATCTTCTAATGGAATTGCTTTTGAAAAATAATATCCTTGAATTTCGTCACAATTTAATTTTTTTGCAAATTGATATTGCTCTTCTGTTTCTATTCCCTCTGCTACAATTTCTATTTCTAATTTTTTTGCCAAATTTACTATTGCTTCAACTATTATTTTTGCTTTTTCATTTTCTAAATTATCAAATAATTTTTTATCTAATTTTATAACATCTATTTGTATTTCTGATAATAAATAATATGACGAATAACCTGTACCAAAATCATCTATTGATACTTGTACGCCTAATTTATGCAATTCTTTTTCTAATTCTTTTACTTTATTTCTATCTTTAATAAATATACTTTCTGTTAATTCTATTTCTAAATATTTTTTTTCAAAATTATATTTATTTATTATTTTATTTATTAAATTTAAATATGATTTATTTAATAAATTTTTTTGGGATTGATTTATAGATATTTTTATTTTATTTAATTTATTATTTTTATTCCACTCTTCTAATTTTTTACATATTTTATTTAATACAAATAAATCAATTTTATAAATTATTCTATTTTTTTCTAAATTATTTATAAATTTATTTGGATATATTATTTCATTATTTTTATTCCATCTAATTAATATTTCTCCTCCTGACATTTCTTTTGTTTGTGTATTGTATTTAGGTTGAATATATAATTTAAATTTATTTTCTTTTATTGCTTTTGTAATTTCTAATTTATAATTTTGAATTTTATTTATTTTTTTATATATTTTTTTCCCGAAATAATTTTCTTTTTTTATTTTTTTTATTTTCATAATTTTATCCTTTTTAATTATTTTTTATTATTATTTGTACTAAATTTATATATTATACTAAAATTTATTATTTATTATTATTTATTATTTATTATTATTTATTATTTTTATAAATATTTTTAATTTATTATTGTATAATTTATTTATTTTTAATTTAATATTTTCTATTCATTTTAATTTCCACTATTAATAAAAGATAATAAATATATTTTGAAAATTTTTGCAGAACCTCGTAAGCGTCCAAACGAGCTTCTCAAAAAGAAGCGAGTGCGACTTAGAGCAACCTACCTTTATTTTAATAACAGTAGATTGCGACACCAAGGTTCAAAAAAATTTGAAAAAAATATTTATTATCTTTTACATGATTATTTATTTTAAATTCTATTTTAATTTTTATTTTTATTAAAATATTATAAAAAATATTATTTAAATAAAAAAATAAATACTTAAAAATAATTATTACATTATTAATAAGTATTTATTTTTAATTAATTATTATTTTCTAATTATTTATTGCTTTATTAATAGCTTGTTTTTCTTCCTCAGATAATGTATATGTAGATACTCCTTTGTCAACTGGCTTTGCATATATATTAGACATTTCCCTTGAATAAATTCCATTTAATACAACTCCAGAATTTTCTTCATTTAATAATGCTAATGTGAAACTTAAATCACTTCCTGTATCTTTAAAAGCACTATATCTTATTAATCCTATTTTTTGCACACATGTTGATAATGTTTCATCTAATTGTTTGCAATAATTTTTCAAATTATTATTTTCATTTTGTACTTCGTTTATTTTTTTCATATAATTTTCAATAGTCTCTTGAATATTATTTCCATTGCCTATTTTACTCATAAATGTTTTATAACTTTTCCTTAGTTTTGATAATTTTATTATATTTATTAAATATAATATAAATAAAAATATTATTAAACAAGAAACAATTATTAAAAATGTATCTGTCCTTAAAAATTCTAAAATGTTTTCCATATATTTTATCCTCCTACTTAACTAGATCTAATATTCTTTCTAGGTCATCATTTGATGCATATTCTATAATTATCTTTCCTTTTCTTTTTCCTGGCTCTAATTTTACCTTTGTTCCAAAAAATCCTTGGAAAGAATTTTCTATGTCTCTAAAAATTTGCTCATATTTTTCATCTTTTTTCTTCATGTTCTTTTTGTAATTAACATTTTTCTCAAAATCTCTAACTGTAGCACCTTTTTCAATCATTCTTAATGCCATTTGATATTGTTTATCATTATCTGTAATTGCAAGTAATGTTCTTGCATGTCCCTCTGCCAACTTTCCTTGTTTAACTAATTCTAATACTCTTGGATCTAAATTTAATATTCTTACTGTATTTGCAATTCCACTTCTACTTTTTCCTAATATTTCAGCTACTTCTTGTTGTGTTAATGAATAATTATCCATTAATTCTTTTATTCCTAAAGCTTTTTCATAAGCATTTAAATCTTCTCTTTGAATATTTTCTATTAGTGCTACTTCTTTATTATGTCTGTCTGTTCCTTCTCTTATTATTGCAGGAATTTCTTTTAAGCCTGCTTTTTTAGAGGCCCTCCAGCGCCTTTCACCTGCAACAATTTCATAGTAATCATCTTTTTTTACTACTATAATTGGTTGAATTACTCCATATCTTTTTATAGATTCTGCTAGTTCTTCTATACCTTCTTCATCAAAAGTTTTTCTTGGTTGATTTCTATTTGGTTCAACTTCTGTTATTTTTAGTTTTTCTATTACTTCATTTTCTTTTATTTCCTCATCGGTTAGATTATTTGCAAATAATGCATCTAACCCTTTTCCTAAACCTGTTTTCTTAGCCATATTAATCCACTCCTTATTTCATGTGTTTTGCCTTTTGGACAGTTTCATTGTTTTTTAATAGTTCTTTTGCAAATTTTTCATAATTTTTTGCACCTTTAGACCTAGGATCATAAACAGTAATTGGCATTCCATAGCTTGGTGCTTCACTAAGTTTTACATTTCTTGGTATGACTGTTTTATATACTTTATCTCCAAAATATTTCTTAACCTCTTTAACAACTTGATTTGATAAATTAGTTCTGACGTCATACATTGTAAGTAATGCTCCCTCTATTTCTAAATTTTTGTTTAAATGCTTTTTTACTAAATTTATTGTATTTATAAGTTGTCCTAAACCTTCTAGCGCATAATACTCACATTGTATTGGAATTAATACACTATTAGCTGCTGTAAAAGCATTTAATGTGATAAGGCCTAATGATGGAGGGCAATCAATTATTATATAGTCAAATTTTGTTTTTATTTCTTCTAATTTTTCTTTTAACCTCTGCTCTCTAGACATCATTGATACAAGTTCAACCTCAGCACCAGCTAAATTTATATTAGATGGACACACTTTAAGATTTTTTATTTTTGAATCTTGTAATATTTCTTCTATTTTTGTGTCTTCTACAAGTAGTTCATATACAGATTTTTCCATTTCTTTTTCTATTCCAACTCCACTTGTAGCATTACCTTGTGGATCCGCATCTATTAGCATTACTTTTTTACCTTTTTTAGCAAGTATAGCGCTTAAAGTTATTGCGGTTGTAGTCTTTCCGACGCCGCCCTTTTGATTTGCTACTGCAATTATTTTTCCCAAAGTTATCCCTCCAAACTAAAAAATATTAACATATTAATCATATAAAAATATCATTAATATGTCAATAAATTTTACAAACAATTTAAAAGTTTTTCTTACTATAAATTGTTAAGATATTTATTTCAATTAAATAATAGGCTCTTTAGTCGGTATACCAGGTTTTCTAGGATATTTTACTGGTGTACTATTTACTTTTTTAATAATTATAACATTTCTCTTAATATCTGAATCCGGCAATATAAACTCTTCTATCTTTTCAATTTCTCCTCCAAGTAAATTTATTGCTTTTTTTGAATTTTTTAATTCTTCTTCTACATTGCTTCCTTTCATACCTATGCATTTTCCACCCACTTTAACCAATGGCAATAAATATTCCGCTAAAATATTTAGTTGAGCAACTGCTCTAGAAGTTGCTACATCATATTTTTCTCTATATATTTTATTCTTTCCTACCTCTTCTGCTCTAAAATGTACTGTTTCTATATTTTCTAATTTATTTTCTTTTATTACTTCATTTAAAAAATTTAATCTTTTATTTAATGCATCTAATAGAACAACATTTATATCTTCTCTTACAATTTTTAATGGAATTCCAGGAAAACCTGCCCCTGTCCCAACATCTATTATACTTGAATCTTTTTTTATATTTTTACTGATAGTTAAAGAATCTATAAAATGTTTTTTTATTATTTCCTCTGGTTCTGTTATTGCTGTTAAATTAATATTTTTATTCCATTCTATTAGTAAATTCATATAAGTATAAAACTCATTTAATTGTTTGTTAGTTAAGTTTATATCTATTTTTTGAGCTTGATTTTGTAATTTATAAAAGAATTCATCTTTTTCCATTATTTCACCTACTTTTTATTTGTTCTTTTTTTCTGTTCTAAATAAATTAATAAAACTGATATATCTGCTGGTGATACTCCAGATATTCTTGATGCTTGTCCAACTGATACTGGCTTAAATTTATCTAGTTTTTGTTGAGCTTCTAGTCTTAATCCCTTTATATTTTTATATTCTATTTCTTCTGAAAGTGCTTTGTCTTCTAGTTTTCTCGCCTTTTCAACTTGAGCCAATTGCAAATTTATATAACCTTCATATTTTACTTGTATTTGTACTTCATCTTGTTCTTGTTTTGTTAACTCCGGCCTTCCTTCATCTATAGGTGCTAAGTTTTTATATGTAAGTTCTGTACGTTTTAATAAATCAGATAACCTTGCTCCTGTATCTATTTTAGAAGAACCATACCTTTCTAATAAATCATTTACTTCTTCTGTTGGCTTTATAATTTTATTTTTTACTCTTTCTATTTCAGTTTCAATATTTTTTCTTTTTTCACAAAACTTTTTATATCTTTCTTCAGAAATTAAACCTACCTCATATCCTATTGGTGTTAATCTTAAGTCTGCATTATCCTGTCTTAGTAAAAGCCTATATTCAGCTCTAGAAGTCATCATTCTATATGGCTCATTAGTACTTTTAGTTACTATATCATCTATTAAAACTCCTATATATGCCTCATCTCTTCCTAATACGATCGGAGTTTTTCCATCTAATTTTCTTGATGCATTAATTCCCGCAATGATTCCCTGCGCTGCAGCTTCCTCATAACCTGATGTTCCATTAATTTGTCCAGCAAAAAATAGTCCATCTATTTTTTTACTTTCCAAAGATATTTTTAATTGTGATGGTTCAATACAATCATACTCAATAGCATAAGCAGGTCTTGTGAATTCAGCATGTTCTAGACCTGGAATAGTTCTATACATTTGTATTTGTACATCTTCTGGTAAAGAAGAACTCATTCCTTGTATATACATTTCATTTGTTTTATCTCCTATTGGTTCTACAAATATTTGATGTCTCTCTTTATCTGCAAACCTTACTACCTTATCCTCTATTGATGGACAATATCTTGGTCCTGTTCCTTCTATTCTTCCAGCAAATAATGGTGACCTATGTAAATTTGCTCTTATTATTTTATGTGTTTCTTCATTTGTATATGTTAAATAACATGGTTCTTGTTTTTTATTTACCACTTCATCATCAAATGAAAACATTTCTATTTCTTCATCACCATTTTGTATTTCCATTTTAGAGAAATCTATTGAATTTCTATTAATTCTAGCTGGTGTTCCTGTTTTAAATCTTAACAATTCTATTCCCAAGCTTTTTAAACAATCTGAAAGTTTATTGGCTGGGAAAACCCCATCTGGTCCACTTTCAAATGAAACCTCTCCTATATGTATTTTTCCTTTTAAATATGTTCCTGTTGCAAGTATTATAGCTTTAACTTTATATATTGCTCCAATATTTGTTTCTAAACTCTCAACTTTTCCATCTTTAATTGTTATATTTGTTATTTCAGCTTGTTTAACAAATAGATTTTCTTGTTTCTCTAAAGTATATTTCATTTCCATCTGATACATCTTTCTGTCAGCTTGTGCTCTTAAAGAATATACAGCTGGTCCTTTAGATTTATTTAACATTTTTATTTGTATAAAAGTTTTGTCTATATTTTTTCCCATTTCTCCACCAAGAGCATCAATTTCTCTAACAAGGTGTCCTTTAGAACTTCCTCCTATATGTGGATTACATGGCATATTTGCTATTGCATCTAGACTAATAGAAAATAATAAAGTTTTCTTTCCTAATCTTGCTGATGCAAGAGCTGCTTCACATCCTGCATGTCCTGCTCCGATTACTGCTACATCATATTCTCCTGCAAAATAGCTCATTTTTTCCTCCTTTTCTCGTTTTTTGTGAAACAGAAATTTTTGTTTCACAAACCTGTGTGACAATTTGTTCTTTCTTTTCCCTATAATATTATATCTTGTTTTATGTGTTTTGTCTTATTGTAGTTGTCGATTTTTGTCTGTTATATATGTTTTTTATTTTAATTATATATTTATGTATGTTTTTATTCATTTTTAATTTTTCTTATTTTCTCTTTAAAATCGTTTTATTTTTGTTTTTCTTGTTTAGATATGTAATTATACTAATTTAAATTTAAATCTCGTTATTTTCGATTCTCGTGTGTTATTTACCTAAACAAAATTTAGAAAATATTTCTTTTATTATTTCATCTGATACACTTTCTCCTGTAATTTTTCCTAATGCCTCCATTATATCTTTTATATATATACCAATTATATCTATAGGCATATTTTGACTTATAACTTCTTGTGCTTTTTTTGTTTCTTTTATTGCATTAAGAATTATTTCTTTATGACGAATATTCGTAATAATAGCACTATTATCTAAATTAATTTCATTTAATTCAAACATTTTTGCTATTTCATTATAAATTTTCTCTATACCTAAATATTCTTTAGCAGAAATTTCGACAATTTCCTCTTTGCCTGTTTTTTCTTTTATTGTTTCTATAGTAATTTTTCTTTCAGGTAAATCAATTTTATTTAATACTACAATACTTTTCTTATTTTTTAATAAATCTAAAATTTCTTCATCTTCTCCATCTAATTCTTTGCTTGCATCAAAAATAGCAATAACTAAATCTGCTTCATCCGCCATTTTTCTAGATTTCTCTATTCCAATTTTTTCAATTTTATTGTCAGTATTTCTAATTCCTGCTGTATCTATTATATGTATTGGAATTCCCTCTACACTTACGGATTCTTCAATAGTATCCCTTGTTGTTCCTTCTACATCTGTTACGATTGCTCTTTCTTCTTTTAATATTGCATTTAATAACGATGATTTCCCCGCATTTGGTTTTCCAATTAAAGCAACTTTTATTCCTTCTTTAATAATTTTTCCACTATCAAAGCTTTGGCTTAATGATTCTAATTTATTTCTTACTTCTTGTAGTATTTGATATGCCTTTTTGTTGCTTACTTCTTCTATATCATATTCTGGATAATCAATACTTACCTCTATATCAACCATTATTGACATTAAAAGTTCCCTTATCTCATTTATTTGTTTTGATAAAAAACCTTCTAATTGATTTATAGAAGTTTTTGCTTCTTTTTGCGTTTTGGCATTAATAATATCTATAACTGCTTCTGCTTGTGACAAATCTATTCTTCCATTTAAAAATGCTCTTTTAGTAAACTCACCTGGCTCTGCTAAAATTGCTCCATTTTTTAAACATGTTTCTAGTATTTTTTTAACTACATATGTTCCTCCATGCGAACTAATTTCACATAAATTTTCTGTTGTATAACTATTAGGAGCCTTAAAAAATGATACTAGAACCTCATCTATTGTTTCATTTTCATCAACAATATGACCATATTTAATTGTATATCCTTTTATTGGGTCAATATTTAATTCATTTTTAGACTTAAATATTTTTGACAATATTGTAAATGCCTGTTCTCCACTCATCCTTACAATACCTATTCCTCCAATTCCTGGTGCTGTTGATATTGCAGCTATTGTACTCATATAAAATCCCTCCATTTCTATTTGTACTAACTTTCCCTATAT
This sequence comes from uncultured Clostridia bacterium, assembly GCA_904381285.1. GTDB lineage: Bacteria > Bacillota > Clostridia > TANB77 > CAG-508 > RGIG8482. The sequence continues at coordinate 66,420 of CAJFII010000007.1, read as the reverse complement.
AACTTAAAAAGTCAAAATACAGATAAAATCCTTTTAAAAAACATTTTTAAAATTGATTAAAATCCGAACTTTGACTTCCGATTTTTATATTCTATTTTAATGAAATCACAACTCTTCTATATGGTTCTTCACCAATACTTGTTGTTGTTACCTTTTTACTATCTTGTAATTTAGAATGTATTATTTTTCTTTCATATGCTGTCATTGGTTCTAATGTTATTTCTTTTCTAGTTCTTATTACTGTTTTTTCAAGCTTTTTAGCTAATTCTTCTAATGCCTTTTCTCTTTTTTCTTTGTATCCACATATATTTAAAATAACTTTAACTTTATATTCTAACCCCTTACTTGCAATAGAAGATAATATTATTTGCAAATTATTTAACACATCTCCCCTATGCCCAATAAGGTAATTCAAATCTTCTCCATTTATATCTACTTTAAGATATTCTTCATCTGGTTTTATAGTATATGAAATACTACTATTCTTTGCTACTTCTATCCATTCTTTTAAAAACTTTTCTACATTTTCTGTTGCTTTTTTAAAATCTATCTTCTCTATTTCTTCTTTATCCTTTTTTACTCTTTCATGTCTCTTCTCTTCTTTAGGAGTAATTTCTACTTTAACAACTCTTGGAGCTAATATACTAAAAAAGCTTCTTTTATCTTCATTATCTAAAATTTTTATTTCAGCATTTTCCCTTTTAATTCCTAATTCTTTTAAACCTTTTTCAATAGCTTCATTTGTAGTTTTTCCTTCAAAAACTTTTCCAGTTTCCATTATACCTCCTCCTCATCTTTTAGGAATTTATTTAAAATAAGCCTTTCTATTATCATTAATATATTACTTACTAACCAATATAAAGCAAGTCCTAATGGTGCAATAATTGCAATTGATACAGACATAATAGGCATAATATAACTCATACTTTTATTAGCTTGAACAACTGCATCTAATTCATTTTGTTCTCCGTCGTTTTCCTTTTTCTTTGTTTGCATTGATGTAGTCATTCTCATTGATATAAATGATGTTAAAACATATAGTCCAGGAATTACATAAACTCTCCAATCAGATAGAGATTGAGTTGGTACACTACTTAAATCTAATCCTAAGAAATTCATATTTATAGCTACTCTCTCATCTTGACTTCCTTTTTCTTTAATAATTGCAATTTCTGGATATGGAGTATTTTTATTTTCTTCTTCTTGTTTTATTTCATTAGTGTATTGCTCAATAAGTGCTGGATCTACTTTCTTCATATAAGTTAATGGACTTCTAACTAAATAAAATACAGCAAAAAGAATTATTATTTGAGCAATTGCACTTAAACATCCACTAAATGGACTCATTTTTTCTCTTTTATAAAGTTCTATTGTTTCTTGATTTAGCTTTTCTGGGTTATTTTTATATTTGTCTTGAATTTCTCTCATTTTAGCTTGTATTTTTGTTGACTTTTTCATTGTTTTTTGTTGTTTTATTGATACTGGTAATAAAACTAATTTTAATATAACAGAAAACAATATAATAGCTAATCCATAGTTATTAATAACTTGATATAGCAAATTCAAAATATACCCAAATATATTTGCAAAAAAAGATAACATATTTACATTCTCCTCTATTCTTATTTTAAGGGGTCATATCCTCCTTTTGAAAAAGGATTACATTTTAAAATTCTTTTTATTCCTAAGAAAGTTCCTTTTATAACACCATATTTTTCAATAGCTTGTCTTGTATATTCAGAACAAGTTGGATAAAATTTACAATCAAATCCTAAATAATGAAATATTGGTGAAACATATTTTTTGTATAAATTTATCAAAAAAATAAAAATTTTTCTCATTATAATATTCCTATTCTTTTAAATATGTCTGTCATATCTTCTTCTATATTTGAAAATGTTGCTTTTTTTATATCAACTTTTTTCTTCCACAAAAAAACTATATTATATCCAACATTTAAGTCTTTTTCCATCAATCTATAGTTTTCTCTTATTAATCTCTTTATTCTGTTTCTTTTTACTGCTTTTGCTATTTTTACTCCTATAGCTATTCCTATATAATTTATAGAAGAATTATTTTTTTTAACAAAAACATCTAAATATTTTCCAGAATAATAATTTCCTTTTGTAAGAACTATCTTAAATTCATAATTTTTTTTTAATTTTAATGTTTTATCCATATTAATCACTCATATTACCTATCGCAAAAAAAGCCACATATACTCTGTGGCTTTCGATATACTAAGCACTTAATTTTTTTCTTCCTTTAGCACGTCTTGCTTTTAATATATTTCTACCTGCTCTAGTTTTCATTCTTTTCATAAAACCATGTTCTTTTTGTTCTTGTCTTTTTTTTGGTTGAAAAGTTCTTTTCATTTTGCACCTCCTAATAATTTAATCCGTAAGCAAATCTATATTTTTTTCTTACTCTCAAAATAAGTATTGTAATTATATAACATAATCTACTTGTTTGTCAAGGTTAAGCTGAAATTTTATTATTTTGATTTTCTTAAGATAAATATACATATTATCTTAAGGTTTAATATTTATATCTATATTATTTGCTAGGTTTATCCACATTTTTTATTTTTTTTCCACATTTGTATTGACTTAATTCTTATTTTTTTGATATGATTAGCGTGCAAAAAAAATATAATATTTTTATTTTACAAAAGAAAACTTTTATCTCACATATTCGACATAAAACTTATCAACATTTGTGGATAAGTATGTGGATAAGTTTGCTTTTTATTTTTAACAAACATTTATATATAAATATAAATCCGTGTGGAAGGAATGAATTAACAATGCAAACAGAACTAAATGAACTTTTAAAAAATGCCAAAGAATTATTAAAAGATGAAATCTCTAGAATTGCTTATGACACTTGGATTAAAGGTCTTGATATTATTGGTAAAGAAGGAAATACCTATATTTTAGGTGCTTCTTCTATTATTCATCGTGACTCTATTAATAGCCGTTACTATGATTTAATATTAAATACTTTTAAATATTTAACCAATTCTGAATGTGAAATAAGCATTGTATTAAATGAATCAGTAGCAATGGAAAATGAAAACATGGTTAATGATTCTGTTGATTCCATTTCCGGATATTCTAGTTCATCATTAAACCCAAAATACACATTTGATACATTTGTCGTAGGTAACAGTAATAGATTTGCCCATGCTGCCGCACTTGCTGTAGCAGAAGCACCTGCCACATCTTATAACCCATTATTTTTATATGGGGGAGTTGGACTAGGAAAAACACACTTAATGCATGCAATAGGAAATGCTATATTGAAAAAGAACAATTCATCTAAAGTATTGTATGTAACATCTGAAAAATTTACTAATCAATTAATTAATGCTATAAAAGACAATAAAAATGAAGAATTTAGAAACACTTATAGAAATGTAGATGTTTTATTAATAGATGATATTCAATTTATTGCTGGTAAAGAAAGAATTCAAGAAGAATTTTTCCATACATTTAATACATTACATGAAAGTGGAAAACAAATTATATTATCAAGTGATAGACCTCCAAAAGAAATAAAGCTATTAGAAGATAGGCTAAAATCAAGATTTGAATGGGGGCTAATAGCAGATATTTCAAATCCAGATTATGAAACACGTTTGGCAATTCTTAGAAAAAAAGCTCAATTTGATAATATTGTTATTGATGATATGATTCTTTCTAATATAGCAACAAAAATAGATTCAAACATAAGAGAATTAGAAGGCGTTTTAAATAAAATGATTGCAAAAGCTTCATTAACACATAGTCCTTTAACTATGGAAATGGCAGAAAAAGCAATTAATGATATTGTATCACAGAAAGAAAAAATAGTTTCTGCAGAATACATACAAGAAGTAGTTGCTAAATACTTTAATTTAAATCCAAAAGATTTAAAAAGCTCAAAACGTTCGAATGATTTAGCTTATCCTAGACAAATAGCAATGTACTTGTGTAGAGATATTGCACAAATGCAATTAACAAAAATAGGGGATAGCTTTGGAAAAAGAGATCACACAACAGTAATGCATGCTTGTAGAAAAATAGAATCAGAAATAAAAGAAAATGGAAATACAAAATTAATTGTGGATAGTGTGAAAAACTTAATCTTAAATTCAAATTAATTATTAAATAAACATTTATAAAACTTTTTTAAAAATAATGTTTGTAAAAACATATTTTTGTAAAAACGTATTCCATTTCTTCTTACGGAACAGCTACATTGGTTATACACATTAAGTTGTTTATAATGTGTAAATAACTTGTTGAAAACTAAGATTTACACATTTTTAAATTTGAATTGTGGATATATGTATTATTTTTCAACAAAATAATACACATAAATTTTATTACGGCTGTATGGGTTTGGGATAGTTTTCCACCAAATCCACAGCACCTAATACTATTACTACTAATAAATATTAATTATATATAAAGGAGTGTTTGAAATGAAATTTATTTGTGAAAAGGATAAAATCCTTAAAGCCCTTAATTCCGTAATTAAAGCGGTAGCATCAAAAACAACAATGCCAATACTAGAAGGTATATTAATTCAAACAAATGATAATGAAATAAAATTTACAACCTATGATTTAGAAATAGGAATAGAATATATAATGGAAGCTGAAGTAAAAGAACAAGGAACAACAGTAGTAAATGCAATAATGTTTAGTGAAATTATTAGAAAACTACCAGATACAGAAATAAATATTACATTAAATGAAAGTAATTTACTAGTAATTGAATGTGAAGGTTCTTTATATAAATTAGCAACTATGAATCCAGAAGAATTTCCAGAATTACCAAAAATAAATATAGAAAATTCTATAAAAATAGAACAAAACACTTTAAAAAGTATGATTAGAAAAACAATTTTTGCAGTAAGTATAGAAGAAAACAGACCTATATTTACAGGTTGTTTATTTCAAACAATAGGAAATAAATTAAATGTTGTCGCAGTAGATGGTTTCAGACTTGCTTGGAATAGTACAACATTAATAGACAATAAAAATGACTTTAGTGCAGTTATTCCTGGAAAGACATTAAATGAAGTAAATAAAATAATATTAGATTCATTTGATACAATTTCAATAGGGGTATCAAAAAATCAAGCATTATTTGAAATGGATAATTGTAAAATCGTAACAAGATTACTAGATGGAGAATTTTTAAATTATTCAAATGTAATTCCAAAAAATTGGGAGACAAGAATAAGAATAAACAAAAATAATTTACAAGATTGTTTTGAAAGAATTAGTTTAATATCATCATCATCAACAGAAAAAGAAAAAAAATATCCTGTAAAAATATTAATAGATATAGGAAAAGTAACAATATCTTGTACAAATCAAACAGGAGATGCAAAAGAAGAATTATATGTTGCAACAGAAGGAAAAAATTTAGAAGCAGGATTTAATCCAAAGTATTTCTTAGATGCATTAAAAGTAATTGAAGATGAAGAAATATATGTAGATTTCGGTACAAATATTTCACCATGTGTTATAAGACCAATAGAAGAAGGGGATTATACATACATGATTTTACCTATTAGGTTAAAAGATTAATTTGGAGAAAGAAATGTATATAAAAAATATAAAATTAAATAATTTTAGAAATTATGAAAATCAAGAAATTGAATTACAAAATGGAATTAATTTATTTTTTGGAAACAATGCACAAGGAAAAACAAATATATTAGAAGCAATATATTTATGTGCAATAGGGAAATCATTTAGAGCTAAAAAAGATAAAGAATTAATAAAACTAGGAGAAAATAATGCAAAGGTAGAAATTCAATATAAAAAATCAGATAGAGAAGGAAAAATAAAAATTGAATTAAACGACAAAAAAAGTGTATTTATAAATGATATAAAACAAAATAAATTAAGTGAAATTTTAGGTAATATAAATATAGTAATGTTTAGTCCAGATGATATAGAAATATTAAAAAGTGGACCAGCAAAAAGAAGAAGATTTTTAAATGTTTTTATAAGTCAATTACGACCACGATATATATATAATTTAAATATGTATTTAAAAACTTTAGAACAAAGAAATAATTATTTAAGGCAAATAAAATTAGAAAATAAACCAAAACAATTATTAGAAATATGGGATGAAAAACTAGCTGAATATGCAAAAGGCGTTTATGAATATAGAAATGAATTTATTGAAAAAATAAAAAATAAAATAAATAAAATTCATAGTAATATAACAGAAAACAAAGAAGAAATAAAAATAAAATATATAACAGATTTTATAAATAAAGAAAAATACATAGAAGATTTGAAAAAAACGTGGGAAATAGATATTTCAAAAGGATATACTTCAAAAGGAATACATAGAGATGATTTTATAATTTATATAAATCATAAGCAAGTAAATGTTTATGGTTCACAAGGTCAAAATAGAACTGTAATTCTTTCATTAAAATTATCTGAACTTGAAATAATATATGATGAAATAGGGGAGTATCCAATTTTATTATTAGATGATTTTATGTCTGAGTTAGATTTAATAAGGCGAGAAAATTTTTTAAAAAATATAAATAATACACAAATATTAATAACTTGCACGGATGAATTCACAATTTGTGATAAAATGTGGAAAACATACTTGGTTAATAACGGAAATGTTATTAAAAGATAGGAGAAATAATGTACTTACATATAGGAAATAATGTTATTTTAAATAAAAAAGATATTATATTTATATTAGACTATGAAAATTTAAAAGAAAATAATATTTTTAAAGAATTTTACACAAATATAGATAAAAATAATATTACAGATATAAGTGAAGGTAAACCAAAATCAATAATAATTACAAAAGAAAATGATATTTTAAAAGGATATATTTCAAATATATCTTCTACTACTTTAGGAAAAAGAAAATTTTAACTTGCTTTTTTAGAAATTAAAGATATATAATATAAATGGTTAGGCATTAAAGAGGAGGAATTTAAATGGAAAAATATGAACATGAATATGGTGCTGATCAAATTCAAGTACTAGAAGGACTAGAAGCTGTAAGAAAAAGACCAGGAATGTATATTGGAAGTGTTTCTGTTAGAGGATTACATCATTTAGTATATGAAATTGTTGATAATGCAGTTGATGAAGCACTTGCTGGATATTGCAAAAATATACATGTAACAATAGAGCCAGGAAACATTATATGTGTAGAAGATGATGGTAGAGGAATTCCTGTTGATATACATCCAAAAACAAAAATATCAGCAGCAGAAACAGTTTATACAGTATTACATGCAGGAGGAAAATTTGGTGGAGATAGCGGATATAAAGTATCTGGTGGACTTCATGGAGTTGGTTCCTCTGTTGTTAATGCTTTATCAAAATGGGTAGAAGTTACAATACAAAGAGATGGCGGAATTTTTGAAATGGCTTTCGAAAGAGGAAAAACAGTAAAAAGCTTAACAAGAATAGGAGATTCTGATAAAACAGGAACAAAAGTTAGATTTTTAGCTGATGATACTATATTTGAAACATTAGAATATGAATATCAAGTTCTAGAAAATAGATTTAGAGAAATGGCATTTCTAACAAAAGGATTAAGAATAGTAATAGAAGATTTAAGAGAAGATCCACCTAAAAAATCGGATTTTTGCTTCGAAGGAGGACTAATCTCATTTGTTGAATATTTAAATAAAAACAAAGAAAAATTACATAAAACACCAATATATATAGAAAAACAAGGAGAAGTTCCAGTAGAAATTGCAATACAATATACAAGTTCATATTCTGAAAATATATACACATTTGTTAATAACATTAATACAATAGAAGGTGGAACACATCTAGAAGGTTTTAAAAGAGCATTAACAAAAGTATTTAATGATTATGCTAGAAATCATAATATTTTAAAAGAAAAAGATGCAAATTTACAAGGTGAAGATATAAGAGAAGGAATAACAGCAGTTGTATCAGTAAAAGTAAAAGAACCTCAATTTGAAGGACAAACTAAAACAAAACTAGGAAATAGCGAAGTTACAGGCATTGTTCAAAGTATGGTTAATGAAGCATTATCAAATTTCTTAGAAGAGAACCCAACTGTAGCAAAAGCAATACTAGAAAAATGTGTTAGCGCTTGCCGTGCAAGAGAAGCAGCAAGAAAAGCAAGAGAACTTGTAAGAAGAAAATCTGCTTTAGAAACAACAACATTACCTGGAAAACTTGCTGATTGTAGTAGTAAAGTAGCAGAAGAATGTGAAGTATACATAGTAGAGGGAGATTCTGCAGGAGGAAGTGCAAAACAGGGAAGAGATAGAAAATTTCAAGCAATTTTACCATTATGGGGAAAAATGCTAAATGTAGAAAAAGCAAGAGCTGATAAAATATATGGAAATGATAAATTAAACCCTGTTATAGTGGCTATTGGAGCTGGAATTGGAGCAGATTTTGATATAACTAAAATAAGATATGGAAAAGTAATTATAATGGCTGATGCAGATGTTGATGGTGCACATATTAGAACATTATTATTAACATTCTTCTTTAGATATATGAGACCATTAATAGAAAATGGAAATGTATATCTTGCACAACCACCATTATATAAACTTTCTAAAAAGGGAATGAAAGATATATATTGTTATACAGATGAAGAAATGGAAAAATCTTTAAAAGAAATTGGAAGAGATGGAGTAACTATACAAAGATACAAAGGCCTAGGAGAAATGAATCCTGAACAATTATGGGATACAACCATGAATCCTGAAACAAGAATTCTTATAAAAGTAACAATGGATGATGCAATAAAAGCTGATGAAATTTTTACAGTTCTTATGGGAGACGAAATTGCACCTCGTAGACAATTTATCCAAGAAAATGCTAAATATGTAAAAAATCTAGATATTTAAAAATAATAAATTTGTTATTATTAAATATTTTAATAGCGTAATAATGAAATAAACATTATTACGCTATTAATCTATAAAGCTAATATTAATCTACAGCTAAAACTAATATGCATAATTACTCACCTAATATATATTGCTATATAAATAAGCAATTCACCATACATAAAAATCAGTCGCTCGACTATAAATACACCCTAAGTAACCATATTCATCCACAAGGGACTAATAATAACCACTTAAATAATATTTAATATAATATAAATAAAATAAAAAATATTAGCAAAAATATAAATATAATCTTAACTCAAAATTATTACCTATAATATAACCATATAATAAAACAAATAAAAATTATAAATAAATATATAAATAATTAATATAAGTAAATATAGCCTGCATACAAATAATAATTTCTTATCGCCGACATATAATAACCTAATAAAAAGCTATTATACATCTTTGCTCGAATAATAAAAAGCTAAAATATAACCTAATATTACTCTTTGTTCGACTAATATTAACCTTATGACATTATTATGAGCAGAAATAAAAAATATATACAAAAAAATAAAAAGAAAAAACTGGAAAAAATAGCTGTCGAATAGTGTCGAACGATTTTTGTTGACAAAGCTAGAAAAAAGATTTATTATAATTATAATTTTATCTAAAAGGAGAACCCATGGAGGAAAAACAAATTCATTCTGTTCAGGATTGGTTGCCCATTCAAAAAATTCTAGAAAAAGGAATTATAAAATTAAAAAATAATTCCTATGTTAAAATTCTAAAAGTTATTCCAATAAATTATAATTTAAAATCAGAATTAGAAAAAGAGGCAATTTTAAATTCTTATAAAATTTTTTTAAAAACCTGTAATTTTGATATTCAAATATTAATTCAAAGTAATAAAGAAGATTTATCAAAACATATTTCTAATATAAAAAATCAAATGGAAAAAGAAACAAATAATAATATATTAGAATTATCCAAAAATTATATTAATTTTATTCAAAAAATAAATAATGAAAAAAAATCATCATCAAAAAACTTTTATATCATAATTAAAAATCCCAATAAAAATAAAAAAGAAGATATTAATGAAGAAATTATATTTCAAGATTTAAATGAAAAATATTTTAAAATAAAAGAATGTTTGTCAAGATGTGGAAATGTAGTACAAGAATATGATTCAAAAGAAGAAACTAGACAAATATTATTATCATTTTTTAATTCTAGAAATTTTATAAATAATAATTAAGATAGGAGGAAAAAATATAAAAATATTTAAAAATAATAAAAAAAATAAAGAAATAGAAAAACAAAAATTAGAATTTATAGAAGGAACAATTAATGAAAAAGACATTATTTCACCATCATATATAAATTTACAAAATCCTAAATTTATAGAAATAGATGAAATATATTATTCATCATTATTAATAGTAAACTATTATAGAGAACAAACAGACCTATTATTAAAAAACTTAATAGATACAAATATTAATATAAATATATCAATGTTTTATGAAAAAAAAGATTCATATAAAATCATAAGAGAATTAACATATCATATTGGAAATGTTGGAGTAGATTTACAAAATAAAAATCAAAATAGTCAAGATATAGATATAGCATCATTTACATATAATGATGCAAAATATATTAGAAAACAAATGCAAGTAAATAATGAAGAATTATATTTTTTATATATTTATCTAAATTTATTTACAAAAAATAAAAAAGAATTAGAATATGTTTTAAATAAAATAGAAGGAATAATACAAAGTAAAGGAATGCAAACAAGAAGAGCATATTTTAGGCAAGAACAAGCTTTTTTATCATGTATGCCATTAATGAACAATCATGAAGATATTAAAGAAGTAAGTAAAAGAAATATATTAACACAAGGCTTAGTATCAACATATCCATTTATTTCTTCTTCTATATTTGATGAAAATGGAATTTTTATTGGAACTAATATTTATAATAATAGTTTAGTTTTTATAGATAGATATAACACAAATAAATATAAAAATGCGAATATTAGTATATTTGGAACAAGTGGCGCAGGAAAATCTTTTTATACAAAATTACTAATATTAAGGAATAGATTATTAGGAATTGAACAATATGTAATTGATCCAGATAGAGAATATAATAATATTTGCAAAAACTTAGGTGGAACAATGCTAAAGATTGGGCCAACTTCAAGTACATATATAAATATATTTGATATAAGAAAAGAAAGTATAGAAGAAAATGAAAAAGGATATTTAGCAACAAAAATAGGAAAATTAATAGGATTTTTCAATTTGATTTTTGGAGAGATGGATGAAGAAGAAAAAGCAATTATGGAAGATAAATTAATTGAATGTTATGCACAAAAGGGGATAACTTTTGATGATGAAAGTTTATATAAAACAGAAAATGAAAAAATCACAATAACAAAAATATTTAAAAGTAGCAAAGATATGCCAATATTAGAAGATTTATATAATATTTTAGATAAAGATCCAAAAACAAAAGTATTAAAAACAAAATTAATACCATTTATAAAAGGATCATTAAAATTTTTTAATCAATATACAAATGTAAAAATAGATAATAATTTTATCATTGCAGATGTATATGAATTAGGAGAAGAAAATTTACAATATGGAATGTACATATTTACAGAACTATTTTGGGATAAAATAAAAATAAATAGAAAAGTAAAAAAAGCAATTTATTTAGATGAAATATGGAGATTAATTGGAGTAACATCAAATAAAAATGTAGCAAGTTTTATATATAAAATATTTAAAACAATTAGAAAATATGGAGGAAGTGCAGTAGCAATAACTCAAGATATATCAGATTTATTTAGTTTAGAAAATGGAATATATGGAAAAAGCATATTAAATAATACAAGTATAAAAACATTTTTTTCTTTAGAAGAAGAGAATATAAAAATATTGGCACAATATTCTAATTTATCTGAAAAAGAAAAAGTAGAAATAAAATCATTAAAAAGAGGAGAATGTTTAATGTTTGCGGGAGAAAATCATATTTTAACAAAAATAGAAGCAAATGATTTTGAAAAAGAAATTATAAATAAAATTTAAATATAAAAAACAAAAGGGGATTAAAATATGAAAAAATTAATTACAGCATTACTCAATAAAAATGTTAATGAAAAATTAAAAGAATATGACGAAATTGAAGTAATAATGAATGATATACAATATCAAGAAGGTATTATAGAAGCATTAGAAGCACATCCTGAAATTGAATTTATAATTATTAGTGAATTATTGCCTGGAAATTTAGATATAAAAGAATTAATAGAAGAAATAAGAAAAATAAAAAATGAAATAAAATTAATAATTATTTTAGAAAAAGAAAACAAAACCTTAGAAAATTATTTGTTTGCAAAAGGAAATATTAATATATTTTATAATAATGAAATAAAAATAAAAGAAATTGCAGAATTAATAATTAATAAAAATAGAAAAGAAGAACTAGAAAAAGAAATTAATGAATTAAAAAAAATAATATTAAATAAAGAAGAAAATGTTGAAAAAAGTGAAAATAAAATTATAAAAAATAACGAAGAAATAAAATTAATTACTGAAGATGAAAAAAAGGAAATAGAAAAAGAAATAAAAAATGAATATGAAAAAAATTTAATAAAAAATAAATTATTTAATAAAATATTTAGATTTTTTAAAAGAGAAAATGAAAAAAACAAATCAAAATTAATAGTTATTACTGGATGCACAGGAGTGGGAAAAACAGTATTTACTATAAATATTTCTAAAGAATTAGAAAAACAAAATAAAAAAATATTAATAATAGATTTTGACTATTTTAATAATAGTATTCAAACTTTATTTGGAAAAAATATTAAAAATAATGAAAATAAAATACAAGAAAAAAATAATATTCAAGAAGAACAAAATGAAATAAAAAAAATAATAATAAAAATTAATTCAAAAATAGATGTTATTTCTAAAATGAATAATATTAATTTTAATAATGAAATTGAATTATTTAAAATAATAAATAATTTAAAAAAAGAATATGATTTTATAATAATAGATTTAGACCAAGAAAATAGAAATATTAATTTTAAAAAATTAATAAATAATGCAGATAAAATAATATTCATAACAGAGCCAAATCTTTTACAAATAAAAAAAGCCAAAAATCTTTTAGAAAAATATATAAATGAATGGGATATAGAAAAAGAAAAAATATATATTTTATTTAATAAAATAAAACATGATACTATTTGCTTTGATATATTAAAAGAAGTTTTTAAAAATTATAATATTATAGGAAAAATTAATTTTATTAAAAATTGTAATACATTAATTAACCAAAATATGAATAGTTATTTTCTAGAAAATAAAATAAAAAAACAATATAAAAATATTGCAAAAAAAATAATTAAAAATAATAAAATAAAAAAATATTATTTAGAAAAAATAGAAGCTTAAAAAATATAAAAATAAATAGAAAATAAAAATATACTAAATACAAAGAAAGGAAAATAAAAATGGATGTAGAACTAGAAAAAAATAATAAATCGAACGAGAATATAATAAATAATGAAAATCAAAAAATAAATAATAATATAGATTATGAAGTAACAGTAGAAAAACAAAATAATTTTTTAGATTCAACATTAGGAAAAACAATAAATACAGCTTTAAATGTTGGTCTTAGATATTTATTACCTGATGTAATAGAAGATCAAGTAATAGAAATAAAAGATACAATAATAACAGATGGATTTAAAGAAGGAATAAACAAAACCATTGAATCTGCTGTTGATTTAGGAAAGAGTGCATTAGGAATTGTAACAGGTAAATTTGATAATATTTCACAAATACAAAAAGCAGTGGAAAAAGGAGGATTGTTAGATACAATTTCAGATGGAATAGATTTAGGCTTAAATGCAGCCAAAAGAAGTGGAATATTACCAAGCAATTTAGAAAATGTTATAAAAAATGGGAAAAATGTATTAATAAGTAATATAGAAAGTAATATAGAAGATACATTAACGAATCAATTAAAAGGTGTAGAAAAACTTAATAGATATATAAATAATTGGAATACATATTATAAACAACAAAACTTTTCTAAAATGGAATTAGAATATAATAAAATAAAGGAAAAATTAGAAGAATTAGTACCTCTAGAAGATACATTAAGGAAGGCACATCAAGTAGAAAATTTACACACATTAATAAAAAATAGAGGACAAGATTTTAATCTTTCAGAAGAAGAAATAGCACTTGCAAATAAATTAATATAATTAAAAAATATATGAAAATTATTATACTAAAATATTAAAAAAAATATTGAAATATTAAGCTTTTTTCTATATTTTTTTGTCAAAATTTCTTGCATTTTTTGGTATGTTAAAGTATAATTACACTAGGTTAAAAATATACGAAAAAGAGGGATTTTAATGGATAGACCAGGAGAGAAAATTATAGAAAGAAATATTGAAAACGAGATGAAAACATCTTATATTGACTATGCTATGAGTGTTATAGTATCTCGTGCATTACCAGATGTAAGAGATGGATTAAAACCAGTTCATAGAAGAATTCTATATGCAATGCATGAAGATGGAATTACATCTGATAAACCATACAGAAAATGTGCTAATACAGTAGGTTCTGTTTTGGGAAGATATCATCCTCATGGAGATTCTTCTGTGTATGATGCAATGGTTAGAATGGCACAAGATTTTTCGCTTAGATACCCACTAATTGATGGACATGGTAACTTCGGTTCAATAGATGGTGATGGTGCTGCTGCAATGAGGTATACAGAAGCAAGGATGGCAAAAATATCAAATTATATGTTAATGGATATTGAAAAAAACACAGTAGATTTTATGCCTAACTATGATGATAGATTACAAGAGCCAACAGTATTACCAGCAAGAATACCAACTTTATTAGTAAATGGTTCATCTGGAATTGCAGTAGGTATGGCAACAAATATACCACCACATAATTTAACAGAAGTTATAAATGGTATAATCAAAGTAATAGATGAAGATAATGTAACAGATGAAGCTTTAATGCAAGTAATAAAAGGACCTGATTTTCCAACAGAAGGAATAATTCTAGGAAGAGAAGGTATTAAAGAAGCCTATACAACAGGTAAAGGAAAAATTATAGTAAGAGCAGAAGCAGAAATAGAAGAAATGAGTGGTAATAAGCAAAGAATAATAGTTTCATCATTACCATATCAAGTAAATAAAGCTAAATTAATCGAAAATATTTCACATTTAGTTAGAGATAAAAGAATTGAAGGAATATCAGAACTAAGAGATGAATCAGATAGAAAAGATAAAGTAAGAATTGTTATTGAATTAAAAAGAGATGCAAATGCACAAGTTGTTTTGAATCAATTATATAAAAATACACAAATGCAAGATACTTTTGGAATTATTATGCTAGCTCTTGTAAACGGAGAACCCAAAATATTAACATTAAGACAATGTATAGATTACTATTTGGACCACAGAAAAGAAGTTATTTTACGTAGAACAAAATTTGAACTAGATAAAGCTGAGGCTAGAGCACATATACTAGAAGGATTAAAAATTGCTTTGGATAATATAGATGAAGTAATTAATATAATTCGTTCTTCATATGATGATGCAAAAGAAAGATTAATGGAAAGATTTGGACTTTCAGATATTCAAGCACAAGCAATTCTAGATATGAGATTAAAAACATTATCAGGATTACAAAGAGAAAAAATAGAAGAAGAATATGAAGAATTAATGAAATTAATAGCTCATTTAAAAGAAATATTAGGAAGCGAAAAGTTAGTCTTCGATATTATAAAAGAAGAATTATTAGAAATAAAAGAAAAATTTGGAGATGAAAGAAAAACAAAAATCGTTGCAGCAGAGGGAGAATTTGATGTTGAAGATTTAATAAAAGAAGAGCAAGCAGTAATTGCTTTAACACATTTTGGATACATAAAAAGAATGCCAATAGATACATATAGAAGCCAAAAGAGAGGTGGAAAAGGAATTACAGGAATAGCAACTAGAGAAGAAGATTTTGTAAAACAAATATTTACAGCATCAACACATGATACAATTTTATTCTTTAGTAATAAAGGAAAATTGTATAAATTAAGAGGATATGAGATACCAGAAGCTGGAAGAACAGCAAAAGGAACAGCAATAGTAAATTTATTAAGTTTAGATGCTGGAGAAAAAATATCAGCTGTTATTCCAATACAAAACTTCGCTGAAGGAAAATTCTTATTAATGGCAACAAGAAATGGATTAATTAAAAAGACAGCGCTATCTGAGTATAATACAACAAGAAAAACAGGATTACAAGGAATTACTCTAAAAGAAGATGATGAGTTAATTGGTGTAAGACTTACAGATGGAGAAGACAATGTTGTATTAGTTACAAAAGAAGGTATGAGTATCACTT
Organism: uncultured Clostridia bacterium; assembly: GCA_904381285.1. GTDB lineage: Bacteria > Bacillota > Clostridia > TANB77 > CAG-508 > RGIG8482. The sequence continues at coordinate 50,059 of CAJFII010000007.1, read as the reverse complement.
TTGACGAAAAAGACGTACGACCAATAGGTAGAGTAGCACAAGGTGTTATTGGAATTAAATTAAATAAAGATGACTATGTAATTGGTATGGAATCTATAATAACTGGTGTGAAAGCCACTTTACTTGCTATAACAGAACACGGATTTGGAAAAAGGACAGAGTTAGACGAATATAGAGTACAAACAAGAGGAGGAAAAGGAGTTATAACATATAAAGTAACACCAAAAACAGGAACAATAGTAGGAATTAGAGTTACTGGAGAAGATGAGGATGTTATGCTAATTACAGACAAAGGAACAATAATAAGGTTACCAGTAAAAGAGGTAAGTGTTCTTGGAAGATCTACACAAGGTGTTACATTAATGAGAACAAATGACGGATCAAAAGTTGTAAGTATTGAAACAATATCAAATGAAGAAAATATTAATGAATAATAAAAAAAGATGTGTGATTTACCACACATCTTTTTCCACAAAAGCTATAAAAATGTTAATATATTACCCACAATATATTAAAAATTGTGGGTAATATCATTTTTTAAAACGAATATCTTCTCCAAAAAATCTACAAATATTATAATAACCAACAAATCTTGAAAAGATTCTTTCATCATATTTTTGGCTTAATTCTTGTAAATTTAAATTAGTAGAAATAATTGTTTTAGTTATATGATTGTTTTGATTTAATAATCTAGTATTTATAATATTAAACAATTCACTAAATTTCATACTGTTCATACATTCTGTTCCTAAATCGTCAATTATTAATAAATCAACAGTTAAAATATTTTCATACATATCTATAGATGAATTTTTATTAAACCTATAATCTATTATTGAATCTAACATAACAGAAGCTGTTTGGTAAAGAACTGTTTTTCCTTTTTTTAATAATTCATTTGCAATACAATTAGATAAAAAGGTTTTTCCAAGACCAGTATTACCTGTAAATAGTAAATTTTTTTCATTGCTATTATCAAAATTATTTATAAAAGATAAAGCAATTTTTTTTATGTTTTTAATATTATCTCTAGGAGATAAATTTGAAGAATACAATTCTTCATTAATAGTGTTAGAATATAAATTTAAATTAAAATTATCAAAATTATCTTTTTCTAAATTACCAATATTAGATTTATTATATTCTATATCAAATAATTTTTGTTTAATACAAGAACATAAATTAAAATTATATCCATCTTGAACATAACCTGTATCATTACATAGATTACATTCAAAATGAGGTTTAAAAAAATCATCATCTATATTTAAACTTTTTATAAGTGTATTTTTTTCATTTTTTAAAGTATCTATTTTATTTCTTAAACTGTCCAAAAAAGTAGTATTGTTTGGTGAAGATAAAATAGTTTTTGCAATTTGTATCGAATATGAATTTATTTCATTATCTATTTCTTCTAATCTTTTGTTAGAAGAAAATAATTCTTGTTTTCTTTTATCTAAATCAAGAAAAGCTAATTGCCTTTTTTTATCATATTCTTTTAATAAATTTTTTAGAGTAGAATCATTCATAAGTAAAACTCCTAAATATTTTTTTAAGCTTTTTGAACATTTGCATAAAGAGAATCAAAATTATCATATTTTCGTTGTTCATAATTATTATAGCTTTTTTTCTCCAAATCTTTTATATTAGCCTTTTTAGTTTTCATGTCAGATAAAAATTTTTGTACATCTGCCACAGTTTTTAAATTTCTATCATTCCAATCACAAAGAATTTTATCTATATAATCAAAACTAGGGTTAGATTTAGAAGTGGTTCGTTTTAGAGCAAGTTCTATAATTTCTAATGAAAAACCAAAATCTACAACCCATTTTTCAATATATGCTTCTTCATACTGAGTTAATCCCCTATTTAATCCTAATTTTTTTGAAATTGATTTTTTTATAATATTTAATTTTTCTTGTTTTTGATAATATAAATCTAAATCTGAAAATGTTTTTATATTATTTTTATACCATGCCTCAGCAACTGTTTGAATATAATTTCTATGCAATGCAGATCTTTCAAAACAATATCTGAATAAGGCAAGCATTACTTGTTCATCAAAATTGTATTTTTTAAACCATAAATCTATATCATTATACCAAGATGGAGACATTACTCCTTGGAAGAATGAAGTATTAATTGCATCAATTGCTTTTGCTCTATATTGATTTTTTGAGTTCTTTTCTACATCAGCAGTAGTTGAAAGTTTTGGTTTATATAATTTATGAAGTTCTATTTCTTGAAGACTATTTACTATATATCCAGTATTTTTTTTAGTAATAACTTCTTCATCTTCCCAATATTTAAGTGCATCTTGTATTATTTTTAGTGGTAAAGAAAGTTTTTTCGCTAAATCATTTAATTTAACGTCTTTTCCATATTTAGATAAAAATACTATATATAAGTAAACTTTTATATAGTCACCTGATGCTTGTGATAAATATTCTGTAAAAAAGATGTCTGAAATTTCTGTTGTGGAAAAAATCATAGATAAATCATTTTGCTCTAATTTCATAAATAGGTCTCTCCTTGTATACATTATATATAAATTTTTATCTTATGTAGTAATATATCAAATTATATCATTTTAACAGAATTAATACAACAAAAAGTAGAATAAAAATTAATATGATGCTTACAAGACAGAGACTACTATAAATATAAAATACGCAACTACTAATACTTCTTATATAGGTATACTTTAGGGTTACGAATATATTTAGAAACATATAAAAAAACATATATAATATTTTCGTGATTAAATCCAATTATGCTAAAAAGCAGTACAGGAAAGCATAAAACAATAAATAAAAAAATTTTAAAATTTAAATTAGAAAAGAACAAATTAATAAAGCAAAAAATAAAACTAAACCAAACAATATTTAATATAGCAGTTGAATAATCAATAAAACCAAATAATTTACTATTAAAATTATAATTTTGAGGAAATATAAATTTCATATGTTACCTCCAATATTATTTAATAAAAGATTTCATACCATTAAAACTATTAGAAATATCGGTACTAATTCCACCCATAAATTCTTTAACATAAGAATTAGCTTTTAATAAAGCAAAGATTGAGCCACAAATTAAAAATTTAGAAAAAATATTATTAGAGCTAAAATCTATTGAAAAAATTATTAATAATACAAATGAAACCAATATTTGTATAAATAATAAGGATAAAAAGCATTTAATCCAAGCTTTGAAAAAGCTAGAGGTAGAATTAACACTAAGAGATAAGAAAGCAAAAGGAGAAATAAGAACAAATACTTTTATCATTATATATCTAAGTGCATACGAAAAAGTTAAATTTAAAAAGCCAATTGAAATAATGCTCTTTAATAGGCCATCAATAGAAAAAATAGTGAAACTATTTTCTTCTATTTGTATCATCATATTAAGCTTGTCTACCAAAGTAGAAAAACTTATAGTTGAGCCAAATAAATTATTTCCTAATTCTCGTATTGCAGAAGAAATAGAACTAGTAATAAATATAAGTTGTTCACAAATAAATATTGAAGAATTCATACAGATACAAAAAATTAATAATTTAAAAATAAAACTAACAGGTCGTTCTGTCTGGGTTATTAAAAGATTTGATAACAATAATTTGAAACAATAATAGAGAAAAAATCCTAGAACAAGAGAATTAGCAATTAATAAAATTCCATTAGTTGTTGAAGTTCCAAAAATACTTCTAAAATAAGATGTGTTCAAAATATCTGTATTTATAAAAGTAATTTCATCAATAATAGAATATAAATTATTATCAATAGAGGAGAAAATAGTTTGAAAAATTGTATTAATAGAATCGATTATTATTTCTGTTATATTTACTTCTTCTTCCAATAAATTAACCTCCTATCAAATTAGAGATTTAATAGCAGATAAAATTAAATCAATAGCTAAAATAAAAGCATAAGAAAATAGAGAACTTTTAATTAATTTTTTTCCAATTCTAATTCTTTCTTCATCTCCAAAACTGAATTTTTTCATAAAAACACCAGTACCAACAGCAACTGCAGCGGCAGGAGTGGCAAGTTTTAATAACCAATCTTGTATTTGCTCAAATGCTTTGTTTATAGTGTTTACAAGTTTTTGATCTGCACAGTAAGAATAATTATTAAATGAAAATAAAATAATAATAAATAAAAATAAAGTAAATAGTGTAAAAAATAATTTTTTGTTTTTCATATATAATACCTCCTAAAATAAAATTATTTTAAAAAATAGGGAATTAATTTTAATTTCATGGGTTTTAAAATTTTATATCCATCAGACAAAAAAGATAAGCAAGAAAATGTTTCTAATTCCATAGTGAAAAAATTAGTATCGTAAATATAATCATTTTGGACATATTCACTTATACTCTCAGACAAATTAGAATCTTTGGAATTTAAAGATTTTGTGAAATAACTATAATGAGTTTCTTTAGCATTTTCAGAAATGCTCTTAGATACTTTAATTTTATCTTCTTTACCAATTTGTTTTTGAATATCATCAATTGTATTAATGTCATCAGTTCTAAACCAAAATTTGTTTATTAAATTTTGTATAATTACTTTTACAGCATATTGATTATTAATAGAGTTTAATAAGGAAGAATAACTTTGTGTTGCAACTATATTTATACATTTCGCTTCTCTTGATTGGGCAAAGAAATCTGCATCTGAACTAGAACAATATTCATGAAATTCGTCACAAATAAAGGCTACACTTCTGAAAGAATTATCACTATACCTATTAAGTCTATTCATAACTTCTGTTTGAAAATCTAACTTTAAATAAGTGGCAATAATTTTAGATAAATTTCTATATTCTGCAATATTCATATTTAAGACAACAATTTTACCATTATCTACTAAATCTCTAAAGCCAGGAAAAGTAATATCTTCTTTTTTAGGACAAAAAGTATTCATTACATCATAATCTGAAACAAAACAATTTGTAATACGAGTAATTTCTGATTTAATAATAGAAGAAGTTCTGTTATCTAAAGAATTAAATTCTTTTTCGAAAAATTCAACTGAAGAAATCGCATCATAACAATCTTTTTTAGATAGTTTTCCAGATATAAAAATATCTTTTATTATGTCTAATTTATCAATGAAATAATTTGGAATTGTAATTAATTTATGAAGTTCTAAAAAAGTAACATATCCATCATTATATAACCTACAAAATTTAATTGCTTCTGTCAGAACTTGTTCTACTTTATCAAGCCAATATGATTCGGAATTGTTTGGAGAAAAAAGCATAAGAATAGTTTTTAATCTGTTTGCAAGTACACTGGGTTTTAAATTTGGCTTGTCGAGAGGATTATACTTAACATTTTTACCAAGTTCAATAATAAATAAATCATCTAAACGATTTGCGTTTTTTGCAAAATTAATAACTTCGCGATAATAATTTCCTTTTACATCTAAAATTAACATACCTAATTTAGAATTAATATCATTTTTATTAAAACTAATTAATTGTTTTGTAAAAGGATACATGCATGAACTTGTTTTTCCACTACCAATAGTGCCAGTAATTAAAATATTTTGGTATAAACTTTTTTCTGGAATATAAACTAAATTATCATTTTCATTTTTTCCAACAAATAAAAATAAATTTTTACTATTAGAAATTGGTTTAATAAGATTATTGTTTTTTTTATCTATTTTTTCTTTATTAATTAAATATTTTCGGAAAAATAAAGAATATAAAAAATTTGAATAAATAATTGATGAAATTATATAAAAAATAATAAAACAAATTTTGATTGTTCTCCATAAATCCGGTTTTGTAATACATATATCATAAGGATGTAGAGAATATGGAATAATTATAGAATTAGATAAATAAATAGGTTTAAACAATATAAAGCCAATTAAACAGACTATAAACCAAAAAATAAAACAAAAAAATAGCCTATGAAAAACTTTTTTTATGGTCATAAAAACCTCCTAATTAAAGTCACGTTTTTTGATATTTAATTTTGCTCCCTGTAAATTATGGAAAATTTTAATATCGAAAAAAGTATAGATTGAATAAAAAACAGTAAAAATATTAATAATGAAAGTGATAAAAAAGAGATTAATTAAAGCATTCATTTTATCACCACCTAACAATGACACAATCATACAACAAAAAAATAAATTTGTCTATACTTTTTTGAATAAATATGATAAAATATGAGAAATTAAAAGAGAGGTGAGATATATGAAAATAGAAAAAACAACAAAAATAGGAGAATTATTAGAAATTGCTCCAGAAAAAGCAGAAATATTATTAAATGCAGGAATGCACTGCTTAGGTTGTCCAGCATCACAAGAAGAAACTATAGAAGAAGCTTGTATGGTACATGGAATAGATGTTGAAGAAATTTTAAATGAACTAAATGCGTAATTTTCTTCTTTAAAATTATTCAAAAAAGCTATGCAAAATAAAAATGTGATAAAAAAGTTACAAAAACATGAAAAAATTATGAAAAAAAGATTGACAGAACATGAAAAATGTAGTAACATATTAGAGTACCTATTTTACGGGTACATTTTTGGGCCATTAGCTCAGGTGGTAGAGCACTTGACTTTTAATCAAGTTGTCCGCAGTTCGAGTCTGCGATGGCTCACCAAAAGAATACTAAATGAAAATTTAGCATTCTTTTATATTTGGCCCGTTGGTAAAGAGGTTAATACACCGCCCTTTCACGGCGGAGACATGGGTTCGAATCCCGTACGGGTCACCAACGCCACTTTAGCTCAGTTGGCCAGAGCACCGCACTTGTAATGCGGGGGTCCTCAGTTCGAATCTGAGAAGTGGCTCCATAAGAAAAAGGTCAATAGTTTTGAGAAAGCTCTTAATTATTGGCTTTTTATTTTATATAAAATTAGGAGGAATAAATGAGTACAGCAATTGTAACAGGTGGAGCAAAGGGTATAGGTAAAGCAATAGTTGAAGAACTTGCAAAAAATGGAATAAATGTAGTAATTAATTATAATAAGTCTGAACAGGCAGCTAAAGATTTAAGACAAGAATTAACGCAAGATGGATGTAATGTGGAAATATATAAAGCTGATGTGTCTAAAAGAGAAGAGGCAAAAAAACTTGTATCATATGCAAAAGAAAAATTTGGTGAAATTGATATTTTAATTAATAATGCAGGAATTGATAAATGGCAATTATTTACTGATATTACAGATGCAGATTGGAATGAAATAATTTCTTGTAATCTTAATTCGGCATTTTATATGACACAAGAAGTTGTTAAAGATATGATTCATAATAAAAAAGGAACTATTATAAACATTTCATCTATTTGGGGAATAACAGGAGCCTCATGTGAAGTTGCTTATTCTGTTAGTAAAGCTGGAATGGATGGATTGACTAAGGCATTAGCTAAAGAACTTGCACCATCTGAAATACGTGTAAATTCAATAGCGCCTGGTGCAATTATGACTGATATGAATAAAAATTTAACAAAAGAAGAAATAGAAGAAGTAAATAATCAAATACCACTAGGAAGATTTGGAACACCTCAAGAGGTTGCAAAATGTGCAAAATGGTTAATAGAAGATAGCTATACAACAGGTCAAATTATATCTCCAAATGGTGGTTGGGTAATTTAAAAAGACGGATTAAATCCGTCTTTAATTTATTTATTGTTCAGTTACTTTTCTTTTATAATTTCCAGAGATAATTTTTGGAATATAAGTAATAATTTTATAGATAGCAAGACGTACTTTTTTACTCCATATATAAGATTTTCTTAATCTTCTAGGCGTAATCATACTTAATTCATCTTGTTCTGTTGCAACTAAAGACATAACATTCTTTTCGATTGGAAAAATATAATTATTTCCATTGTTATTATCCCAACAATTATTTTCATCTTTAAAACAGAAATTGAAAGTATCGAAAGATTCAAGTTTAATTTCTGCTTGAAAACCAAGTTCTGTTTTTTCCATTTCTATTTCATTTAAATTATCCCAAAGTAAACCAAACCCATAATGAATAAACACTCTTTCTGCATTTTCTTGAAATAATTTTCCTGAATAAGAAATTTTAACAGTTGAATTTTCTATTAATTTATCGGTATTAAAGAATATATTTTTAGTTAATTCCATTACTATATCTCTCCTTATTTATCTTTTGTATCCATATTATATTATTAAAAAAACAAATATTCAAGTATTTTTTACAAGAAATTCATTATTTTGATAAAATTTTTCCAATAATGTAAAATTCATCATCCTTTTTTACAGAAATTTCAGGCATTTTCTTGTTATCAGCTTTTAAAATAATTTTTCCGTTTCTTGTAAAAAATTTTCTTATGATGATATCTCCATTTAAACTAAACAAACCATAGTCTTTGCTATTTAAAGGAGTATTAAACTCTATGAATACGTATGTTCCCTCTGCAAAGGTAGGAGCCATAGAATCATCATTTACTCTTAAAGCAATAGCAGAACTAGGGACATTAGATGGACAATCAATAAATCCACTAACAGAATCTACAGCTAATAATTTATTATAAGAAATATGGCTTATAACATTATAGTTTTCTTGATCTTCGTTAATAACTTTATCATAAGTATACATTAATTGTTGATAAGGAATATCTAAAGCTTTGCAAATATTTTTTAATGCTTTATGGCTAGGATTTCTTTCTCCTTTTTCAATGTGTGTTAAATGACCGATATTAATGTCAGTTAGTCTTGAAAGCTCTGTTTTAGTCATCTTTTTTTCTTTTCTTGCTTTTGCAATCATATCACCAATCATAAATTTCTACCTCTTTTTCCATATTTTTTCATTATTATATATAAAAAAACACAATTTGTCTACCAGTAAATGAAAAAAATATTAAATTTTATAAAAAAATATCATAAAAAGATTGACTTGTCAAATTAGCATTGGTATAATATTGACAAATTGTAAATGAAAGGAGAAAAATATGTATAAAAATAGAATAAGAGAATATAGAAAAGAAAAAGGAATGAATTTAGAAGAGTTGGCTAAAAAGACAGGTATTTCAACAGGCTATTTGTGTCATTTGGAAAAAGGAACAAGACAAAATCCATCCACCAAAATAATGGAAAATATAGCACAAACGTTAGGAAAATCTATAACAGAAATATTTTTTGGGGATAATAATTAATAAAAAATAGAATAAAATAAATATTGTAAAGTAAAAAAAACTGTGATAGTATTAACGTGTAATTAAATAAAAAGGAGAAAATATGAGAGGTAATAATAGAAGGAAAAGACAACAATCTAATAAAAATAGTATATTTAAAAAATATATAAAAAAAATAATTATACCTACTTCTATAATATTTGCAGTTTTAATATTATCTACAATATTTGCAATAACTAATTCAGTAAATGATAAAATAATTACAGGAGTAAAAATTAATCAAATAGATGTATCAAGATTAACCATAAATGAAGCATATCAAAAAATAAGAGAAGATTTAGAAAAGCAGGTATCTAAAAATTTAACAGTAAAACAAGGGGAATATGAAACAACAATTAGTTTAGGACAATTAGAAGTATCATATAATACTGCAGAAGCGGTAAATGATGCTTATAAAGTAGGAAGAAATACTAATATAATAATTAGTAATTATGAAGTTTTATTAACAAGAATATTTAATAAAAAAATAGAAAAAGAAATTAATATAAATGAAGAAGAACTTAACAAAATTATTGATGATATTTCAGCAAAAATACCAGGAATAGTAGTAGAGAGTTCATATTATATAGAAGGAGATAATTTAATTATTCAGAATGGAAAAGCTGGAATTCAAGTAAAAAAAGAGGAATTTAAAAATACTATAATAGATGCAATAAAAAGACAAGTAAAAGGTGAAGAGGTTGGCATAATAGAAATACCAATAGAAGAAAAAGAGCCAGAAAAAATAGATATTGAAAAAATAAGAGAAGAAATATATAAAGAACCACAAAATGCCTATTATGAAGAAGATCCGTTTGAGTTACATACAGAAGTAAATGGGGTAGATTTTAAAATATCTATTGATGAAGCAAAAAAAATGCTAGAAGAAGAAAAAGAAGAGTATGTAATTCCACTAAATATTACTGAACCAGAAATAAAAACAACAGACTTAAACTATGAAAACTTTTTTCCGCAAAAATTATCTAACTATATAACTAGATATGATGAAAGTAATGTAAATAGAAGCACTAATATAAAGCTATCATCTGAAAAAATAAATGGAACTACATTAATGCCAGGAGAAACATTTTCTTATAATAAAGTAGTAGGAGCAAGAACAATAAAGGCAGGATATAAAGAAGCTTCAGTATATATGAATGGAAAAGTAGTAGATGGAATAGGTGGAGGAATATGTCAAGTATCATCTACATTATATAATGCAGCATTAGAAGCAAATTTAGAAATTGTTAGTAGAAGAAATCATTATTTTATAACTTCATATGTTCCCGCAAGTAGAGATGCAACAGTATCATATGGAACAATAGATTTAAAATTCAAAAATAACAGAACATATCCAATAAAAATAGAATGTATTTCGAAAAATGGAATTTGCGAAATTAGTATATACGGAATAGAAGAAGAAGTTGAATATGAAGTTGAAATACAAGACGAAATAACAGAAGTAATACCATATACAACTAAATATATAGAGAATGATGAATTAGAAGAAGGAGTAGAAAATGAAATACAAAAAGGAGTAAATGGATATAAAAGTGAGGCATACAAAATTTTAAAGTTAAATGGTCAAGTAGTATCAAAAACATTATTATCAAAAGATTCATACAATCCACTAGAAAGAATTGTAGAAAAAGGAACAAAAAAATAATCTTTAATTCCAAAGTATTGACAAAAGCAGTACTTTGGAATTATAATAATACTGTTAAAAATGGGCCATTAGCTCAGCTGGTAGAGCAGCAGACTCTTAATCTGACGGTCGGAGGTTCGATCCCTCTATGGCTCACCATTAAAAACAACTTACAAATAGCAAAAGTTTGTAAGTTGTTTTTTGTCTAAATAATACTTAAAAATGTAAAAAAGGGTAGAAAAAAATAGAATAAAGGAATATAATAATAAATGGAGCAAAAATATAAGGGGTGATATTATGATAAAAATATACAACTCAGATATAAATACAAATGAGTTAAAAACATTAAAAGAAATAGAAAATGGAAGTTGGATAAATATGGTAAATCCAACAGATGAAGAAATAAAAAAAGTATGTAAGGCTGTAAAAATAAAAGAGGATTTTATCAGATATTCACTCGACTATGAAGAAAAAGCCAGAATAGACGAAGAAGATGAAGATGGAACTATTCTTTTCGTTGTTGATGTTCCTATTATAGAAAAAGAAAAAGAAACTGAAATATATACAACTATGCCACTTGGTATGATAGTTGTAAGAGATGAATACTTTATAACAGTATCATTAAAGAAAAATTTCATTATAGAGAGTTTTGAAAAGAAAAGAGTAAAAGGATTTTCTACATATAAGAAAAGTAGATTTCTGTTACAAATAATGTATACAAATGCAGCACATTATTTAACATACCTAAAACAAATAAATAAAGAAACAGAAATTGCAGAATCCATACTTAAAAATTCAATGAAAAATAGAGAACTATTAAAATTATTAAGTTTAGAAAAAGGATTAGTATATTTTACTACTTCATTAAAATCAAATGAAGTAGTAATGGAAAAAACACTTAGAGGAAAAATATTAAAATTATATGATGAAGATGAAGATATACTAGAAGATGCAATTATAGAAAATAAACAAGCAATAGAAATGAGCAAAATATATACTGACATCCTAAATGGAACAATGGATGCATATGCATCAATAATATCAAATAATCTAAATGGAGTTATGAAATTTTTAACATCAATAACAATTATACTTGCAATACCAACGTTAATAGCAAGCTTGTGGGGAATGAATGTGCCAGTACCATTACAAAATCATCCATTTGGTTTTCCAATACTAGTGGTAATATCTATATTAGTTACTATAATAGCTGTATTAATGTTAAAAAGAAGGGATTTATTAAATTAAAGATAAATAATAAAAAGATAAATAGTTATACTAGTTTTAGTAAATTCTATTTATCTTTTTTTGTTAAAAATTACCAAAAAACAAATGAATAAAAAAATTTAAATTACTAATACTAACAAAGAAAAATAAAAAAGTTAGGAGTGACTATAATGAAAATAATAGATAAAATAGCCCTAGTGTTAGTAATAATAGGAGCAATTGTATGGGGATTAATAGGATTATTTAACTTTAATTTAGTAGAAACAATATTTGGTCATATGACATTAATGTCAAGAATAATATACATTCTAGTTGGAATATCAGGACTATGGGCAATTAAATTATTATTTGACAAAAACTAAAAAGATGGGAAAGCAGTTAATAAAAACACAAAATTGTTTTTATTTAATTGCTTTTTTTCTGTGCATTTAATGAAAAAACTAATGTCAAAAGTAAGATTTATAGATAAAAAATATTTTATAAATTTTTATTGACAAATACAAACAAATGTTTTAAAATGTATACAGAATTAAAAAATGGAAGTGGTATTTATGAAGAAAGAACTCATAAAAACAGAAATAGTAGTAAAAGATACGTCTATAAAAGTTATGAGAGTTGGTAATGTAGATTATATTTCTTTAACAGATTTAGCTAAATTCAAAGATGAAGAAAGATTTGATTATATTATTCAAAACTGGCTTAGAAGCAAACATACATTGGAATATGTAGGAACATGGGAGATGTTATATAATCAAAATTTTAATTCCACCGAATTCGATGGGTTTAAAAATGAAGCTGGTACACATTCTTTTGTAATGACTCCTAAAAAGTGGATAGGTTCAACAAATGCAATTGGAATAATATCAAAACAAGGTAGATATAATAGTGGAACTTATGCTCATCCAGATATAGCTTTTGAATTTGCAAGTTGGATAAGTGCGGAATTTAAATTATATTTAGTAAAAGAATTTGAAAGACTAAAACAAAATGAAAGTTATCAAAACAAAATTAATTGGTCAGTTAGACGAGAACTTGCAAAAACAAATTATAAAATACATACTGATAGCATAAAAGAAAATATAATTCCAACGCTAACTGAAAAACAGAAATTATATGTGTATGCAAATGAAGCAGATATTTTAAATGTTGCATTATTTGGAATGACTGCAAAGGAATGGAAGGATAAAAATCCTGATTTAGATGGTAATATGAGAGATTATGCTAATATTCTTCAGCTAATAATTTTAAGTAATTTAGAGAACTTAAATAGCGAAATGATAGCTCAAGGAATAGAACAAAATGTAAGACTTGAAAGATTAAATGCAATAGCTAAAAAGCAATATAGTATTTTGCAAGATAGTAATAGCATTAAAAAAGTAGAAGATTTAGATAACAGAAAAAATCAAAAACTATTTAGTTAAAATTTTGTTAGAAAAAGCACAACTGGAATTCAGACATGCTTTACTAAAAATATTATTGATTTGATTTTAATAATATACTTCTTCCCAAAAGCCTCCTTTATCAATAAAATATTGTTTTAAATCTGTTATTCTTTTTCTAGCATCTGTATATATATCATAAGTTCCTTTTAAATATATATAGTAAGAATTAAATTTATCTATTAGTTCATCACTAGGAGTACTTTTTAAAGAAATTTGCTCACTAATTGGTTTAAAATCCGGGCCGTATTGTATACAGTATTCATATTCTTGATTGTCTATTTTAATATTAAATCGTTTAGATACTGAATCTGCCATGTATTCTTTGAATGCTTGCTCTTGAATTTGTTGTTCTTTTTGCAATTCCGTAGTTTCTTTTCTGTTTTTTATTACAAAAAATAAATTCAAAGAAATAACTATTAAAAGGATACATATTATAATAAATGATAAAAATTTAAAGATTCTAATTGTAGTATTAGCCATTTTTTCTGTATTAGTAACTTTTTCTACTAGAATATTCTTTATATCATTATCCATAAGCTCATCTAAGCTAATATTAAATATTTTTGAAATTTCTTTTGCTTGAAATATATCAGGTACAGTTTGTCCTAATTCCCAATTTGAAATAGTTTGTCTAGTAACATTCAATTTTTCAGATAATTGCTCTTGTGACATTTTTGAATCTTTTCTTAATTTACAAATTTTACTTCCTAAATCCATATTATCATCCCCTTTTATAATATATAAATATTGTATAAGCTTTTATTTTAAATGTCTAGCAAATTTATTTGGAATTAATGCAAAGTTTTTTTACATTTGAAGAATATTATATAAAGTACTATTCTAAATTAATGCAAATATATTTGCACTAAAAATATTAAATTTATGTAAAGCTAATTATTCAATACCAAATATCTTTTTCTAATATATTTGCAAAACACTATAAAATCATGTATAATAATTGAAGTTGTAAAGAGGAGGAAGAAAAATGTTAGTAGCAAATGGTGTAACCATTAGATTTGGAAAAAGAGTATTATTTGAAGATGTAAATATACGTTTTGGAAAAGGAAATTGCTATGGAATAATAGGAGCAAATGGAGCTGGAAAATCAACATTTTTAAAAGTATTATCAGGAGAAATAGAACCATCAAAAGGAGAAGTAACTCTAGATAAAGGAGAAAGAATATCAGTTCTAAAACAAGACCACTTTGCATATGAAGAAGAAAAAGTAATAGACACAGTTATTATGGGAAACCAAGAACTATATAAAATAATGAAAGAAAAAGAAGCAATATATGCAAAACCAGATTTTAATGAAGAAGATGGAATGAAAGCTGCAAAATTAGAAGAAAGATTTGCAGAACTTGATGGATGGAATGCAGAATCAGATGCAGCAGTATTATTAAACGAACTTGGAATAGATAGTGAGTTTCACTATAAATATATGAAAGAACTTGAAGCAAGACAAAAAGTAAAAGTGTTATTAGCACAAAGTTTATTTGGAAATCCGGATGTATTATTATTAGACGAGCCTACAAATGACCTAGACTTAAAAAGTATAAATTGGTTACAAGAATTTTTGATAAACTTTGAAAATACAGTAATAGTAGTATCTCATGATAGATATTTCTTAAATAAGGTATGTACACATACTCTAGATGTTGATTTTGGAAAAATAACACTATACCCTGGAAATTATGACTTTTGGTATGAATCTAGCCAACTTGCATTAAAACAAGCTAAAGAATCAAACAAGAAAAAAGAAGAAAAAATAAAAGAATTACAAGAATTTATTGCAAGATTTAGTGCAAATGCTTCAAAATCAAAACAAGCTACATCAAGAAAAAAATCATTAGAAAAAATTGAATTAGAAGAAATAAAACCATCTAATAGAAGATATCCATACGTAGATTTTAAACCTGATAGAGAACCAGGAAAAGAAATATTACAAGTAAAAAATATTTCAAAAACTATTGATGGAGAAAAAATATTAGATAATATTTCATTTACTGTAAAGCAAGGAGATAAAATTGCATTTTTAGCAGACAATGAAAACGCAAAAACTGTATTATTCCAAATAATTGCAGGAGAAATAGAACCAGATGCTGGAGAATTAATATGGGGAACAACAATAACTCATTCATATTTCCCAAAAGATAATAATTATTTATTTACAAAAGATATGACATTAGTAGATTGGTTAAGGCAATATTCAAAAGATCCAGATGAAACATTTGTTAGAGGTTTCTTAGGTAGAATGCTATTTTCAGGAGAAGAAGCATTAAAAAAAGTAAATGTATTATCAGGTGGAGAAAAAGTAAGATGTGTGTTATCTAAAATGATGTTATCTGGTGCAAATTTTCTAATATTTGATGAACCAACAAATCATTTAGATATGGAAAGTATTACATCTGTAAATGAAGGAATGAAAAACTTTAAGGGAAACATTCTATTTACTTCACATGACCATCAATTAACACAAACAGTAGCAAATAGAATAATTGATATAAAAGAAGATGGAAAAATAATAGATAGAGAAGTTACATACAATGAATATTTAGAAATAGAATAAAATAGGACAAACTCTGCTATATTAGTAGGGTTTGTTGTTATAATATAAAAAGAAAGGAAAATATTATGAACAATATAATACAAACAATTGCAAATGAATTAAATGTAAAATATACACAAGTGGAAAACACAGTGAAATTAATAGATGATGGAAATACAATTCCATTTATAGCACGTTATAGAAAAGAAGTAACAGGAGGACTTTCAGACGAAACATTAAGAAATTTAGGAGAAAGATTAAATTATTTAAGAAATTTAGAACAAAGAAAACAAGAAGTAAAAAAATCTATTGAGACACAAGGAAAGCTAACAGATGAAATCGTACAAAATCTAGAAAATGCATTAACACTTGCAGAAGTAGAAGATATATATAGACCATATAAACAAAAGAAAAGAACAAGAGCAACTATAGCTAAAGAAAAAGGTTTAGAACCGCTTGCAGATATAATAATGGAACAAAAAGAAACTAACATAGAAAAAATAGCAACTAAATTTATAGATGAAGAAAAAGGAATAAAAACTTATGAAGAAGCAATTAATGGAGCATTAGATATAATAGCGGAAAATATTTCAGATGATGCAGAATATAGAAAACAAATCAAAAAAATATGTTATCGTGAAGCCATAATCACAACAAAGGCATCAAAACCAGACGAAAAATCAAATTATGAAATATATTATAAATTTAGTGAAAATATAAATAAAATTCCAAGCCATAGAATACTTGCAATAAATAGAGGAGAAAAAGAAGAATTTATCAAAGTAAAAATAGAAAAACCAGATGATAAAATATTAAATTTATTAATCAAAAAAATAGTAAAAAAAGATAGTCCTGTAAAAGAATATCTAGAAACAGCAATTAATGATGCTTGGAAAAGGTTAATAGAGCCATCAGTAGATAGGGAAATTCGTTCAGATTTAACCCAAAAAGCAGAAGAACAAGCAATAAAAGTATTTGGTAAAAATGCAAAACAATTGCTACTTGGTGCACCATTAAAGGGACTAACAGTAATTGGATTTGACCCAGCATATAGAACAGGGTGCAAAATAGCTGTAATAGATGAAACTGGAAAAGTACTAGATACAGCAACTATATACCCAACAGAGCCACAAAATGATATAGAAGGAGCAAAAAAGGTATTATTAGAATTAATAGAAAAACATAATGTGGATATGATAGCAATAGGAAATGGTACAGCATCAAGAGAATCAGAACAATTTGTTTCAAATGTAATAAAAGAAGCATCACATACTGTACATTATGCGATTGTATCAGAAGCGGGAGCAAGTGTATATTCAGCATCAAAACTTGCAACAGAAGAATATCCAGATATAAATGTATCTATAAGAGGAGCAATATCAATTGCAAGACGTTTACAAGATCCACTTGCAGAGTTAGTAAAAATAGATCCAAAAGCAATAGGGGTTGGACAATATCAACATGATGTAAACCAAAAAAGATTAGAAGAGAGTTTAAATGGTGTTGTAGAGGATGCGGTAAACAAAGTTGGAGTAGATGTAAATACAGCTACACCTTCACTACTATCATATGTAGCAGGACTAAATAGCACAATAAGCAAAAATATTGTAAAATATAGAGAAGAAAATGGAAAAATAAAATCTAGAAAGCAATTATTAAAGGTGCCAAAGTTAGGAAAAGTAGCATATGAACAATGTGCAGGTTTTATAAGAATATTTGATGGAGAAAATCCATTAGAAATAACTGGAGTGCATCCAGAAAGTTATGAAAAAGCAGAAAAACTATTACAAAGTTTGAACTACAAACCAGAAGATATAAAAAACAAAGACAAACTAACTAAAATAAGAGAACAATTAGCAAATATTAATATAAAAGAAATGGCAATTAAATTAGAAATAGGAGAAATGACATTACAAGATATAATAAATGAATTAACAAAACCAGGAAGAGATCCTAGACAAGATATGCCAAAACCAATTTTAAGAAGTGATGTATTAAAAATAGAAGACCTAAAAGAAGGAATGGTTTTACAAGGTACTGTAAGGAATGTAATTGATTTTGGTGCATTTGTAGATATAGGTATAAAACATGATGGACTTGTTCACATATCAGAAATGAGCAATAGTTTTGTAAAAAATCCTTTAGACATTGTTTCAGTAGGAGATATAGTAAAGGTAAAAATAATAGGAATTGACTTAGAAAGACAAAAAGTAAAATTAAGTATGAAAGATGTATAAAAAATAGGTGTTACTTTTAACGTAACACCTAAAATATTATATAATATTATTCTTCAGTTTTTACTGCTGTATCATTATCAATTATTACTTCAGTTTTGTTAGATAGATTTTCATAAAAGATAATCATTGAAATCATTATATAAGGTACTAGCCATAGTAGTCCAATATATAATGTAAATGCACTAAGAATTAGCCAACCAATGAAAGAAAGACTTAACCAGAAATATCTAGCTCTGTTACCTTTCATTAATCTTTCGCTTTCTGCAACAATTTCTTTACCACTCATATTTGGATTGTCATTTAAAATGTAATAAGATAAAGCATATAAAAATCCTTTAACAACTAAATAAATTAAAGAAGCTATATATCCAATAAAACCAATTAATCCTAATACACCAAAACCTGCAGTGGCACCGACAGCGTAAGAACTTGCATGTAGACTACTATAATTGTAAGTTAATAGTCCGGCAATACTTCCACCTAGACTTATAAAGATTAAAATTATAAATATTACTACTAAGCAAATTGGTAAAATCATTTTTAAAATAATATTACCGAAAACACCCCATACTTTGCCAAAAACAGAAAATCCATTAGTTATAAAATCAGTATATCCAACTTCTTCATCTCTTTTTAATTTCATAAAAGAAACAAGAAAACCATAAGACAAAGGTAAAGATATCACAAAATTTGCAATTGGACCTATAATTGGTACAATATTACATATAAAAGCAATAACAAAAACAATTATAGCAAATGCTAAAGTCATAAGTGCAGCTTTACCCCATTTACCTGTAAGGCTTTCACGGGCTTTTTGTCTAATTTCTGATGATACCATAAAACATCCTCCTTTTTTTATTATTTCGACTTTATATTACATTATTTTATGTAATATGTCAATATAAGAAATAAAAAATATAGATAGAAACTTTTGTAATTTTGTAAGTTTCTATCTATAATATATAATATAAATTTACGAAATATACCTATTTTGAATTTCAACTATATCATCATAATGATTATTTAATATGTCTAAAAATACATCTGCAATTTCAGGATCAAATTGCGTTCCTTTACACTTTTCAATTTCTGCTTTTACAACATCTAATGGTAAAGAATCTCTATAAGTTCTTTTTGATGTCATGGCATCAAAAGTATCTGCTACAGCAGTTATTCTAGCTAAAAATGGTATTTCTTCTCCTTTTAATCTGCTAGGATATCCATTTCCATCATATCTTTCATGATGATGCTTTACAATAGGAATTAAATCTCTAAAAATAGTTGCTGTAGATAAAATGTGGGCACCAATAGTTGGATGATTTTTTATTTCAGAATATTCATCATCTGTTAATTTACCAGGTTTTAGTAAAATACTGTCAGGCACACCAATTTTACCAACGTCGTGGAACAATCCACCTATACGTAAAGTTCTCAAATCTTCTTCAGATAGTCCCATGTGCTTACCAATTAATACACTATATTCTGAAACACGATCTGAATGGCCTCGAGTATAAGCATCTTTTGCTTCAACAGTATATCGTATAGTTTGGATACTTTCCATATATGAACGTTCCAATTTCTCATAAGTATCTTTTAACTCAATATTAATTTTTTTAATTAAATTCATTTGAGAAATAGCTTTAATTCCAGATTCAATTAATAAAAGTAATTGGTCAAATTTATCGCTCTTTTCACAATATCCTTGTATATCTAATCTCCTAATTGTATCTAAAGGAGGAGCCAAATCTTTATGTCCAGTTAATAATAAAATATATAATTCTTTGTTAAATTTTCTAATTTCTTCAACAACTTGATCTCCATGAATTGGTGTCATAATAAAATCTAAAATCATTAAATCAAAATGTTCATTTTTAACCATTTCAATAGCTTTAATAGGATCAGTAACACCAGTAAATTCATATCCAGATCGTTTTAAGAAAATAGAAAGAGAATCAATTATTCCAATTTCATCATCAACTACAATAATTTTATAACCATTAGATGGATGCTCAATATTACCTTTTCTCATAAAGTTCACCTCTTACTTTCAAGCAATATTATATTAATAATATTTAATAAAAGCAAGACAAAAATAAAAAAAATTAATATTTGCACAGAAAAAATGACACAAAAGAACAAAAAACGACAGAATTTATACAGTAATTTTTAAGTTTTAGGTAATTTTTACCAATAAAAAAGCACAAAACTAAAAATTTAAGTTCTGTGCTTTTTTGTAACTAAGATGTTAACAATATTAAGCTAAATCTATTTTATAAAGGAAGAATTATATCAAATCTAGTACCAAATCCTTCTTTTGACTCAAAAGTAATATTACCATCAAAATGTCCACGTATAGTTGAATATGACATAAATAATCCAAGTCCAGTACCATTCTTTCCTTTGGTTGTAATCATTTCTTTAAACAATTTATCTTGAACTTCTTTAGGAATACCACAACCATAATCCTGTACAGAAATAATAATTTCTGAATCTTTTTTGGTAACAGTTAAATCAATAGATTTATTTGGCACGCCATTATATGCTTGAATAGCATTAGAAATTAAATTATTAATAACTTGTACTAATCCATTAACATTTCCATGTAAAGTTATTAAATTATTAGAATTTGTATTAATATTTAAATCTATTAAAGCATTTTTTAGTTCGTGTTTCATTAAAATATTTACTCTCTTCATAAGTTCATCAATCGTAAAAGTATCTTGTTCATCTTCATTTAAATTAACTGCTTGTCCTTTTACTGCTGTAATAACATCAGACATATAAGAAGCATGAGTCTTAATTTTTTCAATCCAAACATCCATATCATGTGCAATTTCATGATGATCTTGGTGTGTTACTTCAGGGTCGTCAATAGAAGAATCATATTCTTTTACTAAATCTGTTAATCCTTCAGCAGCACCTGCAATCGACATAATTGGAGTTTTTAAGTTATGAGCAATACCACCAACAAGTTGACCAAGTGAAGCAAGTCGTTCCTTTTCAACTAACAAGTCCTGATTTTCTTTAATAGTATTCATATCTTCAACATGTTGAGTGATATCTTTAAGTAATATAAGTGTACCAATATATTTATCATTTGATTGAATACTGTTAATTTCAATATTAAAATATTTATTTATACTTTCAAAATGTTTTTCATAATTAAAAGTAGTATTAGAATTTTTTACTTTACTTAAAATTATTAATAAATTATCTATATTAATATTTTTTTCGCCAAATCTACTAATTAAATCTACAATATTACGATTTCTAACATCATTTGATTTTACGTTAAAAGTAGTTAAAAAAGTACTATTAAAATCCGTAATAACATTATTTTCATTTAAAACAATATAACTATCTGACATTCTATCTACAATTCTCTGTAATGCAATAGGTGTAACACTTAAAAACTTAAATTTAAAAATAGCAAGAGCATAACAAATCATACCAATAGAAAAAGATATTGGTGTGGTATAAATTGAATTATTTAGAAAACCTAAATATCCAAGAAGATTTATTAAAATAGGAATCAGTGTTCCTGCTAATATAAGCAAAGATTGTTTTGAAAAAAATCCTGAATTTCTAATTGAATATATTAGCAAATAAAATAAAGCAATAAAAAGTAAGCCATATGTATATATTGAATGAACTATAAAATATGGTCCAAAAACAGCATCACTTATAGAAACAGAATAGCTTACATAAAACAAATGGTGCAAATCATTTGTCCACAATAAGAACAATGAAATTGTAGGAACTATAAATAATAATAAATAATGTTTTTTAAATTTAATTTTAGTATTAGCAAAAATAAGCCCCATTAATAGCATTGTAATTGGAATAAAACATATTGCGATATATGCTACATAATCAAAGTAAATAGGATTAACATCTTTAAATAATAGTTGTAAAATTAAGGCAGAATCCCAAACAAGTAGTAATACAAGATTTAAAGAAAATATAGATGTTAATTGAGATTTATTTTGAAATTTATTAATAAATAAATAAATAATCAAAACAAAAAGGCATGATAAACTTAATAATAATAAATCCATTTATTTTTCCTCCTTAGTTAATTCCTCCAACATTTGAGAGATATATTTTTTGTCAATTATGTTCCAAGTAAAATTAATTTTATTAAAGAAGTCTTTTGATAAATTATTTCTAATCTTAATATTAGAATAATAAACAAGTTTAAAGTCCTTATCTAAATCATTAGTTATATAAATTAACTTGTTGTTTTCCTTTAGCTTTTTTTGTAAAACATTTTTAAAAGTATCAGAAGAAACAATATCAATTTTAGTATCAAATAAATTTATCAAATCACGAATTAAAACATGATTATAATTATATATATGCAATACACTTATTGATTTGTTTACATATTGGATGCTCTTAACAACAGCAGTAGCAACTAAATCAACAGGGCTAAATTCAACATAATTATCTAATATATAATCTGGAATCATTTTTAGTTCAAGTAAAGCCTGTATTCTATGCATAAAAGCGTTTTCATTAGAATTATATTGAAAAACACCATCAGAAGCTCTGTTTGTTATATTACCAATTCTTAAAATAATTGCATCTAAATTATTATCATAAATTTCTTGTAAAATATATTTTTCAGCTTCATATTTACTCTTAACATAAAGATTACTTAAATCTTGACCTATGTAAAGAGAAGTCTCATCAAAATAAACATCAGATTTGAAAGTTTGATGATTAATAGCTAAATCTGTTAGGGTATTACCAGAAACACTAATAGTTGAAATTTGTACTAATTTTTTATTAAATTGTTCACAATATTTTACCAAATATTTTACAGCATTTACATTAATTTCTTCGAAATTACTATAATATCCATAATGTTTTACAGTAGCTGCACTATTTATAACGCAAGATATATTACTAAATAAATCTTGTAATTTATTATCTGTAAGACCCAAATCAGGTTTAGTAATGTCAGAATTTATTACTATAATTCTGTTACCGATTAAATCATGATATTTTTCGCCGAAATAATATGATAATTTCTTAAGTAATTTATCTTTAACAGAAGTACTAGGATCTTTTCGTATAAGACAATATACAATACTATCTGTATTATCCAATAAATAAGATAATATGTGAGCTCCTAAAAATCCTGTACTACCAGTTAATAATACATTACCAATATCGTGAAAATTTATATTATCTAAATTATCTGAAATATTATTAGATAATACAGAATTTATATTTGTAAAATCATATTCGTCATCTAGTACAGCATTATAAGTATTTTGAATGGTTTCTATTTTCAAAGCTAATTCTTTTACTGTATTGTATTTATAAATGTCAGAATAAGAAATATTTATATTATTATTTAATAGTTTCATTTGAAGTTTCAATGCTAAAATGGAATCTCCACCAATTTCAAAAAAGTTATCATTAATACTAATAGGTGAAACTCCAAGAAGTTCTTCAAATAAAGATGCAATCAATTTCTCCAAAGATGTTTCAGGAGCAATGATAGTTTTACTTACTTCTATTTTAGGAGTAGGTAATGCTTTTTTATCAATCTTTCCATTAGGAGTATAATTGAAATCATCTAATTGCATTAAATAGCTAGGTACCATGTAGTTAGGTAAGTATTTACTTAAATGATCTCTTAAATCTGATATAGAAACTCTAGTATTTGCAACAAAATATCCACAAAGCATTTGTCTATCTAAATTATCCTTCTTAACATTTACAACTGACTTTATAATACCAGGGTATTCTAGCATTTGTTTTTCTATTTCACCGAGCTCTATACGTAATCCTCTTATTTTAACTTGAAAATCGGAACGACCCAGACAATTAATTTCTCCATTATAATTCCATGAAGCTAAATCACCAGTATTATATATTATATCATTTTTTATAAAAGGATTGTTTATAAATTTTTCTTTTGTTAAGTTTTCACGATTTAGATAACCATTTGAAACGCCATCTCCACCAATATAAAGTTCTCCAGGGACACCAATTGGAACCATGTTTAAATCTTTATCTAAAATATAACATGTGGTGTTTGCAATTGGAGTTCCAATTGTAATATTAGAGGTATTAGTTAGATCTTTTATTGTAGACCAAACTGTTGTCTCTGTAGGACCATACATATTATAAATTTTAAGATTAGAATACTTTTGCAAATTAGTTAATAAATTACTTGGGAAAGGTTCTCCACCAATCATAACACATTTTAATTGTTTTAAGTATTCTAAAGAAGTATCATCACTCATTAGTAAAGACATTCTAGAAGGTGTTGTTTGAAGCATTTCTACATTGTTTTCTAAACATAGTTTATTTAATAAAGTAGGTATATTTTGTTCATCTTCATCTGCAATAATAACAGTTAATCCATTTTCTAAAGGTAACAAAGATTCTAACACAAATATATCAAAACACATTGTAGTAACAGAAACAATAGTTGAATATTTTTTGAAATCAATTTTGTTACATGTGCCAGTAATAAAATTATTAACATTTCTATTTGTTAACATTACGCCTTTTGGATTGCCAGTTGAGCCGGATGTGTAAATTAAATATGCTAAATTATCTGCAGATCCTAAATTACCAAGATTGTATGTTAAATCACTATTATAAATTGGGCTGTCCTCTAAATCTACAGCAATAACATTAGCCATTTTAGAGAAAACATTAATTAAATTATTTTTAGTTAAAATAATGCGTACTTTACTATCATTAATTATGTATTCAACCCTATGTTCTGGATAAGTAGGATCAATAGGTAAATAAGCAGCACCCAATTTTAAAATGGCAATCATACATAATAGAATTTCAGAAGAACGATTCATAGAAATTCCTATAATATCATGCTCTTTAACACCTTGATTTTTTAAATACCATGCCAATTGGTTGGCTTTTTTGTTTAATTCATCATATGTTAATTTTTTATCCTTAAAAATAACAGCATATGAATTAGGCGTTTTTTCTACTTGCTCTTCAAATAGTTGAGCAATAGTTTTTTCTTTTGAGTATTCTAATTTTGTATTGTTAAAATCGTAAAGTAATTGATTTGTCTCTTTTGATGATAAAATATTCATATTACATATTTTATCATTAAAGCCATTTGAAACAAGTTTTAGTATATTAACATAGTTTGATAGAATATGTTCCATAGTGCTTTTTTTGAATAAGTCTGAGCAATAATTCAATTTAATAGTATTAGAATTAGGAATAATTTCTAAAGATAGAGTAAACTTAGCTGTATGTGAATTAGATTCTACTATTTCTAAAGGAATATTACCCAAAGTTACCTTTTCTTGATAAGTATTTTGGTAAACAAAAAATACATCAAATAAATTATTGTTAGTAGATAGGTTTTTAACAAGTAAATTATATGGATAAGATTGATATTTAAGGGCATTTAAAACCATATCTTTAACATCTAATAAAAATTCTGTAAAAGTTTTATTAGAGTCAATTATTGAATCTAAAACAATATTATTAACAAACATACCTAGAATATTGTTCAATTCTTCAGAAGCTCTATTTTCGACAGGTGTTCCAACAATAATTTTATTTTGAGAAGTATATTTATATAACAAAATATAAAACATTGTCAAGAACAACATGTAATTAGAAACATTGTTATTTTTTGCTACCATATCTAAGCTGGCAAATAAGTTTTCAGGTAGACAGATATTAATTTGATCACCATTATAAGAACGATTAGCTGTAGCATTATAATCAAACGGCAAATTAATAGATGGTATTTCTGAATCTTTAAACTTATTAAGCCAATAATTTTCAGCTGACTTTATTTCAGGTGTATTTAAATAATTCTCTTCCCATACAGAATAATCGATATATTCAATAGATGGTACATCAATAGAATTATTCAAATATAAAGAACAAAAGTCTTTTATTAAAATATTTAATGAATGTCCATCTAATATAATATGATGAGAGTCAATTAGTAGTAAAGTTTTTTGGTTATCTAAATAATAAATACATACACGAAGCAAAGGAGCATTTGCTAAATCAAAAGGTTTTGGAAAATTATCAACAATTGATTGCATATTTTTTTCGGTATCATAATAAGTTTCTATATCAAAATTAACTTTATCTAGAACTACTTGGCGAGGTTCATTATTGATAATTCTAAAACAAGTTCTAAATGAAGCGTGAATGTTTATTAACTTATTAAAAGCATCTATAATTTTCTCTTTTTCTAAAATTGCATTAAATAGTAATGCACCAGGAATATTATATGTAATATTATTATCATCAATTAATTTTGTAGCATAATAAATCCTTTTTTGTGCACTAGATAAAGGATAAGAATCCATATGAGCACATTTTGAAATAAGATTTTTGGCAGTGGATTTCTTATGAGAATCCAAAAACTTAGCTAAATCTTGTAAAACTGGATATTTAAATACGTCTGCTACAGTTATATCTATATCAAAATTAGATAAAATTCTAGAACACAATTTAATTGCAAGTAAAGAATCTCCTCCAATATTGAAAAAGTCAGAAGTATTACTTATTTTTTCTACATTAAAAATTTCGTCCCAAATCTTAGCTAATTTTATTTCTGTTTCTGTAGTAGGAGCGACAAATTCATCTGAAAAGTTCAAATCTACATTTGGTAATTTCTTTCTGTCGATTTTTCCATTGTTATTTAAAGGCAATTTATCTAAATAAATTAATCTATAAGGTATCATGAATTTAGGTAAAAATTCATTTAAATGATTTTTTAATTCATTTTCAGAGAATTTTTTTGTTCCGCAATAATATGTAATAATATATTTTTTATTATTTATTATTTGTACTACTGAAATACAATTTGTAATAGTATCAAAGGTAGATAAAACTTTATCAATTTCTTGTAATTCAATTCTAAAACCATTAATTTTTACTTGGAAATCTGACCTTCCAATATAATGAATACAACCAGAATTATCCCAAAATCCTAAATCACCAGTAAGATATAGCTTATTACCAGGAACAAAAGGATCACTAATAAATCTTTGTTTTGTTAAATCATCTCTATTTACATATCCATTTCCAACACAGGCACCTGCTATTGCAATTTGCCCTTTAACATTTGAAGGACATAAATGATTTGCCTCATCTAAAATGTAAATAGAAGTATTAGATATTGGATAACCAATTGGTACATTTACCGTTTCTTGAGGTTCATTTAAAGTATAGGTTGTAGCAACATGCGTTTCAGCAGGACCATAATGATTATGTATTTTAATTCCACAAGAAAGTAATTTATTTATACCACTTGTAATTAATAATGCTTCACCAGCTGTAATTATATTTTTTACACAAGAAGAGAACTTCTCTAGAGTAGAAATATCTTCTGTTAATAAACGTAAATATGCAGGTGGAATAAATAAAGTATCTATATTTTTTATAGCAATATAATCAGATAGCTTTTTAATATTTTTTCTTTTTTCATCACTAATTAAAACTAGAGTAGAGCTAGTTAGTAAACTAGAAAAAATTTCTTGGTAACTAACATCAAAACTCATAGTTGCAAATTGTAAAACTTTATGATTTCCTTTATTAGAAAAAATATCGGTACAATATTTTTCGTGAAAAATTAAATTCATCATGTTTTTATGAGTGATAGTAACACCTTTTGGTTTTCCAGTAGAGCCTGAAGTAAATATAATATATAAATTATTATCAAAATTATAATCAAATGACAAATTATTTGTAATTTTGCAATCTTTATATAAATTATAATTAATAGGTATGAATTTTAGAAAATCAAACTCAACCAAATTCTTGCATGAAGAATCAGTAGAAAGAATTGTAGTAATTTTTGATTGCTCAATCATATAATTAATTCTGTCTACAGGATATTCAGGATCAATTGGAACATAAGTACAATTAATATTAATAATTGCTAAAATACCAACAATAGTATCGATATTTCTATATGTAAAAATACCAACATTAGAGTTTTGGTTTAAATCAGTTTGTGTAATTAGATAATTAGAAAGTTTATTTACTCTGTCAATTAAATCTTTATAACTAATCCAATCATTTTCAGCTTCAATAGCAACCTTATCTGGATTGCTTGAGGCGATATCTTTTATAACTTCAATAATATTATTTTTAAAATGAAAATCTTTATTTGTGTTATTAAACTTATTTAAAATATCATTTTTTTCTTTATTAGTAACAATTTCAATATCTTTAATGTTTATACTAGGAGTACTTAAAATTTGTTCAATAATATGTAAAATACGATTGTGAAGACTAGCAATATCAGTATCTTCATATTTTGAAACTTTATAATCATAAGCAATATTAATACTTCCAGAGTCATTTAAATCAAATAAATGAATATCAATATCATCAGAACAAGTACCATTAAAGTTCCAACGAGTAGTATAAGATAATCCTTTTTCAGTACTAGCCTTTGTTATTTGGTATGAAATAAGAATACTATATAAGTTTGGTAAATTAGGTTCACGATTTCTTAAATCCTCTAAAATATTTTGATAATAATATTTTTGATGTCTAAGCATGCTTAAAGAATCTTTTGCAATATTAGAGGCAAAAGTATTAAAATCTATATCATCATCAATTGAAACTCTAAGTGGGGAAGTATTAATAAACATACCAGTTGTATGTTTTTCTTTGAAATTGGTTCGATTTAAAATAGGTGTGCCAATTACAAAATCAGATAAGCCACTTACTCTACTAATATAAATAGAATAAACAGCCATAAAGAAATTAAAAACAGAAATATTTATAGATTTGCAAAATTCAGTAATTTCATCTATTGTAGATTTATCTATATTAAAAATACTACGATTTGCAATACATGAAAAATCATCATTTGAAATTTTTAATTTTGAACTAGGAATAGAAGCCTGTTCAGGAATAGTATTAAAAACATTATTCCAATACTCTTTATCCTTTTTAAATTTATCACTATTTAAGTATTCTTTTTCAGAATTAATATAATTTATATAAGAATTTTCGTTGTTTTTATCAACATCAACTCCGTTAATAATACAAGAATATATTCTAACAATTTCATTGGCAATAATACCTAATGTCCAAGAGTCACCAATTAAATGATGAACATTAGCAATAAAGCCGCCTGTATTATCTTTAAATCTAAAAATAGTAAAAGAAAATAAGTTAGAATCATAAACATCAAAAACTTTACTCATTATATCATTTTCAAGTTTAGGTAAATCATCTTTTGATTCAATATCCACGATAGTAATATTATCAGTATCAATATCACCAATATACTGCTTAACTTCGTTATTATCTAGAGTCAATTTTAAACTAAAGCTATCATTGTTCTTAATAAAAAGACTAATAGCTTTTTTTAATAATTCAAAATTTAACTCATTTTTAATAATAGCAGTTCCACAAATGTTATTAATATTAGTCCCTTTGTAAAACTCTTCTGTAAGCAAAATAGATTTTTGTGGATTAGTTAAATCATAAAATTTTCTATTCATAATATCACCCTTAAATTAAACATCCCATAAGAGACAAAATCTCTTATAATTCCCATAAATTATATAATTAAAAATAAAAAAAGAAAACTATTTTGTAAAATGTAACTAAAATTATATATCTATGTAATATTTTAGCAACAATTGGTACAAAAAACAATATAAAATATTAAATTTCGACAAAAAGAGAAAAATACAAAGAAAAATGTAAAAATAAAAAGCAGGAAAGTTTATGGCAACAAATGATTAGCAAAAACTGTAGAAGTACTCGAAAAATAAGAAAAAAAGATATATAAGTAGCTTGACAAGTAATATTTGTAATTATAAAATAAAGACATAAGGCTAAAAGCATTTTACAAAAACAAACTTTTAATTTTCAAAAAAGCTTGTTCAAGCTAATTTGCTAAGAGCTTCTAAAATAATTTTATGGCACCCTTCCATTAAAAATGAACGCTTTCCATAAAATTATTTAAGAACCTCTAAAGCAAATTCCTTTCAAGACGCTTTTTTAGAAAATTTGCAAGTTTTAGTTTTTGAAAATGCCTAAATAAAGATAGCTTGAATAAATAATTGCTAATATGTACAAAATATTAAAAATGAGAAAGAAAAAGGAGGAACACGAAAGAATGAGTAAGAAAAGCAAAAATCCAAAAACTACAAAAAACATGAATTTAATTAATAACAGTAAGGGTATTACGCTAATAGCTTTAGTAATAACAATTATTGTGTTACTAATATTAGCAGGAGTAACAATAAACCTAACATTAGGAGAAAATGGAGTATTTAGAACAGCAGAGCAAGCAGGAAGAAACTACACACAAGCGCAAGAGCAAGAACTAGCTGGACTAGCTAATTTTGAAAATGAAATAAATAATATAATAGCAGGAACAGGAAATAACGGAGGAAGTGGAACAGACACACCAGTAGTAAAAGGACTATTAAAAGATATAGCAGAGCCAGGAGATTATGTAAAATATGATACAGGAACAGAAAAAGGAGTATTAACCTTTAGAGTATTATATAATGACGACACATATGGATTGCAAATAATATCGGACAAAAATGTAGAAGAAGTAACATTAGGAGGAGGTAGTTGGGCAACTGGAAGAGATAATTATAATAGTGCAATAGAAACATTAAATGAAGCAGCATATTATTATGCAGAAAGTAGTCCATATGCGATAGATGGAAGATGTGTAGGAAGTGTGCCAACAGTAGGGGCAGATGGAACATTTACTGCAAAGAATACAGAAGAGGTAGGACCATTTAATGATTTTCAATTCACTCCATCATCGACAATAGAAGGAGTAAACAACATGAAAGATACAGATACAAATTATGAAACAGACCGAACTGCAATGCAAGCAGTAGGTGGAGATATGTGGACAACAGGGGAGACTTACTGGCTAGCATCCCGTGATGTGAGTTCGCGTTCGTCTGATTGCTATTTCTATGTGCGTGCTGTGTATGCCAGCGGTGACTTGCGCAGCAACTATTTGTGCTATGTGCTTTCGGATGGCCGCACTTATGGCCGTTCGATTGGACATGGGCTTCGTCCTTGTATTTCTCTAGATTCTAACGTCAAAGTAATAGGCGGGGGAGATGGAAGTGAAGAGACACAAGCATATGAGTTAGGAATATAAAATTCGCGATTATATTGAAAAATAAGTAAATCCGTGGTAAAATCTTAAATATATTAAAATAATGGGGGCAAGCATTATGAGTAAAAAAAATAAAGTTATACCAAAAACATTACCTGGATTTATGGAATTACAACCAAATGAACAAATAATATTTAATCAAATGAAAGAAAAAATAAGATTATCATATGAAAGATTCGGATTTTTGCCACTAGATACACCAATTTTGGAATTGTCGGAAGTGTTACTAGCAAAAGCAGGAGGAGAAACAGAAAAACAAATATACAGATTTAACAAAGGAGATACAGATTTATCAATGAGATTTGATTTAACTGTTCCACTTGCTAAATATGTTACTAAAAACTATAATGATTTACAATTTCCGTTTAGAAGATATCAAATTGGAAAAGTATACCGTGGTGAAAGAGCTCAAAAAGGAAGATTTAGAGAATTCTACCAAGCTGATATAGATATTATTGGAGATGGAAAACTAGATATTATAAATGATGCCGAAATTCCAAGTATTATCTATACTACATTCAAAGAATTAGGATTTGACAATTTTACTATTAGAATTAATAATAGAAAAATATTAAATGGTTTATATAAAAGCCTTAATTTAGAAGAGACATCAGTAGAAATAATGAGAATAATAGATAAACTAGAAAAAATAGGGCGAGAAAATGTAAAACAAATGCTTTTAGATATTGGAGTAAGTGATGATAAAATATCTAAGATTATAGAATTTATTTCTATAACTGGTTCAAATGATGAAAAAATTAGTACTTTAAAATCATTAGGAATAGAAGATGAACTATTCCAAGAAGGTGTAGATGAGTTAGAAAAAGTAGTAAAATATATTAGATTATTTGAAGTTCCAGAATCAAATTTTGCAGTAGATTTAACTATTGCAAGAGGATTAGATTATTATACAGGAACAGTATATGAAACATTTCTAAATGATTATAGGCAAATAGGAAGTGTATGTTCTGGAGGAAGATATGATAATTTAGCAGAATATTATACAGATAAACCATTGCCAGGAGTAGGAATTTCTATAGGATTAACAAGATTGTTTGACCAATTAATTGAATTACAAGCAATAAAAGTAGATAAAAATTCGATATCAGATGTGCTAGTTATTTCAATGTCAGACGATATACAAGAATGTTTACCAGTAGCAAATGCATTTAGAACAGCTGGAATAAATACTCAAGTATATATGAACAATAAAAAAATACAAGCAAAATTCAAATATGCAGATAAACTAAAAATACCATTTGTAGCAATAATAGGAGAAAACGAAGTAAAAAACAATACAGTTTCACTAAAAAATATGTCTACAGGTGAACAAGTAGAAGTTAGTATAGAAGAGGCTATAAGAATTTTAAAAAAATAAATATATATTAATAAAAACATGATGTTATGAAAATAATATCATGTTTTTTGTTTAAGATGCTAAAAAAAGGAAAAAATATAATGTATAAGTAAATCTAAAATTCAGGGGAGGAATAATGTGAAAAAGAAAAAAAGAGTAAATGATAATTTAAAAACAGTTGTAGTTACAATGAGCATACTTTTTTTTATAACACTAATGGGATTTTATCTATTTAACTTATACATAAATATAGATATTAATAATAATGACAGCCAAACACAATATAGTGCAACAAAAACATCTCAAACAGTAGCCCAAGCAAATGAGGAAAGTAAACAAATAGCAGATGTAGTAGAAGAAGTGTCAAATTCAGTTGTAGGAATTTCAAAATTACAGGATAATGGTAATTCAATATTTTTAACAGATGGAAGTATAAAACTAGGATTAGGAACAGGAATCATTGTTTCAGAAGATGGATATATTGTAACAAATGAACATGTATCAGGCTCAAAATACAGTAGTTGCTATGTAACATTAGAAAACGGAAAAGAATACCAAGCAAATGTAGTATGGTCTGATACAGATTTAGACTTATCAATAATAAAAATTAATGTAAAAGGATTAGAATATGCAAATCTAGGAGATTCGGATAAAATACGCCCAGGAGAGAAGGTCTATGCTATAGGAAATCCAATAGGTTTTGAATTTCAAAGGACAGTAACATCAGGAATCATTAGTGCTGTAGATAGAACAATAAAAATAGAAGAAGAAGATAAAACTTCGTATATGGAAGATTTAATACAAACAGATGCAACAATAAATCCAGGAAATAGTGGAGGACCACTAATAAATCCAAATGGAGAGGTAATAGGAATAAATTCAATAAAAATAGAGTCAGCAGAATCTATAGGATTTGCAATACCAATAAATATTATAAAACCAATAATACAAAGTTATAAAGAGACAGGAAATTTTACAGAGGCAAGTATAGGAATATTTTCATATGATAAAAATGTAATACCATATTTAGATTCAAGGATAGAATTTGAAAATGGAATTTATGTTGTGGAAGTAATAAAAAATAGTCCTGCAGAAAAAGTTGGAATAAGAACAGGAGATATAATAACCAAAATAGATGGAATAACTCTAAATAAAATGAGTGAACTAAGAAAATATATTTATACAAAAAGTCCGGGAGATGAGATTACATTATTAGTACAAAGAAAAGGGATTATAAGTCCAGTAAAGATAGAGTTAGGTAAAAAATAAATACTAAAAAAGACTAGGTTTACCTAGTCGTTTTAGTTTAAAGTAATGTCTAATTTTCTTTTAAATTATATAAATCTCCATCAATACAAAGTTTAGCACGTCCAGCAGTTTTTTCATCTGAATTTAAAGCATTTTCTAAGAAATCAGGATGTGTAATT
Organism: uncultured Clostridia bacterium; assembly: GCA_904381285.1. Taxonomy (GTDB): domain Bacteria; phylum Bacillota; class Clostridia; order TANB77; family CAG-508; genus RGIG8482. The sequence goes on along the minus strand of CAJFII010000007.1, from coordinate 15,854 downwards.
AAGAAATTTCTCATACTTCCATCAGGATCTTTAATAAAATTATGAACCATATCTAATTGATCTTTATCAATAATTCCTTTTTCAAAAGCTGTTACAAATAAAGACTCATCTATTTGTGTTAATGAATAAGATTTGATTCCTAAATCAGATAATCTGTCTGAACCACCTTGCATTCTATCTACTACACAAAGACTCCATACTAATTCTCCACCTAGATTTTGAATTGCTGGAATCCAAGCACGAATAAAACTAGATGCAATAGTAATTAAATCTGTAATATGTAGAACTTTCTTACCATTAATAGATTTTACTAGGCTAGAGTTTTCAAAATTATAATTACTAACTATAGTATCTAAATCCTTGAAAATAGTGATATGTGGTTTTTCTAAAATATTGGCAATAATATAAGAGAAAAACCAATCTCTTCTTTCTCCACCAGAAATATAATCAATTTCATCTACATTAATATTTTCTTTAATAAATGCAACCATTTCATTAATTACATCATTATAAATTTTATTGTTTTCATATTGTTGTTTTACTAGTGAAAATAATTTTTGTGGCATTCCAAGTTTATCATGTTTGTTATCATCAATAAAGCTTAATAAAGAAGCGGCATCTTTTTCACTACCATAAACAAAATGTGTGTTAATAAAATATGGACCAATTTTACCAGAGGTATACCAGAAAGGTTTATCACCTTTACATACTTTAATAGCATTTGTTTCAAATAAATATGATTTTAAATTACTCATATATTATATCCTCCATTCTAACAATGATTGTTAGTATTTTAAATAGAAAATTTCATTTTCCTAAACAATAATAAAATAAAAATCGAATAATGTCAATGAAATATGATAAAAAAGAATAATCCACAAAAGTTATCCACTAATGTGAATAACTTTTGTGGATTAAATGTGAATAGTTAAATTATCTAACAAGCTTATACCAAGTTTCATATAAATATGTAGTCATATTCCATAAACTAATCTTTTTTACATCATCTGAAGCAATAATATTTGACTTACCAACAACTTCACCATTAATAGAATAACTAACTTCACCAAGTTTTTGACCTTTAGTTACTGGAGCGGAAATAGTATCATCTAAAGTTATGTTTTGGGTTAAATTCTTATCTTCCCCTTTTTTCACTAAAGCACCACAAGAATTTTCTAAAACAGCATCAACACTACTGTTTACACCTTTATTAACTACTAGAGATTTTACGGTATCGCCAGTCTTGCCAAATTCTTTATATGAATAATTACTAAAACCATAATCTAATAATTGTGTTGCTTCAGAAAAACGAATTTTAGTAGTCGGAGCTTTCATTATAACAGCAATTAAAGATAAACCATCACGAGTGGCACTAGCAGATAAATTATATAAAGCAAGTGATGTAGAACCAGTTTTTAAGCCAGTAGCCCCTTTATAGTTTCGTATAAGTTTATTAGTATTTACAAGTTCAGATTTACCATCACGTAAAGTATCCATCCAGATAGTTGTAAATTCAGTAATTTTTGGATGTTTTGTTAAAAGCTCACGAGACATAAGAGCAATATCATAACTAGATGTAACATGACCATCAGTATCAATACCATGACAATTTTTAAAAGTGGTATCATTCATACCAAGTTCTTTTGCCTTATTGTTCATTTGTGCAACAAAAGCTTCTTCAGAACCAGCTAAATATTCAGCCATAGCAACAGTACAGTCATTAGCAGATACAACGCAAATAGCTTTAAGCATTTCACGAACACTCAAAGTTTCTCTAACATCTAACCAAATCTGCGAACCGCCCATTGAACTTGCATTTTCACTACAAGGTATTTGGTCATCATAGGATAACCTACCACTATCAATAGCTTCCATAATTAATAGAATTGTCATAATTTTTGTAACACTTGCTGGACGCAACTTTTCATGCATATTGTGTTCATATAAAACTTTACCACTATTTTGTTCAATTAAAACAGCACTTCCAGACTCTAAATTTAATACATTTGAATTAGTAGAATTTTCACTAACATTTGCGTTAATTAAGGATGAATCTTCATCACCAGACCAAACATATAATCTATCTGTTGCAATAACACTATTAGATAAAACAAAAAATGCAATTAAAAGAATAGCAATAATTTTCCCGCGTAAATTTATAATATATCTTCATATAAAAACCTCCATAAAAAAGCTTACTAAAAAATATGCAGGTAAATATATTTATAGAATAAAAACTTATAGTTATTTATATAGAAAAATATTGAAAAACCTTAGATTAAATGATAAAATATGGAAGAAAAAATATATAGGAGGTATTTATATGACAATTTTACTAAAAAACGGAAGAGTAATTGATTATGCAGCAAGATTAAATGAAAAAATGGACGTTTTAATTGAAGACAATAAAATAAAGAAATTAGCAAAAGAAATAAATGAAAGTGCAGACCAAGTAATTGACTGTACAGGATTGTCTATTATGCCAGGTATGATAGATATGCACTGCCATTTAAGAGAACCAGGGTTTGAATATAAAGAAACAATAGAAACAGGATCACAAAGTGCTGTTAAGGGAGGTTTTACTACAATTTGTCCTATGCCAAATACAAAACCAACTCCTGATAGCACTATTGTTTTGTCTAAAATAATTGAAGAAGCAAATAGAGTTAATCTATGTAATGTACTTCCATATGCTAGTGTAACAAAAGGAGAAAAAGGTGAAGAACTAGTAAATTTTGAGGAGTTAAAACAAGCAGGAGCAATAGCATTTTCAGATGATGGAATGCCAGTAGTAAACTCTAGAATAATGAGAGAGGCAATTATAGAAGCGGATAGGCTTGGTACATTTGTAGCTTCACATTGTGAAGAAAAATCTGTATCAGCAGGAGCTATAAATGCAGGAAAAATAGCAGAACAATTAGGTGTTGAAGGAGTACTTCCAGAAGCTGAGGAAATAATGGCTGCAAGAGAAATTGTAATATCTGAAACAAATAATGTAAGAGCACATATTTGCCATATAAGTACCAAAACATCAGCCAATATGATAAGAGATGCTAAAAAACGTGGAGTAAAAATAACTTGTGAAACATGTCCACATTATTATAGCTTTACAGTAGAAGAAGTTTTAAAATCAGGAGCAAATGCTAAAATGAATCCACCATTAAGAGAAGCAAAAGACCAAGAAGCAATTATAGAAGCCCTTAAAGATGGAACAATAGATGCTATAATAACAGATCATGCACCACATTCAGAAGAGGAGAAACAAAAAGGACTTGCTGCTGCACCAAATGGAATAATAGGGTTCGAAACAGCTCTAGCAGCAACAATTACAAATTTAGTTGATAAGAAACATATATCATATTTAGATATGGTAAGACTTATGTCATATAACCCAGCAAATTTATTAGGACTAAAAAATAAAGGTCAATTAAAAGAAGGATTTGATGCAGACATAACAGTATTTGATCCAGAAATAGAATATGTATATGAAAAAGAAAGTATAGTATCAAAATCAAAAAATACACCATTTATTGGTAAAAAACTAAAAGGACAAGTTGCATATACAATAGTTGGTGGAAGAATAGTATATGAAAGGTAGAAGAAAAATGAATGCAATAGATAAATTAATTGAAAAAATAAAAGAAATGAATAATCCTACAGTTTTAGGCCTAGATCCAGGATATGAAAAATTACCTAATTGTATAAAGGAAAAATACCCTAAAAATATAAAAGGTGCATGTGATGCAATATTAGAATTTAATAAAGCCTTGATAGATGCTATATATGATATAATTCCAGCAGTTAAGGTAAATATAGCCTTTTATGAAATGTTTGGACTTGAGGGAATAAAAGTATTTGAAGAAACATGTAAATATGCAAAACAAAAAGAAATGATAGTAATGGCAGATATAAAAAGAGGAGATATAGGCTCAACAGCACAAGCATATTCAAATGCTTTTTTAGGAAAAACAAAAATAGGAGAATTAGAAGAAAGCATATTTGATGTGGATTTTGTAACTTTAAATCCATACATGGGAATAGATAGTATAAAGCCATTTATTGAAGATTGTAAAAAATATAATAAAGGTGCATTTGTCTTAGTAAAAACATCTAATCCTTCTTCTGGTGAATTACAAGATTTAAAATTAGAATCTGGGGAAGAAGTATATAGAAAAGTAGCAAGTCTTGTTGAAGAATGGGGAGAAGAATTAAGAGGAAAATATGGATACAGTAGTATATCAGCTGTTGTAGGAGCAACATATCCAAAGCAATTACAAGAATTAAGAAATGAAGCGCCACATACATATTTCTTGATACCAGGATATGGAGCACAAGGAGGAAAAGCAGAAGATATAGCATTAGGATTTGACCAAAACGGTTTAGGAGGAATTGTAAATGCATCAAGAAGCTTAATGTGTGCATATAAATCTGATAAATGGAAAGATACATTTAAGGAAGAAGAATTTGCACAAGCAACAAGGAAAGAAGCAATAAGAATGAGAGATGAACTAAATGGAGCAATCCAAAAATAAAATTAAAATAAAGGAGAAAAAGCCTAATGAAAGTTAATATTAAAGCTAAAATAGTAAAAAAAGAACAATTAAAAGAAGACATCTATAAATACAGTATAGAAGCAAATCAAATTGCAAAAGATGCAAAACCAGGTCAATTTATAGAAATAAGAGTTTTAGATAATATAGAACCATTACTAAGAAGACCAATAAGTATTTATAATATTGAAAAAGAAACAGGAATTGTAGAGTTCATTTTTCAAGTTAAGGGAAAAGGAACTGAAATTTTAGCAAAAAGAGAAGTGGGAGAAGAATTAGATATTATTGGACCATTAGGATATGGAACATTTGAAGTAAAAGACTATGAAAATGTAGCAATTATAGGCGGAGGAATTGGAATATTTCCACTTTATGAACTTGCAAAAGAGTTAAAAGAAAAAACTAATACACATGTCCATATTTATATAGGATTTAGAAGCAAAGATTTTATTGTATTAGAGGAAGAATTCAAAAAAGTATCAGATGAATTAACTATTACAACAGATGATGGAAGTTATGGAATAAAAGGATTTTCTATAGATGAATTAAAAAAGGATGCAGAAGCAAAAACACCAAATAAAATTTTTGCATGTGGGCCATTACCAATGTTAAAAGCTGTACAAGAATTTTCTATATCTAAAGATATACCTTGTGAAATTTCATTAGAAGAGAAAATGGGGTGTGGAATTGGAGCATGTTTAGGTTGTGCAGTTAAAACTGCAAGAAGTCCTAAAGATGCACCTGAATATTGGCATGTATGTAAAGCAGGACCTGTATTTAATGCAAAAGATGTAGAAATATAAATAGGAGTGAGATCACAATGCCAGGTTTTGTTATACACATAGCAATAGCAAAGGAATATGAAAGAAAGCATAAAAATGAAATAAAAAATACAGAAGAATTTATAAAAGGAGCAATAGCACCAGACTATATATCTATTACAAATCCAAATGAGAATAAAAATAAGACTCATTATGGAATTTGGGGAGACTGGACAAGTGATAACCAAGAAATACATCTAAATGAATTTTTAGAGGATAAAAAAGTTAATCTAAATACAGATTATTGGAAAGGATATTTTATACATTTATTATCAGATCATTATTTTAGCGAAAAATATTTTAAACAAGAAATATATAATGCAAAGAAAAATAAAGAAAAACTATATAATGATTATGATTGTTTAAATAAAGAGCTATTAAAAAAGTATGATATAGAGGTATTAGAAGAAATAAAGAAATACATGAATTGTTTTAATCAAAAACCTAAGTATTTAGAAATTAACAAAGTAGAAAAATTTATAGAAGATATGTCAAATATTAATTTAAAAGAACAAGAACAATTAATAAGGCAAAAAGGAATGGAGGGAATAAAATAAATGAATACAGAAGTAAATTTAGCGGGAATTAAAATGAAAAATCCTGTAACAGTAGCATCTGGAACATTTGGATATGGTAGAGAATTTGCAGAGTTTATTGATTTAAATAAATTAGGAGGAATTTGTACAAAAGGAACATCTTTAAAACCAAGAGCTGGAAATAAACCACCTCGTGTATATGAAACACCAGCTGGTATGTTAAATGCAATTGGACTTCAAAACCCAGGTGTAGAATATTTTATGAATAATGATTTACCATATTTAAAGAAATTCGATACAGCAATCATTGTAAATGCATGTGGAAGTACAATAGAAGATTATGTAGAACTTGCGAAAGTGTTAAATACATTAGATATAGATGGAGTGGAACTAAATTTATCTTGCCCTAATGTAAAAGCAGGTTGTTTAGCATTTGGTACAACTTATGAAGGAGTAAAAGAAGTTACAAGTAAGGTAAGAAAAGTGCTAGACAAACCATTAATTGTAAAACTAACACCAAATGTAACTGATATTACTATGCCTGCAAAAGGAGCAAAAGATGCAGGAGCAGATGGAGTATCTTTAATTAATACATTATTAGGAATGAGTATAGATATTCATAAAAGAAGACCACATCTTGCAAATAATACAGGAGGATTATCAGGTCCATGTGTAAAACCAGTAGCTGTACGTATGGTATACCAAGTAGCACAAGCTGTTGATATACCAATATTAGGACTTGGAGGAATTACAACAGGTGAAGATGCAATAGAATTTATGCTAGCAGGAGCAACAGCCGTATCAATTGGAACAGGAAACTTTGTAGCACCAGATACTAGTATAAAGGTAATAGATGGAATTGAAAAATACATGAAACAATATGGAATAGATGATATAAATAGTATTGTGGGAACAGTACAGATGAATTAAAAAATATTTTAAAAAACTTCTTTTGATGTTTTTAGTAATATAACTTGCTAAAATATTAAAAGAAGTTTTTTTATATTAAATTATTAAAGAAAAACCTTATGTTAAAATTATATTTGTCAAATTATATAATTAATCTACAAATTTCTACAATTTTTTCAATTAAAAGATGATATCCTATTAAAGGGGGATTATATATGAGAAAAAATAAGGGAAAAATAGCATTATCAGTATTAATTTTTTTAACAGGTATAATTTTAATAGGGAGTAATAGTTATTCACATTCAGGAAGAACAGATTCAAATGGTGGGCATAAAGATAATAAAAATAAAAGTGGGTTAGGGGGATATCATTATCATTGTGGTGGATATCCGGCACATTTACATACTAATGGAGTTTGTCCATATTCATCTAGTTCATCATCTAATAAGAGTAGTACATCAAATTCTTCAACTTCAAACAAGAAAACAACAACGCAACCATCTACTGTTGCAGTAACAGAAATACAGATAAACGAAAAGGTAGATAGTATTATTGTAGGGGAAAATAAGAAATTAACAGCTACAATAAAACCAAGTAATGCGACTAATAAAAATGTAACATGGAAATCGAGTGATGAAAGTATTGCAACAGTTAGTCAAGATGGAGAAATTAATGCAATAAAATCCGGAATTGTAGATATAACGGCAACTAGTTCTAATGGCAAAACAAGTACAATAAAAATTAATATAAAAGAAGCACCAAAAGTACAAAATAGTACCTTAATAAAAACATCTCAGACACAGACAAATACAAACAATGTAGCAACAACTGACGGAGATGATAGTAATGATGGTTATGCTATAGCAGGTTTAGTTATATTATTTGGAGCATTGGGAGGTGCATATTGGTATGATAAAAAGCATAAAAAGTAATTTATGTGAATTTTAGAAAAGTATGATATAATCTTTTTAGTAAATATTTTGAAGAAGGAATATATTTAAGAAGAAGGAATATATTTAATTAAATATATTTGAAAATTTCTTCGGGATATAATATTTTATTTCCATTTTTAAATTCATCTATACTTATCCATGTTGCTTTACTTTGCCCATTATCATCATTGACAATATATTCATCTTTATAATCTTCATCAGATAAACTAATTGCATAATAGAAAACTAATTCATGAGCATGCTTTCCTTGATATGTAAATATATTCTCAGAAATCCCTAAAAAATTTTTTATAATTATATTTACATTAATTTCTTCAAGAAATTCTCTTTTTAAAGCATCTGTGCTTTTTTCTAAAAATTCAATGCCACCGCCTAAACATCTATAAAATGTTTGATGTTTTGAATGGTCGTACCCTTCACTAACAAGTAAAGCATTGTTTTTAATAGCTACTCCTAAAACTATAGGTCGTATTTCTTTAAATTTATTCATATTATCTCCTTTTTATAAATTGGGTTTTATTTCTAAGTGTTAATAATTATTTTTTGGCTACAATTCCGTACAAGATTCTTTTTAACTCTATTCCTTTTTCAGTAGTGTGTTCATTAACATATTGGTTAAATAAGCATTCTTCAATCTTATTTCTATGGATATTTTTGGAAGTATCTAATTCCGAAAAATCATCTAAAATTGGAGTCTTAAGAAGTAAAGCAAGTAAGTCATTTTCAGTTTTATAATATTCATATTGCACTATTTCTTGTAAATTGACTTCAGAAAATCTTGCATTTTTTATATCATTAAAATCTTTCTGACTAATTGAAATTTTATCATTAAATGATTGACCTCTATTAAAGAGCTGTTTTAGTTCCCAACAATCATATTTATCTACACCTTCAACAATAAGTACTCCATTATCTGATAAGCAATTGTATATTTGCATAGCATCAATAATGGTATGTCTTGCGGTTACAATATCAAATAAGTTATCTGGAAATTTTATATCGAGATTATTCATAGTTACAAACTTAATATTTTTATTAGGAAATTTCTTTTTATTCTTATTAGCGGTTTCAATCATTTTAGGTGAAAAGTCAGTTGCAATTACCATACCTGCATCTGGCATTTGTGATAGAACTTTTTCACCACCACCTGTACCTAAATCTAATATTAATGAATTTTCGTTAGAATATTTTGCAATTTCATTATAAAAGCTCCAAGAACTGTCTTGTTCTAGAGTATATTTTATGTCTGAAAAATCCCAGTTTCCAATTTCTTCATATCTTTTATATTCTATTTCTTGCATTATATTATCACCTCATAATTTTCTCTAAATTACATTTAATTTATTGAGTAATTTCTTTTTCTCCTAGATCTTGTGAAAATCTTAGTAGATAACCATCTGGATCTTGTATCAAAAATTCTTTATTTCCTAATAATTTATCATTTTGGCGATACCAATTTTCTTCAATTTCAAAAGTGATTTTATAATTATGTTCTTTTAGATTATTATATATTATATTAATGTTTTCTACTTCTAATTGAAAATTAATTCCGTTTCCAAATGGATAATTCAGAGAGGATAAATTCCATTTATCGTTATTGGATAATTCTTGAAGCATAAATTGTACTTCTCCTAAACTAATAAATGCAAATTTATTTTCAGGTCTATTGTATTCAAGTTTAAATCCAGCAGTTTTATAAAATGTTAGACTATTTTCTAAATTAGTAACTGAAAGTTCTGGTATATTTTTATTAAATTCTAAATAATCGGAATTTCTTATTATTTTGTTTTCAAAATATCTTTCCTGAAATTCTGTTAAAACTTTTATTTCATTATTTAAAAAGTATCTGTTTTCAGGAACTATAACTAATTTATCATCATTATCGTTAATCCTATGAATAATAGCAATACATTTGCCTGTAAAAGTTTCTAAAGGTTCGAAAATTCCAAGAATATAACAGTCTAATTCTTCTCCATCATCACTTATTGTATTGGGAACAAATCCATAATTTACAGGATAAATAAATCCATATTCTGGATGTTTGCTTCCTATTGGTCTATCTATTTTAACGGTTATAGTTTTATTTAAATAATCTATGTTATTCATAAAATATCTCCTATTTGATAATATGGTAACTCTTTATAGATAATATCATAATATTTTGTATATGTCACTAGGATTATATAAGGGAAGATATTTATCAAATATTTAAAGAAAGAAAAAATATAGATAGAAATAAAATGGTAATAATTGAGTTGATGTAAAAAAGAGAATTTTAAGTATATTCAATAAATAGTTCTTAATTCGTTTTTAGAACTCATAACCCGAAGGTCGTAAGTTCGAGTCTTACCCCCGCAACCAAAGATTTTATTAGAGTCGCAAGAGATTGTGGACTCTTTATTTTTTTGTAAAAGTGGATTTTAGGCTATTTTGGGGACAGCTTGGGGACACAAGCTGTCCCCAAAATAGCTATAAATAGCCTAAAATTTCACAATAAGACTTAAAAAAAGCAATTTTTGTAATTTTATTGAAAAAAGATTATTAGTTGTCGCCTATTAATAGGTCTTGTAATACATACGCTGCCTTTCTCATATTTTTCTCTAATGGATGTACATAGTATTTTATAGTAGTGTTAATACTTGCATGTCCAAGTCTTGCAGATACTGTTGCTATATCAACATTATTAGCAATCATGAGAGTAGCATTTGTATGTCTAATACCGTGAAATTTAATTATAGGTAGTCCTAATTCTTCAATATAAGTTTTAAACCATTTTCCAATTGTATCTGGATGCATAGGTTTCCCATTATCTTGTACAAATAGTTTATTAGATTCAATCCATTTATCTCCCCAGATGTTTTTTTGTTCATCATACCATTCTTTATACTCAAGAAGAGTTTTTGTGATATAATCTGGTATTGGAACAATTCTATTAGAACTTTCTGTTTTAGTATCTTTGTCAAAAATTCCATTTTCAGGTAAGTACTGAGTAGATTTATTTATATTAATAGTTTCATTTTTTAAATCTACATCAGACCATTCAAGTCCAATAAGTTCCCCACGTCTTACACCGGAGAAGATATCAAGAAGAATTGCTGCTTTATACTTTAACTTACTTCCAGTAAGTTCTATTAAAGATTGTATAAGAAGCTTGCATTCATCATCATTGAAAAATTCCATTTTAGGTTTCTTGGTTTTTGGTGGTTTAACTCTTCTTGCAGGATTAGAAGGTAATAATTGCCAATATACTGCATTTTGTAACTGGTTTGATTTTGTCTAAAGGAAATGAACCTAAATATGGAAGAATTCGAGATTTTAATATTCCAATATATCTTGAATAAGTTTTTGGTGCTAATTCTTTTGAAGCATATTTTTCATCCCAAATATAAAAGAATTCTTCAAAGGTAATTGACTTCCCTTCTGGAACTAATCCTCGATTTACTTCTGTAATAAACTCAGCTAGAGCAATTTCAGCATCTTTTAGAGTGCCATGTATAGTTTTTGTTTTTCTACATCTAGTACCATCAAGATTTTTGCCACCTGAAACAACTAACCTATAAGTATTTTCACCTCTTTTTTCAATACTTCCAGCCATTGCTTTTTTCACCTCCTTTCAGCATAACTATGGATGGAAGTTTGTTAATATTTAATTGTCATGATTATACTACAATTTTAATGCTAATTCTAGTGTTTTTTCTTTATTTTTCAACTGTTACAAAGATTACACAAAAATTCATAAAAGAAAATATATAGGACAATAAAATACTAGATAAAATGTAATATTTATTTACTTGTCTAATTTTGTAACATAATGTAACACTTTGTCTAAGTGTTGAAATTTATGGAAAAATTTGATATACATTTTATAAAGAGAGGAGAATAATATGAAAATTTCTTTTGTTCAAATACAAAATTTTAGAAAGCTTAAAAATTGCAAAATAAATTTTGGGGATCAAAATACATTATTTGTAGGCCCTAATAATAGTGGAAAGACTTCTGCAATGGAAGCACTTGTGAAAATGTTTAATAAAAGTGGAATTAATTTCAATGATATAACAGTTTCAAATCATAAAGCTATCAATGAAATAGGAAGAATGATTATAGAAAAGCAAAGTAATCCAGATGAAATTGAATTAAAGTGGGATCATTTATTACCTGCAATTGATATATGGATTGAAGTATTAAATAATGAAATGCAATATGTAGCAAACTTAATACCAAATCTTGACTGGGATGGAGGTTTGATAGGTGTAAGATTGTTGCTTCAACCAGACAAATCAGAAAAAATGTATAGTGATTATATAGAAAAATATAGTAAAGCTAGAGAGTTAGAAAATAAAGCTAGTGAAACAGGTAAGAATATAAAAATATGGCCGATAAATTTTTGTGATTACATGAAATCTAAAATGAATGAAATATTTAAAATAAAGTTGTATATTTTAGATGCTTTAAAAATTGATAATGAAAAAGATATACCACAAGAAATTGATTATGAAATGGAAACAGTGTTTGATTCATTACAAAATATTATTAAAGTAGATGTTATAGAAGCACAAAGAGGATTTCATGATCCAGATACAAATTTTAAAGAAATTGCATCAAGATCTTTATCAGCTCAATTGAGAAATTATTATAATAATCATCTGGATCCAGAAAAATCTCCAACAGAGGAAGACCTCAATATTTTACAAGCAATGGAAAAAGCTAAAGATGCTTTTGATGAAAATTTAGCAGAAAAGTTTAAAGATGCACTAGATGAAGTAGAGAATATGGGTTATCCAGGCATTAATAATCCAAAAATAATAATTGAAAGTAAGATAGATGCCATGGAGGCATTAAAACATGAATCTGCAATACAATATGAAGTACCCCATGATAATACAATTAAAGAAATCTATCATCTTCCTGAACAATATAATGGATTAGGATATCAAAATTTAATATCCATGATATTCAAACTTATAACATTTAGAGATGAGTGGATAAAACCTAGTATGAGGAATAAAGAAGATAAAATTGAACCAATACATTTAGTATTAATAGAAGAACCAGAAGCTCATTTGCATATGCAAGTGCAGCAAGTATTTATTAAAGAAGCATATAAAGTATTAACAGAAAGTGAATTTTTAAAAGATAATACTAATTTTACAACGCAATTAGTTATTACAACACATTCAAGTCATATAGTCAAAGAAATAGATTTCTGCGATCTGAGATATTTTAAAAGACTGCCAGCTGATAAAGAGCACCAAATTCCAACAACAATTGTTATAGATTTATCAAAAGTTTTTTCTACCAATAATGAAGAAGATCCTGAAAACCAGACAAGACGATTTGCATCGAGATATTTAAAAACAACTCATTGTGATATATTTTTTGCTGATGCAATAATATTAGTTGAAGGAGTTGCTGAAAATATGCTTTTACCACATTTTATACATAGTAAATATCCAAAATTAAATCAAATGTATATAAGTATATTAGAAATCAATGGTAGACATAGTCATAGATTAAAAAAATTGATTGAAACGATAGGAATAGATACATTAATAGTAACAGATTTAGATACAGCTTCAAGTGAAGGAAAACATGCTGCAGTTGAACCCAAAAGAAATGAAAATCAAATTACTACAAATTATTCTATAACAAATTGGATTATGCATGAAAAACAAATAGATTTTTTATTGGATAAGGATAATGAAAGTAAAGTGATTTTAGCTGACAACGAATTTAATTCTTCAATTAGAATCGCGTATCAAATACCAATTGAAATAAATTATAACGATGAAAAAAAAGAAGCTCTAACATCTACTTTTGAAGATAGTATAATTTATAGTAATCTTGAATTATTTAAAAATATAGATGATAAAGAGTTATATTTAAATAAAATATCAAATATCATAAAATCTGCAACTGGATTTGAGGATATGCATTTTAAAATATATGAAGAAATAAGAAAAACTAGCTTTAAAAAAGCAGAATTTGCTTTAGATTTAATATATCTAATAGATCCAGAAAAAATAGTTGTGCCAAACTATATTGATGATGGCTTAAATTGGTTAGAGTCTCAGTTATCATCAAAAGGATTATTAGAAGAAGGAGCATAGTATGAACGAAGAATTTATTGAAGATAATCATATAGATGATCATGTCGATGAAGAAATTATTAATTGTTTTAATAAAGAACATAAAAAATCTTTTTTTATGTTTGCTGGGGCTGGATCTGGTAAGACAAGAAGTCTGGTAAACTTGTTGAATTACTTAAAGATACACAAGAGAGATAACCTAAATCTTTTTTCTCAGAAAATAGCAGTGATAACTTATACAAATGCTGCATGTGATGAAATATTAAACAGAGTCGATTATGATGATATTTTTCAAGTTCAAACAATACATAGTTTTTTATGGGAATGTATAAAAAATTTTCAAATTGATATCAAAGAATGGGTAAAAAATGAATTAGCAAAAGATATTGAAGAATTGCAACAAAAACAATCTACTGCAAAATCTGCTGCATCAATTGCGAAAATACTAAATAAATTACAAAACAAAAATGATAGATTAAAAAAGTTAGAAAATATAAAAAAATTTTCCTATAATCCAAATGGAGAAAACTTGGGATATGATTCATTAAATCATGCAGAGGTTATACAAATTGGATGTGATTTTATAAAAAATAAAAAAACTATGAAAAAAATATTAGTTGCTAAATATCCAATTATATTGATTGATGAGAGTCAAGATACCAAAAAAGAATTAGTTGATGCGCTGCTGGATGTTTACAATAATTATAAAGATAATGTAATTATTGGTATGTTTGGAGATCAAATGCAAAGAATTTATATGGATGGTAAAGAAAATCTTGAAAAAGAAATACCAGAGGAATGGGAAAAACCTATAAAAGTAATGAATCATAGAAGTGCTAAAAGAATAGTTGAATTAGCTAATATGATTAGGAAAAATTGTGATAATAAGCAGCAAAGATATAGGAGTGATGCTAAAGAAGGATATATAAGATTATTTATTTGTAATAATAATGTTAATAAATCTGAAATTGAAAAGAAAATATCATTAAAAATGGAAACAATAACAGGAGATAAAGAGTGGAATAATAATTACCAATCCTTAATTTTAGAACATCATATGGCAGCAACAAGATTAAACTTTGAAGGCTTTTTTAATCCTATATATGAAGTTGAAAAGTTTAGAACAGGAATATTAGATGGTTCGTTAGCTGAAGTTTCATTCTTCACTAATATTATTTTACCATTAATAGAGTCTCATAAATTAAAAAATAGCTTTGAGGAAATGAAAATTATAAAAAAATATTCTAAGTTAATCAAAGGCGAAAATATTTCAGATGTAATGAATTGTATTAGAAATGCAACTAATGAATTATATGAATTATTTGAAAAAGCTGAAAATCCTTTATTAATTGACATTCTAAGAAAAGTAAATGATAATAATTTATTTGAATTACCTGAAAGATTAAAAAGTGTATTAAATGATGAAGACGAAGATGATATTATTAAATTAAAAGAAGCTTTTAAACAGCCTGTATCTGAAATAATAGCATATAAAAATTATATTACAGGAGAAACAGGATTTGGAACTCATCAAGGAATTAAAGGTTTAGAATTTCCAAGAGTAATGGTTATATTAGATGATAAAAGTTCAAAAGGTTTTTTATTTAGTTATGAAAAACTTTTTGGTGTAAAAGAAAAAAGTGCAGCAGATATAAAAAATGAACGAGAGCAAAAGGACACAAGTATTACAAGAACAAACAGGTTATTTTATGTTGCATGCACAAGAGCAATGGATAGTTTAGCAGTATTAGTATATACAGAAAATGCACAAAAAGTAAAAAAATATGCATTAGATAATAATTGGTTTAAGGAGGAAGAAATAGAAATTATAAAATAAATAGTAGCTTTTAACTGCTACTATTTATTTTTTGCTCTATTTTTATAAACATTAGCCTTATTTTTGCATTGAGGAGTATCATATTCAGATTTGGGATTGACAGCAAGAAAAGCCTTGTTACAGAACTTACATATCTTTAATAAATTAATATCTTTAGCTACT
>CAJFII010000006.1 GCA_904381285.1 uncultured Clostridia bacterium | reverse complement strand
ATGAAGACTACATGGAGATAGGTTGGAGGTGTAAGTGCAGTAATGTATTAAGCTGACCAATACTAATAAATCGAGGGCTTAACCACGAAAAAAGGTGGAGATCTAGAGGAAAGTTTAGAGGAAGAGTCATATATCTATGTATTTTTGAGTGTGCTAATGAAGCATACTGAAGATTTCTGGTGATGATAACAGAGAGGAAACACCTGTCCCCATACCGAACACAGAAGTTAAGCTCTCTTGTGCCGAAGATACTTGTGGGTTACCCTGCTGGTAAAATAGGTCGTCGCCTCTTTAGCTCAGTTGGTAGAGCGCTCGGCTGTTAACCGATAGGTCGTTGGTTCGAGTCCAACAAGAGGAGCCAAAAATAGCAGATAAGAAATTATCTGTTATTTTTTTATGCTTGCTAGTAATTTTATCTAAAATATTGTATAATCAATAGCATAAGAGGGGGTAATATTAAATGAAAGTATTAATATTATTAAAGGAGATAAAAAATGAAAGTACTAATTGCCACTAAAAATCAGGGAAAAATAAAAGGAGCAAAGAAAGCTTTAGAACGTTACTTTGAAGATATTGAAATTGAGGGAATAGCAGTTAAATCAGATGTACCAGAGCAACCTCTAAATAAAGAAATTTATGATGGTGCAAAAAATAGAGTGAAAAATTTAAAAAATTATGCCAAAGAAAATAATATTAAGGCAGATTTATTTCTAGGAATTGAAAGTGGAATAAATGATTTATTAGGTAGATGGATGATCACAAATATTGCAGTAATTGAAGATAATGAAAATTTTGAAAGTTATGGAACAAGTCCTTCATTTCCAGTTCCAGAAAATTTAGTACAAGAGATTTTAAATACAAATTTAAGTGAAGTAATGAATAAATTTTTTGGAGAAGATAAGGAAAGACATAATAATGGAGGAGGAATTCAATTATTAACACATAACGAAGTATCAAGAATAGATTTGACTGAATATGCTTTTATAATGGCCTTAACTAAATATATTAATGGAGAAAAATGGAGATAAAACAAAGTTAAAAGATTATTTTATATGTTAGAGAATAATATAATAGGAGGAACATATAATGGATAAATTAATAAAAGTTGGGTTAGGAGTTATAATTAGAGATGGTAATAAAATTCTTTTAGGACATAGATGTGATAATTACAAAGATACGGGTGGAATTTATGAACCCGGAACTTGGACTATTCCAGGAGGTAAGCAAGAATACAATGAAACTATGTTAGAAGGTGCAATAAGAGAAGTAAAAGAAGAGACAAATTTAGAAATTTCAGAATTATCAATTTTTGGAGCTACAGACGATATTCAACCTGATAAACATTTTGTGACAATTCAAATAATTGCTAATAAATTTAATGGAGAATTAAAAAATTTAGAACCTACAAAACATAGTGAATGGAAATGGTTTGATATAAATAATTTGCCAGAGCAGATATATTCACCGGCTAAAAAGTTTATACAAGAATATATAAAAAGAAATAAATAGGTGATAATAATGGAAAATTAAATGGAGTGGTATCGAAGTGGTCATAACGAGCTACACTGGAACTGTAGTAGTCCTTTATAGGGCCCGTGGGTTCGAATCCCACCCACTCCGCCAAAAGTAAACCAGAGTAGATAGTTTTGTCTACTCTGGTTAAAAATTTAAATAAAAAATATATTTTTATATTCTAAAATTCTACAACATATGATAAAATATTTTCTATAAAAAGGGAGGCATTTTAAATGCAAGAGGAATTAAAAACAGTAGAAGAAATATTTGGAGATTACAAAGAAGATAATAAAATAAAAAAGAGCAAAATAGAAAAAATTAATTTATTTAAAAAAACAAATAAGCTAGAAATAGACTTAAAACCGCTTGAATATATAGAAATACAAGAACTATTAGAATTTGAAGAATATTTAAAATCTAGATTTCTTATTGAAAATATAGAAATAGACACAAAATATGATTACAATATAAAGTTACCAAGTATAGAAAGCAATTGGAAAGATATTGTAAAATACATGTCAGTTAAATATCCTTTAGTAAGAGTTTTATTACATAATAGTAAAATAGAAATACAAGAAAATGTAATAACGGTCACTATATATGTAAATGGTGTAGAGTTTTTAAACGTAAGAGGTTTTGATAAAATATTGCAAGATATTTTAAAATCTTTATATGGAAAAACATATAAAGTAAAATATGTAGAAGAAATTAAAGAAGAAGAAATACAAAAAATAGAGCAAAAATCAAAAATGACAGAAAAATATGAAATAGAAAAAGCAATTAGTGAAGCACAAGCATCAGCATATGAAGAAGAAAAAACAGAAGAGACATCGAACGCTCAAGAACAAAATGAAAATATTCCTTTAGAAAACATAGCTGCAAAAGAACCTCCAATAGAACAAGAAGAAGAAAAAACACCATTAATTTTAGGAAGAAATGCAAATATAAAGGATACTATTGTAAAAGTAACAGATATATCAATAGATAGTGGAAAAATTGCATTAGAAGGAGAAGTTATAAATACAGACTCTAGAGAACTAAAAAGTGGAAAATACTTAGTAATGTTTGATTTGTATGATGGAACTAGTACAATTACTTGTAAAGCTTTTGTAGAAGCGGAAAAAGCAAAAACAGTTCTATCTAGGATACAAGCAGCAAAAGGACTAAGAATTTCTGGAACAGCACAATTTGATCCATTTGCAAAAGAAATAGGAGTTATTGCAAATGTAATTGTAGAAACACCAGGAAAGAAAAAGCAAGAAAGACAAGATTTAGCAAAAGAAAAAAGAGTAGAATTACATATGCATACACAAATGAGTCAAATGGATGGAATGACTTCAGCAACAGACTTAATAAAAAGAGCGATGAAATGGGGCTGGAAATCTATTGCAATTACAGATCATGGAGTTGTACAAGCATTCCCAGAAGCACATAAATTACTAGGAAGAGATAATCCTGATATGAAAGTAATATATGGTGTAGAAGCATACCTAGTGCCAGACAAAACTCCAAGTGTAAGTTTTCCTAAAGGTCAGAATATAGATACAGAATATTGTATACTTGATATAGAAACAACTGGATTATCTTTTAGGACAGAAAAAATAACAGAATTAGGAGCGGTTATATACAAAAATGGAGAAATAATTGATGAGTTTGAATGTTTTGTAAATCCAGAAAAAACTATACCAGAAGAAGTCGTAAAAGTAACTAATATTACAGATGATATGGTAAAAGATGCAGAAACCATAGAAACAATATTGCCTAAGTTCTTAGATTTTATAGGAGATAGAATTATTGTTGCACACAATGCAGATTTTGATGTTGGATTTATAAAATATAATGCAGAAAAAATAGGAATAAAATTAGAAAATACATATATTGATACATTAAGACTTGCAAAAGACTTATTTCCAGATTATAAAAAATATAAATTAGGTATAATTGCAGAAAATTTAGGTATAAAAGTAGACGTTGCCCATCGTGCTTTAGATGATGTAATAACACTAACTAAAGTATTTAAGGTAATGCAAAATATGTTAATAGAAAAAGGTGCAAAAACAGTAGAAGATATAAATATATTAGAAAGTGGAAAAGCAGATTTTAAAAAATTACCAACTTATCATGCAATAATACTTGCTAAAAACTATGTAGGTTTAAAAAATTTATATAAATTAATTTCTTTTTCACATTTAGATTATTTTTATAAAAAACCTAGAATATTGAAATCAATTTACAAAAAATATTCAGAGGGATTGATACTTGGTAGTGCATGTGAAGCAGGTGAGCTATATAGAGCAATTGTAGCAGGAAAATCTGAGGAAGAAATAGAACAGATTGCAAAAGATTACGATTATTTAGAAATACAACCAATCGGAAATAACATGTTTATGGTAAGAAATGGAACAGTTCCAAATGAAGAAGCATTACAAGATATTAATAAAACAATAGTAAAATTAGGAGAAAAATTAGGTAAGCTGGTTGTAGCAACTTGCGATGTGCATTTTATGGATCCACAAGATGAAATATATAGAAGGATCTTAATGGCAGGACAAGGCTATGATGATGCAGACGAGCAAGCTCCACTATATCTTAGAACTACAAATGAAATGATAGAGGAATTTAAATATTTAGGTTTAGATAAAGCATATGAAGTAGTTGTTACTAATACTAATAAAATTGCAGATATGTGTGAGCAGATAAGTCCTATATCTAGCGAGAAATGTCCTCCACATATTGAAGGATGCGAAAAACAAATTGAAGATATTGCAATGACAAGAGCAAAAGAATTATATGGAGAACCATTACCACAAATTGTTCAAGAAAGATTAGACAAAGAATTACAATCAATTATAAAAAATGGTTTCTCAGTAATGTACATTATAGCTCAAAAACTAGTTTGGAAATCAAATGCAGATGGATATATAGTTGGTTCAAGAGGAAGTGTTGGTTCGTCATTTGTAGCAAATATGACAGGTATAACAGAAGTTAATTCACTTCCTGCACACTATAGATGCCCAAATTGTAAATATTCAGACTTTACAGATTATGGTTTTAAGAATGGCTTTGATTTACCAGATAAAGAATGCCCAAAATGTGGTCATAAACTAGACAAAGATGGAATGGACATACCTTTTGAAACTTTCCTTGGATTTAATGGAGACAAAGAACCAGATATAGACCTAAACTTCTCAGGAGAGTATCAAGCAAAAGCACATAGATATACTGAAGTAATATTTGGAAAGGGAACAACTTTTAAGGCAGGAACAATAGGAACTGTTGCAGATAAAACAGCATTTGGTTATGTAAAAAAATATTATGAAGAAAGAGGAATTCCAATAAATAATGCTGAGGCAATAAGAATTGCTAAAGGTTGTACAGGAATAAAAAGGACAACAGGTCAACATCCAGGAGGAATTATTGTTGTACCAAAAGGTAGAGAAATATATGAATTTTGTCCTATACAACACCCTGCAGATGACCCAAATTCTGATATAATAACAACACATTTTGATTACCATTCAATAGATCAAAACTTGTTAAAATTAGATATACTAGGTCATGATGATCCAACTGTTATAAGAATGTTACAAGATTTAACAGGAATAGATCCTACAAAAATACAATTAGATGATAAAGAAACAATGTCAATATTCTCTTCAACAGAGGCTTTAGGGGTAACACCAGAACAAATACACTCAGAAGTTGGAAGTTTAGGTGTACCTGAATTTGGAACTAAATTTGTTAGAGGAATGCTTGT
Source organism: uncultured Clostridia bacterium (assembly GCA_904381285.1). Lineage (GTDB taxonomy): Bacteria > Bacillota > Clostridia > TANB77 > CAG-508 > RGIG8482. Next base: position 65,942 of record CAJFII010000006.1, on the reverse strand, counting down.
AGATACAAAACCTAAAACATTTGATGAACTTATTCGTATTTCAGGATTATCACATGGTACAGATGTGTGGTTAGGAAATGCACAAAGCTTAATTGAAGAAGGTACAGTAACACTAGATGAAGCAATATGTTGTAGAGACGATATAATGATTTACCTAATTAAAAAGGGATTAGAGCCAAATCCAGCATTTAAAATAATGGAAACAGTTCGTAAAGGAAAGGCGTTAAAAGATCCAGCTAAATGGGCTGAATATGTGCAAATGATGAAAGAACATGATGTACCAGATTGGTATATAAAGTCATGTGAAAAAATTAAATATATGTTCCCTAAGGCACACGCAGCAGCATATGTAACAAATGCATTTAGGATAGCATGGTTTAAAGTTCATAAACCAGTTGCTTATTATACAGCATATTTTTCAATTCGTGCAAAAGCATTTGATAGTGACGTTATGTGCCATGGAAAAGAAAAAGTAAAAAACAAAATGAGAGAAATTGAATTAATGGGAAATGCGGCTACAGCTAAAGATAAAGATATGTATGATGATTTGGAAATTGTTTGGGAAATGTATGAAAGAGGTATAAAATTTTTGCCAATAGATTTATATAAATCAGATTCAAAGAAATTTATTATGGAAGAAGATTCAATACGTCCACCATTAAATAGTATACCAGGACTTGGAACTGTTGCTGCAGACAGTATAATAGAAGCTAGAAAAGATGGAAAATTCATGTCTATAGATGATTTAAGAATTCGTTCAAAAGCAGGAAAATCTGTCATAGAAATGCTTACAAATGCAGGATGCTTAGAAGGAATGAGCCAAAGTAATCAAATGAGTTTATTTGGATAGGAGAGAAAAAAATGTTTTTAGAGACTACAGGTATAGGGATAAATATACAAGATATATTTTCATTAAGAAATATAATTATATATTTGATTGTTATAAATGTTTTAGGTTTTTTATCAATGTTTATTGATAAGAAAAAAGCTGAATATGGAAGATGGAGAATTCCTGAAAATACATTATTCTTATTTGCATTTTTAGGTGGAACTATAGGAAGTATTATAGGAATGCAAGTTTTTAGACATAAAACTAAAAAGAACAAATTTAGAATAGGAATGCCATTACTGCTTGTACTACAAATTATAGCTATAATTGTATTCGTTGTTTTATAAAGTATGTAATTTAACTAAAAATAATAAAAGTCTTAGAATTTATATGGTTTTATGAGTTCTAAGACTTTTTTTAATATAAAACAGTGATAAAGTAACCAAAATAAAGATTTGTCAAATAAAACTGTACACATAATGATTGGAAATAAAAAAATATAAAATATATATAAATTTAACTATCAGACAATGTGAATAAATTGTGTCCTAAAAGTGCCTAAAAATAGTTATTCACAAAGTTATCCACATTATCCACATAATATATTTTTAGACAAAAAAATAAAAAAGTAAACAAAATTGTAAACATAATATGGTGAAATGCAATGAAATAGAATAATAATTGTAACAAATGTGAAACAAAAAATGCGTAATGTAATGTATATGTTATTTTGTAATCAAATAGTAATTATTAAAAGAAAAAAGTAATTGATAAATTTAATATATTATGATAATATGAAAAAGATGAAAAGGGGAGGATAACAATGAAAACAGAAATAATTGGAGAAAATTTACCAGTATTAGTTTGCAAACTACAAAGGGGAGAAGAAATATATACAGAAACAGGTGGAATGTTTTGGATGAGTCAAGGAATAAAAATGAAAACAAATACAAATGGTGGATTAATGAAAGGTATAGGTAGAGCATTAGCTGGTGAATCAATATTTATGAATGTATTTACATCAGAAGTGGACGAAGCGGAAATAGCATTTGCATCAGCCTTTCCGGGAAAAATTCTAGAGTTTGACTTAAGAGATGGAGAGAAAATAATTGCACAAAAAAGAGCATTTCTATGTGCAGAAAAATCGGTTCAAATGTCAATGCATTTTAGAAAAAAGATAGGAGCAGGATTTTTTGGAGGAGAAGGATTTATAATGCAAAAACTAACTGGACCTGGTAAAGCATTTTTAGAAATAGATGGTTCTGTTGTAAAAAAAGAATTAGCTGCCGGAGAGGTTTTAGAAGTTGACAATGGATATGTTGCAGCAATGACAGAAGGAGTAGACTTAGATATCAAAGTAGTAAAAGGATTAAAAAATATTGTATTTGGCGGAGAAGGACTATTTCTAACAACACTTAAAGGTCCAGGAACAGTGTGGTTACAATCTATGCCAATATCTAAATTAGCAGGAATAGTGTATTCAACAATGCCAACTACAAATAAATAAGTAAACAAATAATTGATTAACAAAAAAGATAGATTTTTAATATTATATATTAGAAATCTATCTTTTTTTCAATAGGAAATGGATTAGTATAACAATAAAAAATGAAAGGAGTAGTAATCTAATTATAAAAAATTGGATTATATATTAATATGAAGATAAGTAGTTTAAAGAAAAAAATAAAAACAGCTATAAAAAAACAATTTTCTAGATGTGAAAATTCTATAACATATGTTAAGGCAAAAGATTTGTTAAAAGATAATCCAACAGCTATATTAATTGATGTAAGAAGTATTCAAGAATATAATGAATATCATTTGAATTCTGCAATTTGTATACCAAGTTATGAAATACAAAAAAAGATTCCTGATATTATAGAAAACAAAAATCAAATGATTATATTATATTGTCAAACTGGAGCAAGAAGTAAAAAGGCAATAAAAATACTTGAAAAACTTGGATATAATAATTTATATGAAATAGATGGAGGAATTGACAATATATAAATTATAACAAAAAAAGAAACAATATAAAAAAATAACAAAAACTATTGTAAATCTTTATTTTATTGATATAATAATATTGTTGTAAAAGTTTCAAAAAGGAGATGTGTGATATATGTTAAAAAAAGTTGCAATATTAGCAAATGGAGGAGATGTTTCAGGATTTAATGCTGTTATACGTGCAATAGTAAAAACAGCAGAACAAAATGATGTAGAATGTTATGGATTTATAGATGGATACAGGGGATTAGTTAACAATGATTATATAAAATTAGATACTTACAATACTGCTTCTGGAATTCTTCCAAAAGGTGGATCTATAATTGGATCTTCAACAAATGCAAATGTATTTAATTATAAAGTAGAAGAAAACGGACAAGTAGTATATAAAGACTTATCAGACCAATGTGTACAAAATATTAAAGATGATGGGTTTGAATGCTTATTTACATTAGGAGGAGATGGAACTCAAAAATCAGCAAGAGATTTATCACTTAAAGGAGTAAATATAATAGGTGTTCCTAAAACAATAGATAATGATGTTGCATGTACAGAAATAACTTTTGGATACAATACAGCTGTTTCAGTCGCAGCAGAGGCAATAGATAGACTTCATACTACAGGAGAAACACATCACAGAATAATGGTATTGGAAGTAATGGGAAGATATGCAGGATGGATTGCATTAGAATCGGCAATAGCTGGTGGAGGTGACATAGCATTAATTCCAGAAATACCATATGATATTAATAAAGCTGCAGAAAAAGTAATGGAAAGAGTAAGAAAAGGAAAAAGATTTAGTATAGTAGTAGTAGCAGAAGGTGCAGCACCAAAAGATGGAACAATGTCAATTGAAGCAACTAGAGATAATGGCGCAGGCGTAGACAATACAAAACTTGGAGGTGCAGGAGTTCGCGTAGCTAAAGAATTGGAAAAACTTACAGGTCTAGAAGCTAGAAGTACAACATTAGGATATATGCAAAGAGGAGGAACACCTACAGCATTTGATAGAGTTTTATCTACAAAATATGGAGCAAAAGCTATGCAACTTGCATTAGAAGGAAAGTTTGGAGTTCTTGCTGTAATAAAGGATGGAAGACTAGATGAAGTTTCATTAGAAGATGTAGTTGGAAATAATAAAAAAATAGGAGCAGTTTCTGGAAATACAGCTGAAAGTAATATTAGAAAAGTAAATATGGATCATGATTTAGTAAAAACAGCAAGAAGCATAGGAATATGTCTAGGAGATTAGTTTTTTTGTATTAAAATTGTGGGAAATATGTAGACAAAGTTTAATATTTAGTTTATACTAAGCATATAAATATAATAAAATATGAAAGTAAAAGGAGATTAGTTATGGGAGAAGAAAACAAAAACCAAGATCAAACACTTGATACAGAAAACTTGAAAAAAGAAACAGTAGAAACAGTAAATCAAGTAAAAGAAACAATTAAAAATGTAGACATAAAGAATGATGCAAAAGAAGCAACAGGCTTTGTAACATCAATGTTTAAAGATCCATTTGCTACAATAAAAGAAATAGCAGATGAAACTACTAATAAAGCATTTAAAACTGCTATAATATTCCTTATAATATGGGTAGCAGCAGAATTTTTAGATTCAGCTTTATCAATAGCATTAAGCAGATTTTGGACTATAAATTGGGGTTCTAAAATGTTAGGACTAATAAAAACTGTTATTGCACCTGTTTTAAGTGTTCTTGCATTATCAATAACAGTATATTTAATGAATAAAAAATCAAAAAAATCATTGATGACAACTATATCATCAATAACAGTTGCTAAAATACCAGTTGTACTTGCTTCAGTAGTTAGTTTATTAACATTAATTAGTTCAAATGCAAGTCCATTAACAAGTAGATTTTCAAGTTTTTGTTCAGTAATTAGTATAGTATTAACATATTTTTCAGTAAAAGCTTTATTTGGAGAAGAACAAAATTCTAAATTTATAAAGAAATTTGTTATAATATATGCAATTTACTATGTAATTTCACTAGTTTTATATTATTTAGGAATATATATTTAACAAGAAAATAATACAAATTAAAAAAAGAGTACAAAAATACTTTAGTTTTTGTACTCTTTTTGATATAATATAGAACATAGTTATAAAATGACATTTTAATTAGAAAGGTGAAAATAATGAAAAATTTTAAACAAGAAATAGCAAATAAAATAAGTGAAGCAATGGAAATTGATAAAGAAGAAATTTATGAATATATAGAAGTTCCTAAAGATAGCAAGATGGGAGATTATGCTTTCCCATGTTTTAAGCTAGCAAAGGAGTTAAAAAAATCACCACAAATTATTGCACAAGATATAAAAGAAAAAATAAATACTACAGGGACTGATATAGAAAAAATAGAAATATTAGGTGGGTATTTAAATTTTACGATATCAAAAATAAAAATTATACAAGAAGTTTTAAAAGAAATAGAATTGAAAAAAGATGAATATGGAAAATCTGACATAGGAAAAAATAAAACAATAATAGTAGAATATTCTTCTCCTAATATTGCTAAACCATTTCATATAGGACATTTAAGAACTACATTAATTGGAAAAGCTTTATATGATATATACAAATATTTAGGATATAATACAATAGGTATAAATCATTTAGGTGATTATGGTACACAATTTGGAAAAATGATAGAAGGTTATAAAAGATGGGGACAAGAATATAATATAGAAGATAACCCAATAGAGGAATTAACAAAAATATATGTTAGAATAAATGAGCTTTGTAAATCTGATGAAAGTGTTTTAGAAGACTGTAGAGAAAATTTTAAAAAATTAGAAGAGGGAGACCAATATTGCGTAGAACTTTGGAAAAAATTTAGAGATTTAAGTTTAAAAGAATTTTATAGAATATATGATTTGCTAGATGTAAAATTTGACTCATTAAATGGAGAAGCGTTTTATTCAGATAAAACAGATGAAGTAATAGAAATACTAGAAAAAACAGGAAAACTAATAGAATCAAATGGAGCAAAAATAATAGACCTAGAAGATAAAAAAATGCCACCATGTATAATTTGTAAATCGAATGGTTCTACAATATATGCAACACGTGATTTAGCAGCAATACTATATAGAGCAAGAACATATGATTTTGATAAATGCTTATATGTAGTTGCATATGAACAAAACTTACACTTTAAACAAGTATTTGAAGTAGCAAAATTATTAGGAATAAGTGAAAAATGTCAAAAAGGTTTAGAACATGTGTCATATGGAATGGTACATTTAAAAGATGGTAAAATGTCTACAAGAGAAGGAAAAGTAATAAAGGTAGAAGACTTATTAAATGAATCAATTTCAAGGGTAAAAGAAATTATAGAAGAGAAAAATCCAGAATTAACGAAAGAAGAAAAAGAAGATATATCAACTAAAGTTGGAATTGGAGCTGTAGTGTTTAACGATTTATCGGGAAGTAGAATAAAAGATGAGATATTTGATTGGGATACAGTATTAAATTTTAATGGTGAAACAGGTCCATACATACAATATACATATGTACGTACGAATAGCATATTAAAGAAAGTAAATAAAATACCAGAGTTAGAAGAAATAGATTTTAAAGAATTACTAAACGAAGATGCTATAAATATTGTAAAACTTATATATTCATATACCGATATTTTAATATCAGCTACTAAAAAGAATGAACCATCAATATTGGCAAGATATTTAATAGATTTATCAAAAGCATTTTCAACATTCTATAATGATAATAAAATTATAGTAGAAAACAAAAAAACACAAGATGCAAGAATATATTTAACATATGCTACTAACATAGTTTTAAAAAATGCAGCAAATCTATTAGGAATAAAAATGCCAGAAAAAATGTAAAAAAATAGATTTATTTGTTGAAAAATATTGAATAAAAATATATAATACAAAAAAGTGCGAAAGAAGGAATGAAAATGGAAAATAGAAATAATGAAAAAAACACAAATAAGAAAAAAAAGAAAAGTGTTGTAGGAAAAGTAATACTAATAATAGTGATAATCCTTGTAATATTACTTGGAATGGGTGCTGGAATTGGATTTTGGTACATTCAAGATAAACTTGGAAAAGTAAATTATGTAGATATATCTTCAGATGATATAGAAGTAAATGAAGGTATAGATGAAAAAATGAATGGCTATAGAACCATAGCAATTTTTGGAGTAGATAGTAGAAGTAATCAATTAGAAAAAGGAACAAGAAGCGATTGTATAATTCTTGCAACAATAGACGAAAGTACAAAAGAAGTAAAGTTAACTTCAGTATATAGGGATACATATTTGGAGTTAACAGGAAGAGGATTAGATAAAGTAACACATGCATATTCTTACGGTGGTGCTGCACTTGCAATGAGTACATTAAATACAAACTTAGACTTGAATATAACAGAATTTGTTACAGTAAATTTTGAATCAGTAGTTGATATAGTAGATGCTGTGGGTGGAGTAAGTATTAATGTAACAGATGCAGAATTAAAATATATAAATGGATATATAGATGAAATAGTTAAAGTAACAGGAAAACCATCATCACATGTAACAAGTGCAGGAACACAAACTTTAAATGGAACACAAGCATTAGCTTATGGAAGAATTAGATATACATCAGGAGGAGATTATAAAAGAACAGAAAGAATGAGAGATGTATTAATGGCTGTAGTAGACAAGGCTAAGAGAATGAGCATAACAAAATTAAATTCTCTTGCAGATACTCTTCTTCCTAAAGTTTATACAAACATAAATTCAGGTGAAATATTATCACTAATACCACAACTTGTAAGTTACAAAATAACAGATAGTACAGGTTGGCCATATGACACAAAAGGTGCAACAATTAATGGAGTATGGTATGGACCACCAGTGACATTAGAGTCAAATGTAAAAGAATTGCATGAAAAAGTATATGGACAAGAAGGATATGAAGTATCTGATACAGTAAAAGAAATTAGTGATAAAATTGTAAAGAAGACAGGATATAGTAAATAAAAGAAAGAAGATGTTCATTTAAGTGGACATCTTTTAATATTGACAATATAATTTACATACTATAAAATTGTATAAATTTATAATGAAAGTAGAGAGATATATGTTGAAAAAAATAAACAATAAAGATGCAATTATTATGATACTTATTATAATATTTGCCTGCGTAAATATTAGTTTAATTTTTAATGATTCTGTATGGCAAGATGAAGCGTACACGATGGATATGATAAGAGGAAATATTGATGAAATAATAAGTTCTACAGCAGAAGATGTGCATCCACCATTATACTACATAATAGTCAAAATTTTTACAATGATATTTGGATATTCTGTGCCAATAGTAAAAATTGTATCAATAATACCGGTAATTTTAATAATGATATTTGTAGCATTAAAATCGAAAAAGATATTTAAAGAAAAATATTTTAAAATTTCTATACTTTTTATTTTGCTAATAGGTTTTTTTCCAGTAGCTTTTATACAAAATATAGAATTAAGAATGTACACATGGGCAATGTTTTTTGTGACATGTAGTGGAATATATGCATATGAATTATATAATAAGCCGAAAAGCAGAAAAAATCTAATATTATTTGTTTTGACAAGTATATGTGCGGCGTATACACACTATTATGCAGCTTTAACAGAATGCTTTATATATTTATTTCTAATAGTTAATTTGATAAGAAAATATAAGGCATGGAAAGAAGTTTTAGTAATAATAGGAATTACATTTGCATTATATCTACCTTGGATACCTATATTTATAAAGCAGTTTTTGATAGTAAAAGATCATTGGTGGTTACAAGTATTTGATGCTAATACTATATTATCTATTATTCAATATTTATTTGATGGGAAATTTACAAATATATTTTTAATAACATGTATTGCAACTATAGTAGGAATGATTATGCATATTAGAGTAAATAGAAAAGATAATGAAATTTGGTTTGCAATATTATGTATTACATCGTTTATATTAATGGTAACAACAGGATGTTTAGTATCGATTATACTTAGACCAGTTTTTGTTCATAGATATATGTATGTTGGAGTAGGACTGCTATTTTTAGGTATTAGCATTGGAATTGCAAAAATTGAATATGGAAAATTGTTATTAAGTATATTTGTTTCAGTAATTATATTGAATTTTCCTTTTTCTTATAATAATGCATATATTAGGGAATATAAAAATGGAACAGAGGATTTTAAAGAATTTTCTAAAAATATAGAAATACAAGAAAACATTGTAACAGATTTAAAAGATGTGTACTATACATTGCCATACTATTTGCCTAATTATAATTTAAAGTGTACTATAATCGATAAAGATACAAAAGGATACGTTTTTACACAAAAAACGCTAGAAAAAGTGGAAGAAATAATTGATAATTCTTCAGTTGAGCAAAAATTTTCAGGTGATATAGATGGTTCTATGAAATTTAATGTGTATTATATTAAATAATATTTTAAAAAATATAAGAAAATCAAATTATAACATTATATACTTTATAAAAACCTGACTATATTTATGAATAAAATATGAACAAAACGTGAAAAAAGCTTGAACATAACCCGATTATGTAATATAATGCTACTAGAATAAGCAAGGGGGGATTATAGTGAAAAAGAAAAGCTTTTTTCTTATTATAATGATGTTTGTTTTTATTTCAGTACTGGGAATTAATAGTGTTTATGCTTCAGAAAATAATGACAAAACAGCCAATACAGAAATGGAAGAAGGAAAAGAAACATTTTTGCTAGAAGATCTTTTAAAAGATAAAGAAGAGCAAAATAAAACAAAATCAGCAGCAAGCGATACAAAGCTAAAAGAATTACTAGAAAAAGACAAACAAAAAGAAGCAACATTGTCTACACAAACAGAATCGAGTACAAATATACCATCATCTAATAAAGTATTAGATGGTGTAGATGGAAGTGGATATATATGGAATGTAAAGCCATATAATACATCTACAAAAGTATATTTTGCCGTTTATAAGTATGACATTATGAAAAAAACAAATACTGAAATATACAAAAGTAATGAAGCGGATAGTTCGCATTATGTTACATATTGCTTAAGGGATAATATAGTTTATATATTATATGTTAATAATTATAAAACAAGTAATCCTTGGTTAACAGAATATCCAACGAGTCACATTGTGGGAATTAATATAAAAACAAACAAAGTTGTATATACAGGTTCATTTAATACGCCACAAGATTGTGGATATTTACCAAGTTTTGCTGTAGATGGAAATCAAAGATTTTATTTCGTATATAAATCTACAGGAACAAGAATATTTGATAAAACAGGAAAACTATTATTTGACCATGCACCATTAGATGCAAGTACAGGGTATATAAATTTCTTTAAAGGAGTAAGCCCTAATAATAAAGCACTATTTTTTGAGGTAATGGCAAATACATGGGATGGATATGATTACTATCAAAGTGTTTATGAAGGAATACAAAAACTAGATAATAATGGTGTATTTGTAAATAAAGAAGATTATACAGTTTATGGTAGAACATTTCCAAATGTCTACTCATATAATCCTAGATGGTATTTCTTAGATAGTGCAGGTACATATGCAGCAGATCAATATGGCCGAATTGTGAAATTTAACTATAATGCAAATAATACAATCGGAGTAGATAGAGAAGTAATATTAGATTTAGCATCAGGTGTAGAAGATTATACTTTTTATCATCCAGAATATCCTAATGTATGTAAAAATGGTAACGATATATATTTAATGGGAAGTAATAATAATATATATTTGGTAAACGGAACAACATTTAAGGTTAGTAAATATTTAACAACAGGAGTAGCCGACTATAATACACAAGGTGTAGCAAACTATGGAAATATATGCACTATGGGCTACTTTGAAAATAGCATTTTACTATGCTATAAAACTTGGACCTATAATATTATACAAATAAAGTTAGATAATAGTAATTTTCATAATATAGTAGATAAAATATATACAGATCATATATCTACAACACATTCAATACAAGATATAGTGAATAAATATAAACAAACAGCACCAAAATATAATTATAATACATCTATTTATAAAGAAACACCATCATGGAAAAATCCATATAAAGCAGGTAGTTTAAAGGATCAAGTTGTAACTGATACATTAAATACTTTAAACTATAATAGATGGCTGGTTGGAGTAGATGAAATCGGATTAAACTCTAATAAAATGGATAGAAACCAAAAGGGTGCAGTAATTAGTAAAGCAAATGGAACGATAAGCCATTATCCAAAACAACCAAGTGATATGCCAACAGATTTTTACAATGAAGCATATGATGGATGTGGAGCAAGTGGCGCAGAAGGAGACACATATTCAGGAAATGTATCTTATGGAGATAGAATACCATATCAAGCTATAAGAGGATTTATCAGTGATTTAAACAATGTATCAAGTGGAAGTGCAACAGGACACAGACAAAGTATGCTAGATCCAAAAGCAACAGCTATTAGTTTTGGACAATGCGAAGAATATACTACAGCTTCTGTATATTATGATTATAATAAAAAGGGTGAACAAAAGTACTATGCTTTCCCTTCAGCAGGATATTTTCCAAATACAGAAATGAAAATTGGAGAGTATTGGTCAATATATTTAAATGAAGATTTAACAGGAACAGTAAATGTTAAATTTACTTATAAGGGAAAACAATATAATGGAACAGGTCTTTTATTTGAAAGCGGATATCCAGTATTAAGTTTTAAAATGCCAACAGAGTTAAGAAAATTACTAGGAAATGATGCTAGTAATATACCTGGTGGAACACAAATACAAGTAGAAGTATTAGGGTTAAAAGATAAAAACCAAAACAATGTTATATATAAATATACGGTAAATTTCTTTGATATGAAATTTGAACTTCCAACAGCGCAGGATGTTGCAAACCTAATATTTGATTATAAATATTATGCAGATAAATATCCAGATTTAAAACAAGCATATGGATATGATGCGTCAAAGTTAAAGAGTCATTGGCTAAATGCTGGCATCAAAGAAGGTAGACAAGCGTCACCAGCTTTTAGTCCAAAATATTATGTATACAACAATCCTGACATAAAGAAAACATACGGAAACAATTATGTTGCAGCATACAATCATTTTATTTATTATGGATACGATGAATTTAGACCTACATCAAGTGAATATTCGGGTGCATATTATAGGGATCACTATGGAGATTTAAGTCAATTTTCGTCATACAAACTAATGTGGCACTATATAGTTGCTGGTAAAAGCGAAAAAAGAAAAGCAACAGATGTTATAGACTTAACACCAATTAGTATTAAGAATTATACATTTGACGCTACAACATATAGAAATGTAAATGCTGATTTGAATTATGTTTATGGTAATAATACAACAAAATTGCAACAACATTGGATAAATACAGGAATAAAAGAAGGTAGAGTGGCTTCCCTAATATTTAATGCGAGATATTATATAGAGAGATACCCAGATATAAAAGCGGCATTTGGAAACAACTATCAAAAAGCATATGAACATTTTGTTAATTATGGAATTAATGAAGGTAGAAGAGGTTCTAATTATTTTGACGTTAATTATTATTTAAATAATTATTCTGACATAAAAAAAGCATTTGGTAAAAATTATTCAAAAGCTCTACAACATTTTGTTTGTTACGGAATGAAAGAAGGAAGAAATGGTAGTGATACATTTAAGGTTACTGTTTATAAATCTAAGAATGAGGATTTAAAAAAGGCGTATGGGAATAATTATATGCAATATTACTTACACTATATCAACTATGGAATAAAAGAAAATAGAGTAGTAAAATAAGAAGAAACATCTTTTTACAATAAAAATAGAAGTATTATACTTAATACTTCTATTTTTATTGTAATTTTGTTATGTTACATAATATCATTCAATTATTACAATAACATTACATTTCATTAAAAATACTTGAATAAAAAACAGTATTGTAGTATTATGGAAAAGAAGGTAGAAAAACCTTGAAAAAACTACTTGATTTTGCTATAATATTTTACATGGGAGTTTTTATGAATTTTAGAAAAATAATATCTATATTGCTAATAATAATATGGATGATTACAATATTTTATTTTTCACATCAACCAGGAACAGGATCCAGTAAAACAAGTGAAAAAGTTTCAGAAATTATAATAAATTTATTTGATACAAAAAAACAATTAAGCAAGGAAGAAAAAAACGAATTAATGGAAATAATAAATCCAATAATTAGAAAAATAGCACATTATACTATATATACATTAGGAGGAATATTACTAATTAATTGTATGCATATGTTTTTGTTAGAAAATAAAAAAGCAATAATATATAGTGCGATTATTGGAATATTATATGCAATAACAGATGAAATACACCAACTATTTATAATTGGTAGAAGTGGAAAAATGGAAGATGTTTTAATAGATTCAATTGGAATATTTACAGGAATATGTATTTTTTTATTCATAAATAGAATTGTAAAATATATAATAAATTGGGCAAAATTAAAAAGGGGGAGAATAGGTTGAATATTGGACAATCTAATATTTCGATAATAGATAATAAGATTTCAACAATAGATAGTGATATTATGCAAAATGAAATCAAAATAAAAGATATGAATAATAAAATTACAAAGATTAAAATTAGAAATGCTATAAGTCAAACAATAAAAAGAGGAATTGACTTACTGGCAGGAATTGTAGGTTGTATACTTCTTTTACCTATAAGTTTGTTTGTGATTATTTGCAATGCAATATCAAAAAATAATGGACCTATTTTATTTACACAAAATCGTATAGGAAAAAATGGAAAAATATTTAAAATGTATAAATTTAGAACAATGGTAGTAGGTGCAGAACAAATATTACAAAAACATATTGAAGAACAAACGGAGATTGGAAAAGAATACATGGAACATAAAAAAATAAAAAATGATCCAAGAATTACAAAGTTTGGAAAATTTTTGAGAGCAACAAGCTTAGATGAATTTCCACAATTTATTAATGTTTTAAAAGGAGAAATGAGTTTAGTTGGACCTAGACCATATTTACCAAGGGAAAGAGATGATATGGGAGAGTACTATGACTATATTGTGCAAATGAAACCAGGAGTGACAGGACCTTGGCAAGTAGCTGGAAGAAATAAGTTAGAATTTATAGATAGATTAGAATTAGATAAAGAATATTGCGCTAGAAGGGGAAATAGAAGGGACATCGTAATAGTTTTAAAAACTATAATGAAGGTTATAAAAAAAGAAGGAGCAATTTAAAATGCATAAGAAAAATATTTTTATAATAGGTTCAAAAGGGATTCCAGCGAAATATGGAGGTTTTGAAACTTTTGTTGATAAATTAACTGAAAAAAAAGTTATTAAAAGTATAAAATATCATGTTGCATGTATGGGAAAAGACAATAAAGAATTTGAATACAATGAAGCTAGATGTTTTAATGTAAATGTACCTAATATTGGACCAGCAAAAGCAGTATATTATGATTTATTTGCACTAAAAAATATAGTGAAATACATTAAGAAAAATAATATTGATAATGCGATAGTGTATATACTAGCATGCAGAATAGGACCTTTTATAAAACATTATAAAAGAAAATTACATAAATTAAATTGCAAGGTGTTTGTTAATCCAGATGGACATGAATGGAAGAGAGCCAAATGGAATTGGCTAATTAAAAAATATTGGAAATTTTCAGAAAAATTAATGGTAAAACATGCTGATTTATTAATTTGCGATTCTGTTAATATTGAAAAATATATAAAAGAAGAGTATGGAAAATATAATCCAAAGACGACATTTATAGCATATGGAGCAGATATAACTACTAGTAATTTAAAAAATGATAGTTCTAAACTATTAGATTGGTATAAAGAAAAAGAAATACAACCAAATGAATATTATTTGGTTGTTGGTAGATTTGTGCCTGAAAACAATTATGAAACTATGATAACAGAGTATATGAAATCTAAGACAAATAAAGATTTTGTTTTAATTACTAATGTTGAAAATAATAAGTTTTATGAACGACTAAAAGAAAAAACAAATTTTGATAAAGATAAAAGAATTAAATTTGTAGGAACAGTATATGACCAAGACTTGTTAAAGAAAATTCGAGAAAATGCATATGGGTATATTCATGGTCATGAAGTAGGGGGAACTAATCCATCTTTATTAGAAGCTTTAGCAAGCACAAAACTAAATCTTTTATTAGATGTAGGATTTAACCAAGAAGTAGGAGAAGATGGAGCACTTTATTGGAAAAAAGAAGAAAATAGTTTATCCGATTTATTAAACAAATTGGATAGTATTTCACAAGCAGATATAGAAAAATTTTCCAATAAAGCTAAAAATAGGATAAAAGAGTACTATTCTTGGGAGAGGATAATAGATAAATATGAAACAATATTCAAATAAAAAAAGACGAAGTATTAAAGAATTTATAATTTCTGTAATGTATTTCTTTAGACAATCGGGTCAATTCTTGTCTAAAACTAATTCCACTCAATTAGCAGGAAATTTAGACCCATTCTTTTTTATGGGGATTCTAGAGTTTTTTGAAAGAATAAAAAAGAAAAAAATAACGGCAAATTTAGTTATAATAATAATGCCGTTAATATTTCATGCTATTTTACAATTTTTGGTTTCAAAGGAAATAGTAGTTTCTAAATTAGTTATTAATGTCGCTAAAATAGTAATTTGTATATTAACAATGTTGTATGCCAAGGAAC
The DNA here is from genome assembly GCA_904381285.1 of uncultured Clostridia bacterium. Taxonomy (GTDB): domain Bacteria; phylum Bacillota; class Clostridia; order TANB77; family CAG-508; genus RGIG8482. Next base: position 50,289 of record CAJFII010000006.1, on the reverse strand, counting down.
ATATAGATAAAATTGATATATATAAAACTGCAAAAATTTCAACAGCTTTTATGGGGATATTTTTAATTATTTCATTAATATTAAGAGATAATGCTATATTATGGAGATTTAACGATGTTGTTAACAAATACAACACAACAAGATTACAGTTTACCTATTTAGAACCAAGTGAATTGGGATTCCATACATCAATACTGATAATTATATTACTTTCATATTTCTTTACAATTAAAGAGAGAAAAGAAAAGTTGATTAATGTTCTATGTATAATTACTAATTTATTAGTATTATATTTTGCAAGGCCATTTGGATCAATAGTGATATTAGCAGGAACAATAGGTGCTATGCTTTTATGGAATTTAATAAAAAGATTTACCAAGAAAAAACTTATTTCGTATTTTTGTTTGCTAATAGCAAGTGTTATTGTAGTGATAATAATGTACCTTAATAATTCATCTATTATTATGAGAGCAATAGATACAATAAATGGAAAGGATTCATCCAATAGTTATAGAGTGGATTTAAGTCTGGAAATTTTAGCTACAAGTTTTGAAGATTATAATTATATTGGATGTGGATTTGGAAATTTAAATACACATAACTTTAGAGTAGAACATTCAGGTTCCGGAATAGCAGAGGTTCTTGCAAATTCATTTATATATTTTATTATTGAAGGCGGAGTTTTTGCGGTAGTATTTTTAATAGTACTTATTGCATATTTAACGAAACATACTTTTAAAGAATATTCATTGGCTAAGGTTGGCTTATTAGTATTTCTTGTAGCATATCAAATTTTTGGAGGACATTTTACTAGTGGATTAACTTGGGCATTATATGGTGTAATTGCAAGTAAATGGACAGAAAATAGAATTGAAGAACATATGAAGGAAGAGGAAAAATAATGAAAAATATATTGTATATACATGCTGGTGCAGAATTATATGGTGCAGATATAGTATTATTAAATTTAATAAAAGGAATTGACAAGGAAAAATATAAACCATATGTAATACTTCCATGTGATGGACCCTTAGTAGAAAAAATGAAACAAAATAATATAAATGTTGAAGTGGTATCATACCCAATTTTAAGAAGGCAATATTTTAACATAAAAGGAATTTTTAAGTACATAACAGAATATATAAAATATTCAAAAATTTTGGTAAATAAAGTTGAAGAATATAATATAGATATTTTACATGTTAATACTATTGCAGTTTTAGAGGGAGTATATGTAAAACGTAAAACGAAAGTAAAACTAATTTGGCATATACATGAAATACTAGAAAAACCTAAAATAATAGCCAAAATATTATCAAAAATAGTTGCAAAAAGTGCTGATAAAGTTATTGTTGTTTCAAATGCTGTAAAAAAACATTTAGAGACAATGGCAAAGTTTAAAAGAGAAATTAAAGTTATCTATAATGGCGTTGACAATGAAATTTTTAATTCAGATAATGATGTTAGCTATTTGAAAGAAGAATTTAAAATACCAGAGAATTCTAAAATAATAGGAATGATAGGAAGAATTAATGCCTGGAAAGGACAAAAGGATTTTATTGATGCGACAAATAAATTGTTAAAAAAATATACAGATTTATATGCAATTCTTGTAGGTGGCGTATTTGAAGGGCAAGAATGGAGAAAAAAAGAATTAGAAGAATATATTGCAAAACAAGAAAATTCAGATAGAATAATCATAAGTGATTTTAGGGAAGATACAAAGAATATACACAATTTATTTGATATATTCGTTTTACCAAGTATAGATCCAGATCCACTTCCAACAGTTGTACTAGAGAGTATGGCTACTGGAAAACCAATAGTTGCCTATGAACATGGTGGGGTTTGCGAAATGGTAAAAGAAGATTTTAATGGCTTTTTTGCGACTCCGAGAGATATAGAAGACTTATCTAATAAGATAGAAAAAATGCTGTTAACGGATTATAAAAAAATGGGACAAAATTCATATATGAGACAGAAAGAACTTTTTTCGTTACAAAGTTATATTAAAAACTTTGAACAAATATATGATAAGAGTTAAGGAAGGTAGTATATATGGATATATCGATTATTACACCAATATACCATGGAAATAAATATATAAATTCATATTTGAAAAATGTAATAAAAGCATGTGATAAAATTGCTGGGAAAGTAGAGATAATTTTTGTAAATGATAGCCCAGAAATAAAAATAGAATATGATGAAAATTTAATAAAAAATGTTAAATTTAGAATTATTGAAAATAAAACCAATATAGGAATCCATGAATCAAGAATTGTTGGAGTGAAAGAAGCTAAAGGGAAATATATTTTATTTTTGGATCAAGATGATGAAATAGCAGAGAATGCTTTGATTACTCAATTAGACAGTATACAAGATGGGGCTGATATGGTACTAGGAAATGGATTATATGAAGACGAAAAAGGATCTAATAAAATTTTTGCAAATAAATTTTCACAAAAATTTTCTATTAAAAAAATGCCATATATATTAGCAAGAAATTTTATAATTTCTCCAGGGCAATGTTTAATAAGAAAAGAAAGTATTCCAGAATATTGGCTACAAAATACAATGCAGGCTAATGGAGCAGATGATTATTTACTATGGTTGCTTATGTTTAATGATAATGCTAAAATAGTATGTAATTATAACATTATATATATTCATAAATACACGGGAGAAAATGTATCGTTAGATAAAGAAAAGATGTTTAATTCTCAGTTGGATTTGATACAAGCTTTAGAGAATAATAAAGAATATAATAAAAAAGATTTAAAAAAATTAAAAAGAGCAATTTATTATAAACATAATTATAAAAAAGATTTTTTTGCGGAAACGCTAAAAAATTTGGATATATTTTTATATAATGTATATTATAAAATTTTATGGAAGGGATATACTAGCAAATAAAAAGGAGTTATGATGGAAAAAAACACATTAAATATAGGAGTAGTTTTAGTTACTTATAATAGGATAGAAGAATTGAAAAAAGCTTTAGAAAAATATAATAATCAGACTTATTTACCACATTATATTTTAATAGTAAATAATAATAGTACAGATGGAACAAAAGAGTTTTTAGAAGAATGGAAAAACATAAAAACAAACTATGAAAAGTATGTGGTTAACCTAGAAAAAAATATAGGTGGAAGCGGAGGATTTTACACTGGACTAGAGGAAGCAAAGAAAATGAATGCTTCTTGGATATGGGTTGCGGATGACGATGCTTATCCTCAGACAAATGCTTTTGAAGAATTAAATAAACTTTCTAAAGAGATTGATTTTACAGAGTTTTCGGCCATATGTGGTGAGATTATAAATAATGGAAAAATAGATTTTGATCATAGGAGAAGAGTGAAAAAAGGACTATTTTTTATAAAGGAATACAATGTACCAAAAGAGGAGTATGATAATAAATATTTTAATGTAGACTTATTTTCATATGTTGGTACAATGATAAATAAAGAAGTGTTAAAAAAATGTGGCAGTACAAGAAAAGACTTTTTTATTTACTATGATGATACAGAACATTCATATAGACTAAGAAAAGAAAAACCAATTATATGCGTTCCAGAAGTGAAAATAAATCATGATACTGTTAGTGACAATAAAATAACATGGAAAACATACTATGGCTCAAGAAATAAAATGATTTTTATAAGAGAACATTTTCCAAAAAGATATTTTTATTTTGAATACATAAAACAATTTATATCACAGAATATAAAAATTGTTATTAAAAAAATTATTAAAAAACAATATATTTCTAATGTTATGAATTTAGAAGGAATGAAAGATGCCAAAAGAGGTAAAACAGGATTGCATGAAATATATAAACCTGGATGGAAATATAAAGGAGAGAAGATTAAATGAAAAAATATGATTATCTGATTGTTGGAGCGGGGTTATTTGGAGCAACTTTTGCATATGAAGCCAATAAAAGAGGAAAAAAGTGTTTAGTTATAGACAAGCGTCCTCATATAGCTGGTAATATTTATACTGAAGAAATTGATGGAATTAACGTACATAAATATGGGGCACATATATTTCATACAAACAGTAAAGAAGTATGGGAATATATTAATAAATTTGCAGAATTTAACCGTTATACAAACTCACCAGTTGCAAGATATAAAGATGAGTTATATAATATGCCTTTTAATATGAATACATTTAATAAATTATGGGGAGTAATTACTCCTAAAGAGGCAGCAGAAAAGATTGAAGAGGAAAAGAAAGAAGCAGGAATTACAACTCCTAAAAACTTAGAAGAGCAAGCAATAAGCTTAGTTGGAAAAACAATATATGAAAAACTAGTAAAAGGATATACAGAAAAACAATGGGGAAAAAAAGCAACAGAGTTACCTAGTTTTATAATAAAAAGGTTGCCAGTTCGTTTTATTTATGATAATAATTATTTTAATGATAAATATCAGGGAATACCAATAGGTGGATACACTAGGATTGTTGAAAAAATGTTATCAGGAATACATGTAAAATTAAATACAGATTTTTTTGATAATAAAGAAGAGTATGAAAATATTGCAGAAAAAATAGTATTTACAGGAATGATAGATAAGTATTATAATTATAAATATGGTGAATTAGAATATCGAAGTTTAAAATTTGAAACAGAAATTTTGCAAGAAGAAAATTATCAAGGCAATGCAGTTGTAAATTATACAGAATATGAAATTCCATATACAAGGATTATAGAACATAAGCATTTTGAATTTGGAAAACAACCTACAACAGTTATTACAAGAGAATATCCACAGAATTGGACCAGAGATAAAGAACCATATTATCCAGTAAATGATGAAAAAAATAATAAATTATATGAACAGTATAGAGAACTGGCTAACAAAGATAGTAAAGTGATTTTTGGCGGAAGATTAGGACAATATAAGTATTATGATATGGACAAAGTAATAGTCGAAGCTCTAAAATATGTCAATAATATTATTAAATAAGGAGAAGTCTAATATGGATTTAATCAGTATAATAGTACCAGTATATAATGTAAAACAATTTTTAAATAGATGTGTAGACTCTATTTTAAAACAAACATATAAAAACATAGAAATTATTTTGGTTGATGATCGGATCAGATGATGGTTCAGAAATTATTTGCGATCAATATGCAAATAAATATTTAAATGTTAAAACAATACATAAACAAAATGGAGGATTGTCATCAGCAAGAAATGCAGGTATAGAGATAGCCAAAGGAAAATATATTGGGTTTGTAGATAGTGATGATTTTATAGATGAAAAAATGTATGAATGTTTATATAATAATATCATTAACACACAATCAGATATTTCAATATGTAGAGCATATGAATTTCATGATATAAAGGAAATAGTCGAAAGCAACAATTCAGAAATAATAAAAACATATGAAAATATCGATATATTGAAACATATGTATGATGATTATTTTACAATAGTAGTTGCATGGAATAAGTTATATAAGAAAGAATTATTTGAAAAAATTCGATATCCAGAAGGAAAAATAATTGAAGATGCAGCAATTATTCATTATTTACTAAATAGTTCTTCAAAAATTGTAATAACTAATAAAGAATTATATTTTTATTATCAGCGTGATGAAAGCATAATGCATAATTCTAATGTGAAATTATTAGATGAACTAGATTCTTTATATGATAGAATAAATTTTTTTAAAAAATGCGGATATGAAAATGAAACATTTTATATTGAAACATTAAAAATGTTTGTAGGACAGTTTTGGTATTTATTTAAGACGCTCAATAAATACAAATTTTATGACCGTAAAATCTATAAAAAATATTTTAAATATTTAAAAGAAATACTTGCCACAGATATTGATTTTACGCCAAAAGAAAAAATAAAATATAAGTTATTCTGTAATTTTAGATATGTCTTTTTATTATTTGTGTTTGGATGCAAAGTAATAAAGAAAATCAAGAAAAAAATTGAAAGAATATTAGATTATATGATATTTAGTACAAAGTATAAAAATTACTATAAAAAAGCAAAGAAAAAAAAGCAATGTCAATATTTAATATTCAACGGACCAAATCATGGAAATTTAGGGGATCATGCTATTTTATTAGCTGAGGAGGAATTATTAAAGGATAAAGGAATCCTTTCTTTTGAAATCCTTTCGCATCAAATTGAGTATTTTATTAAAAAGTATAAAAATAGAGTAAGTAGAAATGACATTGTGATGATTACAGGCGGAGGAAATCTAGGAACATTATGGGAACATGAACAAATAGGTGTTAATAAAGTGCTTGAGGCATTTAAAGATAACAAGATTGTTATTTTCCCTCAAACTATATATTATGCAAAGGATAGACATGCTAATTATAGACTAAAAGTAGATAAAAATGTATATAAAACTTGTAAAAATCTCTTAGTATGCTGTAGAGATAAAAAAACATTTGATTTTTGCCAAACTTCATTAGAAGTTAATGCAAAATATACTTCAGATATTGTTACTTATTTGAACTATTCAGAAAATGATCATGCAAGAAAGAATATTATGTTTTGCTTCAGAGCAGATAAAGAAAAAGTCCTATCAAATGATGAAGTAAACAAAATAAAAGATATTATATTAGCTAAATTTAAAGGTGAAAATATAAAATATATTGATACTGTTTTGCTAGGTAAATTTTCATTTCATAAAGGAAAAAAGAAATTATTTGAATTATTAAATGAGATATCACATACAAAATTATTTATTACAGATAGATTACATGGTATGATATTTGCTGCAATTACAGGTACACCATGTATTGCATTGGCAAATAGTAGCGGCAAAGTAAAAGGTGTTTATGATTGGATTTCTAAAGAAAATGTATATGTTAAATTTGCCAGAGATAGCGAAGAGGTAGAAAGATTATTAAATAGTATTGATTTTAATAAATATTATCATTATAAAAATAATGAGATGAAAAGAATATTAGAAGATATTATATAAAATTGGAGGAAAGGTAATGGAAAAAATAAAAAGATTTGTGGAATGTCTAATTCCTGTAACAGCGTGCAACTTAAAATGTGATTACTGTTATGTTATACAACAAAATAGAAGAAAAAATGAAATTCCTAAATTTAAGTATTCTCCTGAACATATAGGAAAAGCTCTTTCGAAAGAAAGACTTGGGGGGACCTCATATATCAGTATATGTGGAGCTGGAGAGACACTAATACAGAAAGAAGTTATACAAATTGTAAAGGAAATATTAAAACAAGGGCACTTTGTTAATGTAACTACAAATGGCACTCTTACAGAAAGATTTAATGAAATTATTTTATTCCCAAAAGAAATGTTGGAAAGATTACATTTTGCATTTTCATTTCATTATCTGGAATTAATAAATAGAAATTTACTAGATACTTTTTTTGAAAATGTACAGAAAGTGAAAGAAGCTGGATGTTCATTTGTGGTTCAATTAAATTTGTATGATAAATATATGCCATATATTGATGAAATAAAAAGGATTTGCAAGGAAAAGATTGGAGCATATCCACAAGTAGCAGCAACACGTAATGAAGATGAAGTCGAAACAACTGGAATATATAAATTATACACAGGAAAAACCAGTGATGAATATGTTAAAGAAGGTAAAAAGTTTGATTCGCCTTTATTTGATTTTACTATGAAAAATTTTATGGTGAAAAGAAAAGAATTTTGTTATGCTGGAGATTGGAGTATTATTTTAAATTTAGTAACAGGAAATGTAAAAAGATGTTATTGTGAAAAAGAAGATCAAAATATTTTTGAAGACTTAAGTAAACCAATTGAATTTAAAGCTGTAGGAAATAGCTGTAGAAGTGCATTTTGCTTTAATTCAAGTCATTTTATGAGCTTAGGTGTTATACCAGAAGTAGATGATGCACCAACTTATGCTAAGTTAAGAAATAGAGAGGAAGCCAATTGGTACAATCCAAGAATGAATGAATTTTTAAATTCTAAGTTGTCGGAAAGCAATAATCAATATACAACAATAAAGAAAGTAAAAACTAATATTTCTAGTTTTTATAATAGAGGAATAAATAAAATAAAAAAGATAAAAAATAGGAGAAAATAATGAGTCAGTCGAGAGTACTAAAATCAAAAAAAAACATATTATTTGGAGTAATTTATCAAGTCATAACAGTATTAGCTAATTTTATTGTTAGAACAGTTTTTATAAAAACTTTATCATCAGAATATTTAGGTATTAATGGATTATACAGCAACATATTATCAGTATTATCATTAGCAGAACTAGGGATAGGTAGTGCAATTGTATATAGTATGTATAAACCACTAAAAGAAAATGATATTGATAAACTAATAAAGATAAATTATTTTTATAAAAAAATCTATTCTTTTATTGGTATATGTGTACTTATACTAGGAATTTCAATTATTCCATTTTTAAATATAATAGTAAATGTACAAGAAGATATGTCTAATATAGTGTTATATTATGTATTATTTTTATTAAACACGGTAGCATCGTATTTTCTAATATATAAAACTTCCATAGTTACAGCAGATCAAAACGAGTACATTTTAAAAATCGTAAATAGTATTTCAATAATAGTAAGAGCTGGCTTACAGATATTATCACTAATATTTTTTAAGAATTATTTAATATATTTAATAATCCAACTTTTGGTTTCGATTTTAACTAATTATATTAACTCAAAAATTGCTGAAAATAAATATCCATATATAAAAGAAAAAAGAGAATTAGACAAAAAAGAAAAAAAATCTATATTCCAAAATGTAAAATCTATGTTTTTGTATCAAGTTGGAGGAGTAATTTTAAATAATACAGATAATATTATTATATCTATCATATGTGGAACAGCATTAGTTGGTTTATATTCTAACTATTTTATGATAATTTCAGCTATAGAAACAACCATAGCAATATTATTTACAGCAATAAATTCTAGCATAGGAAATTATAATACAGAAAAAGATGCTGAAAGCCAGTATCAATTATTTAAAGTACTTAATATGATAGCTACATGGATATATGGTTTTTCTTCAATTTGTTTTTGTATACTATTTCAAGATTTTATACAGTTATGGGCTGGAAAAGATTATTTGTTGGAATATTCTGTTGTTTTGATTTCGGCAGTTAATTTCTACATAAGGGGAATGTTATATCCAATTTGGTGTTTTAGAAATACAACAGACTTATTTAAAAGAACAAAAAATATAATGTTGGTAGCTGCAGTATTGAATATAATTTTTTCAGTTATATTGGGAAAAATATGGGGAATATTTGGAATATTATTGGCTACAGCCTTAGCAAGAATTTGTAGCAATGTATGGTATGAACCTAAAATTCTATTTAAAGATTTCTTTAATAAAGATGTAAAAAAATATTTCCTTAATAATATAAAAGAGTTCATCATATTAATAATAATTTTTGTATTAGTATATACAATAAGCTTAACAGTTAACTTAGACAATAAATATATACAACTATTTATAAAATTAATCATTTGTATAATTATTCCAAATATAATTATGTTTGTGAAATTTTATAAAACTAAAGAGTTTAAATATTTGGCAAGTAAATTATTAAAAGACAAGTTTAATAATCTAAAATTTAAAATAAGATAGGAGTTGAGAGTTTGAAAAAGGTAATTTTATCTATTTTCTTATTAGTACTTGTTGTCCTATGGGGTGCTGGAATATATAAACTTTCTAGTATGAATACACAAAATTCTAATGGAAAAAGTACAGATATAATAGCCATATTTATTGAAGATACATTAGAAGTAACAAATGAATATGGAATAACAAATTCTCACCCAACAGATTCTAAATTGGCTCGTGTATCGCAATTAATTAATGCACCAATGAGAAAGGTAATGCATGCATCGGTTTATTTAGTTTTGGCATTTTTTGCAATCGTCTTTTTCAATGTATTAATGAATAACAAACATTATTGGATAGCTTTAATTTTAGCTTTAGTCGTAAGTATTGGGTTTGCTATATCAGATGAAATTCATCAAACTTTTGTGAGTGGCAGAACAGGACAGGTTTTAGATGTGGTTATTGACTCTATTGGTGCAGTAGTTGGAATTTTAATTTATACAACATATTATATTGTGTATAAAAATGGATATAAAAGAGGAATTAAGGAATCAAGTGAACTTGAAACAGAAACTAATGAATAATAAAAAATAGGAGGGTATAAAATTATGAAAATATTAGTAACAGGAGCTAATGGAATGCTTGCAAAAGCAGTAAGAAATGAATTAAAAGATGAGGAGTTAATTTTAACTGATGTAGCAGAGCTAGATATTACAAATTTAGAAGCAGTAAGACAATTTATTAAAGCAAACAAGCCAGAATATATAATAAATTGTGCTGCTTATACAGCTGTTGATAAAGCTGAAGAACAAGAAGAACTTGCTAGAAAAGTTAATGCAGAAGGGCCTAAAAATCTTGCAATAGCTGCTAATGAGGAAGATTGCACATTAATTCACATTAGTACAGATTATGTATTCGGTGGAGATAAAGATGTAAAAGAAATTTATACAGAAGAAGAAGAAAAAAATCCAGTAACAGTTTATGGAATAACAAAATTAGAAGGTGAAAGAAATATTATAGATGCATGCTTTAAGTATTATATTTTTAGAACAGCTTGGTTATATGGTGATGGAAATAATTTTGTAAGAACTATGATAAAATTGGGACAAGAAAAGGACGAATTAAATGTTGTTGCAGACCAACATGGTAGTCCTACTTATGCAGTAGATTTAGCAAGTATTATTCACCAAGCAATTGAAAAGGGAATTCCATATGGTGTATATCATACAACAAATCAAGGTTTTACAACTTGGTATGATTTTACAAAATTGATTTTTGAAAAAGCAAATATTTCTTGCAAAGTAAATCCAGTAACAACAGAAGAATTTCCAAGACCTGCAAAAAGACCATTAAATTCACAACTTTCAAAAGATAAAATTTTAAAAGAGGGAATTAATATACCAAGTTATGAAGATGCATTAGATAGATACTTGAAAGTAGAATTGAAATAGAAAATAATATAAAATATTAGAAGGGAAATTTAATAATGAAAAATCGTAAAGGAATTATTTTAGCTGGTGGAAGTGCTACAAGGTTATATCCATTAACACTTGCAATATCAAAACAAATTATGCCTGTATATGATAAGCCAATGATTTATTATCCATTATCTGTTTTAATGGAAGCAGAAATACGCCAAGTATTAATTATATCGACACCAAGGGATATAGTTACTTTTAAAGAGCTATTAGGAGACGGTTCTAAATGGGGAATGGAGTTTACGTATAAAGTTCAAGAAAAACCAGCAGGACTTGCAGAAGCTTTTATTCTTGGTGCTGATTTCATGGGTGATGATAATGTTGCAATGATTTTAGGAGACAATATGTTCTATGGAAATAATCTTTCTAAAATTCTAAAACATGCAAATGAAAGAGAAGATGAATCAACAATATTTGGTTATTATGTTAAAGATCCACGTGCATATGGAGTTGTTGAAATTGATAAACAAGGAAATGCGGTATCAATAGAAGAAAAGCCAGAAAAGCCAAAATCTCATTATGCAGTACCAGGGTTATATTTCTATACAAATGATGTTAAAGAAATTGCAAAAACAATAAAACCTTCTGAAAGAGGAGAATTAGAAATAACATCAATAAATGAAGAATATATGAAACGTGGAAAGCTAAAGGTAGAAAAATTAGGAAGAGCTATGACTTGGTTTGATACTGGAACACATGATGCATTATTAGAAACTGCAAGTTTTGTACAAACAATTGAAAAAAGGCAGGGAATGCAAATATGTTCGCCAGATGAAATTGCATATAGAAAAGGATGGATTACTGCTGAAGAGTTGTCTAATATAGCAAACAAATTAATAAAAACAGATTATGGCAAATTTTTAAAAGATTTAGCAGAAAATAAGATAGGAGAAGAATAAAATGGGAAAATTTAAAAAAATTGAAACTTCTATTGAAGGAGTATATGTTATTGAACCTACTGTTTTTGGAGACAATAGAGGATATTTCATGGAAACATATAGTAAACCAGATTTTGAAGAATTAGGTCTAAACTATAATTTTGTACAAGATAATCAATCTAAATCTAAAAAAGGTGTTTTAAGAGGATTACATTTTCAAAAAGAAAATACACAAGCTAAATTGGTAAGAGTAATAAAGGGAGAAGTATTTGATGTTGCAGTAGATTTAAGACCCGGAAGCAAAACTTATGGAAAATGGGAAGGGGTTATTCTTTCAGAAGAAAATAAAAAAATGTTTATGATTCCAAGAGGATTTGCACATGGATTTTTAGTTCTATCTGATGAGGCTGAATTTACATATAAATGTGATGATGTATATAATCATGAAGCAGAAGGAGGACTTTTCTGGAATGATCCAGATATAGCAATCAAGTGGCCTTTTGGAGATATGAAACAAGAAGACTTGATAACTTCTGAAAAAGATGCTAAATGGCCATCTTTAAAAGAATTAAAACAAACAGATTTATTTAAGAATTTATAATATTAATTGATGAATATTAAGATATTAAAAAGAGAAAAATAAGAATAAGCATAGTAGGGGGAAATAGATATGAGTAATAATATATTAGTAACAGGTGCTGCAGGATTTATAGGTGCAAATTTTGCTGAATATTTTGTAAATAAATATCCAGAATATAATGTCATAGTTTTGGATAAACTAACATATGCTGGTAATATGGACAATCTAAAAAAGGTAATGGATAAAATAACTTTTGTACAAGGGGATATTTGTGATTATCCTTTTGTAAAAGAGGTATTTGAAAAATATAATATTAATGGAGTAATACATTTTGCTGCTGAATCACATGTTGATAATAGTATAAAAAATCCATTTATTTTTACACAAACTAATGTGATTGGAACACATACTTTATTGGAGGTAGCAAAACAAATTTGGGGAGAAGGAAGCAAAAACAAATTTGTTCATATTTCTACAGATGAAGTATATGGAACATTAGGTGAAGATGGGTATTTTACAGAAGAAACACCAATTAAACCAAACAGCCCATATTCAGCTTCAAAAGCAAGTTCAGATTTAATTGCAAGAGCATATTTTGAAACATATAAAATGAATGTGAGTATAACAAATTGTTCTAATAATTATGGCCCATATCAACATAATGAAAAATTAATACCTCATATGATAAAACTTGCATTAGAAAATAAAAAATTACCTGTGTATGGTGATGGAAAAAATATTAGAGATTGGTTATATGTAGAAGATCACTGTGAAGCAATAGATTTAGTATTTCATAATGGTAGAGCAGGTGAAAGATATAATATTGGCGGACATAATGAAAAAAGAAATATTGAAATTGTAAAATTAATACTAAAACATTTAAATATGTCAGAAGATATGATAGAATTTGTTGAAGACAGAAAAGGACATGATTATAGATATGCTATAGATCCAAGCAAAATAAAACAAGAACTAGGTTGGTATCCAAAAACAAAGTTTGAAGATGGAATTGTTAAAACAATTGACTGGTACTTAGATAACAGAGAATGGTTAAAATAAACAAATAAGGAGAGAAATTAATGAATAATGAAGAGGAACTAGATTTAATCCAAGCTCTTAAAATATCTTGGAAGAAGAGAAAAATTATTTTTGGAATAATAATTGCATGTGTATTAATAGGTCTTGTTTATACTTTTATTATTAATAGACCAATATATCAGTCAACTAGTAAAATATTAATAGATAAGGCAGATGCTTCAATTTCAGAATTTGTAAAAAGTAACGATATTATGGCCGAAGTAGCAAGTAATTTTAATGTACAAAGAAGTTATATTAGTGAGAAAGCTACTGTTAGTTTTGATAAAAATACTAAAATACTTACAATATCTGTTTCTTCAACAGATAATAAAGAAGCATTAAATATAGTTAATAAATATCAAGAAATATTAAAAACAAGATTAGAAAATGTTTACGATATAAAAGTATATAGTACAATTGAACAAGCACAAATATCTGAAAATCCATATAATGTTAATCATGTAAAAGATATGATAGTTTCTATAGGTATAGGATTTATTTTAGCGGGAGTATATTGTATTTTTATAGTAGTTTTTTCAGAGGATAATATATTTAAAACAGTAGAAAATAATGGATTAGTCTTGTTAGGAAAAATAAATAAAGAAAATAAAACAAATAGTAAGGTTAAAGCATATATATCAAGGAATGATAAAATAATAGCACAAGTTAAACAGATAATGACAAACATAGAACTTAATAAACAAGTGCATAGACCAAAATCAATTCTAGTGACAAGTCCAGATTATGAAACTGGTACTACTTATGTAGTTTCTAATTTAGCTATTAGATACTCAAAATCGGGTAAAAATATTCTAATTATAGATTCTAACTTTAAAAAAGGAATAGAAAATAAGATATTTAATATAGATAGTGAAGATGGGATAACTAACCTATTATCTGAGGAGGATATTTCACTAGAAAACATAAACAAAAAAATAAAACAATCACCAATTAGCAATATATATGTACTTCCATGTGGAGATGTACATATTGATGAAGAAATGTTAATCTCAGAAAAAATATCTAAAATTATTGAATTATTAAAAAATCAATTTGACATAATCATTATTGACGGAGAACCAATATTAAAACAAATTAGTTCAGTAGGATGGGCAAGTATTGTTGATGCAGTAGTAATTGTTGCAGAATATTCTAAAACAAAAGCAGAGGATATTATAAAGGCGAAAACTACAATAGAAAATATAGATGGTAAAATATCAGGAGTAGTAATTAATAAAGTTGAAGATTAGAGGATAGTATGGAAAAGACAGAAGATTTAAAAAATAATAATAAACATGCAAAACATGTAGCAAAGAAGAAAATAAGTAAATGGCTAAAAGTAGTATTGATACTACTTTTAGTTATTGTATTATCAGGAATTATTCTAGTAAGTAAGTTTATAGGAGACAAGCTTGCTAAAATAAAATTTCAAGAATTAGATGAAAATAATTTAGATATAAATGAAAGTTTATACAATGAACTGGAAGGAATTACAAAAAAAGAATATGATGACGTAATTAATTTCGTTCTTCTAGGTTCTGATTCTAAAGATATGACTGATACTTATTCTGGTAATAGTGATGCAATTATAATTATATCTATTAACCCTAAATATAAAAGTATTAAATTAATAAGTATACCACGTGATACAGCGGCATATATTGATGGGGTGGAAGATAGATATAAAATTAATTATGCTTTTGCATTAGGAAAAGAACAATTAGCTTTAAAAACCATTAATAAAACATTTGGATTAAATTTAAAAGAATATGTAACAATTAATATTTCTGCTATGTATGACATTATAAATGAACTTGGAGGAGTAGAGGTAAACATTACAAAGGATGAAATGAGATGGATTAACGAATATGTTGATATGTTTTACGAATTTTCTGGAAAAGAAACTAAAAAAGTTACTCAATATGGTAATGTCACATTAACAGGTGAACAAGCAGCAGCACATGTAAAAGAAAGAAAAGCAGGAGCCTCAAGTGGTGAAACGCATGGAGATTATGGAAGAACTGTTAGGCAAAGAGAAGTATTTATATCTATGTTAAACAAAATTGCAAGTAAAGATATAAGCGAAATTTCAAGAATATTAGATATGATATTATCTGAAGTTACGACTAATTTAGATATTGCTAAATATATGGCAATGCTACCAGAATTTATTGCAAATAAAGATGCTTATTTAAATAATATAACATCAGTAATGTTGCCATCATTAGATTATAGCAAGGAAATTCTTGAAAATGGGGCATATTTATACGTAACAGATTTAGAAAAGGCAAAAAAAGATTTTATAAAATATATGTATGAAATGTAAAAAAGACAAACTATTAATCTATAAATTCATTATATATTTTCTGGGATTTATCTAACAGAAAAAAATAAACCTTTAGAGTAAGCTAAAATTATATTTTAGCTTATTTTTGAATTTAAAACTTTTTCTTCTAAGACTTCAATACGTAAAGCATGGTCTTCTAGTATTTTATTCATTTTTTCTAACTTTTCTAGTGTTTGATCAAGCTTGTCAGAAATAATAGAAAGTTGTTCAAATAGAATTTGAATTTTTTCACCATGTTCTGCTTCAATTCTTGTAACAATATTTTCTAAGGAAGTTAATTGTTTTTCTATTTTTTCAAATCTCTTATCATGTGCATCCAATCTTCTTTCGATAGAGTCAAATCTCTTATCATGTGCATCCAATCTTCTTTCGATAGAGTCAAATCTCTTATCATGTGCATCCAATCTTTTTTCGATAGAGTCAAACCTCTTATCATGTGCATCTAATTTTCTTTCAATAGATTCAAATCTCTTATCATGTGCATCTAATTTTCTTTCAATAGATTCAAATCTCTTATCATGTGCATCCAATCTTTTTTCAATAGAATCGAATCTCTTATCGTGTGCATCTAATCTTCTTTCAATGGATTCAAATCTTTCATCAACGGCCTTAAATCTAGCATTCATTTCAGATTCAAGCCTCTCAAATCTTTCGTCAATAGCTTTAAACCTAGTGTTCATTTCAACACGTAAAGAGTTAAGAAGTGCATTGAATTTGTTAAATGCCTTATCGACAGCTTTACTAACAGCCCTATTAACTGCTTTATCGATAATTTCATTAACGGACTTGTTAACAGCTCTATCAACAGCCTTATTAACTGCATTGTTAACTGCTTTATCAACAGCTTTATCGATAGTTTCATTAACAGCCTTATTAACAGCTCTATCAACAGCTTTATTAATAGTATTGTTAATAGCATCTAAAAGTAACTGTGTATTTTCATTGTCCATACTATTCCTCCTTTCTAATTTTAATAGTTTGTCTATTTTTACAATAGTTAGTATAACATCAAAAATAAAAATGTACAATATAATGAAATAAAATATTTAATTAAAATTTTTACTAAAAATATTGCAAAGAATACATATATTATATATAATAAGAATAAATTTAACTAAACTAATATTAACTAGAAAGGATAATAATGCAAGATGAGAAAATATTTTGGTACAGATGGAATTAGAAGAATTGCTAATATAGAACTTACACCAGGACTTGTATATAAAGTTGCAAAAGCAGGGGCATATGTATTATCAAAGCATACAGATCATACACCAACAATATTAATAGGTAGAGATACTCGTATTTCAGGAACATTAATAGAAAGTGCAATGACAGCTGGCTTCTTAAGTTATGGAGCAAATGTAAAACTTTTAGGTGTTATACCAACACCAGCAGTAGCATATTTAACAAGAAAGTTAAATGCAGATGCAAGCGTTGTTATTTCAGCGTCACATAATACATTTGAATTTAATGGTGTAAAATATTTTAGTAATAAAGGAACAAAAATAGATGATTCTATTGAAGAAGAAATAGAACAAATTATGGATTCAGAACAAATATCTGAACTAAATGCACCACATGATAAAATAGGGGTATCTGAAATAAGTTATGACTTAATAAATGAATATATGAACTTTTTTATAGATACATTTAAGAAAGATATAGAAAAATATAATAAAAAAGACTTTAAAGTAGGAATAGATACTGCAAATGGAGCTACATATAAAATAGCAGAGGAAATATTTAAAAAACTAGGAATAAACTATAGTATTATAAATAATTATCCAGACGGAATAAATATAAACCAAGGTTGTGGATCAACACATTTAGAAAGCATAAAACAATATGTTGTAGATAACAAACTAGATTTAGGTATTGCTTATGATGGTGACGGAGATAGATGTCTTTTAATAGATGAAAATGGTAATGAAATTGATGGGGATAAATTACTTGCAATATTTTCTAAATATATGAAAGAAAATAATACTTTAAACAAAAATACTGTTGTTGCAACTGTTATGAGTAATATAGGTTTGAAAAAATACGCAAAAGAGAATGGGTTAGAACTAAAGCAAACTAAAGTAGGAGATAGATATGTTTTAGAGGAAATGAAGAAGAATGGATATAACTTAGGAGGAGAACAATCAGGACATATAATATTTTTAGACTATAATCCTACAGGAGATGGAATTTTAACATCATTAATGATGATTAAAATTTTATTAGAAAAAAATGTTGCAGCTTCAAAACTTTGTGATATAATAAATATATATCCACAGGTTTTAATAAATGCAAAAGTTAAATCAGATAAAAAATATGATTATGATAAAGATGATGAAATCCAAAACAAAATAAAAGAATTAGAAAAGGAATTTTCTGAAAATGGTAGGGTTCTTATAAGACCTTCTGGAACAGAACCTTTAGTAAGGGTTATGATAGAAGGTGAAAATAAAGAATATATAAAAACAAAAGCAAAAGAATTAGCTGAGCTAATCGAAAAAAAACTAAAGTAAAAGGAGGATAATTATGTTTTTAGTTAACATTTCAAATCCATGGATATTGTTAATATCATTATTTCTTACAGTATGTCTTATTTATATTGGTAAAGAAGCAAAAAATGCATATGTACCATTAGTATCATTAGTAGTATTTCTAATACTATTATTAATGCATGGAATACAATTCCTAATATTACCAGTACAATATGAAGCTATGGGGCCAATACTTGTTAGATGCTTATTAGTAGACTTCATAATGATATTCTTAGCATATATGTCATATTTATGGATAGATGACATAGAAGCAAAAGCAAAAAAGAAAAAAAGCATTGATAATAGCCTAGAATGGTTTTGGAAAAATGTGTAATATTAACACAATAAAAAACATTGTAGGGGGCAGGCGCCTTTTGTCTGCCCTTTTCTTGTTACTTTATACTAATAAATTTATATTTTGAAAGGAAAGATGTAAATGGACAAGTTCTATATAACAACACCTATATATTATCCAAGTGGTAAGTTTCATATAGGAACAGCCTATACAACAGTACTTGCTGACACAATAAAGAAATACAAAAAATTAAGAGGATATGATACATACCTTCTTACTGGAACAGATGAGCATGGACAAAAAATACAAACAGTAGCGCAAGAAAGAGGAATGGAGCCACAACAATATGTAGATGAAATGGCGGATTTAGCAAAAGATTTGTGGAAAAAAATGAATATAGAATATGATGACTTCATAAGAACAACCGAGGAAAGACATACAAAAATAGTGCAAGAAATATTTGAAAAATTTATAAAAAATGGGGATATATATAAAGGCACATATGAAGGAATGTATTGTATACCATGTGAGACCTATTTCACAAAAACACAATTAGTAGATGGAAAATGTCCAGACTGTGGCAGAGAAGTAAAACTAATGAAAGAAGAAGCATATTTTTTTAATATGAAAAAATATGCAGATAAATTACTTGAAGCATATGAAAATATTGACTTTATAACACCAGAGTTTAGAAAAACAGAAATGATAAATAACTTTATAAAACCAGGTCTAGAAGATTTATGCGTTACTCGTACAAGTTTTGATTGGGGAATAAAGGTAAAGTCAGATCCAAAACATGTTATATATGTTTGGTTAGATGCTTTAACTAACTATTTAACAGCGTTAGGATATATGTCAGATGATGATACATTATTTAAAAAATACTGGCCAGCAGATGTACAAATAGTTGGTAAAGATATTGCGAGATTTCACTTAATATATTGGCCAATTTTCTTAATGGCATTAGGATTACCTCTTCCTAAAAAGATATTAGTTCATAATTGGATTATGATGAAAGATGGAAAAATGAGCAAATCTAAAGGAAATGTAGTTTATCCAGAATTATTAATAGATAGATATGGCCTAGATGCAACAAGATATTTTTTATTAAGAGAAATACCAGTAGTGCAAGATGGAGTCTTTTCACCAGAAGGTTTTGTAGAAAGATTTAATTATGATTTATGCAATGATTTAGGAAATTTATTAAATAGAACAGTTTCTATGGTTAATAAATATTTTAATGGTATTGTTCCAAAGTACAATGGACATAAAAACGATGTTGATGAAGAATTAGAAAATACAACAAAAGAGCAAATTAAAAAAATAGAGAATTATATAGAAAAATTTGAATTTGCAAATGCGTTATCAGAAACTTGGAACTTAATTTCAAGAACCAATAAATATATTGATGAAACAACACCATGGATTCTAGACAAAAACAATGAAACAGAAAAACTACAATCATGTATGTATCATTTAATAGAAAATTTAAGAACAATAGGAATAATCTTAATTCCATTTATGCAGGATACAGCAAACAATATACTAAGACAAATAGGTATTAATGATATAAATTTAAAGACTTGGGAAAGTATGGAGAAATATGATTCAATTCCTGAAAATACAAAAGTAATACAAAAAGGCGAACCATTATTTATGCGTTTAGATGTCGAAAAAGAAGTAGAATATATAAAAGAAGGAATGAAACATTAAAAAAATATAAAATATGAAAGAGGGAAAAAGTATGGGAAAATTATTTGTAATAGAAGGAACTGATGGTAGTGGTAAACAAACTCAGTTTAAAAAATTACAACAAAGACTAAGTGAGGAAAATATAAAGTTTAGAGTAGTAAGTTTTCCCAATTATGATAGCCCTTCTTCAGCACTTGTAAAAATGTATCTATCTGGAGAATTTGGAGAAAATGCAAAAGATGTAAGTCCATATATAGCATCAACTTTTTATGCAGCAGATAGATATGCAACATTTAAAAAATATTTTGAAGAATATTATAATGAAGGTGGAATCATATTAGCAGATAGATATACAACAGCTAATATGGTACACCAAGCAGGAAAAATAAAAGATGAAAAAGAAAGAGAAGAATTTCTAAAATGGTTATGGGATTTTGAGTTTCATCTTTATGGTTTACCTGTGCCAACAAAAACATTTTTCTTAAATATGCCTCCAGAATATGCAATGCATCTTATGGAAAACAGAAAAAATAAATTTACACATCAAACTCAAAAAGATATACATGAAAGAGATAAAACTCACATTATAGATAGTTATAATGCGGCATGTAGTATAGTTAATAAATATGACTGGTATGAAGTTAAGTGCATAAAAGATAACAAGATAAGAGAAATAAATGATATCCATGAAGAGATATATAAAGAAATAGAAAAATATATAAAAAACTGAAACACACGTAGATATAAGAGGTAGGAATAAATGAAAAAATATGGATTTTTTGGAGGCAGCTTTAACCCAGTAACAAAAGCACATGTAGACTTAGCATTAGAAATAGTTAAAATGTTTAATATGGATAAAGTAATTTTTGTTCCAGTTGGAGACAGTTATAACAAAAAAGGTCTAATAAATGAAAAACATAGATATAATATGCTAAAAATTGCAACTAATGGTTATAAAGATTTAGAAATATCAGATATAGAATTAAATCAAGATAGAAATTTAACAACATTAGAGGCCTTTCAAAAAATAGAAGAAAGTTATGATGAAATAAGTAAATATTATATAATTGGAGCAGATAATTTATATAAAATGATATTATCAAAAGATTTAGAAATATTAGCCCAAAAATATAAATATATAGTAATACAAAGAGGTATTATAGATGCTAAAGAAATAATTAAATCTAATGAAATATTAAAAGAAAATGAAAAAAATTTTTATATAATGGAAAACACTAAACATAATGATACAAGTTCAACAGAAGTTAGAAAAAATTTAGAAAGTGGTAATAATAATTTAGAATTAATACTACAAAAAGAAGTGTTAAATTATATAGAAAAAAACAGATTGTATAATTGTTAAAATAAGGACAATACAAAGAAATTATTTTTTGTATTGTCCTTATTTTCAGGCTTGCAGTAAGTGTCAGATTATGATAAAATATGTAAAAAATACAATTAAAAAGGTGGAAAAAAATTTGAAAGGCGAAATACAAGAGCAATATGAATATATGAAAAAAGTACAAGAAATTAATAGTGCTAAAACACTAAAATATAGTATTTATACAATGGGATGTCAATTAAATGAAAACGATTCAGAGAAAATATCTGGTATGTTGGAAGAAATGGGATATTCTAAAACAGAAGATTTATCCATTTCAGATTTAGTTATTTTTAATACTTGCTGTGTAAGAGAAAATGCGGAGGATAAATTATTTGGAAAAATTGGTGAAATGAAAAAACAAAAAGAGAAAAATAATACAATTATAGCAATTGGTGGATGTATGATGCAAGAAGAACATATTGTAGAAAAATTACATAAAAGTTATCCATTTGTTGATATAATATTTGGAACACATACACTTCACAAATTACCAGAAGATATATATAAAATATTAGTGAAACGAAAAAGAATAGATGATATTATGGACATTGATGGTGAAGTTTATGAAGGTTTACCAATAAAAAGAAATGATGATATAAAAGCATCTGTAACAATAATGTATGGTTGCAATAATTTTTGTAGTTACTGTATTGTACCATATGTACGTGGAAGAGAAAGAAGTAGAAAGCCGGAAGATATATTAAATGAAATAAAAGAATTAGCCAAAGAGGGATATAAAGAAATAACACTACTTGGTCAAAATGTAAATTCATATGATGGAGGTAATGGTTACAAATTTTCAGACTTATTATATGATGTAAATAAAATAGACGGAATACAAAGAATACGTTTTGTGTCACCACATCCAAAAGATTTTACAGACGATGTAATACGAGCTATTGCTACATGTGATAAAATATGCAAAATAGTTCATTTACCATTACAATCTGGTAGCAGCAATGTGTTAAAAGTAATGAATAGAAAATATACTAAAGAACAATATTTAGAACTTGCTAAAAAAATGCAAGAACAAATACCTGGTATTGTATTTTCAACAGATATAATTGTTGGATTCCCAGGAGAAACAGAGGAAGATTTCGAAGACACATTAGATGTTGTAAGAAAAATTAAATTTGAACAAGTGTATATGTTTATTTATTCAAGAAGAGTTGGAACTCCAGCAGATAAAATGGAAAATCAAATACCAGATGAAATAAAACATAAGAGATTTGATAAACTAAAAGAACTAGTAGAAAGCCAAATTGAAGATAATAATAAAAAATATGTAGGAACAATTCAAAAAGTATTAGTAGAGGGAAAAAGTAAAAATAATCCTAATATGCTAACAGGCAGAACAGATACAAATAAAGTAGTGAATTTTGAGGGAGATGAAAAATTAATTCATAAAATAATAGACTTAAAAATAGTTTCTGAGCATATGTGGTATTTAAAAGGTGAATTACTATAATGTTAAAGTAATGAAAGTATATGAAAGGAAGTAAAAAATATGGCAGAATTTTCTCCAATGATGCAACATTATTTAGATACAAAAGAAAAATATAAAGACTGCATTTTATTTTATCGTTTAGGTGATTTTTATGAAATGTTTTTTGATGATGCTTTAACTGCCTCAAGAGAATTAGAAATCACATTAACAGGAAAAGACTGTGGTCAAGAAGAAAGAGCACCTATGTGTGGTGTTCCTTTTCATGCTGCTGAGATGTATATTGCAAGATTAATACGGTAAAGGATATAAAGTAGCAATATGTGAGCAATTAGAAGATCCAAAACAAGCCAAAGGAATTGTAAAAAGAGATGTTATAAGAGTTGTAACACCGGGTACAGTTATAGAATCAAACTTATTAGAGGAAAAGAAAAATAATTATATAATGAGTATTTTTAAGAAGGGAATATATTTTGGTGTTGCAGTTTGTGATGTCTCAACAGGAGAATTTTATGCAACACAAATCAATCAAAACAATAATTTTGAAAGATTGTTAGATGAAATGTCACGTTTTACTCCAGCAGAAATTATAGCAAATGATTTACTATATTCTAGTACAGAAGAAATAGCTAAAATTAAAGAAAGATTTGGATTATATATTTCAAAAGTTGATGAAAACTCATTTAGTACAAACACAGATAATCTTGTTGCAAATTATGAAATAGTAACAGATAAGGGAGAAAAAGTAAATAGATTTGACGATAAATTGTTCACAGTATCAGCAATTAATGGACTTTTAGATTATTTAAATCAAACTCAAAAAATAAAATTAGAACATATAAATACAATACAAATATATAATACAAATAAATATATGGCATTAGATATTAGTGCAAGGCGTAACTTAGAAATAACGGAAAGAATGAGAGATAAATCAAAAAAAGGGACACTATTATGGGTATTAGATAAAACCTCAACATCCATGGGAGGAAGAATGTTAAGGAGATGGCTAAATGATCCTTTAATAGATATAACAGAAATTAGAAATAGACTTGATGCAGTAGAAGAGTTAAAAAACAATTTAATGTTAAGAGGAGATATAATAGAAAATCTAAAAAAAGTTTATGATATAGAAAGATTAATAGGAAAAATATCTTATGGAAATGCTAATGCAAGAGATATGATTTCACTTAAAAACTCAATAAAACAGTTGCCAGAAATAAAATCTATTTTATCAACAACAAGTTCTAAATTAATTCAAAACTTGTACCAAAATTTAGATGAATTAAAAGATGTATATACATTAATAGATAGAGCAATTATAGAAGATCCACCAATTTCAGTAAAAGAAGGTGGAATGATAAAAAAAGGGTATAATGAAGAAGTAGACGAACTAAAGTCTGCAACAACAGATGGTAAGAAATGGCTTATGGAATTAGAGGTTAAAGAAAAAGAACAAACAGGTATTAAAAACTTAAAAGTAGGTTTTAATAAAGTTTTTGGATATTTTATAGAAGTAACAAAATCAAACTTGTCTCAAGTTCCAGAAAGGTTTATAAGAAAACAAACATTAACAAATGCAGAAAGATATATTACAGAAGAATTAAAGAATTTAGAAGACAAAATTCTTGGCTCACAAGAAAAACTTATAAATTTAGAATATGATTTATTTTTAGAAATTAGATGTGAACTTGCAAAACAAATTAAGAGAATACAAGACTCAGCTAATATTATTTCTACACTAGATGTTTTAACATCATTTGCAACAGTTGCAGAAGATTTAAATTATACAAAGCCAACAATGACCGAAGATGGAGTAATAGATATAAAAGGAGGAAGACATCCTGTTATAGAAAAAATGCTACCAAGTGGTGCATTTGTAGAAAATGATACATATTTAGACAAAGAAGGAGACAGACTATCAATCATAACAGGACCTAATATGGCTGGAAAATCTACATATATGCGTCAAGTTGCACTAATTACACTTATGGCACAAGTTGGAAGTTTTGTACCAGCAAGTAGTGCAAATATCGGAATTGTAGATAAAATTTTTACGAGAGTTGGTGCATCTGACGACTTAAGTATGGGACAAAGTACATTCATGGTAGAAATGATGGAAGTTGCAAATATATTAAAAGAAGCAACTAGTGATAGTTTAGTAATATTAGACGAAATAGGTAGAGGAACCTCAACATATGATGGACTATCAATAGCTTGGGCTGTTGCTACATATATAGCAGATAAGGAAAAATGCGGGGCAAAAACATTATTTGCAACACATTATCATGAACTTACACAACTTGAAAACCAAGTAGAAGGTATAAAGAATTATTCTATTGCAGTAAAGGAAAAAGGAGAAGATATCATTTTCTTAAGAAAAATTGTACAAGGTGGAACAGATGAAAGCTATGGAATACATGTTGCAAAACTAGCAGGAGTTCCAGCACCAGTAGTAAAAAAAGCAAATGAAATCTTAAAAAGCTTAGAAAGAAAAAGTGCGCTAACCCAGAAAGCAACTGAAAAAGAAAATAAAAAGCAACCTGCAGGACAATTAGACCTGTATAACTATAAGCTTGCAGAACTTGCACATGAGATTGATAAAATTAACTTAAATGAGCTAACACCAATTGAAGCATTAAATACATTAGTTAAATTAAAAGAAAGTGTTTCATAATAAAGGAGAAATACATTATAGTTATAAGTGCAAAATGACTTAAAAATTGATTTTTAAGTCATTTTGTAGTATAATATAGTTATGTCAAATGAACTTCCAATAAAGGAGAGTAGAAAATGAAGAAATTTATTCCCGTATATGCTAGTGATACTACGGAATTAGCAGAGTTATTAACAAGATATACTAATGACTCAGAAAAAGATGGTTGGACTTATGAATGTTTTGAAAAAATAAGAGTTGAAAAAACGGCATTTATTCTTACTGATGATCAAGGGCAGAAGAGAAGGCAAACAGAAATAGAAGGTATATTAGTTTTCAATAAGTAGCAAAAGTAACTGGTTAATTTTACGGGGAAGTTCATTTTAAACAAAAAGCTAGTGGAGATTAAAAATTTTAAACTTCACTAGCTTATAATTTTAATTTAAAAAGAGTCCAATATAAAAGTCGATTTTTCCTATACAATAAAAAGATTAATAATTCTCTTTTAAATTATTAAGTACATTATTTGTATATATCTTATAACTGCAAGATAATAGTACAGACTTTAATAAATATTTATTATCATTACTTGCAGAATCTATATCAATGAAATCATCTCTATTAATTGTACAATTTAGAGCTTTTTTAAATTGCCTACAAAATTGATTATAGGCAAATGCAATATCAGAGCCTTCTAATGCAACAGTGATTAAACTTTTTATATCATTCATACTATAAACTTGTTTTAAAACACATATAACAAACAATTTTGCAAGTTGTACTTTCCCATATTTTTTCTTTATAGGAGCATCTATTAAATTATTTTTTACATAGTTGTTTATCATGGTTTTTGATAAAACTAAATTATTATCTTTATTATTATCATTATTAAAAAATATATAAGGAGAAAGAACAGAATTAACAAGTGTTACGACTTGGTCCAAATATAAGTCTATATTAGGTAATTCATTCCATGTAGGAATATGTAAATTTTCTAATGAACTTTTCACCTTTTTATCAATAATTTTACTCATAAATCAATCACTTCCTAATATATATTAACATTTTTAGAATGCCTAGTCAAATACATTGACAAAGTTTATCTAAAATGATAATCTAGTTTGGTAAACTAGATAAAGGAGATAATTAAATGAGTATGGAAAAAAGTAAAGTTAGAAATGTACCAGATTTTAAAAATGTGAAGGATATTGTATATAACTCAGTAAAACAATATCCGAATCATGTAGCATTTACTACAAAAATTGGAAAGGATCAGTATGTAAATCATACATTTGCAAACTTACTAGAAGATGTAAATGCATTTGGAACAGCATTATACGACTTAGGATTAAAAGATAAAAGGGTAGCTGTGGTAGGCGTTAATAGCTATAAATGGGCTGTTAGTCATATAAGTAACTTGTTAGGTGGGATAGTTAGTGTTCCATTAGACAAAGGACTACAACTAGAAGAATTAGAAGAATCATTAATTAGAAGTGAGGCAGAAGCGGTTGTATTTGGTGAAAAGTTAAAAGAACTAATATCTACAATAAAACAATCAGGAAAAACAAATATAAAATATTTCATCTGTATGGAAAAAACAGATGGATTTGAAGATTTTGATAGTCTAGTAAACAAAGGAAAAATGTTAATATCAAGTGGAAATAAAGAATATATAAACCATGAAGTAGATTCTGATAAAATGAGTATATTACTTTTTACATCAGGTACAACTTCAAAATCAAAAGCTGTTATGTTAAATCAAAAAGGAATTGCAGTAAATGTTCAAGATATGTTAATGGTTGAAACTTTTTACGATAATGATGTAAATATTGCATTTTTACCATACCATCATATATTTGGATCAACTGCAATGGTTGTAATGATTGCAGCAGGAGTAAAAACAGTATTTCCAGATGGATTAAAATATATAAAACAAAATTTAAAAGAATATCAAGTATCTGTATTTGTTGGAGTGCCACTATTAGTAGATAAAATGTATTCTAATATACAAAAAGAAATAAAAAATCAAGGAAAAGAAAAATTAATAAAATATGCAATAAAAATATCAAATTTCTTATTAAAACTACATATCGATGTAAGAAGAAAAATATTTAAACAAGTAATAGACGGACTAGGTGGTAAAATGAGATTTGTCATATCAGGAGGAGCACCACTAGATAAAAAAGTAGCAATAGGCTTCAATGAGTTAGGAATGAGACTAGTACAAGGATATGGATTAACAGAAACATCTCCAGTTATAGCTGCTGAAAATGATTATTGTTTGAAATCTGGGTCAGTAGGAGTACCACTAAAACATGTAGAAGTTGAAATCGTTAATAAAGATGAAAATGGAATAGGAGAAATACGCGTAAAAGGTCCAAATGTAATGCTTGGATATTACAAAAATGAAGAACAAACAAATGAAGTATTAAAAGATGGTTGGTTCTATACAGGTGATTTAGGGTATATTGATAAAGATGGATGTTTATTTATAACTGGAAGAAGAAAAGATATGATAGTATTAAAAAATGGTAAAAAAGTTTTTCCAGAAGAATTAGAAACATTAGTAAATAGATTAGAAGAAATAGAAGAATCATTTGTGTATGGTATGCCAAGCAAAGAAGATAAAAATGACGTAAAAATTTCAATAAAAGTTGTATATAATGAAGAAGAAGTAAAACAAAAATATGGTGACATAAATGAAGAAGAATTATATAAAACAATATGGTCAAAAATTAAGGAAATAAACAAAACACTACCACAATATAAATATATAAAAAATATGATTTTAACAAAAGAACCATTAATAAAAACCAATACTCAAAAAGTAAAAAGAAATGAAGAATTTAAAAAAATAATGTCAAATGAACTTTAGGGACGTTCCTTAAAGTTCAATCAAAGCTCAAATTGTTAGATAAAAATGAAAAATCTAATATTTGAGCTTATTTTATTAAATAATGAAATTTAATATGTTTATATGTTATAATAAGTGCAAATAAAAATTAATTATAAGAAAGAAGTAGAAAAAATGATAAGAAAATTAAAAGAAAAAGATATAAATATTGTTATGGAGATTTGGTTAAAAACAAATATATCTGCACATAATTTTATACCTAAAAAATATTGGATGAATAATTATGAATTTGTAAAAAATGAATTACCCAAATCTGAAATATATGTTTATGAAGAGGAAGATAATATTTATGGATTTATAGGCATTAGAAATGGGTATATTGAAGGAATATTCGTAAAAGAAGAACATCAATCAAAAGGAATAGGAAAAAAATTATTAGATTACTGTAAAGAAAAATATCCAAAATTATCGTTAAATGTATATGAAAAAAATTATAATGCAATAAGATTTTATAATAGAGAGAAATTTAAAATAATAGGTAAAAAAATAGATAGTACTACAAAAGAAGTAGAATATGATATGGAATGGAAGAAAAAATAAAGTTAATAGATAAGGAGATAATAAATATGTATAAATATTATTATAAAACACCAGTTGGAATAATGTGTATTAAAGAAAATGATGGATATATAACAGAGATTCATGTGGGAAAAGATAGCGATACTGTAGAAGAAATAGAAACTAAATTAATAAGAAAAACATATGAAGAAATTATGGAATATTTTAGTAAGAAGAGAAAAAGTTTTGATATTCCTATAAAATTAGAAGGAACAGAATTTCAAAAAAGAGTATGGGATGCATTAATTCAAATTCCATATGGAAAAACATGTACATATAAAGATATTGCAGAAAAAATAGGAAATCCTAAAGCATGTAGAGCGGTAGGAGGTGCTAACAATAAAAATCCTATTATGATTATTGTACCTTGCCATAGAGTGATTGGAAAAAATGGTGATTTAGTAGGTTATGCTGGAGGAATAAAGGTAAAGCAAAAACTTTTAGATTTAGAGCAAGGCAAATTCTAGTGAATTTTAAGGATTTCAAACCATCATAGATGCAATTGATAACGAACGACTTGACATTATGTAATCTATTAGGTATAATGTATTGAAAATACATAATTAGGAGGACAATATGATGTCAAATAATTTTGGAGAAATATTGAAAAATGTTCGGAAAGAAAAAGGTTTAAAAGGTCTCGAATTTTCGAAAATACTAGGAATTCCACAAAGTACGTTAAGTAAAATAGAAAGAGGCAAAACAAAAAGAATAGATCCTAATATAGTTTGTAAAATCTACCAAGTATTTAATATTGATGCAAATCAACTTTTGGGGATAGAACCTAAAGATAACTCGATTCCTATGGAGATAGAACATAAAGACAACTCGATTACTAATAATTATAATATTTCTATACAAAAAGCGCAGGAACTAGAAAATGCATTGAATTATGTAAGAGAAGAACTTCAAAAATTGGCATTGCAAGATAAAAGAATTTTTGAAATATTAGATGTCATAGATTCTTTTACGATAAATACAAAGCTAGATAATGGAAGAATACAAATCATTTGTAGGAAAGGTATAATACTAGTAGAAGGTTTTTTTAAAGAAAATGAAATGCTTTATGCATTAGTTCTGATGAGTTTTTTTAGTGAATTCTATTACAAATGTAGAAAAGTCGTTCTTAAAATTCAAAAAGCAGAATATTGTGTAGCAATTGATGCTTTATTCTTTTATGTGGGGAGAATTTTAAGAGAACAAGTTCTTTATGATGTAAAACCAAATATGGATTTTCAAACAGAACAATTTTATAAGGAATTTAAGGAACTTATTGAAGTAGCTGTAAATTCATTGGGTGACCAGATAGGACATCTAACAAAATCCCATAATTCTCAGGAAGCTGATGAATTAAAGGATATAAGAGCAATATATGAGACAATAACTTTTGAAGGTAAAACAATAAAGTATTATGATTATATTGCAAAAATCTATAAAACCATCAATATCCATAATACTGTAGAAATTCAGTATATGCTAATGAACTTATATGCAAAAGCATATGCGGAGTCGGTATTATTGTTAGAAAAAGAAGTCCCCTCTGGACAATGGTTTCCTGCAACACCTTGGCAGATTATAATGAAAATGAGAATCATCATTCCGAAATACTTTATTGAAACAAAAGGAAGCCTGTGATGGCTTCTTTTTGTTTCAAATATTGTAACTAATAAAATTACCATATATCTGCCACAAATAAGATAAAAGCTGATTATCAATTATTGACTGTCGAAAAGTAAATTCTAGAATTATAGATAAAATGAATGGGGATAGTTGAAATCTTATAATAATTATGTTAATATATTCAATATGATTATGTTTAAGAAATTCCTGTTCTAATGTAAGAGCAGTATAAATAAATTGCAACTCGTTAACTTATTTTAGAAAGCCAAATTGGCAGGAGGAAAAAAATGGAGATTATTGTTTTAAAAATTGTCGCATGTGTATGTGTGGCAATTGTGGCAGGAATCATGGCTTGGAAAGATAACGCTGATTTTGCAGGTGTGATTTTAATAATTGGATTATTTGTGATTTCTGCCATGTGATGAAGTAATTGAACTGTTACAAAAGCAGAGGTCGCTAATTGCGACCTCTAAAACATTTTATATTTCGATTTTAGGCTCATACTTCTCAAGCCACATATTTACTTGGCAAAGATAAGCCATAAGCTGAGGTCCAGTCATTAACTGACCGAACCAAGGTCTAGTAAATGCATTTCCATTTGTTTGTATAATTTCCAATATATATTCTTTATTTAGTAAATTATTGATAGGAGCATTTGGATTTTTCATTATTTCAGATAACATTTGCTTTACAGTATTTAAATAAGTAGGATTATGTGTTTTGGGATAAGGACTCTTTTTCCTATTAACAATTTCATCAGGAAGTAAATCACGTACTACATAACGAAGTAATCCTTTTTCTCTTCCATTTAAAGCTTTTATTTCCCAAGGAACATTCCACATATATTCAACTAACCTGTAATCACAGAAAGGTACTCTTAATTCTAAGCCGTTGTACATAGACATTCTATCAGACCTGTCTAATAATGTTTGCATAAACCAGTTTAAAGTTAAATAAGATATTTTCCTTTTTTCTGCAGTTTCTTTGGAATCACAGTCTAATATTTCTACATTGTCTAAACTTTCTTTATATCTAAAATCAATATATTCTTTTAAATTAATTTTATTAGATATATCTTTATTTAATAAATTTTGCCTTTCGTTTAATGCAATAGACCATGGGAAAGTATTACTTTTCAATGCATCTTCACGGAAAAACCATGGGTACCCTGCAAAAATTTCATCAGAACATTCACCAGAAATAGCAACAGTAGCATTTTCTTTTATGCTTTTACAAAATAATAATAAAGAAGAATCTACATCAGCCATGCCAGGAAAATCACGTGCAATCATAGCATCTTCCAACGCTTTGGCAAGTTCTGGCGTATCTATGATAACTTTATGATGATTTGTATCAAAATTTTTAAGCATTAAATCAATATAATAATTATCTGAATTAGGTTGAAAATCACTTTTTACAAAGTTTTTATCATTATCGACATAATCAACTGAATAGGTATCTAGCTTAGGTAAATTCTTTTCCTTATAGTAATTAGCAATATATGCAGTGATAATACTAGAATCAAGACCACCTGAAAGCATTGCACAAAGAGGAACATCAGATACCAATTGTCTTTTAATAGCATCTTCTAATAAATAATGGACTGTTTTACAAGTTGTTTCAAAATCATCTGTATGAGGTTTACTTTCTAACCTCCAATATTCTTCTATACGAAATCCATCTTTATTGTATATAGCGAAATGAGCCGGTTTTATTTCATAAATGTTCTTAAAGATACTTGTTCCAGGAGTATGTGCTGGGCCAATTCCTATTAGTTCACCAATACTAGTAGAATCTAATTTAAGTTCAACTAAAGGATGTTCTTTTATGGCTTTTACTTCAGAGGCAAATATTAAATTATCATCTACAAGAGTATAGTATAACGGTTTTATTCCAAAATGATCTCTTGCCATGAATAGTTCTTTTTTATTTTCGTTCCATATAACAAAACTAAAAATACCATTAAGTTTTTTTACAACATTATAACCATAATGTATAAAAGCCTTTAAAATTACTTCTGTATCACTATAACCATCAAATCTATAGCCATTATCTAAGAGTTCTTTTCTAATTTCAGAAGTATTATATAATTGACCATTATATGCAATTATGTAAGTGTTATCATTATAAATAGCACACATAGGTTGATGACCATTTTCGGGGTCGATAATAATTAGCCTACGATGACCTAAAAGTATATTTTTATTAATATAAAAATTTTCTTCATCAGGGCCACGTTTCGATAAAGTTTTTGTCATATGCGTTAAAATATCCTTTTTATTGGATATATCATGTTTTAAGTTCACAAAACCAACTAAACCACACATTTTATTCACTCCAATACTATAAATAAAAATTACAAGATTAATTTTATTACTTGTTATTATATGCAGTTTCTAAAAAAAGGTAACAAAAAAGTTAGTCTATACCTAAGAAAGGTATAGACTAAAAGCCTGTTGTTTCTGACCTAATTACTAGTTACAAAAGTTTAATAAATGCTGTCTATCAAATTCAACGTTATATCTTCCAACAATATCATCGGAGTGTATGCTTAATACACAACCATTTGCTGTAAGAAGATTTATGTCGTCGTCATTTAAAAACAGACTTTTTTTTATTGTGCCTTTTGAGCCATTACAAAGCTCAGGTTTTAAAACTGAAGCCAAATATCTTAAATTAACCATTTCAAAAACATCCTTTCCGCAACAGGCCTTAGTCACTACCAAATTTTACCAATATATTATAAATGCAAATTTTATATATTGTTTAAGACTATATATAAAAGATAGAGTTTAATATATGAAATCACACCAATAAATGTAATTTCATATATTAAAGTAGGTGGTTTTATGAAAATATTAAAAGAATTATACGAAGATGCAAAAAATATACAGAAAAAAGATCCAGCGGCAAAAAATATATGGTATGTAATTTTATTGTATCAGGGATTTCATATATTAATTTTTTATAGATTTGGACATTTTTTATATAAACATAAATTATTTTTTTTAGCAAGATTGGTATCACAAATAGCAAGATTCTTTACAGGGATTGAAATACATCCTGGAGCAAAAATTGGAAAAAGATTATTTATTGACCATGGAATGGGAATTGTAATTGGAGAAACAACGACAATAGGAGATGATTGTACAATTTATCATGGTGTTACTTTAGGGGGAACAGGAAAAGACAAATATAAAAGACACCCAGATATAGGGAATAATGTAATGGTTGGATGTGGAGCCAAAATTTTAGGACCAATTAAGATAGGAGATAATGTGAAAATAGGAGCAAATGCAGTAGTAACAAAGCACATAGAAGA
The DNA here is from genome assembly GCA_904381285.1 of uncultured Clostridia bacterium. Taxonomy (GTDB): domain Bacteria; phylum Bacillota; class Clostridia; order TANB77; family CAG-508; genus RGIG8482. Next base: position 15,906 of record CAJFII010000006.1, on the reverse strand, counting down.
TAATTGTACTGTTGTAGGAATACCTCGGAAAGGTTGTAAAGTGATTTTATAAAACAAGAATTTTATGTAAAATGTATTGCTAAATTTCTTATAAAGTGATAATATATTTATAGCACAAATGCTTCAATATAGTGCTAAAATATAACGTGGAGGTAAAAAAGATGAAAAACGACGACAACAGGGAAAGACATTATCCATATGAGGAAACTCATGCGGAAAAAGTAGGAGAAAATTTGGTGAAGTTGACACATGGTGTTGACACCTGCGTCAGAAAAGAACACCGCATGCCATCTCATCTTCGCGGAGAAGAATAAAAGCACTGAATGTGCATTATGCACGAAGGCTGGCAGATTTTCTGCCAGCCAGTTCTATTAAAAATGGATTGTAATAGGAGGAAATATTTTGAAAAACATAATAAAAATGAGTTTAGTTTTAACAAACACTTGTTTAAAAATGAAAAGTATAGTATAATATCGAAAGTAGAAATCAAAAATCATATTTAGGGGGAAGATATGAACGATAAAATAATAATAAAGGGAGCAAAAGAACACAATCTAAAAAATATAAATTTAGAAATACCAAGAGATAAATTAGTTGTTATAACAGGACTTTCAGGTTCAGGAAAATCATCTCTTGCATTTGATACATTATATGCAGAAGGACAAAGAAGATATGTTGAAAGTTTATCAGCATATGCACGTCAATTTTTAGGATTAATGGAAAAACCAGATGTAGAAGTTATCGAAGGACTTTCACCAGCCATATCAATAGATCAAAAAACTACATCAAAAAATCCTCGTTCTACAGTAGGAACAGTAACAGAAATTTATGATTATATTCGTCTTTTATATGCACGAATTGGTATACCATATTGTCCAAACTGTGGTAAAAAGATAGAAAAACAAACTGTAGATCAAATAATAGATAGTATCATGGAATTAGAAGAAGGTACTAAAATTCAAGTTTTAGCACCAATTGTTAGAGGAAGAAAAGGAGAATTTACAAAATTATTAGCGGACTTTGTAAAAGAAGGATTCATTCGTGCAAGAATAGATGGAGAAGTAGTAGAGTTAACGGATGACTTACAAATTGATAGAAAGAAAAAACATAATGTAGAAATTATAGTAGATAGATTAGTAATAAAACAAGAAATAAGAAATAGACTTGCAGAATCTGTGGAAATTGCATTAAAACATGCAGATAATTTAGTATTAATAGATATTGTAAAACAAACGAATTCTGGTTCTAAACATGAAGAAAAATTATTTAGTGGAAATTATGCATGTCCAGATTGCGGAATAAGTTTTGAAGAATTATCACCAAGGATGTTTTCATTTAATAATCCATTTGGAGCATGTCCAACATGTACAGGTATTGGATACTTAATGAAAATGGATGAAGATTTAATTATACCAGATAGGAATAAAACCTTATATGATGGAGTAAAAGCATTTGGAGCAAGTACCATGAAAAAGGGCGATACAATGGCAAAAATGTATTTTGAAAGTATTGGAAGACATTATGGTGTAGATATAAAGAAACCAATAAAAAAATTGCCACATGAATTTTTGGATAAAATACTTTATGGTACAGGAGATGAAGAAATTGACTTTGAATATACTTCACCTACTGGAACAAGAAAATTTAGAGCACCATTTGAAGGAGTAATACCAACACTTGAAAGAAGATATAATGAAACAAAATCTCAAGGAATGAGGGACTTTTATGAAATGTATATGAGTGAAAGTCCATGCCAAACATGTAAAGGAGCAAGATTAAAAAAAGAGAGCCTATCTGTAAAAGTAGGAGATAAAAACATTAAAGAATTAACAGATATGTCAATTGTAAAGATAAAAGAATATTTATCATCTTTAAAACTTACTAAAAAAGAAGAGATGATAGCCAATCAAATATTTAAAGAATTAAATCAAAGACTACAATTTTTAATTGATGTTGGGCTAGAATATTTAACATTATCAAGACCAGCAGGAACATTATCAGGAGGAGAAGCTCAACGTATACGTCTTGCTACACAAATAGGCTCTGGATTGACTGGTGTATTATATATACTAGATGAGCCAAGTATTGGACTACATCAAAGAGATAATGATAAACTAATTGCCACATTAAAAAAATTACGTGATTTAGGAAATACTCTAATTGTAGTTGAGCATGATGAAGATACAATGTATGCAGCAGATCAAATAATAGATATAGGACCAGGTGCAGGTGTACATGGTGGTAGAATAATGGCACAAGGTACAGCAGAAGAGATTAAGGGAATACCTGAATCTATAACAGGGCAATATTTGAGTGGAAAAAAGAAGATATTAGTGCCTAAAAAAAGAAGAAAATCAAATGGAAAATCTATAGAAGTAATAGGAGCAGAAGAAAATAATTTAAAAAATATAAATGTAAAATTTCCTTTAGGTGTATTTACATGTATAACAGGTGTTTCAGGTTCTGGAAAGAGTACTCTAATAAATGAAGTACTATATAAAACAATCGCAAAAGAGTTAAATGGTTCAAATGAAAAACCAGGAAAATGTAAAGAAGTAAAAGGATTACAAAATATAGATAAAATAATCAATATAGACCAATCTCCTATTGGAAGGACACCACGTTCAAATCCTGCAACATATACAGGTGTATTTGATCATATTCGTGATATTTTTGCAACAACAAATGAAGCAAAATTAAGAGGATATCAAAAAGGAAGATTTAGTTTTAATGTTCCAGGAGGAAGATGTGAAGCTTGTTCAGGAGATGGAATATTAAAAATTGAAATGCACTTTTTACCAGATATATATGTTCCTTGTGAAGTATGTAAAGGAAAGAGATATAATAGAGAAACATTGGAGGTAAAATATAAAGGAAAAACAATAGCAGATGTATTAGATATGACAGTTGAAGAAGCATTAACCTTTTTTGAAAATGTCCCTAGAATTAAACAAAAAATACAAACGTTATATGATGTAGGCCTTGGGTACATTAAACTAGGACAACCTTCAACAACATTATCAGGAGGAGAAGCACAACGTGTAAAACTCGCAACAGAGCTTTCTAAAAAAGCTACAGGAAAGACATTATATATATTAGATGAGCCAACAACAGGGCTACATATAGCGGATGTTCATAAACTAGTAGATATTTTGCAAAGGCTGGTAGACACAGGAAATACAATAATAGTAATAGAACACAATTTAGATTTAATAAAAACAGCAGATTATATAATAGATTTAGGACCTGAAGGTGGAGATAAAGGTGGACAAATAATAGCAGTAGGAAGCCCAGAACAAATTGTAAGAAATGAACAAAGTTATACTGGCAAGTTTTTAAAGAAATATTTAGAATAAAAAACAAAAACAGTCGCAAACTCTATGCGACTATTTTTGTTATCATGATAAAATAAATTTCCTTATTTACAATTATTATTCTTATTATTTTGTCTCTCATTATTCATTTCTTGTCTGTTTTGATTATCTACTCTTTCGTTATTTTTGTTATTATTTTTGTTTTGATTTTTAGAATTTTTTGCCATATAAAAGCACCTCCATTTCATATAATATTTTGAACAAAATTGAGATAAAATATTCATAAATAGATAAAAAAATTAACAAGTATAAAAAAATATGATATAATTATGAAGTATAGAAAATTTAGAGGAGATTTATATATGAATAATATTGTAATAGGAATAGAAGGATTAGTTGGAGCTGGAAAAACTTCTATATGCAGAAGATTGATTAAAATTATACCAAATACAGTTTTATTAAATGGAGGTAATTTATATAGAGCCATTGTATATGCAATGATGAAAAATGGAAAGAAAATTGAACAATTAAAAGATGAAGCAAAGAACATAGACATAAAAAAAATAATGGACTTTTTTAATATAGAGTTAAAAATAGAGAATAATGAAACCAATATATATATAGATGGAGAATTAGCAAAAGAAGAAGAATTACAATCAAAAGATGCATCAATGGCAGTATCAGTAGTTGGAGGAATAGCTGATAATACAGCTTTATTTGAATTTGCAAGAAATTTAATTAATAGTTTGAAAAAAACATATAATGTTGTAATATCAGGAAGAGATATTATGCAAATATATCCAGATTTAGATTACCATTTTCTAATAACAGCAAGTATTGATGAACGAGTAAAAAGAAAATGCATACAATATAAAGGAAAAGTAAAAGAAGAAGAGGTACGAGAAAATATAATAAAAAGAGATGAATTACAAGAAAAAGCAGGGTTTTATAAAATGTATAAAAATACAATAAAATTAGATGTAACAGAGTGCAAAACAGTAGAAGAATCCACAAATAAAGTTTTAGAAAAAATAAAACTTCCAAGTTTAAAATAATAGGGAGGAAAGTATTTTGGAGTATGTTAATGAAAGATTAGTTGAATTTAACAGATACTTAAGAAACAGAAAAGTGGCATTAATTGGACTAGGAATAAGTAATATTCCACTTTTAGATTACTTATACAATTTGCAAGCTAAAGTTACAGTATTTGATGATAGAAGTATTGAAGATATACCTAAAGATATAATGGATAAAATCACAAGATATACTTTTGAATTTTCTTTTGGAGAAAATAATTTAGCAAAACTAAATGGCTTTGATTTGATATTTCGTTCACCAAGCTGTATGCCAACAAGAAAAGAACTAAAACAAGCTGAGGATTCAGGAGCAATTGTTACTTCTGAAATAGAAATGCTTATGGAGATTGCACCATGTAAAATAGTAGGAGTAACTGGTAGTGATGGCAAAACAACAACCTCAACACTTATATATGAGATACTAAAAGAAGCGGGGTATAATGTGTATTTAGGTGGGAATATAGGTACACCATTATTCACTAAATTAAATGATATATTGCCAGAAGATATAATAGTATTAGAATTAAGTAGTTTTCAATTAATGAATATGACTGTAAGTCCAGACATAGCTGTTATAACAAATATAACACCAAATCACTTAAATTTACATAGTTCATATGAAGAATATATTGAAGCAAAGAAAAATATATTTAGAAGCCAAGATGAAAATGGAATATTGGTATTAAATTATGATAATGAAATTACAAGAGACTGTAAACAAGATGCAAATGGAAAAGTAATATACTTTAGCAGTAAAGAAAAATTAGATAATGGAATTATAGTAGATAATGATATTATAAAAGAATGTGAAGACAAATTAAGAAAACATATTGTGAATACAAAGGATATAAATTTAAAAGGAATGCATAATTATGAAAATATATGTGCAGCATATGTGGCAACAAAAACATTAGTGGATACAGAAACCGCATTAAAAGCAATAAAGGAATTTAAGGGAGTAGAACACAGATTAGAATTTATAAAAGAAATTAATGGAGTAAAATGGTATAATGATTCTATTGGAACTAGTCCAACAAGAACAATTGCAGGATTAAACTCATTTGAAGAAGACATTATTCTTATTGCGGGAGGATATGATAAAAACTTAGATTATGAGCCATTAGCAAAACCAATAGTAGACAAAGTAAAGGGATTAATACTAATAGGGCAAACTGCTGAGAAAATATATGAAGTAGTAAACAAAAAATTACAAGAAGAAAATAAAGATTTAGATATTTATATATGTGATGAATTTTCACAAACAGTACAAATAGCAAATAAAATTGCAAAACCAGGTCAAATTGTTTTGTTTTCTCCTGCTAGTGCAAGTTTTGATATGTTCGAGAATTATGCACAAAGAGGAAAAAAATTTAAAGAATTAGTTAATAGTATTTAAGAAAAACTCGTATCTAACTATAGGTACGAGTTTTTCTATTCTTAAATGAATAATTTATTTTGTATTTAGAATCCAATTTATTATTTCTTTTTTTATAACAAAATATTCTGATTCTTCAAATTGCATATTAGATATACAATACTTCTTATTTGAAATATGGCTACAAAAAATACATTCGTGTAGATTACTACAATCTTGTATAAAAAAAGAATTACTAATATTACTAGAACAAATTACATTATAACTATTGCTACAAGAAGATGAATCATCTACACGCAAACAAAATCCTGCGCTTGAAGTCCTTTGAGAAGCAATTGTAAACTCACAGTTAATACAGCCATCACAAAAAATGATATTTTTACTCTCCCTACAATCTGAACAGTGAAAAGCATTTTCACAACGATAAATAGGATCGCTTCTGCTAACATTTATACAATCATATTGCCTTTCAGTTGTTGTATAGTTTACTGTTTTCCATATATTAATAATATCTTTTAAATTCTTAACATCTTGTTTAGGTAGTATCCAACCATGCTTAGCGTCAAATTTTCTCATATTTTCTTGAGTTATAAATCTATTACTATGTATATTTTCTGTCCAAGTTTCTTCACCAGTTAAAGTATCCATAACTTTTTTTGGTAGTTTTATATCAAAAGCAAATTTAGAAAAAATAGTATCTAAATCAAAAGGGTTATTTTTGCCAAATATCATATTAAAAGATTTATTAATAACTTCTGAAGCTTCTTTTTTATCCATAATTTTCTACCTGCTTTCTACCAGAAGATTGTGAATGCATAATATCCATGAGAGAATCAACAGATTCACCAATTTGAAAAGAAAAATTCTTTTCAGAAAAAGATGATTTAACTTTGGTTTTAGGATATTTAAATTCTTTAAGGAGAGGATCAGTTCGTAATATCTGACAAATATGTTTTCTAGGACAAGGGGTAAAATCTAAAGTTCTAGCTTTAAAAGCCGGAAGAGGAATTCCATTAGAACTCACTCTTACGATACATTCACGATTTTTTAATTCAGTTAAAATTTTAAGTTTAACCTTATAAGAATTTCTTACAGCAACATTCATATGTAAATTATTTTCTAAAACTATAGCATCTGATTTAGAAACACGAAAAACATAAAAATTAGCTACATTTGCAAATATTGCACTTTTTAGTTCTTCACTAATTTGATTAAAGTATTGTTGTATTAGGATAAGTGATAAATTATATTTTCTAGCTTCTGATAAAAATCTACACAAGATTGGATTTTCAATTAATGCAACTTCATCAATTACTAATATTATATGTTCATCATATGTATAGGATTGTATAAGTTCTAGTATCTGTTGTAATATTAAACCTGAAATAGTTTTTGTTACTTTTAGACCAAGTGCGGTTTGGTCTAAAGAAAATATAGTTAAAAAATTTTTTTCGATAGTATCTTTAACTTGTGGTTTTATACCTTCATCTTGAAAAGCAGGAAGTAATTCTATTTCATCAATAAAAGATATGATTGGAGAGATTGCTTCTTGATAAGAATTTGATTTTAATTCATTAAAATCTGTTAAAAAGAAATTTACAATACTATCTAATAATTTTTCTTTAGCATCATTAATTAAACTATTTCTATATTCCATATTTAAAATTAATTCTCTTAAATTAGTAAAATTTAAACAATTTTCTTCCATTAGTAAATGAATACTATGCCTTAATACTCTTTCTAGTTTAGAATTATATTGGTCTGCCATTAAAGTTTGAAATAACGATAAAATTAGTTCAACAGATGCGACAATATCTCTTTTTTGTGAATTCATAAATAAGTCAGTACTATTTTCTATACTTTTAAAATCTATAACTTTAGTATTATTTAGACCACCAATTTCTTTTTCTAAACTCGCATGAGGATCGATTACAACAACCTTATAGCTAGTAGAAAAATTTATTTCATTATTAATATTAGCAATTATAGAACTTGCTAACTTAGATTTGCCAGTTCCACTAGAACCTATAATTATAGAATGTTTCTCGAAATCAAAACTATTTTGAGAAAGATAATATTCATCTGCTAAATAAGGAAATGTATCTATTTTTAAAATTGCATTATTTCGTTGATTTCTTAATAATGGTAGAGCTTTTTGAATATCTAAATATTCATTTACATTTTTCAAATAAAAGAAACGATTATAGATAGAAAAATTAATACTAAAAAAGTGATGTGGAATAACTAATAATGCATTTCTTTTTAATAATTTTTTTCTATTACATTTTTCTCTTTCAATAAATAAACGAGTTCTTGTAAAAAAATGACTTTTTCTATAACAGAATAATGACATTTTTACTAATTTCAATTTTTGGTTATATTTAGCTTCTAATTTATCAAAAACATCTAATAAATTTCTTTCTTTATTTGTTACAATAAAAGGTATAGAAGTTTTAGTAGGAAAATCCAGTAAATCATCCTCACTAATATCCAATTTCTTTATCATAAAATCTCCTAAAGAGCTAATAATAGGAGGCAAAATGCGTGAAGTTTTTATATAATAGTGAACTTCATTTAATTCAATTTTGGCATAAAAGTAACAAGTTTTAAAAAGGCCATTAAGCTTAGAGATGCAATTAAATAGTGAGAGCCAAGCATCTTTTTCTACATTATCAGATGTTAATATAATTTCTGAAATTATTTCGTTTCTCATAATATATTCACCCAAATATATTTTACCAATAAGCTTAAAAAAACAACTGACTTTTTACGTTTAAAAAAAGTCAGTTTATATAAAATTAATCTTCTATAGGAACTAAAAAATCTGTAACACCATCATGGTAATATTCTAACTCCGGAAGTGGTCTTATATTGTATTTACAACTAGGTAAAAATGACAAATAGAATTTTCTAGACATTTCTTGAATTACACTAGCTTGAAAAGAAGGAATACGAAAACATAACCATTTACTTTTAGGAATAATATATTTGGTGAATTCAGGAATTTCTTTTTTATATAAAATCCAATATTCTAAATCATTAGTTTCAAATCTATTTTCATAATTTTCATAATATCCATATACAGTCATTCCATAGTCTATTTCTCCATAGTATGGTAAATATTTTTCATACATTTTCTTAAAGAAAGCTGGTACTTCTTTTGAGCAATTTTGATGAGAAGTTTTAAATCCTTTTCCATAAAGAACTAGTTCATCTTGTTCTATTATACTATATTCGATATTTTCATTTTGACTTGATATATTTTCATTAAAATTTATTTTTGTATATAATTTTAGTTTTTCAGGATTAGTTTTTACTTGGCTAGGTTTTATACCGTGAAACTTCTCAAAAGCTCTTGAAAAAGATGTAGGATTTTCATATTGGTATTTTAGAGCCACATCTATTATTTTGGAATCAGTATTATATATATAAAATCCAGCATCAGACAATCTTCTTTTTCTAATATATTCTGTAAGAGTTACATTGCATAGTAATGAAAATAAGCTTTGCATTGTATATACATTGACTCCTAAAAATTGTGCAAGTTTTGTATAAGAAATATCTGAGTCTAAATTTTGTTCAATATATGATATTAGTTCGTTTAAAGAATGATAAATATTCATACGAAATTATTTCCTCTCTAAATAAATATAGTTTCAGTTTACTATACTAAATAAAAAAATGCAAGTTTTAATAGTTTTTATATAATAGTAACAAAAAAATAACAATAAACATATTCTAATATATAAAATAATGGGAGGGATTAATATGTATAATAATACATCTTATGAAGAATATATGAGAACAGTATTAGGATACACACCAAATTGTATGCAAGATACCTTTAATACAAATGATTATTACATAATGCCAAATAACTATATAAATGACGATGATATAGAAAACTTCTATCCAGAAATATATAGAAAAATATATCCTTTAGTAAGTAAAGAATGTAGTAATAATAATATGCCTATAACGCAGGAAATTTTAGAACAAATGACAGATAATGTATTAAGTACAATAGATATTGATTTAAAAATCGAGACAAGAAAAGAAGATGGAAAAAACTCTAACACAAGACAACAAGATAGATCTCCAAGACAAAACAATAATTTATTAAGAGATTTAATAAGAATTCTAATATTAAATGAATTGTTAAGGAGAAGACATAATAGACCTCAATTTCCAGGAAATCCTCCAAGACCACCTATGCCAAGACCACGTCCACCATATCCAAGAGGATGAACTTTGGGGACGTTCCTTAAAGTTCAGAGGAAACTAAATTATCTATAAGCGATTTCTATAATTATATTATTTGAAGTTAAAATGTTTTTTGATAATAATTTTTTAAAAGTAAATAACTTGAAAAAATTCTCAAATTTGTAAAATTTTTCATATATTAAAAAAAGCTGAAATTTCAGGAACGCCCATAAAGTTCATTACATACTTTTTTTAAAAATGTGCAAACTAAGTTTATAAAAATTTTTGAAAGGAAGTATGTAAAAATGGATGTTAAAGACTGTATGAGTACAAAAGTATGTTTTTGTACACCAAATAGTAGTGTGAAAGATGCTGCAAAATTAATGTGTGATAATCATGTTGGTTGTATACCAGTTTGTAATGATGATAATTGTGTTGTGGGACTTATAACAGATAGGGATATTATTTTAAGAAGCATAGCTTGTGATAAAGATGTATGTAAAACAAAAGTAACAGATATAATGACTTGTAATCCTTGTTGCTGTTCACCAAATACAACAATAGATGAAGCTACAAAAGTAATGTCAAATCTACAAATTAGAAGAATGCCAGTATGTGATAGTAATAATAAAATTGTTGGAATACTAACTTTAGGTGATTTAGCACACCATGATAAAGAAATAGGTGAAAAAGAAGTTTGTAATACTTTAGAAAATATTTGTGGTTGTGATGGAAATACAAAAAATGCAGAATAAATATATAAAAAGAAAATATAATAATAGAAGTAGAGATTTCTACTTCTATTATTTTTTGTTAAGGAATGAAGTTTATGGTTATAGATATGGGATATTGGACAAAGGTTGGAAAAAGACTTTTAGTACTATTAATAACAATAATAGGCATATATTTAGCATTTAAACTAGCTATTTTTTATATGCCGTTTTTGGTTGCATTTATTATAGCATTATTAATCGAACCGCTAATTAAATTTGTTAATAAAAAGACAAGCCTTACTAGAAAAACAAGTGCAATAATTGTTTTAGTAATAGTGTCGTTAATTATAATAGGACTTCTTGCTTGGGGGATAACAGCATTATTAGGTGAAGCAACTAATCTACTACAAGGCTTAAATTCTTATATAGAAAATGCATATAACCAAATACAAAATATAATATCAAATATAGATTTCACTAAATTGAAAATACCAGAAGAAGTAACAAATGTAATACAAAATTCTCTTTGGGATTTTATAGGAACAGTATCAAATTGGATTAAAAATTTCCTTACATCTTTGCTGGGATTTTTAACAGAAATACCAACAATAGCAATATATGTGGGAATTTGTTTTGTAGCAATTTATTTTATTTGTACAGACAAATTATATATGATTGATCAATTAGAACATCATTTACCAAAAGAATGGGTAAAAAGAATTGGAAAGCATACAAGAGATTTGATACAAAGTTTAGGACACTATTTAAAAGCAGAGATAACTTTAGTATTAATTTCATTTGTTGTTTCATTAATAGGATTATATATATTTAAATTTATTGGATTAAATATTAAGTATCCGCTTCTTGCAGCATTGGCAATTGGGTTTGTGGATGCATTGCCTATATTAGGCTCTGGAACAGCTATGATACCATGGGCTATAATATCTGCAATAAACGGAGATATTAATCTTGCACTTGCAATTATTCTTTTATGGGTAATTATGTCTGTAGTAAGACAATTTGCTGAACCAAGAGTAGTTAGTAAACATATAGGAATACATCCAATATTCACTTTAATTGCGATGTATACTGGGTTTAAAATGATAGGTGTACTTGGAATGTTTGTTGGACCAATAGTATTAATAATATTAAAAAATATTTTTTCTACTCTAATAGATAAAGGTGTTGGAAAGGCAATATTTGATAGGTAACTACAATAATAAATTCTTAAAAAATAAATAAGTTGATATATCATTTGGTCTATTGTTCCTTTTTAAACCATATAAACAGTCTTTATTTTTGGTTATATGGTTAACTCCTGCATTACAAGAAAGGCTAGCTTTAAAGCCAAGAGTTTTAATTATATTTAAAGACTCTTTACTTATTGCTCCATAAGGATATGTAAAAGTATTTGGGGTATAGTTTGTGTTATTAATAAATTCTTTTTGCAATTTATTAATATCTTGGCTAAGAAGGGTTGTATAATCTTCTAAGGATTCAGTCTTCTTTTTCATACAACCTTTTCTGGAACCAATTGAATGTAGGTTATATGTATGATTTTGAAATTCAATAGTACCATCATCTATAAGTTGTTTGATATCTTTCCAACGAAGATATCCATAATTCAAATTTGCTTCATCAGAGTTACTGAAGGTATCAGTATATTTTCCTACAATTGATACAACAGCTTTCATATTATATTTTTTTAATAAAGGTACAGCATAACCTAAATTATTATAATGTCCATCATCAAATGTGATGATAATAGGCTTTTTTGGTAAGGGGGTATCTTTGTATACATAATTTATTAAGTCAGTCATTGTTATTGTCGTATATCCCTTTGAACTAATATATGCTAAATCATTTTCTAAAACTTCTGGGTGAACAATATAATCTCCACTTTGTGATTTTAAAACACTATGGTACATAATAATAGGCACATTAATATAACTTTCATTATCAGCATTAACATAGTTAAATATCCAAAAAAACGAAAAAAGCAATATTAAAACAAGAGATACAATTATTGTTTTATAATGTAATTTGGAAACTGTAAAAAAACATATCATTGTATGCCTCACTCATTTACAATAGGATCTATAATATCATATTTTCTAACATATTCCTTAGTATTATTTTCTTTTACAACTTCAGATTTATTTTTTCTTAGAAACTCAATAATTTGATAAATATCAATCCAAATTTGGTTTGATCCATCTTTTTGAGATTCATCAAAAATTAATTGTATTCCAAAATGTAGATGTGGTATATTAATATTATTTACATTTTCTTTTGTGCTATATCCAGTCATACCAAGATAACCAATAACGTCCCCAGCTTTAACAACTTTTCCTTCATATAATTCGGAACTATATGGGTGGTCTTTTCTTAAATGAGCATAGTAGTAATATCTTTTCTTATCAAGACTTCTAATGCCAATTCTCCAACCTCCATATTGATTCCAACCAAGAGCTTCAACTGTACCACTCTCTACTGCGATAATAGGTGTACCAATACTACCCATTAAATCATTTCCAAGATGAACTCTTTTAAAACCATAAGACCTAGCATTTCCAAAATCATCATAATGACTAAAACTATAATTTTTAGCAATAGGTAGAAAAGCTTTAATACCGTATTTTTTAGTAAAAGTTTTACCATCTGTACCAGCATCACTAGGAAGTTCTACCTCATATTCACCAATAAACTCATGTAAAACAGCATCATAGGCTTCATAATAATAATTATAATTTTTAAGATTTTTAGTTAATTCCTCTATAGTAGAGCCATTTTTTAATTTGTCAGTTAAAGCAGTTAAATCCGCTTGCTTAAATTTCTTGAAATTTCCACCATATTTACAAGCAAGATAAGAAATTAATTCAATCCAATTATACTTCACAGGTTCATTATTATTATGAGAATTAATATCCAATTTTGATGTTCTATCTAGCACATCATATGTAGCGCCAAAATCCACCCATTTAATATATTTTTTATTTTCTACAGTAGTATTATTGTTAATTGTATTTCCCCATATTAAGTTAGAAGAGGAAGCTTGCAAAGAAAACGGATAGATAATTGATATTCCAAGAAATGAAATTATTATAATACAAAATACAATTATAAATATTATATATGATTTATTTATTTTTAATGATTTGATAAACAAATAAATACACCTCTTTCATATAAATATATTCTTACATGTAATATATATGATTAAAAATACATGGACAACTTCACATAAATATGGTATAATATAACGTATCAAACTTTGAAATTCTCTCTCAAAAAAGTATAATTAAATAAGCAAAAGGAGATAGACAATGAAAAAAGAAGAATTTTTAAACAAGGTATTATTACCACAGCTTGAACGGCTAAAAGTCGTTGAAAAGTTGGCAGAAGAAGGAGAGTTCCACGAAATAGAAACGATGCAACAAGACATTGACTATGCGAAAGTGGAAGATTACTTCTTTTCAGATGAATTTGAAGGCATAGACACAATTGAAATTCCAAACGAATACTTAATTGAACTAGTAGTTTGGATAAATGGAGCCGAGAATTTTGATGAAGGAGATCTTTTTACAAACTTAGACGACTTTTTAAGCAGGCTCTATAATTTGGGAGGAGCCGGAGCAGTTATGGCAAAGCTGCCAGAAATGTTTGCCTATTATACAGTTGAAGAACTGTTTACAGGAGAAAAAGATTAAACCATTGCCAAGAGAGAGAATAAAAACATAAGTTATATGACCGTTACAGTATAATACAAATGTATAAACTGTGGCGGTCGATTTATTTTATAGGAAAAACATTAATCTAAATAAATGATATATTGTTAAAATATACATAATGTAGTATAATTATATAGGTATAACCATTTTGAAAAAACTCTCTTGTTAAAATTCAGACTCTAGAGCATGAAAAGGAGAATAGTATGAATAACATTAAAAAAGAAGAATTCTTAGTACTTTTGACAAAGGAGCTAAAACGGCTAGAAGAGGAATGCCACATTTCTGACTTGGCGGAAAACGGTCAGTATGAAGATGTGGATGAAGTCCTAAAAGAAGCTGATTATTCGATTCTGAAGCGATATGCCGATAATTCAAATGAAGAATTTGAAGAATTGGATATAGAAGATATACCAGAGAACTATATTTTAACATTTGCGATTTATCTTTCAGGTAGTAACTGGAGTGAAGATGAAATCTTTGAACGTTGGACGGATTTCCAAAAAGCATTAGAGGATACTCCTGGAGTAGTAGGAAATGTAATTGCAGAAGTATTATATGGACAGTATATAAACATGTTTCCAACTTTTGAAGAGCTTATACAGGCAGGATATGAAGAGATTTAATAAATAAGAGTTTGAATACTTAAAACGAGAGAGGCTAGCCAAAAGAGGATTGATATTAGAATGTTTAGTATCAATCTTCTTTTTTATTTCATACTTATAATATTACAAATAGATTACAAGTGTAAAAACACTTGACAAGTTACACTTGTGATTATAAAATATCGACGTAAGATAAATAAAATTAGTGTGAATAAATAATTACTAATATGTACAAAATATAAAAAAAGGAAGATAAGAAAGAAGAAAAAAGGGGGAATACGAAAGAATGAATAAAAAAGAAAAAATAACAAAAAACGTGAATTTAACCAATAGCAACAAAGGAATAACATTAAT
This sequence comes from uncultured Clostridia bacterium, assembly GCA_904381285.1. Lineage (GTDB taxonomy): Bacteria > Bacillota > Clostridia > TANB77 > CAG-508 > RGIG8482. Next base: position 538 of record CAJFII010000006.1, on the reverse strand, counting down.
ATCATTAGTAATAACAATAATAATATTACTAATATTAGCAGGAGTGACATTAAGTCTAACATTAGGAGATAATGGAATAATAAACCAAGCGCAGAAAGCAAAAGAAGCCCAAGAAATAGCAGCAATAAAAGAAGATATACAACTAGCAATATTAGATAAAGAAATAGAAAAGGGAGGAGCAAGTCTAAGTAAAGAAGAATTAGACGAGATATTAAAAGATTATGGAGAAATACAAGAAGATGGAAACACAATAAAAACAGATGAAGGATATGAAATAGATATAGATGAAATATATAAACCAGGAAGTGGAGGAGATGTAGCAACAGATGAAGAATTAGCAGCTCTTCAAGAAAAAGTAGAAGAACTAGAACAAACAGTAGCTGATTTAACAAATACCAAAACAGAATTAGAAGGAACAATAGAAGATTTAAATGGACAGTTAGAACAAGCACAAGGAGATAAAACAGCACTACAAGAACAAATAGAGAATTTACAAGGACAAGTAGACAGTTTAAATAAAACAATAGAACAACAACAA